>CAXBCI010000010.1:0-104433 GCA_963974065.1 uncultured Hyphomicrobiales bacterium | reverse complement strand
CAGCAGGATCGAAACTGGGTCCCAAAAACAACTTGATCAAGACGGATACTCTAGCGAAGGTCTCAGTCAAACACGCTGAGTCTGCAGCATGGGCCAAGGTGGGCTATCCGGGATTTCAGAGACGGTTGCGTATCAGAACAGCGTAGAGATCACGAGCGGGTTTTTCCGTCACGTTTTCCAGTCCCGCCGGACTGTTCACGTCCCGGTGCTTGCAGAATAGAGCAATCGTCGATCGCGTGGCCAGACCCCGGACAGGCGGCAACGACCCGTTCGAGTTGATCACTGATGCGAGCGAGTTCGCTGATTTTCGCGTTGATCTGCTTGATCTTCGCCAAGGCCTGCTTCCGGACGTCACCACAATCGGCACTGTCCTCTATCGATATCGCCAACAAGTCCTGAATTTCACGAAGCGAGAAGCCCAATGCCTGGGTTTGCTGGATAAACCGAATGCGCGCAATGGTTGCCGGCGGGTAGCGTCGATAGGCCTGACCGGCGGATTTGGCCGGCTGCTCGATCAGACCGCGCCGCTGGTAATAGCGGATGGTCTCGATATTGACGCCAGCAAGGCGGGCGGCCTGTCCGATCATTGGGTCCATGAGACATTATGATGGTGGATTGCGGCGCCAAGTCAAGAACCGAGTGGGCCGGAACGGGCATGCCAAGGCACGCCGGCTGCCATTCCTGTTTCATGCCGCGACATGGAGCCAATGTGCCATGCCTGCCGCATCGGCCAGTTCGCAGAGTTGCTGCCGGATTGCCGGTTCACTTTCGAGAAAATTGCGCAATTCCAGCTCCAGGACGATCTGTGCAGCGGTGTCGGTTCTGGCGGGGAAAAATCCGTCCGTGCCTTCCGGGCAGGACTGCTGGGTGTAAATCTGCCGGACGAAGAAGGCGTAAGCATCCTCATCGGCTTCGACCTGAAAATCGGCTTCGCACCACAGGATGGTGCCAAGATCGGGCACCATGATGTCTTCAAACGCCACCCGCTCCAGATGACCGATTGCGTCGAGGCGGTTCATGCACGGTCTCCCATTCCTGTTCAAAAGGATTATTATAGGAAAATTCCTATTATTTAGTCAATAGGCTAAAACCTATATGAAAGATTGCTTGCGTTGGAAAGCGGGTGGCCGTGCGGTGGTATCGTGGCGCAGATTAAAGCCGTTTGGCGGCCCATACGACGCGGCCAACTATCTGAACATCGTCGCCGGAAACTTCGTAGCGTGTGTGCAGCGGGTTGTCGGAAATCAGCACCAGCATATCCCGTCCGGGGATCTTTTCCACCCGTTTGATAACCGTGCCGCCACCATCATAAAGAATGAAGATGCCTGGTTGGGATGCCTGCCTGTCGGTCATGTGCACCATCACCCGGTCGCCGCTGGACAGGGTAGGCTCCATGCTGTCGCCGCGCACCTCGATAATGGCGAGTTCACTGGTGGGAAGGCCCAGAAAATCACTGATATAGGCTGGATCGAAGGGCCATTCGGAGCGGATATTCTCTTCCGAAGTCAGGGAGCCACCGCCGGCCGAGGCGCGGATATCATATTCCGTGACAGTCTTGAACCGGGTCGACATATCGGACGCCTGGATCTGGGCGGCAGGCCCGCCCAGCTCGCTTTCGGGAATGCCCAGCAGTCCGGCCAGCTTGCGCCGGTCATCCTCCTTTAGCCGGGCGGGAATGCCGCGCGTCAGGAATTGCTGCACATAGGCATGGTTCTTGCCGAGCGCCAGAGACAATTGCTTCATATCCATCTGATGGGATTCAATTTCGCGCAGCAGGCGTTTTCTGATTTTATCCATAGTTTTTTCATCACGATGGTTGACTTGCAGATGATAGGCAAATACCTATTAATAATAGGAAACGGACTATAGGATGCATATGTCACATCTAGATCACTTCATCTTCCCTGTCGAGGGAATTCTTTGCCGTGGTGGCTGCCGGATTGGATGTGGCAGGGCATTTACGAGCAGGGAGAGCGCCGCGCCAAGCCGTCCGGATGCCTTTTATGGCAACGCAGATGCACTGCAAATGACGGTGCGATCTGCAGCACCGGGTCTTGCGGCGGGGACTGGATCTCCCGGCGCCTGATCGCTCTCCCGGCCTGACCTGTCCTCCCGGGTCAGGTCACGCAGCCGGTGCGGGCTATGCTTTTCCCGCACCGGCTTTTTCGCCCGCAGCGCGGCTTCAGCCGCAGAACGGAAAGGTTGGTCATGGCCCTTTCAGCCGCACAGCATTGCGCCTCGCGCGCCTTTACCGACAATGTTCTGTATTACTGGGCCGTTGGCATGGACAGTGCCGAAATTGCCGAAACTCTGTGCGGCCCTGAGGCGCTGATATACAACATGCTGGCACGGCTGCGCGACGCCCGCTCGGGGCAAGGGCGATGAGCGGGCAGGCAGGGCTGAGTTATGCCCGTCTTCTGCAACAGGCGCACAAGCAGCGGCTCGCCCGTATGGGTGGCATGCCCTATGCGCGCAAGGCCGATGCTGCGCGGCATCTGCCTGATGTGGCAGCGGCTGTGAAGTCGAAGCCGAAACCGGCGAAAATCCGCGCAAGGCGGGTCTATCACCGCGAGCCGGGGCCGAAAATGAAAGCCATCCTGTTTCCGGTGAGTATTGCAAGCCATCCGAAAGTTGCGTCCAAGCGTTTTACGGGCGATCCGCATCACGCGCCGAGCCTGGAGCAGATCATGGACGAAATCTGCACCCGCTACGGGGTGACGACCGACGAGATCCGTCAGGTCAAGGGCCGGCGCTATGTCAAGCTTGCCAAGCACGAATTCTGCTGGCTGGCCTGGCACGAAACCCAATGTGTGGTGGCGCGCATTGCCAGATTTCTCGGCACAGAGAACCACGCATTGGTATCGCGCGGCATCTGCACTCATCAGGCGCGCCGCGACAGGGGGTTGCTGTGATGGGCTTCACGCTGCCGGTTCGCAGGTTTACTGCCGCCGCCATTGCGACCATTTTTTTCAAAGAAATATAAACAGAACAGGCGAAGCAATGAAAACCAAAGCTGTGAAACGCGCCGGGCGCAAGCGCATTGTAAATATCCAGCGACAACCCAATGGCCAGCCCTCCCGGGCGGGGCAGGCGGACCGGGTGCGCCAGGTCGCGCTGGCAGCGCGCCAGCGTATGCATGGGGCCAAAAAGGCCGATGCGCAACGCCCGGAATGGGGCTTCGCTCTGGGCCGGGCGCTGATGCGCGGCGAATTGAGCCAGTTGCAGTTTCAGGCCGGTTTGATCGCTGCCGATGTGATTACGTTCTATTACCGGATGAAGGGTTACAAACGTCCGACACCCCAGGCATTTGACATGTTTCGCGTGGTTGGCCTGAGCCACACCGAGGCAAGGCCGGAGACCCTGGCCGCCGCCGAGGGTGATTATATGCGCCTGCAAAAGGCGATGCGCGCTGCCGCCGAGAAGAGCCGCCATCCCTATGCCAGCGCCAGCAACACGATCCATATGGCCTGTGTCGAGGATAGCGAGATGGGCACCTGGCCGGGCCACATGATGCGCTACCTGAAAAATACCCTGGACGCCATCGCGCTGGAATTTTCCGAAAGAATGGTGGAATTACGGTGAGGGGGAAATAGTTTGCGGCATCGGCCCCAGTTGCTCAATCCGGCCGTCTTCGCCAAGCCGCAGCCGGGTGCCGGTGGTGAAGGGCGGCTCGGATAGTGTGGCGATGGGGATGGTGGGCCAGCCCATCTGCCGCGCGACCACGACGCCGACCGGCAAAATGGCATCGCGGCCGCCCAATATCAGCGCCTTGGGGGCAATGCCGTTATACAGCAGTTCCAGCAGCACGGCGGAAGACGAGGATGAGCCGATCAGGCGCGGGATCACCAGCATTTTGCCTGCGATTGTCTGGCCAAGCTGCGGGTGACCGGCAAGGGTCACCTCGGAGGTTTGCGGGCTGATGCCACCCCAGAAGCTGACCGGCGCGTCAAACCGCAACACTTCGCCTTCCGCCGTGCCGGCGCACAACACCTCCGCCTGCCAGCTCATCCCCATACTTTTGCATCCCATATGACATGGCCGGTTCGGGCGCTGGCGACACAATCCGGCAGCGTGCCGAAAACCGGCGCATAGCCGGTGTTGCCGCTTGCATAATGGGCGAATTTGGCAGAGTTGGTCATCATGACACCCGGTGTGGCGGGCAGGATCGGGGTGACCACGACGCAGGTATCCACCACCAAAGTCACGCCCAGGGCGCGCAAGGCTTCGTCGGCGCTGTCGTGCTGCAATTCTGCCAGAGTGTGGCGCCCGAGACAGATATAGACCGGGACGCGAAATGGTTTTCCGTCTGCCAGTTGCAGAAACCGCCGGCATTCGGCATTGGAAAAATGCGGGCTGCCGAGGGCGACACAGTCAATTGGACCGGGTTTAACCAGGCTGAGGCTGTTGCGGGCGGCGAGCACCATGGCCTGATCTACCGAAATGATCTCCTGCGGCGGGATACCGCCAAGAGCGGTTTCAGCATCCGGTGCTTCCGGAGTGATGCCTGCCAGATGCACAAGCGCTACGGAACCGGTGGAAGCCGCTCCGGCGCATAGTGCCTTGAGCTGGTCATCGGTGGCGGCCGGCAGCAGGCCATCGACCACCGCTATGGCATCGCCGGCGAGACGGCCGATCATCGCGCCCAGAACCGGAAAAAATGCATCTTCCTGCAACAGTGGCCGGGGCAGGCCGGTCAGGTCAATCAGCAGGCTGGCGCGGCGGTTTTCGGCAAGATGCAGGCCGTAATTGGGCGCACGGCCGGAAATCGCGCAGGCAATATCGAGAAAATCGCCATAGCGATTGCTGCGGGCGCCAAGCACCGTATTGACGAACGCCACTGCATTGGATTCGCCCCAGGCAACCTGTTCGCCCAGCTCGGGACGCATGCCAGCCTGGTAGGGGGCGCAGGTCCAGCTTGAAGCACAGCCCATCCTCTGATGGGCGGTCATCAGCCGCAGCGCCATTTTGCGCTGCGCCGGGGGCAGGCGGGTCTGGTTCGGATTCAGCAGGTTGAGGGCGCCGACATTGGTGCTGGTCGGCACTTTGACGCACGCGCCCTGGCGGGCCAGTTCCTCGCAGAACAATGCGCCGGAATCGCCATGATAAAGACAGCCGTCAATATGGCTGGACATGACCGGCACCAGGCTTTGAGCACCCAGCATGGTGGCGGCCTCAACAACAATTTCCATGGCCATGCGGTCACCGGTGGTGCCGGTTGTCCCGGCCAGAATGGCCTGTTCTTCAGCACTGAGCGACAGCATGAATGTGTCCTGCAAATCCGGGCGATGTGTTTTTACCGACAGTGTTACTGAAGGAACAGCGGCGGGTCTACACGCAAGCAGGGCTGGATTTTGCAGAAATCACGTTTTGTCGGTCAATTCTTGAAATGTACGTCAATTTGCCGTACATTATGTACGAACTGCAAACTGCTCGAATCTACGAGGGTGTTGCAGCAACCCTCAGGAGTTTGCCATGCTGGCATCTGGAGACAAGCGGAGTTCAGACGAGCCGAAAAGCGCGCGCGTCGAACTGCGCACGCAGCCGAGCGTAAAAGACACAATCAGCCGCGCTGCTGCGCTGAACGGGGTTGATGTCAGTGCCTACGTCATCAGTGCGGCGCTCGAGGCTGCAAAAGCAACGCTGGCTGCACACGACGTGACCGTGCTTGCCAGCGCGGCCGACAGCACCGCCTTTTTTGCTGCGCTCGACAATCCGCCTCAACCTTCCGAACGATTAGCAAAGGCATTCGCTCTGCGTGAAAAATTGATCGCGAATGCCGATTTGAATACCTGAAAGTCCGGTGTCGGCTGACAATGGTCTGAAAGGTCTCACTATAGAGGCGTTTGATGCAAAACTTCATGAGCGTGCAAGTTTCTGTTGCGGCGTTGGGCAGATCGACAATTACCTGAAGCTGACCGCTAAAAAGGGCGTGAAAGCCGATCTGGTGCGCATCTGGGTTCTGGTTGACCCTGCCAGGAAAATTGTTGGATTCTATGGTCTCAATATGCATGCCGTCGCTGCACAGGACATGCCGCAAACCTACGCCAAAAAGGCCATGCGCCACGGCACATTACCAGCGGCATTCATTGCCATGATCGGGGTCGATCTGAACCATCAAGGCAAGGGTCTTGGCGGTGTGCTGCTGGCCGATGCGTTGAGCCGCATCGGCCGAATCTCAGCGGAAATCGGCACCTGTGCTGTGCTGCTGGACGTCATTGACGATGGTGATGCCGAGACCATACTGCGGCGAAAGACCTATTATGAAAGCTTTGGCTTTCAATCACTGCCGGATCAGCCGCGACGGTTATTCATGCCCATTCAAACCGTGCGTGCGCTGTCCGGGTAGTCGATTCAATGTGACACAATGAATCCCGCTAAAGCACCTCCACATTGCCGCAGACGCTGATCGGCTGGCCGGAAATGTTGGCACCAAGGGGCGAGGCGAGATAGAGCGCCTGATTGGCGATGTCCTGCGCAGTGACCATGCGGCGCAGGGAAATTTTGGAGATATATTCCTGTTCCATCTGCTGATGCGACACGCCGGCGACTTCCGCCCGTGCCGCTATGACTTTGTCGATGCGCGGGCCTTCCACCACGCCGGGCAGGATGGCGTTGACGCGAATGCCCTGTGGACCCAATTCAATGGCGAGGCTTTTGACGAGGCCGATAATCGCCCATTTGCTGGCGGCATAGGGCGTGCGAAACGCATAACCAAGCCGGCCGGCGACTGAGGAAAGACAGATGATGGATGGATTTTCAGACTGCTTCAGCAGCGGCACAGCCAGCTTTGTGCAGTAGAACTGGCTGTTGAGATTGACATCGATGGTGCGGCGCCATTCCAGGCCGTCCATAGCGTGAATGCTGCCGGTGGGTCCGGCAATGCCGGCATTATTGACCAGCACATCGAGCCCTCCAAGATGGTCTTCGGCCTCCTGAAACAGGCGTTCCACCTCTGCCTCATCGGATACATCGCAAAGGCTTGCACCCCAGTCCGGATGGGCCGCAGCGCAAGCGTCCAGCGTGGTTTTGACATTGTCGCAGACGTGGAGTTTTGCGCCCGCTTCCGCAAAGGTTCTGGCAATCGCATAGCCAATGCCGCTGGCTCCGGCCGTGACCAGGACTTTGGTGCCGGGTGGAAGGCCCAGTGTTTCACTCATGCTAGTCTCCGTGTTGGTTCAAAACGCGACCTGATCGCCGCCCTTCAACTGCAGCAGCTCGCGGGCTTCATCCGGTGTGGCGATTTCCAGCGAAAGGCCCTCCAGTATCTGGCGGATCTTTGTGACCTGCTGGGCGTTGGAGCGGGCCAGCTCGCCGGGTGCTATCCACAGCGAATCCTCCAGCCCGACGCGCACATTGGCGCCTTGAGCGGCACCCATGCCGGCCAGTGCCATCTGGTTGCGGCCGGCGCCGAGTATGGACCATTGATAGTTTTCGCCAAACAATCGGTCGGCGGTGCGCTTCATATGCATCAGATCTTCCGGGTGGCCGCCAATGCCGCCCAAAAGGCCGAAGACCGACTGAATGAAAAGCGGCGTTTTGGCGAGGCCGCGATCGACAAAATGCGCCAGATTGTAAAGATGGGAAATGTCGTAGCACTCAAATTCGAAGCGGGTGCCGTTGTCATTGCCAGCGCGCAGAATGTCCTCAATGTCCTGAAACGTGTTCTTGAACACCAGATCGCGCGACGCTTCCAGATGAGTGCGCTCCCAATCATGCTGGAATTCGGAAAACCGGCCGAGCATCGGGTAAAGGCCGAAATTCATTGATCCCATATTCAGCGAGGCGATTTCTGGCTTGAATGTGGTGGCCGGAGCCAAGCGCTCGGCAACGCTCATGAACGGACTGCCACCGGTGGTGAGGTTGATCACCGCATTGCAGCTTTGCTTGATGCGCGGCAGAAACTGCGCAAATACTGCCGGGTCCTGGGTGGGTTTGCCAGTGCCGGGATCGCGTGCATGAAGATGCAGGATCGACGCACCGGCTTCGGCAGCTTCAACAGCACTGGCGGCAATTTCATTGGGCGTCACCGGCAGATGCGGCGACATGGTTGGGGTGTGAATGGCACCGGTCACGGCACAGGTGATGATGACTTTGCGTGGCGGCTTTGCCATTGATTGTGCTCTCCAGGTCCATGTGATGTGCGCGTGTTTTAAGGGCCACCTTAGCCAATGGGATGGGGGAGAAACAGCGCTTTGTTTTTGCGGCAAAAACTCGTTGTGGAGTTCAACAGGCGCTTTCCAATTGGATGAGAATTATAAGCTTCAGAAAAATCCTCTTGTTTGTCATGTAAATATCAATTAATCATGATATATGGATGAATTAAGTGCTGCTTCCGCCTTTGCCGCTCTGAGCCAGCCGACGCGGTTGGATGTGTTTCGTCTGCTTGTCAAAGCTGGAGGGCAGGGATTGGCAGCGGGCGAAATCGGAGAAAAGCTGGCGGTGCGGCAAAACACTATGTCGGCCAATCTGGCTGTGCTGCTGAATGCCGGGCTGGTGCGCAATGAACGGCAGGGCAGGAGCATCCGCTATTTTGCGGATTTTGATGCCATGCGTGGCCTGCTCGGATTTCTCCTGGAGGATTGCTGCGGCGGGCGTGCGGAATTGTGCAAGCCGGTGATTGATGAAATCGCCTGTGCCTGCTGACACCTGCGGCGACAGGCATGTAGTGCGGGACACAATCGTGAATTCTTATTCAGTGCGGCAACGCCTTTCGGCCGAATTTGTCGGTACTGCCATCCTTCTGGCCACTGTGATCGGGTCCGGGATAATGGCGGAGCGTCTTGCGGGCGGAAATGTGGCGATTGCGCTGTTGGGCAACACAATTCCCACCGGTGCAATTCTGGTGGTGCTGATCACCATGCTGGGCCCTATTTCCGGAGCGCATTTCAACCCGGCTGTCACGCTGGTTTTTGCCTTTCAAGGTGTGGTATCGCGTGCGCTTGGCATGGCCTATGTGGTGGCACAGATCAGTGGTGGGCTTGCCGGGGGTGTGGCTGGCGCATATGATGTTCCAGGAACCGGTCTGGCAGTTCTCGCAAACAGTCCGCAGCGGCGGACCGCAATGGCTGGCCGAAGTGGTGGCCACCTTCGGTCTGGTGCTCACCATTCTGGCCACTCTGAAAGCCAGGGAGAGCGCAGTCGCGATGGCGGTAGGTCTGTATATCACCGCAGCCTACTGGTTTACCGCCTCGACGTCTTTTGCCAATCCGGCGGTTACCATTGCCCGCGGATTTTCCGATACGTTCGCCGGAATCCGCCCCGGCGATGTGCCATGGTTCGTTGTGGCGCAGCTTGCAGGGGCCATTCTGGCCTGGGCGTTTTGCCGATTGCAACTAGACCCGCAAGAACAGAAAGTTAATCTGGTATGAGCATTGTCATTCACCACAACCCGAATTGCGGCACATCGCGCAATGTGCTGGAGATCATCCGCGCATTTGCGGAGCAGCCGATCGTCATTGACTATCTCACAACCGGCTGGACACGCGGTCAATTACAGGCCCTGTTTGCTGCCACAGATCTGACGCCGCGCAGCGCCCTCAGGGTATCAAAATCGCCTGCCGAGGAACTTGGCCTGACTGACCCGGCTGTTTCGGATGACGCAATATTGGAAGCCATGCTGGCGCATCCGGTTCTGGTCAACCGGCCGATTGTCTGTACCCCCAGGGGAGCTGCTCTATGCCGCCCGTCGGAACGAGTGTTCGACCTGCTGGATGTGCCGACCGGTGCGAGCTACACCAAGGAAGACGGCAGCGTCATCATGAGGCGACGCTCTAAAATGGAAAACCCGCCCCGAGATCCGTAAACTCCTGTGGGAACAGAAGATTACAGTCTCCGAGCGGGTCTCAATCAGTTCAGATAAGAACCGCTTTGCGGTCAGACCCGGCCCATCAACACAAGGACCAGGACGATCAGCAGGACCAGTCCAAGTCCGCCGGATGGAAAATATCCCCAACTCCGGCTGTAACCCCAGGATGGCAGGGCTCCGATGAGGAGGATCACCAGAATTATTACAAGTATTGTACCAAGACCCATGATTTGTGCCCCTATTTAGTTGGTTGGTTCGACTTTTGGAAGGTCTACGTTCACATCAATTGATTTGTCGCCTCCGCCGAAGAAGTCGCCACCTGTGTAAAAGTAGCCGCCGATGATCAGCGCCACCACAACTGCACCAATGAGGAACCAGACAGCACCGCCGCCGCCTCCATCACTAGTAACTATAGTCGTTTCGCGCTCGGTATGCGTAGGTCGGTCGGGATTAGACATTGCCGCTCTCCATGATTGTTACTTGCTTAAAACGCAGAAGATCGAGATTGGTTCCAAACAGATAGACAGTTGAAAAAAAATAGTTAAATCACCGCTTCATTAAAACGCAAAAAGGCACCCGGTTTTGCCGGGCGCCTTTTTAAATTCACATGCGTTGCATTTAGTTTGCCGTGCGGCGCCTCAGCGCGACCGGAACCACCTCATGCACCGACAGGCCCTGGTCTCTGTGTTCTCCGCCGAATGTTGCGGAAAACCATGCCGCAGCCGCACCAAGCAGGGCTCCAGCTGCACTGGCGAACGAAAATATTGCCGAGATATTCGCTGTCAGACGCAAGGTATTCTCTGGGATTTCAGCCGCATCTGCCGCTGCCGCGGCGCTGGCACCTAATGCCGACAATGCGGTCAGTACGCCCATCACGACAGCCACACCAAGTGTTGCTGTTGCCCAGACGACCAGACCATGGACTCCATCGCGAAACTCGACCTCCGCTTCGGTGGAATCTGCCCATTTCGATCTCATCCGCCCAGCGATATAGCCGCCGGCGGAAGAGCTTGCGATAGCGACGACGACGACATAGAGACCCGCGACCAGCACGTTCCAGGATGCTGACCCATCAGACAGCGTTGGAGAGCCCATCGCCAAACCTGTTCCGGCCGCAAATTGCAGCAGAACAACTGAGATTCCTCCTGCGAGCACCGCCCCGCCCATAATGGCACCCCACTCAAGATAGGAAGATGTGGGCGCGACCGAGGCAGTGACAGCTGCCGATGTCCCTGGTTCTGTAGACGTTATTTGTTTTGCTGTGTTTGCCATGATGCGATCCTATCGCAATCCGAGTAGAGACAGGATAAACATGATGACAACAACGAGTCCGACGAGATAGATAATGGCGTTCATTAGGAAGCTCCCCTTATTAGCTGGATATGCCCGACAACGCGCAGACCTGCCGAAAAGTTCCCAATTTTATGAAGCGCAGTGATCCCCGCTGGCCACAGCAGCAGGACCAGGGACCCACCGGGATTTATCCCTGTGCCGCCCGGAACTCCTCGGCGAGTTGGTCGTTCTGCCACCGTGGCAACACTGAACAAACATGTCGTTTTGCTGGAAACATGATGTTTCTGCCGGTATGAGACAAATGGCAAAGATCCTGGAATGAAACGGTACGCTGGTTACCAAATCCGCGCGCCGGACCAATGGCGGAAGGAATAGCTGCAGTGGATGGTTTGGCGCTTATCAATGGCGAAAGCGGAACGTTGAAGACTTGTGACATGGCATCTTTTGAATCTCATGTCAGATCAGAATTTGAAAAGGCAGGTCACACTGTCAGCATCATCCGCACTGACCAGACCGGAATGGAGGACGCGCTCGAACAGGCGAGAGCTTCGCAGGCGGAATTGCTGATTGCTGCGGGCGGTGATGGTACTGTTTCTGCACTTGCGGAGCTCGCCTGGCGATCTAACAGAGTGCTGGGTGTGCTGCCTGGCGGCACGATGAATCTTTATGCCAGCACGCTCGGGTCACCAGCAGATATATTTGAGGCGGTTTCGGCACTGGCCCTGGGCAAGGAAGTGTCGGCCGACATTGCCACAGCCAATGGCGAGCCGTTCATCAACCAGTATTCAGTCGGCTTTCACCCGCGGGCAGTAAAATTGCGCAACAAGATGGATTACGCGTCCCGACTGGGGAAAATCACAGCGACATTGCGGGCGATGTTCAGTGTCATAACTGATCCGCCGTCCTTTCCGGCACGCTTCAAAGCGGACTCGTCGGAGCCACGCACTGAACGGATAACGGCTCTATCTGTGTCTAACAATCTTCTGGGGACAGGGCACAAGTTGTTCGCAGACACATATAACGGGCACTGCCTGGGCGTTTACCGCACGCCAAAAGTGAACCCGTTGGAAGCCGTGAAGCTGATCCTGGATCTGATTGTCGGTACGTGGGCGGAGAATGAGAATGTTACCATCGAAGAGACACAGCAGTTGTCTGTTTCGTTCCCTCGTAAACGAAAAAGCTCAAGCGCGCTGAAAGATGGGGAACTCGTGGATTTGCCTTCCCGGGTTGACTTCAAGATCGAAAAAGATGCATTGCGGGTATTACTGCCGCGTCCTGGAGTTCCACAATGATGAGCCACAGGCCAGCCTCCAACGCGATGCGCCGAGCCGCATATACGACGCTGTCAATCGGGGTGGTGGTATTCGCCGTGTTGGTGGGGGCGGTCCAACTCGGCCTGACGGAAAGTTTTGATCGCATTGTCGTCCTCTCCTTGCGCAATCCGGAAGATCTCTCCGATGCCTGGGGCCCTGTCTGGTTTCAGGAGGCTGCCGCTGAACTGACCGCCCTTGGCGGTTATCCGATAGTGGTCCTGGCCGTGGTGATAGTTCTCATCGCCCTGCTGATTGCCCGGAAAACAGCCGCAGCAGTGTTTCTCGCGGTGACGCTGATCTCGGGGAGCGTCGTATCTTCACTGCTGAAACTGTTTTTCAACCGGGCCCGGCCTGACCTTGTAGACCGTCTCGATCAGACTTTCACCTCCAGCTTTCCAAGTGCCCACGCGATGCTTTCGATGATCGCCTGGCTCACCCTTGCTGCGATAGCAATACGGTTTATCGAGATGCGCCGGCTTAGGATCTATATTCTGATCGCTGCCGTGATCCTCGCCCTGATTATCGGCAGCACACGCGTCTATCTGGGTGTCCACTGGCCGAGTGATGTGATTGCGGGCTGGGCCATCGGTCTGGCATGGGCATCGGGCAGTTGGCTGGTCGCTGACAAAATTGCCCGCCATCTGTCAGGCCGTGCGGAACGAAACGAGGAGTTGGGGCGTTCCGGCTGAGGCAACACATTTCAAAACGTCTGGCAACAACATGAAATCTTTTCACGCCTGGATCATTCCGCTGGCGCGCGCTGGCTATACGGCACGTGGTCTTGTTTATCTTATAATCGGTATTTTCACAGTGCTGGCATCGTTTGGCGCTGGGGATGAAAAAGACAGCAAAGGGGCGCTGAGGACTCTTCTCGAACAGCCCCTGGGGGACCTGATGCTGGGTGCTGTGATTGTCGGGTTGGCGGGCTACGTCATGTGGCGGCTGATACAATCCCTGCTTGACACAGATGATCATGGTTGGTCTGCGAAGGGACTCGTGGTTCGGACAGGTCTGCTGGCCAGCGCGTTCACCTATGCTACCCTTGCGCTATACGCGCTATCCTTGTTGGGGTTGTTTTGGGGGTCTGGCAGTGGCAGCAGCGGTTCGGACGGATTTGCAGATTATCTTTCCCGTTTCGTGAGCATGAAATTTATTTCGCTCGGACTTGCAATCATCTTTTTCGGCGTGGCAGCTGCACACTGGTGGAAGGCAGCTTTTCGGAAATATGAAGAACATCTCAAAGCTACCGAGGCTCAGATGAATTTGATTCATCCCGTATCGATTGCCGGCCTCATTGCTCGGGGTTCGGTTTTTGCTCTGCTGGGTGTTCTGCTGATTTATCGATTTTTGAATGCAGGCGACGATGCCAGTGACACACCGAACCTGGAAGATGCTCTGGAATTCCTGCAAGAGCTGCCATTTGGACAATGGTTGCTGCTTGCAATGGGGATTGGTCTTATTCTGTTTGCGGCCTATTCCTTCACGGAAGCGATTTGGCGGCATATTAATGTCGAGGATGCAAGCGTGAAAGAGCAGGTGTAAAACCGCCGTGACACTGTAAACTTGTGGCAAAAAGCGGGATTTTAAAGCTGCTCACTTTTTTAGTTCATACCGGGAACCAATATAGCCCTGTGCCGTTATCAACTCAGAGCCTACGAAAGGCCTTTGAAATGGAAACTGCGCTTTACGTATTCGGCGTTCTTTTTGTTATGGGAGCCATCATGTCTTACGCAGGATTGATCTGATCCTGACGGCTCGAAGTTTGAACAAGATCAGCGGTGACCTCCAAAATACCCGCCATAAAACACCACCTCCGCAAATCGCGGGGGTGTTGTTGTATCAGGCCGCCGCAGCCAGAAATGTGCGTTCCAGGAAATCGAAGTTGAATGGTTTAGGTATAATCGGAGCGTGCGGTGCGGACACATCGTCGACCACAGCCTGCGGGCGTCCGGTTACATAGATGAACGGAATTTTTGCATCGATCAGAGCTCTGGCGATGGACACACTGGTATCCTTCCCCAGATTATAATCGAGAATGGCAAAATCCGGCAGCGCCCGAGCGAGGGCGCACGCACCGCTCACGGGATCTGAAGCGGTGACCACCTTGTAACCGCGGTCAGAGAATTCCCATTCCATATCCATCGCTATAAAGGGATCATCTTCGACGATGAGCAATGTCCGGTGTTGAGCCATTTTTTTCTTTCAGTTTGAATCAAATTAGTCATGTTTGTTATTGGTGACACGACAACGGACAAACGCCTGGTTGCGTTCCGGAGCATGTTCAAAGATGCCTAACAAAGTGTGAACTTAAAACTCTGGGCGGAAACGGTTTTTAACGGTGAGTTTCCAATCACCCGCAAACGAGAATTTTTAATCACCACAGCGGTTCACGAACCGGCGCCAAATCTACACCGCCGGTTTCATTCTAGACTCAGATTTGAGGTTGCTGAATTATCGGCGTCTTTAAAAGACGCTGCATGGCCAGAGCGAAGTGCTATGCGGTGAACGGTTGCGGGCGCGGCCCACAGAGACCCACGGTGCCTGTGGTTGGGCCAGATTTATTATAAACCCATACCACCGTTCAGACAGTTGAACTCCACCAGCTCTTTTCCGGCAATCCGGAAATCAGCGAATAAGTCCAAAACTTGCAAATGCTTTGGAACTTATTCGCCAGTCGTTTGTTCTGTTGATAACGCCACGCACGATGTCGAACCCGGCGTGTAGTTAGACAAAACGATACAACAAATGGAGAATGCCTCATGAAACGCATTATCGCAACAACTGCAATGACGCTCATGCTGTCCACATCAGCCTTTGCTGCAGCGCATACAACAACACTGCAGCCTTATTCTGTTGAGCAGCAGGGCGATATTTACGCTTCTGAATTTATCGGAATGCGTGTCTATGCGGCTGAAAAAGACTTTGACAGCTTCAATGCCGACACGATGTTGGAAGCAGATGCTGAACAGAATTGGGACGACATCGGCGAAATCAATGATGTGATCCTCAGCCGTGACGGCCAGGTGAAAGCTGTGATTATCGGCGTTGGCGGATTCATCGGCATCGGCGAAAAAGACGTTGCCGTTGAAATGTCCAGCATCAAGATGGTCAGCGAAAAAGACGACCCCGATGATTTCTTTCTGGTGGTCAACACCAACAAGCAGGGCCTGACCGATATGGAAACCTTTGCCCGTGTTGCGGTGACGGAACGCGAGCGGGAAGTCGAAACAGACGTTGACGTCAAGAAAGAGCGTGCAATGACTGACGACAAATCCGACGCCGACGACCGTGTGTTGGATGGCGAGCGTCGGATGCTGATGGCACCTGATGTGACCCGCGAAGGCTACGGTCCGGTCGTAATTGATGAACTGACCACCGACGATCTGACCGGCGCGCGCGTTTACAGTGTGGATGATGAAGATGTCGGCGAAATCGACAAACTGCTTGTCGACGACAACGGCCAGATCAAAAATGCCATTCTTGATATTGGCGGCTTCCTTGGCATAGGTGAACACCGAATTTCCGTCACACTTGATGAGTTGAACATCCTGCGTGAAAACGATGGCACAGCATTCCGTGTTTATATTGATGCCACCAAGGAACAGCTCGAAGCTCAGCCTGCATATGAAGGCTAATTCGATCTGAATTTGCGCATATGACGGCCGCTCCTCGGAGCGGCCGTTTTGCGTTTGGCGATGCGTGATCACCGTATCAAGCACGACAAGAAAAAACTGACGGCTTGGCGCGCAACCGTGTCATATGAAAACATTTTGAGATTTGCTTCGGCCTACAGGCAATCGGGGCGCGCAGACACCTGATCGCGCCGGGACAACTGAGATTTAATTCCCTGTCAAATTCACTCTGTCAGGAACAAGGGCGACTGCAGGTGCTCGCAATTTTATGCGGCACGGTCCGAACGTCCAGGCGTATGGGGCGCTTGTAACTCTGGTTTCGGTCCCGCAACTGACAGCCGCCGCATCCATATGCTTTTACGTTTGCTATCAGTTGTTTAATTTTTTTGCGGGTGGCGAAAGTGCAATGGGAGCCTGATTGTTCGTTCTCAAAGTGCACCTGAGTAACTCCAACTGGTACCGGCCTTGTGAAAGACGAGCCCGCCACTGCCATTTAACAATCCTCTTCCATGCAAGCTCGACACGACAACGCTCGGTATCGGTGACGGTCAGATGGGTCATTAACAAGGGCCGCTGGATAGGCGAGCCGGCAGGGGCTGATCGGTTGATATCTGATGAGCGGGAAATGCGGGGTCTGAACATATCTGGATGCCAGTGAAACGGCATCAGTTTTCAGCCGTGCGACTGAGCTATGCCCGCGGTTTCTGGCACGTTGGCAATAAGCGGGAACGTGTGTTGTGTTGACGAATTTACGCTTTGCTGCCTTAGAATGATTCATCGGACAGCTCTGCTGATCGGGACACGGACGTCATTCGCCAAAATCTGTCCGGTGTGGGCCGGGAGGTCGAGAAGCTGCCGGTGGAGGAGGGATATGACGACCCCTGGCCTTCATTCGGATAGGCCAAGGGGGTGGTGTCCTACCAGGACATTCAATGATCCAGGACAATTTGTGCATGCACAAAAAAACCCCCGCCATGGGCGAGGGCTTTTTTGAGGCTTTAAGACGTGCTGCGTTAAAAGATTGGTAAAATTGCCATATGCGTTTATAACTGCCTGCTGATCGGTATCAGCCTTTGTCTGGGCTCAGCATAGCCTGCTGAGAATTTGTAGCGTTCTGCTGGGCGGCAGGCGCAACTGCTTCTACAAAAAGGTTACCATCGTTGGCAAAGAACCATTTGAAATCAGGTGTCGCCAGGGCCATATCGGGTTTCACTTTAACGCATTTGCCAACTGCGACTGGAAGTGATTTTTCAAATTTTGAAACGGCATCATCAAGGCGGGTATAAAGGCGTTCTTCGCAGGTTCTGTAATTAGCGAAAACCTGAACTGGTTCAGGGGATTCCTTGCACACGCCAAGCATATGAGAGCAACTTACGAGAAAGATGGCAAACAGTTCGGTCATGGCAGTTCTCCAAAAAGGCGTTTCGTGGTGTTGTTGAAGTGTTAACGGATGGACTGCGCGGTTGTTCCGAGAATTGATGAAAAAATTGCGGCCGGAGTTAAATATTTGCGACAGCTGTCTTTAAGTATAAAAAAGTATAAAAGCGCTGGAACCAATCTGGATCAGCAACGTTGTCACCTTTAAGAGCGCGCATATTTCAGCGCTATGACTGCATGTCGCAGCCATAAAAAGGGGACGTAATGAAAAGATCATTGTTCATCACAGGCATGCTGACCTCCTGTGCATATGTCCTTCTGGCGGTGTCGCTGGCCATGGGTCAAACCCCCCTGACCCGGGATGCCATTGAAGCAGCAACGCCAGGTCAAACTCTTCCACTCAAGCAGGAAGAGGGGTCAGCACCCAATTCAGAAGCAGGGCATGAAGGTCCTTCAGCGCTGGTAACCCGCGTTCAGATCGCACTGGACCGGGCCGGGTTTTCGGTCGGTGTCATTGATGGTCTGGCCGGGGAAAACTACGCTGGGGCGATCATTGCCTTCCAGTCCGTTAATCAGCTTGAGGCGACAGGCACCGTAACGCCTGAAACGTGGGAGGTGCTCTCTGCGACTTTCGGTGACGAGGTGATGCAGACTTACGCAATCACCGAAGAAGACCTGGCTATTGATTATATAGCCGAGGTGCCAAGTGATTACAGTGAGAAAGCTAAATTGAAAGCGCTCAGCTTTACCAGTCCGGCTGAGATGCTGGCAGAGCGGTTCCACATGGATGAAAATTTCCTGCGCGGGCTCAATCCCTCCGCTACTTTTTCAAATGTCGGCGAGGTCCTGCTTGTCGCCAGTCCAATGCGGCCGATTGAGAATACCAGCGTTCGCAGGATTCTGGTTGATGGGAAAAACGGCCGGGTTCAAGCCTATGATGGCGAAGGACTGCTGGTCGCCATGTACCCGGCAACTGTAGGTAGCGAAAGTACGCCCAGCCCATCGGGAACCCACGAAGTTGTCGCGGTCGCGGAAAATCCAACCTACACCTATAATCCGAAGATCAACTTCACCCAGGGTGACAATACCGAAGTTCTGACTATTCCAGCTGGCCCGAATGGCCCGGTCGGCTCGATGTGGATCGATTTGTCCAAACCGACTTATGGTATTCATGGCACGCCCGATCCTTCAAAGATTGCCAAGACCCAAAGCAATGGCTGTGTGCGTCTGACAAACTGGGATGCGGAAGAGCTGGCCAAACTCGTCTCGCCGGGCACGATTGTAGAGTTTCTCGAAGGTTCCTGATGCGAAAAGATCGTCTCAGTATACTTGTTCTGGTCGCGTTGCTGGTGGTTGCACCAATGCCCCTTGCTGCAATCGAAGCGGTGCCGCTCCCAACCAGCAAACCGCTAGCCGGCAACGCGCCAGACACCCCTCTGCCTTCAGTTTCGGCGGCCTCCGTGACACCGGCGGCCAAACCGCAGGCAGAGACAGAGACTCGCACAGAGGCCGAGGCTGACACAGAGATAGAGTCTGACGCGGAGGCAGATTCTGTGCCCTCCGTAACCCAGGAGAAATTGCCTCCGAATGCCCGCACGCCAGCATCAATTCTTGAGGCGGTGAAAAGCGAAGCCGATACTGCATCGGCCTGTGAGGCGGAACTGAAAGCATTGGGCGTGCAATTCACACCGCTGGATCCGATTATTGCAGAGGGCGGATGCGGAATTGCTTATCCGGTCACGCTGACAGCGTTGCCCGGAGGTGTTGCACTCAGCGAAACCGCGACCTTGTCGTGCCCGATGGCAGTTGGCCTCGCCAAATGGGTCAAGCAGACCGTTGCCCCACTTTCAAAACTCTATCTGCAGGAACCATTGACCGGGATCGGTATCAGCACGTCGTATCAATGCCGTATGCGCAATGGTGTGACGGATGCCAAGCTCAGCGAACATGCGTTTGCTAATGGATTGGATGTGCATTTCTTCGAAGCCGGGGAGGCCGGCCGCATTCCGGTCATCGAGCGCAACATCAATTACGACAAGACGGCTTCCTTTCAAGCTGCGATACGTGGGGCGGCCTGCGCCTATTTCTCCACGGTTCTAGGGCCAATGACGAATGCGGCCCATGCCAATCATTTTCACCTCGACATGCGCGCGCGCAATGGCGGCTTCCGGCTGTGTGAATAGAGCACCGCGGGTGCGTTTCCGCAGCACTCCGTTGGCGCGCATTTTCAAGGCGTAGAGCCACCACAACAATGCGATGCTCAGCTACCCTGCAGCCAAACCGGGAAGCTTTGAAAATAGGTCAACTGCTCCGGCGTAAACTGGGTGAGGTAGTCTGCATTTTTGGTCTGGATCATGACATAATCAAACGCGCCCATGGCGTTCCACAAAAGCGTGACCAGACCAACAATCCATAAATGCCAAGGGGTTTTCATAATGATGCTCCTCCGTGCGGCTGTTCTGCGTTGCAATTTGTTCCGCAGTTTGTTGCAGCAAAGTGGAACCTGTGCCGATTCAGCTTCTGCGCGCATTGTGGCAAGCTTGGCGGTAAAATAAACGGGGCAAAGTTCACGGCCCGCCGGATCGGTTGCCGTTATACCTGGATAGTGCCGGTTGAAGGCTCTTTAAATTTCCATTTCAGCGACAAGGGCCGCCCAACTGGCACCGTGCATATCCCGGTCGTGAATCGAGCCCTGGACCTGGGGACGGTCGAGGCTGAATTTTATGACATTCAGGGACGGAATGTCGAAGCGTTGCAGCCTGGAGAGATCAGTCCTCAGCAGGGTGGCGATGCGTTCTGTGGACAGAGCCGATCCGACTTGTGTGTAGGCATCGCTCGATCCACAGAAAATATCGATGGTGAGTTTGAACGGTCCGGCATTCTTGGAGCGGACTTTTTCCACCAATTGTCCCAGTTCAGCCACGGCCAACCTCGAGCGTCTCCAGAGCAAATGCATCCATCGGATGCTCAAGTTCCATGACATGGTTGAGGCAGAATTCATAGACCGGACCGACCGGCACTTCCGCGGGAGAAAACTGGAAGGCAAAGGTAGGCTGTTCTTCTTCCTGTGTCAGCGGATGATGCAGCAGATAGGGATTGAGTATCTTGCCGATTTCCTGGGCCATTGCCATGGTGCTGGCGGTGACAAAGCCCATTACGCCAATTTCTGTGGGCCGGTGGTTGGTATTTTCCGGCTCCAGTGCGCCAAAGGTCGCATTCTTGCCGATGAGCCGCAACTCAATGGTGAAGTCTTCTGCTGCAACACCGAGCCGGTCGATGGCCTTTTCCCGGCTTTTCTGAACGATATCATCGGCCCATTGCTGGGCCTGATCGACGTAGCGTCGGTCGCGCAGCAGGGCAAAAGCCATGATCTGATAGCCGGCGATGCGCGCGCCTTCCAGCTTTACCGTATAGCGGTCCGAGGGGACCCACTGAGCCCCTGTGGCGCGCACGCTTTTGGTGTCAATCGCCTCGTAGTGCGCATTGGTGACATCGAGATGGCCACCCGGCTCATAAAGGATGAAGGGATCGGCATTTTCGTAAAGCATGTGGGCGGACACGGTGTGCGGGCTGGCGTTTGCCCCGTCAGCCGTGGGGGTGATGGTAAAGCCATCGGCGTCGAAATCGATCAGGACCACGCCGGATTGCGGATTGCTGGCGCAGAGCGCGCCGCATTCGCCGATCTTGGCACCGTGCCAGGCAGCGCCGGGGTGACAGCCCTGCATCAGCGGCAGGGCAGCAATGATGGCGGTGTCTGTGGTGCGCCCGGCAATGATGATATCCGCGCCGGTATTGATAGCGGCCTGGATCTGCTCTGCGCCGGCCAGTGCGACGATGTTGGTGAAGTCCGTAATGGCACCGGCAGACAGATCAGGAGCCGGGCTGAGCGGGTGCAGCTTTCCACTGTTAAAGGCCGTTGTTACAATGGCGGCCTGTTGCGAGGAGCGCAGCACTGCAATTTTCAGGCTCTGGCCAAGCTCTGCTGCAATGTCCCTGGTGATTTCCAGAAGCCAGTCCACAGCACTGTCGGTGCCGCAGGTTCCCGCTGTGCCGATAACCAGCGGTACACCCGCCTCGGCGCGCGCTTCCATGAGGCCCTTCCATTCCAGCCGTGTTGAGGCGCGGGAATATTTCGAGACGCCGCGGCCGAGATAAGACGGACCGGAATCGGTTGAGCCGCCATCAATGGCAATGAGGTCCGGCTTTGCGGCAATGGCCCGCGCCATTGCCTGCTTGTCATAGCCAAGACCAAGTGCACCGGAAGGGATGAGAATGCGTGTCATGTCTTCAATCCGTTATAGCCTGTGGTTTCTTCAAGACTTTGCGCAGGAACATGGGAGCAACGAAGCCGCCAATGGCCGCAACCCAGAGCCCGATTGCGATGGGCGTGGAAAACAGGAAACTCCACTCGCCGTCTGACAGTACCATCGCCCGGCGTAGGGAATCTTCCATCTGATTGCCCAGCAGAATACCCAGAATGACCGGGACTGTCGGAATGTCCAGCTTGCGCAGAAAATAACCCAGAACACCAAAGCCGACCATCAGCAGCAGATCGAAATAGCTGCCCGACAGGGAGTAGATACCGACAAAGGAAATCATGGTGACACCCGGCAGCAGCACCCATGCCGGCACCTGTAGCACGTAGACGAAGATTTTGACCAGCGGCACATTCATGACGAGCAGCACGACATTGGAGATGAGCAGCGAGGCGATCAGCCCCCAGACGACTTCCGGCCGGTCGGCAAAAAGGGTCGGGCCAGGCGTGATATTGAGGGTCATCAGCAGGGCCAGCAGCACCGCTGTTGTGCCGGAACCGGGCACGCCCAGCGTCAGCATCGGCACAAGAGCACCGCCCGCCGCGGCATTGTTGCCGGCTTCAGGCGCAGCAACACCGCGCGGATTGCCCTTGCCAAAGGAATCCGGGTCCTTGGAAACCGCCTTTTCCGCCATATAGGCCATGAAGCTGCCGAGCGAGGCGCCGGCACCAGGCAGAACACCGGCAAAAAAGCCGATAAAGGTGGAGCGGATCATGGTCCAGAAACTGTCCAGGATCATTTTGACGGGGATCGTCACTTTTTCAAGCTTGACGCCAATCGCCGTGTCCTTGCCGTGGCTTTCAATGAAAAAGAACACTTCGGCAATCGCAAACAGGCCGACAATGGCAACTAGAAAATCCACACCATCCATGAGGTGGAGATTGCCATAGGTAAAGCGCGGCATGCCGGACGTATTGTCGAGGCCGATCATGGCAATGCCTAGCCCGAGACAGGCGGCAATTGCAGATTTCGCCTGATTGTTGGAGGCCATGCCGCCGAGGGTACAAAAGGCGAGCAGATAGAGTGCAAAATACTCTGCCGGGCCAAACAGATAGGCCACGCGCGCGAGCAGCGGAGCAAGAATGATGAGGCCGATGGTTGCCAGAAAAGCACCGACGAAAGAGGACACACCGGACAGCACCAGCGCATCCCCCGCCTTGCCCTGCCGGGCCATCGGATAGCCGTCCAGCGTTGTCATCAGCGCCGGTTCATCGCCGGGAATGTTGAGCAGGATCGAGGAAATTCGCCCACCATACATGGCGCCGTAATAGACACTCGTCATCAGCACCAGCGCTGATGTGGCATCCAGCCCCAGGGTGAAGGTGATGGGGATCAGAATGGCGACCCCGTTAGAGGGCCCCAGACCGGGCAGGGCACCGATAATGGTGCCCAGAAAGCAGCCGATAATGGCGAGCATCAGGGTAAAGGGCGTGAAGGCAACACTGAAACCCAGTGCAAGATTGGCGAGAGTTTCCATGAATTTATCCGAAAAAGCCTCTGGGAAAGGCAAACAGCCCGAGACCCAGCGCATATTTGAACAGAATGAACAGGCCAACTGACAAGCCGGCCCCGCTAACCAGTGCAGGAACCGGCCGAGGGCTGATCTGATAGCTGAGAATGGCAGCGGCGATGAAAGTGGGGGCGATGAAACCCATTGGCTTCAGCGCATAGGCATAGCCGATCAGGGTCAGCACCGCGATGCCGAGAAGCATGAAGGTGCGCGATGCCGGCCAATCGGGGTCCGGGTCGGGTTTTACAATCAGCACCAGGGCGCTGATCATTGTGACGGCGCCGATCAGGATCGGGAATGATTTGGACCCGACCGGATCGGACAGAAAACTGGCCTGAATCTGAAAGGCGCTCGCAATATATGCGAGCGCCACTCCGAATATGACCAGACCAAAAATCCGGTCAGAGGCCATTACTGAATGACCCCGATGTCCTTCGACAGCTGTTTGACCTCAGCAACAAGGCCATCGACATAGCTCTGGAAGTCGCCGCCGACTTTGGTGAAAGGTGCCAGGCCGTTGTCAACCATCGCCTGCTTCCACTGATCGGATGCAGCCACCTGCGCCAGACGGTCAGCCCAGGTATCGAAAACCTCGTCGCTGACGCCTTTGGGGATGTAAAGGCCGCGCCAGTTGACGGCGACCACATCAAATCCCTGCTCCTTGGCTGTCGGAATATCCTCAAAGCCGGGCACACGTTCTTCGGTGAGAACGGCCAGTACACGCACTTCACCGGATTTCAGAAAACCAACAATTTCCGACATGTCGCCGGTCATCGCCTGCGTGAAACCGCCAATGGTCTGGGTGATGGCGTCTGCACCACCGTCCACACCGATATATTTGACTTTGGTGATGTCGGTGAAACCGGCACGCTGCAGGATCATCAACGGCTTGAGATGATCAAAGCCGCCCACTGCGGAACCACCGGCAAAAGCAACCGAACCCGGGTCTGCCTTGATGGCATCGACCAGATCATTGAGGCTTTGGAATTTTGAATCCGCGCTGACAACAATCACGCCTGGATCAGCGCCAATGGCACCAACAAAGCGGACCTGATCGGCGGTTGCGCCGCCATAGGCATTCTGCGCCAGCCGTGTGGTTGTCGCAGAGGATGCCGCGATGATCAGATCGGGATCGGTATTGCGCTCATTGACCACTGTGCTGTAGGCGAGGCCGCCACCGGCACCGGCCATGTTTGTCACCTGAATAGGTGAATCCACAGCTTTGATTTCATACATGATTTTGCCGATCTGACGGCAAGTGAAGTCCCAGCCGCCGCCGGGGTTGGCCGGGGCGATACATTCTGCCGCGAGAGCCGATGTAAGCATTCCGATGCTGAGGACTGCTCCTACAGCTGTTGATTTGATTATTTTCATAGTTCTCTCCCTGTTTCGACAAAACACCTGTTTTGTTGAACGGGGACCATGCCAGCACACCCCATGGACTTCAAGCAGGTTGTGAAAAGTTTTGCCGAAAGGAGATGCGCAGAGCGCGGCTTTGGGACAGTCGCACGAACTGATGCTGGTGAATTGGCGGCCTCATTTGTACTGACGGCAATGAAAGACCGTTGGCAGGGAAATCCGTTGGGTATAGGAGTTGGCGGAACAGACGTCGGGCGGTGCAGATGCTTATGGAATTTTTCTATATTTTTCTCAGCTTTGCACTGGGTGGGATTCTGAAAGGTGCGACCGGGGCAGGGGCCCCGATCGTGGCGGTACCGATCATTGCCCTGTTTTACGATGTGCCGACGGCGGTGACGGTTTTCGTGGTGCCGAACCTTCTGTCCAATCTTTGGCAGGTCTGGGCCTATCGCCGCGATCAGATGCCGCCGGCGCTGAGTTACCGGCTTGCCGGAACCGGGCTGGTCGGCGCTGCCATCGGTACCGTGATGCTGGCCTATCTGCCGACAGATTTTCTGACCATGATGGTCGGCGCGCTGGTGATCGTCTATATCGCATTCCGGGTGGCCAAACCGGACTGGAAGCTGGAATATGCCGCCGCATTGCGAATTGCCGTGCCGGTTGGCGCAGTGGCAGGCGTGTTGCAGGGTGCGGTGGGTATTTCCGCGCCTGTTTCCCTTACGTTTTTGAATGCCATGAAGCCGGAGCGGGCACAGTTCATTGCAACGGTCTCATTGTTTTTCATCGCCATGGCGATGGCGCAACTGCCGGTGATGATCGGCTTCGGGCTGATGACCATGGAGCGGTTCTGGATGAGTTGTCTGGCACTCATTCCGCTGGTGGCGTTCATGCCGCTTGGCGCGCTGATCGCACGCCATGTTCCTCGCAGTGTGTTTGACAAGATCATTCTGGTGATGCTGAGCTTCATTGCAGTGCAACTGATTGCAAATGTGATTGCCGGCAGCTGATCCGGCTGTTTTCTGTAAAGGCCGGATGTTTCTTGGAAGGAAAGTCGAAACGAATTTCATGAGCACCCCCTTTTTGAAAGAGATTATGTCGGCATTTCCAGGCACAGAAGTGTGGCTGGATACTGAACGTCTGTCGGTCGAAGAGAGTGATCCACTGGCGGCGTGGTTTGCAGTTTCCGATCTGGCGGCGGCCAGTATCGGCACAGCCGGTCTGATGGTGGCAGGCCTGACAGGGGAGAGCGGCGCAGTGCGGGTCGACCGGTTACTGGCTTCAATGTGGTTCGGCATGACGCTGCGGCCACAGGGCTGGGACCTGCCGCCGGTGTGGGACCCGATAGCCGGTGATTATCGAACAACGGATGGCTGGATCAGGCTGCACACCAATGCACCGCATCACAGGCGGGCGGCCCTCTCGGTGCTGGGCAAGGTGGAGAACCGGACGGCGCTTGCACCGCTTGTTGCCGAATGGAAGGCGGATGAACTGGAGGCTGCAGTGGTGAACGCGGGGGGCTGCGCTGCGACCATGCGCAGTATCGAAGCCTGGGCGCACCACCGGCAAGGGCAGGCTGTTGCCGCAGAGCCGCTGGTGCGCTGGCAGCAGGGCGGCGAGAGCGCACCGACGCCAACTCCGCTGGCCGGGCTGAAGGTGCTGGACCTGACCCGGGTTCTGGCCGGGCCCGTGGCAACGCGGTTTCTGGCAGGATATGGTGCCAGGGTGCTGCGGATTGATCCGCCATTCTGGGACGAAGGAGCCGTGGTGCCGGAGGTAACGCTTGGCAAAAATTGTGCCGGACTGGACCTTGTGTCAGCCACAGACCGGGTGGTGTTTGATGCGCTGGTCAAATCCGCAGATGTGCTGGTGCATGGTTATCGGCCAGGGGCGCTGGAAGGACTGGGCTATGACAATGAACGGCTGCGGGCACTTAATCCCGGTCTGATCGATGTTTCGCTGAATGCCTATGGCTGGACCGGTCCGTGGGCTGGCCGGCGCGGGTTTGACAGTCTGGTGCAGATGAGCAGCGGCATCGCCGACTACGGCATGGCACAAAGCAGTGCTGAAAAGCCGGTACCTTTGCCGGTGCAGGCGCTGGATCACGCCACCGGCTATCTGATGGCGGCAAGCGTGCTCTACTCCCTGCAGGTCCGCAACACCACGGGCAAGGTCCTATCAGCGCGCCTCTCGCTGGCGCGCACCGCACATTTGCTGGCGCAAAGCAAACGCACTGAGCCGGGCGTACCTCCGCGGAGCGAAGCAGAGAGCGATCTGGCCGATGCAGTTGAACACACTGGGTGGGGTCCGGCGCGGCGGGTGCGTTTTCCGCTGTCTATTGGCAAGCTGGCGGCAAAGTGGCGCATTCCCGCCGGCCAGTTGCGCCGTTCAGCGCCGCAATGGGGATAGGCCCGGCGCCATCCAGAAGAGGGAACATGCCGCAGCGTTTTAATGAACTTGGTCAACCGATCGGCGCGGAGATTGCTGGCTGGGCTGGCTGCAAGGCGCCGTCAGGAATTTCGATGGAGGGACGGTTCTGCCGCCTTGAGGCTCTGGATGCAGCGCGCCATGGCAGTGATCTGTTTACCGCCTACCGGCAGGACAGCAATGGCAGTCTGTGGACTTATATGGCGTCAGGCCCGTTCGATACGGAAGCGGCGCTGTCAAAGTGGATTGCGGTTCAGGTGGAAGGCAGCGATCCGTTGTTTTATGCCATCATCGACCGGGCCAACGGCAAGGCGGTGGGCATGGCGAGCTATATGCGCATGGTGCCGCGATCCGGTGTGATTGAAGTGGGTAGCATTGCTTATTCACCGGTGCTGCAGCGCACGCCGCTGGCCACCGAAGCCATGTTCTTGATGATGGCTCATATCTTTGAAGACCTTGGATACCGCCGTTATGAGTGGAAATGCGACAGTCTGAACGCAGCTTCCCGCCGCGCCGCGGAGCGCTATGGTTTTACCCATGAGGGGATTTTCCGACAGGCGCTGGTCTATAAGGGCCGTAACCGGGACACCGCTTGGTATTCAGTTCTCGACCGGGAATGGCCGATGCTTAAAAAAGCCTATCTGGCCTGGCTTGAACCAGAGAATTTTAATCGCAATGGCCAGCAGAAGACCAAGCTTGCCGATCTGATTGCCGCTTCGCGCCGCGAAGCTATGCCTGAGCGTTGAGGGGGATAGCCTGGTTCAGCTGTTGCGCAGACGTTCCAGCCTTTGCGCATTGGGGCAAAACGATGGTGGTTTTGCATCAATGTGATCTTCGGCCAGCCAATTCCTGCAGTCAGATGTGGCCTGACAGCCAAGGCAGACGGACATGGCGGCGCGCAGATCCTGTTCAGCGGCACGGGTTATATCCCCACCAATGCCGACCGATGTGCGTTCCATCATCTGTTCCAGCAATTCAAGCTTTTCTCCGGTATTCCTGAAAAAATCCATCGTCTCCATCCCATCCGGTTATGGAGTGAAGCTTACCTATTTTTAGTAGGTGCGCCTTGACCTCGATCAATAGAAATTCGTGGTGGCAGGGCGACATATCCGCCATGTTGTGGCGGCTGATGCGCAGAAAAGTGGGCGGTGTTTTCCACAAACCTTAAGGTGTATTTGCCGCGGATTGACAGATTGTCGACAATCGACAACAGTTGGAGAGTTCAATTTTACCCCTGTTACCTTTGACACGGAGACCTTCATGCTCAAATCTATTACAACGAAACTGGCCGCCCTTGTGGTTGCCGTTACTGCGCTGTTTGCCGCCGCTGGTGCTGGCACGGCTCAGGAAACATCCACATGGGACGCCATCAAGGAACGCGGCAGTCTGCGCATTGGCGTTACGCAGGCACCGCCCTGGTTTTACAAGGAACTTGGCTCGGATGAATGGACCGGCCTTGGCTCGTCCGTCGGCAAGGCAATGGCCGCTGAGCTGGGCGTCGAATTCGAACCGGTCGAAGTGACCTGGGGCACGGCAATTGCCGCATTGCAGGCCAACAAGATCGACATCATGTTCGTGCTGGATGCGACACCGACGCGGGCGCTTGCGATCGACTTTCCTGCCCAGCCGCTGCTGTATTATGCGCTGGCGGTTCTGGCCGATGATGACATGAAAATCGAAACCTGGGCTGATCTCAACACGGACGACATGAAACTGGCCGTCACCCAGGGCACAACCATGGACACCTATGTCACCAAATTTCTCGACAAGGCGGAGATCCTGCGCTTTCCCTCAAATGGGGAATCCGTTGCAGCGTTCCAGTCGGGCCGGGTGAAAGCGGTTTCGCTGTTCCATCCGCCGTTGATTGCAATGCGCAAGCAGATCGGCCGCGGCCAGATTGTGCTGCCATCGCCAGTGCGCCAGTCAGCGTCTTCCGCTGGTGTGCGTCGCGAAGCTGACAAGACGTTTCGCGACTGGGTGAGCACGGCAATCGCATATTACTACTCTACCGGCCAGACGCAGGTCTGGTATGAAGACTTCCTCACCGAATTCGGTGTTGATCCTTCGTCCGTTCCAGCAGTGCGCCGCGAAGACTGGTAGAGCTGAGCCCAACTGCAAGTCTGTCACCGGGCAGGCGGAGCTTGCTTCGCCTGCCGCTTTTTAACCCGCATATCAGGACCTGAACTTTGGGATATGAATGGGATTTTGGCATCGTCTTCAGGGATTTTGACCTGTTGATGCTGGGCCTCTTGAACACGCTCAAAGTCACCGGACTGGCGCTGCTGTTCGGTGTGCCGCTGGGCCTGTTTCTGGCGCTGTGCCGGCTTTATGGCGCAAAACTGATCAGTGTGCCTGTCGGGGTGCTGATCGAGTTTTTGCGCTCAACGCCGCCGATTGCACAATTGTTCTGGTTCTTCTTTGCGATGCCGATATTGTTTGGTGTCGAAATCAATCCGTTTGAAGCTTCGGTGCTGACGTTCTCGCTGCAATCCTCGGCGTTTTTTGCCGAAGTGTTCCGCGGCGGCATCGTATCGATTGATGAGGGCCAGTGGGAAGCGGCGAAGGCCATCGGCATGGACCGCAACGCATCGCTGCGCCGGATCATTCTGCCGCAGGCGGTGAAGCGCATGATCCCGGCCTTTCTGGAACGCGCCATCGAACTGATGAAAACCACCACCCTGGTCAGCACCATCTCCTATGCGGATCTGCTGTATCAGGCGAATAGTATTGCCCAGTCAACCTACCGCTCGCTGGAGGTGTTCACGATTGCCGCCGGGATTTATTTCATCGTCATTTTTACCTGTTCGATGGGCGTGCGCATGCTTGAACACCGCCTTGGCAAAACCGGCGAAATGACGCAGGGATGAGGGCGGCCTGATGGAATATAATTGGGATTTCTCAGCGGTTTACACCAACTGGTATCTGTTGCTGATCGGGTTGAAAAACACCATTATTCTGGCCGTTATCTGCCTGGTTCTGGGGCTGTTTTTCGGCCTGTTTGTGGGGGCGGCGCGCTATTCGTCAAAGCGCATCTTCAACTGGCCTGCCACGGCCTTTGTGGAGGTGTTCCGCAACACCCCGGTGCTGGTCCAGATCATGTGGTTCTTCTTTGCGTTTCCCATTATTGCGCCATTTGATATCAATGCCTTCACCGCTGCCGCACTTGGCCTGACACTGAACACGATTGCGTTTTCATCGGAGATTTACCGGGCCGGCATCCAGTCGATTCACAAGGGCCAGTGGGAAGCGGCGAAAGCGCTGGGGATGAATTATCTGCAGCAGATGCGGCGCATCATCCTGCCGCAGGCTATCCGGCGCATGGTGCCGGCTTTCATGAACCGGGCGGTGGAACTGATCAAGATGACATCGCTGGCTTCGGTGATTGCCTATGGCGAGTTGATGCATCAGGCCAAGACGATTTCGACAATCGCCTTCAACCCGATTGAAATGTACACCAGCGTCGCCCTTATTTTCTTTGTCATGATCTATCCGCTGGCGCTTCTGGTGCGGCGCCTGGAAGTCAAGACAAAGGTCCGGAGTTAAGCCATGACCGAAGTGCTGAAAATCGAAAATCTGCAGAAGAATTTTGACGGTGTGACCGTGCTCGACGGCATTGATCTGACGGTCAGCAAAGGCGAGACCATTGTCGTGATCGGAGCTTCGGGATCCGGCAAATCCACGATGCTGCGCTGTGTCAATTTCATGGAAATTCCGAGCGGTGGGCAAATCAGCCTGAACGGGACGCCTGTCGGCAAATCTTCAGGTGAAAGCGTCGCCTATTCGGAGAAAGAGCTGACCGGGCTGCGCGCGCGGGTCGGCATGGTGTTCCAGCATTTCAACCTGTTTCCGCATATGAGCGTTCGGGAAAATGTGATGGAAGGCCCGAAAACCGTGCTGAAATGCACTGCCGAAGAATGCGCCCGCCGTGCCGACCAGAATCTTGAAAAGGTGGGACTGGCGTGGAAGGCGGACGCCTATCCCTCGCAATTGTCCGGTGGACAGCAGCAACGCGTGGCCATTGCCCGGGCGCTGGCCATGGAGCCGGAAATCATGCTGTTTGACGAGGCCACATCGGCGCTTGATCCCGAGCTTGTCGGCGAGGTTCTGCAAACCATGAAAGAACTGGCCGATGAAGGCATGACCATGCTGATTGTCACCCATGAACTGGGCTTTGCCTACACCGTGGCCGACCGGGTGCTGTTCTTGTCGGGCGGCAAAATACTGGAACAGGGGGCGCCGGAAGCGGTTCTCATCAACCCGACACAGGAAGGCACCAAGAACTTCTTGCGTGGTCATGGATCTTTCCGTCTGCCCGAACCGAATTTGGATTAGGAACCAACTTATGGATACAGCTTCGCCAATGTCTGAAAAAACGTCTGTTACAACCCATGAAGCCGATGATGATGTGCGCAATCAGGACATCATGATCTACATCAATGGCAAGATCCTGCATCGCAGTGAGGCCAAGGTCTCGGTGTATGATGCCGGCTTCATGCTGGGCGATGGCATGTGGGAAGGGATGCGACTCTACAATGGCACATGGGCTTTTTTCGATGAGCATATGGACCGCCTGTTCAACAGTTGCAAGGCGGTGTCGATCGACATTGGCATGGACCGGGCCGGCATTGCGGACGCGATGCGCCGCACCGCCGAGGCAAATAACATGCAAACCGATGTGCATTGCCGGCTGATGGTGACGCGGGGCTTGAAGGCGAAACCGTTTCAGCACCCCGGATTGTCGCGCTCCGGGCCGACTGTTGTGATCATCATGGAGCATTCCAAACCGGTTGACCGGTTGCAGAGCCGGGGCATTCGTCTGGCCAGCGTGCCCCAGGTGCGTGGTCTGCCGCATTCGCAGGATGCCAAATTCAACTCCCATTCGAAGCTGAACTGTGTGATTGCCTGTCTGCAGGCCGAAGCTGCCGGCGCTGACGAGGCGTTGATGCTGGACCCCCATGGGTTCGTTAACACGACGAATGCCTGCAATTTCTTCATTGTGCGAAAAGGGCAGGTCTGGACCTCGACCGGCGACTATTGCATGAACGGCGTAACGCGCCAGAAGGTGATTGATCTGTGCCGCGCCAATGACATTCCGGTTTTCGAAAAGAACTATTCGCTTTACGAGGCCTATAGCGCGGACGAGGCTTTTCTGACCGGCACGTTTGGTGCCCAGACACCGGTTCGCGAGATCGATGGCAAACGCATCGGCCGCGACGACCAGGCCGAGGGCGCTGGACCCATGACCCGCCACATTCGTGATCTATACAAGAAACTGATTGCTGACCACACAGGATAAAACAGTGACGGCCCTAGCGAATTTGGAACCTGTTGCCGATGAAACCAGACGCGGCCAGATTGTGCGCCGGCTGCGCCAGTTGATCGTCAATGGCAATGTGTCTCCCGGAGAACGGCTGACAGAAACCAGGCTGGCGACGCAACTGGGTGTCAGCCGCGCGCCATTGCGCGAGGCCATACGCGAGTTGGTGGAAAGCGGCCTGGTGGAAAGCACACCGTACAAGGGTCTGTTTGTCCGCAGCGTCACCCGGCGCGATCTGGAGGAATTATATTCCCTGCGCACTACTTTGGAGCAATTTGCAATCCAGCAATGCTGGGCAAAACGCACGCCGCAGGCCCTGGCCGATCTGCAGCGGCGTCACATGGCGCTGCAGACAGAGATTGATCTCAATCGCGACAAGGAAAGTGCGATTGAACTGGAACTTGCGCTGCACAGCTGGTGCTATGAATTGTCGAACCATGCGCTGCTGCAAAAAACCTGGGAGCAGATGAAGCCCAATCTGCAATTCTATTTCACGCTGCATCAAAAGGCGCATAACCGGCCCGGCCCGCAGCGCGGCGCCCATGATGTTTATGTGCGCTGTGCTATTGGCGACAATATGCAGGACATGCTGGACCATCTGGAAACCCACATGCGCCAGGGCCTGGAAACGACCAAGAAATGTTTGCCGGTGGAGTGAGACAGAACGTGTGCGATGCATGGTTCGGTCAACGACATCATTAATCGGCGCGGGTTCGAGTGCCGTTTAAAAACTGTCCCAGATTGCCAGGCCAGTTTCATCGAGTTTTTCCGGTGAGCAGAACAGGGACAATGTCAGGACGGCTTCCAGTCTGCTGCTGCCGATCTGGACCAGAGCGCCGCTTTCAAGTTCTTCACGAATGGCAAATTCAGGGAGCCATGCCAAGCCGCCACCTGCCAGCGTTCTGCGCTTCAGTGCCTCCGCCAGTGCATCCATGTAACGCAGATCCAGTGGCAGCTTTCTGTCGCCAATAGTGTGATCCACCACGGTCCCTAAAAATGTGCTCGGTTCATAAGACAGATATGGAATTGGCGTGTCGTTGAGCCCGGTGAGCGACCAGCCATGCTGGGCAGCGGCCCGGCTTTGCGCCACCGGCAATAATCGCTCAACGGCGATATCCTTACGCTTGAAGCGGGTTTCATCGATGATCGGGGCTACATCGGCATGACGGTAATACAGCAGGAATTCGCAGGCGCCTTCCGTCAGAAGCTGACAACAATTGGTCAGACTGTCAGAGAAAACCCGGGTTCTGAGATCCGGCATGGTTTTTTCAAATTCGGCAATTCTGGGTGCCAGAAAATTGACCGATATGGTGTGGAGAACTGCAAAGCGCTGAAATGTGCTTTGCCCGCGGACTTGCTGGCGGATCAATTGCCGCGTCTCCGTCAACTGAGCGACAGTGTCTCTTGCCACATCCAGAAACTGCTCGCCGGAAGGCGTCAGCCGGACCGGATAATGCGCCCGGTCTATCAGCGGCGTGCCGAGCCAGTTCTCAAGCGATTTGATGCGCCGGCTGAAAGCAGATTGCGTGATGTTGCGCTCGTCAGCCGCCCTGGTGAAATTCAGGGTGCGACCGAGACAGATGAAGTCGCGCAGCCAGTTCAGATCCATGTGCCTAGCCTCCGGAGCTCAGGTTGGTGCGAAATCCTACATTATGCAAGATCGGAATAATTTGATGAGATGTTTGAATTGGCCAATCAGCAGGCCGTGGTTCTAAGCTTCGGGATCATCAGTGATCCAGAGGTTCTTATGTATCTCGCCCGCTTTGCCCGTACCAGTCTGTTTTCCCAACAGCGCGCCGCCCTATGACGGGCCTGAGCTACAAAAGAGGCGGCCAGGGTGCGCCGCTGGTTCTGATCCATGGCTACCTGGGTGGATCCGCGATGTGGACGGATCAGATCCGGCATTTTGAACATGACTTTGATGTCATCGCGCCGGATCTGCCGGGCTTTGGCGAGAGCGCGGCGCTGACGGGCTGTGATTCCATCAGAAGCGTTGCGCAGCAGGTGCTGTCATTTCTGACCGATCTGGGCATTGAAAGCTTTACCCTGCTCGGCCACTCAATGGGGGGCATGGTGGTGCAGCAGATGGCGGCGGATGCGCCGAAGCGGATTGAAAAGCTGATCTGCTATGGCACCGGCCCTGTCGGGGCGCTCCCGGGCCGCTTTGAGACCATTGATGAATCCAGAGAACGGCTGAAGCAGGATGGAGTGCCGGTTACAGCAAGCCGGATTGCCGCGACATGGTTTTCCAAAGGCGACAAGGCCGATGCGTTTGCGGTGTGCCGCGAACTGGGCGCAAGGGTTTCAATGGAAACAGCGCTGCACAGTCTGACAGCCTGGGAAACATGGGACGGACGAGCAGCACTGTCTGCCATCAGATGCCGGACACTGGTGATGTGGGGGGACCGCGACAAATCCTATGACTGGGATCAGCCGCAGGCCTTGTGGAGAGGTATATCCAACAGCGATTTAGCCGTTCTGCCAGGATGTGCTCACAATGCCCATCTGGAAAAACCGGTTCTGTTCAATGCCATTTTAGAGGATTTCGTCAACGGACAGTAGAAACTAAACACAATGTGGAGGGTGTGTTGGTGAATACAAAAAAAATCAGGGATGGACGTAAAGCGGCAGGAACCTGTTCGGTTGCTGTGGCCCTGCAACGCTGTTTTAGCCGATATGTTCCCCTTATCCTGCGTGCCGTACTGACGATTCCAGCTTTCGCAGTCAATGCCGAATCCCTCTCCCAAACACGTTCAGAGCCACGTTCAGGCCAAAGATGCGCCGGTGCGTACAAGTGGCTGGTTTTGAATCTCTTTCAACCATCTATTCCCACAGCCAACCTGGCCTGGGATACACCAACTGGAGAAGTGACATGAAAAAAATACTCATTAGCGCACTCAGTGCTCTATCCCTGACTGTGTCGACGGCCGCGATGGGCGCGGAAAAAGTCAATATCGGAGCGCCGGCATGGACCGGCGCGCAGGCGATCGCCTACCTCATTCAGGAAATCGTTGTCAGCCGCATTGGCGGCGAGGCCAATCTGGTTCCAGGCAATAATGCTGCGATTTTCGCCGCGATGGATGCTGGCAATGGCGATATTGACGTGCATCCGGATGTCTGGCTGCCGAACCAGCAGAGCTTCACTGATAAATATGTCAAGGGAACCGGCAATGTGGCCCTGTCGGAAAACCCTTATCAGGGCAAGCAGAGCTTCTGCGTATCCAAGCAGTTTTCCGAAGCCAATGGTGTGACCTCGATCTTCGATCTGGCGCGTCCGGAAATTGCCAAGCTGATGGATAGTGACGGCAACGGCAAAGGCGAAATCTGGATTGGTGCGCCGGGCTGGGCGTCCGCCAATGTCAATGAAGTGAAGGTGCGCGATTACGGTCTGATGCCGTTCATGGAGCCTATCCGGGCGGATCAGTCGGTTATGACTGCAACCGTGGGAGACAGCATCAAAAAAGGCATGGGCTATGCATTTTACTGCTACTCGCCACATGCGATCTGGTTCCAGTACGACATTGTCCGGTTGCAGGAACCCGAATTTGATCCGGCAAAATATAAAGCCCTGCAGCCGAGCGATGATCCGAACTGGTTTGAAAATTCCAAGGTGATGACGGAAGACGCCTTGAAAGAAGTCCAGATCGCTTATTCCAAATCACTGGAAGAACGCTCGCCGGCTATTGCCGATCTGCTGAAAAACATCAAGCTGACTGGTGAGGATGTTTCCAGCTTCGCCTTTGAAATTGAAGGCGGTAAACCTGCAGACCAAGTGGCGAAAGACTGGGTCGCGGCCAATTCTGACCGGGTCGACTCGTGGTTGGGGCTTTAACAGCCTGTTATGACTGACAGTTCCGGTGCCTGTCTGAGGCAGGCACCGGTTCATCTACTGCAAGCGGGGCAAATGCATGAGTTCTTCAAACCAGGATCCTGATTATGCCGTGGAAATTTCTGAAGTCTGGAAAATCTTCGGATCCAACGCACAGGCTGCCATGGCCGACATTCGCGCCACCGGTATTTCCAAAAAGGACGTGCTGGAAAAACATGGCTGCGTGATTGGCGTTGCCGATGCGAATATGAAAATTCGCCCTGGCGAAATTTTTTGCATCATGGGCCTGTCCGGCAGCGGTAAATCCACCTTGGTACGCCATATCAACCGGCTACTTGAACCGACAGCCGGCCGGATCATTGTCAATGGCGAGGATATCATGGCTATGGCGCCGGATGTGCTGCGCAGATACCGCAATGAACATATTGCCATGGTGTTTCAGAACTTTGCCCTGATGCCGCACCGCTCGGTGGTTGATAATGTGGCGATGCCGCTGGAAATTCGCGGCATCAGCAAGAATGAGCGTATTGAAGCGGCGGAACGAACCATCGACATGGTTGAGCTGACCGGCTGGGGCAACAAATTTGCCCATGAATTATCCGGCGGCATGCAACAGCGCGTCGGACTTGCGCGGGCCTTGGCGGCCGATCCTGAAATTCTGCTGATGGATGAGCCGTTCAGCGCACTGGATCCTCTGATCCGGCGACAGTTGCAGAATGAATTCATGAAGCTCGCCTCGCAGATGAACAAGACCACCGTGTTCATCACCCATGATCTGGATGAAGCGGTGCGCATTGGTGACCGGATTGCGATCATGCGCGATGGACGGGTGGTGCAGACCGGCACGCCGGAAGATATCGTGATGAACCCGGGTGATGATTATGTGGCGGATTTCGTTGCCGGAATTTCACGCCTGAAAGTGGTGCGTGCTCATGCAGTTATGCAGAGTATCGAAGGTTTTGAATCAACACATGGCACATTGTCCGAAACCGCCCGGAGTTTTGAAGAAGATGCTGATCTCAGCAGTCTGATTGAGCATGCCATTTCGGATGAGGCACCGGTGGTTGTTGTCGATGGTGAAAAGCGGCGCATCGGCGTCATTACCAGAGCTGACCTGCTGAGAACCGTGATTGAAGGAACGGAAACATCATGACCCAGGTGGATTCAGTCTTGACGACCCAAAGCGCGTCACAACTGGCAGACAGCCGCGCGGAAAACCGCGATGAATTGATGGCGGCTTTTGTCGAGTCCAATCCGGATTATTACCGCAGGCAATTTGCAAAGATCGGCTCGACGGCGAAATTTTCCTGGACGTTCAATGTCGCAGCGGCGCTGCTCGGACCGATCTGGTACGGCATGCGCAGCCTGTGGAACTGGGGCCTGCCCTTCGTCATTCTGGAGACTTTTGCCTATATCCAGATCGCGCGCGGCCTGTTCGGTGACCTTGGCGCGGAAGCGCGTGACCGCATCGGACAGATTGAGGGCACATTGGCGTTCCGCTATCAGCAGCTTGAAGCGGCGATCGAAAAACAGGCGGATAATGTGGACGTGTTCCGCCGCACGATTAAATCACTTGAAACTGCCATTGCCGACATCAATGCAGAAGCGGTGCTTGCAGAGGCCAATGCAATCTGGATTGTGCTGTTCGGCCTGGCATTTCTGGCAGTGGTGAAGATTGTCGAGGGCATTATCGCCAATTCGGCACTGGAAAACCGGTTTTCAGAGTGGCTGTCGGATCGCTCCATCAGTTCCGGCCTGTCACCGGTTCGCACCGCTATCAGCGCCGGGTTCGTGTTTGTTATTTTCACAGTCAGCATTGTGCATTTTGCATTTCCCGGTGCCGTCGCCTGGCTGGCGACGTTTCCGACGGACCAGACTATCCGGTTGACGGCAATTTCGCTCGTGGAACAGTTTTTTGAATTTGTCCGGACGAGCGGGCAATGGTTGTTTGACTCCATCAGTTTTGGCATCCGCGTTGTTCTGGACGGGCTGGAGGTTCTGTTCGTGGCAACGCCCTGGCCGGTGATTGCCAGTTTCATCATTCTGCTGACATGGCTGTCGGCAGGCCAGATGGCAGCTTTGGCCTCAGCCGCGTTCCTGGCCTATATGGGCCTGTTCGGGTTCTGGGAAAAAGCCATGACCACATTGGCGCTGCTGGGAACCGCGGCCTTTATTTCGATTATTCTGGGAATTCCTCTGGGTCTGTTCTGCGCCCGGCGGCCCAGGGTCTATGCGGTGATCCGGCCGATCATGGACTTCATGCAAACGATGCCGTCCTTTGTATTCATGATTCCGGTGATCGCGTTTTTCAGTGTCGGCAAACCGGCAGCGGTCATCACCACCATGATTTTTGGCGGAACTCCTGTGGTGCGCCTCACCGTGTTGGGAATGCGCGGCGTGCCGGAATCGATCCGCGAGGCCGCAATCGCCTATGGCGCCTCGAAATGGTATCTGCTGACCAAAGTGGATCTGCCGCTCGCGGCACCCTCGATTTTGGCCGGGGTCAATCAGACCATTATGCTCAGTCTGGCAATGGTTGTGGTGGCTTCGCTGATCGGCGCTAAAGGACTTGGCGAGGATGTGCTTGAGGCACTGCAATACTCTTCGGTCGGGCAGGGCATTCTGGCAGGGTTTGCTATTTTGTTCTGTGCCATGATCTTGAACCGGGTGGTACAGGGCAACCGTTACTGAGCTGAATAAGCAGATCGGGTGTCAGGCGCGAGCGCGTTCGCGTGCCGGATCGATAAATGGAATCGGGCATACAGTGACCGGCAGCCGCTTCATGTGATTGTCGAGCCGCCCGACTTCCAACTCGCTGCCTTCTGCACAATGTTCCACAGCAATGCGGGCCAGTGCAATGGCGCATTCCAGCGAGGGTGAGCGGGTGGCGCTGGTGATGCTGCCGACCTGCTGGCGCCCGAGGAATATCCCGTCGCCATGACTGGCATGTTCATTGCCGTGGAATCTCAGTCCGACCAGCTTGCGGCGCTGTGCCTGTGCGTTGCGATCCAGGGCTGCACGCCCGATAAAGGCGGGTTTTTTCATATCCACGGCAAAGCCAACTCCGGCTTCACAGGCATCGACATCAGGGATGAATTCAGCTCCAGCGACCATCAGCCCGGATTCAATGCGGATAATTGAAAGCGCCTCATTGCCCATCGGTCGGATGCCAAGATCCGCGCCGGCTTCCATAATCGCGTCCCAGATTTCCACAGCATCGTTGCGGTCGCAGAATATCTCGTAACCGAGCTCACCAGTAAAGCCCGACCGGGTCAGCAGAAAGGCGGGGCCATCACGGTCCTTAAGGCGCGCAATCGTGCAGCCAAACCATTTGATGTTGTCCAATGCGGGATGAACCGGCTGGGTGAAAATAATGCGGCGCAGCAAATCGCGGCTTTTTGGACCCTGAATGGCAAGATTAGGCATTGCCGACCACAGTGCCTTGACCCAGACTTTCAGACCCTCGCTTTCGGCCACTTTGCGAAGCTGGTGGCCGCTTTCATCGGAGCCGCAGCACCAGCGAAACAGATCATGGCCGAGGCGAAACAGGGTTCCGTCGTCAAGCACGGAACCAGTTTGCGTCAGCATCAGGGCATAGACACCGCGATTGACCGAGAGCTTGGCGATGTTGCGGGTCAGGCAAAGCTGCAGCAGTTTTTCCGCGTCCGGTCCGACCACATCAAATTTGCGCAGGGACGACATATCCTGAATGGTGACAGCCTCGCGGCAGGCCCAGTATTCCTCAATTGCGGCTGTGGCATCGTACCGCGTTGGCAACCACACATCGCGCGCAATGGCGAAGGAATTCGTCAAGGCACTGGTGCGGGGGTGAAATGCACTTTCGCCGGTCATAATCGCTTTGCTTTCCGGGAGGGGCCGGTAGGCCACGGCCCGCTGAATTGTGTTGGTCGGTTTATAGATGCGCACATGGATGTCGGTTGGATTCCAGCCATTGATCGGGTCCACATCATCGGGGCAGGCGGTGGAGACGCAGACCAGATCGTCCAATGCGCGCATCGCCACATAATCACCAGGGCGGGACCAGGCTTCATCGACACCAATGCGGTTGTCGCTTGGCAGTATCCATGAATTGAAAAAGAAATTGATGGCCGGCCAGGCCGGACGGCGGGCAACGCCGTAAGGATCAAACGCGTTGGAGATGTTGTCCGAGCAATTGATGTGACCGGGAAAGCCGCGTTCTTCATAACCCCGCGCCGTGCAGGCCAAAGCAAACGTGTCGTGGCGTCCGACGGTATCCTGCACAACGCTCAAAAGCGGCTTCATGTCCTGATCAAAGAATTTATCGAACAAGCCCGGCCCCGGATAGGCGCCGCCAACAAGGCTGCGGGTGACAGTGCTGTCGATGCAGCGTTCATGGCCGCGCTCCAGGGCATCGCTGCGCATGGCCATGAAATCGGAGCATTGCTGGCCATCGACATCGATGATCTGGATGATCTCACCCTTGCGGACCTCGTAAGCAGTTGCCGTGCTGCGATTGACACGAAATTCATCGCGCAGATCGGCCAATGGATCCGGCAGAGAGGTGCTCTGTCTTGTGGCACGGGTAATCTCAAGCAACAGCGAGCCACCACCGCCATGGCTGATCAAATCCGGCTGCACCGACAAGGCCACCCAGAGCGTGCAGGCGTCCCTCGCGCGCAGAATGAAAATCTCGCCGGGCTTCGTCGCAGTATCAAACACCTTGCCGAAGTTCAGGGCCTCCGGGTGACCGCCCTGGCCGGTGACCCATGCACGCAGGGCACGATCATCAAAACCGGCAGGGATGCCTGGCCTCTGCTTGGCGATTTGCAGTCCGATGTCGGTGAAAGCCGGCTCGCCATGCTTATCCAACGGACACAGATGGGCAATGCCGCCACCATCGATATTGGTAAGGGACAGCAGGTCTCCCGCTTCAATGTGGAAGATGGCTGCTTCTGCGCACCGGATATGGGCGCGTTGGCAGTTCGGGTGTTCGTTGAAACCGGGATAGCGTGCACTTCCCGTTGCAGTCCGCGTCAAACCATCCATAGGTCTGTCCAATTCGGATCCCTGGAATGCTCGTTACTGTTGCTGACTGTGTCTTGCGGCTGGATGCCTGTCAATCTGCATGCATGGCTTGCAAAGGCGATTTTCTGCTAGTCTCAAGTGCGGAAGAGAAAAAACCTCGAATATATTGAAGCAATGTCGATTTAGGGTGCGCCGGTTCGTCTGTTCCATACAGAGACAAAATGTTTCTGTTTCAAACAAGGGAAAAATCCAATGCAATATATATGTCTCATTTATTCTGCCGACGGGGCAGGGCCTCAGCCTGGAACAGCTGAATTCGGACCCTTCATGCAGGCCTATATGGATTTTACCGAGAAGGTGAAATCGGACGGCAAATTTGTTGCCGGCGATGCGTTGCAACCAACTGCGACAGCGACGACCGTCGCCATCCGCAATGGCAAGACAGAAACCATGGACGGTCCTTTTGCCGAAACCAAGGAGCAGTTGGGCGGCTATTATCTTCTGGAATGTGCGGATCTGGACGAGGCCCTTCGCTATGCGGCGATGATCCCGAGCGCCAAACATGGACATATCGAGGTTCGGCCACTGGTGGTCTGGGACAGTTAGCCGGGCGCAATTTATTGCCTGCGGCTCGGCGCTTTTGGCTGTTTCAACAGCGGCGCGGGCCGGGGTCGGCTGGTCAATTCTGTTCTGGCCGTGATGGCGGCTTAGGCGACGCTGGTCTAAGTTAGGCAACGACCCCTATAGACGAATGCCGCCCGCAATTCCGACCAGAGTTGAATATGCTGCCTCCCCAGACGCTCCAGCAGGCTATCGATACGACCGTCCGCGAGGAATGGGGGCGCATATTGGCAGCCCTTGTAAAAACACTGGGCGACTTTCAACTTGCCGAAGATTGTCTGCAGGATGCGATTGTTTCTGCCATGCAGCACTGGCAGAAAAATGGCCTGCCTGACAGTCCTGCAGCCTGGCTGATTACTGCCGCCCGGCGTAAGGCCATCGACCGGCTGCGCAGGGACCAGAATTTTGCCAGAAAACAAGTGGAAATCTCTTATTTGCTGGATCTGGACCTTCAAGGAGACGCTGGCAGCGAAGTTGACATGATCCCTGACAAGCGCCTGGAAATGATCTTTACCTGCTGCCACCCGGCGCTTGCGGAAAAGACCAGAATGGCGCTGACACTGCGTACGCTTGGCGGATTGACGACCGAGGAGATTGCCGCCAGCTTCCTCGACAAGCCGGAGGCCATGGCCCAGCGACTTGTGCGCGCCAGGAAAAAAATCGCGCTTGCGGGAATACCCTATCAGGTGCCGGATGCGGCCGTGCTGCCGGAGCGGCTCTCTTCAGTGCTCGGCGTCATTTATCTGATTTTCAATGCAGGCTATTCCGGTGTGCCGGGAGACGCGTTGATACGGACGGATTTGACAGAAGAGGCTCTGCGGCTGGCCCGTATTGTGCGACATTTGATGCCGGAAGAGCCGGAAACGGGCGGTCTGCTGGCGCTGCTGTTGCTGCACGATTCCCGGCGCTTTGCCCGGACTAATGCAAATGGCGATATGGTTCCGCTTGAATCGCAGAACCGCAGTCGTTGGGACAAGGCCAAAATCGCCGAGGGAGCGGCTCTTCTGGAAACTGTGTTGCCGCAACAGCGCGTTGGCCCCTATCAGGTGCAGGCTGCCATCAGCGCGATCCACGCGCAAAGTCCGTCGTGGGGCGCAACCGACTGGCCGCAGATTGAGGCGTTTTATCAATTGCTTTTTGCAATGCAGCCTTCGCCGGTTTTGTCGATCAATCGGGCCGTTGCGATTTCCTATGCAAGCTCTGCCAAAGCCGCACTTGCGATGCTGGACGCGGCAGCATCCGACGGGACGCTCGACCAGTACCAGCCCTATTTTGCCGCCAGGGCCGATGTGCTGACGCGCGCCGGTGACAGGGCTGGCGCAAAGAATTGTTTTGAGACGGCCATCCGACTGTCGCAGAATGTCCGGGAAAAAAGATTTCTGGAAGGCAAGATGCGGCTTCTCGAACTGGATAGCTGAACCGTCAAGGCGTAAAGCGGGCGCTACAGGTCGGGTTCGCAGACGTGACATCTGCCGGGGTTGGAGATATCTTTTTATGGTCCTGGAATTAGAAGCATAATCGACAGCGGTCCCATTTGACCGGCTCGGCGACTTATCCCTGCGCTTCGATTTCGGTCAAAGCTGTTTCAATTTTCGCAATTGCAGCGTCGACATCGTGCAGTTTGTCGAGGCCGAAAAGGCCGAGGCGGAATGTGGAGAAATCGGCGGGCTCGTCGCACATCAGCGGCACACCGGCAGCAATCTGCATGCCTTGCGCGGCAAATTTCTTGCCGTTCTGAATGGCCGGATCGGTGGTGTAGCTGACCACTACGCCGGGCGCTTCAAAGCCGGGCGCGGCAACGCTTTTGTAGCCATGATCTGCAAGAACCCGGCGCACACCGGCACCCAGTGCCAATTGCTCTTCACGCAGTTTTTCAAGACCATAGTCGCAGCTTTCCAGCATGGTGTCGCGAAAGCCGGTGAGTGCATCGGTCGGCATGGTGGAATGATAGGCGTGCCCGCCATTTTCATAGGCCTGCATGATCTGGTGCCATTTCGCCAGATCCACAGCGAAGCTGGAGCTTTTGCTGGCGGGCAGGACTTCCAGCGCGCGTTCGCTGAGCATCACCAGGCCGGATGAGGGCGATGAACTCCAGCCCTTTTGCGGCGCGCTGATGAGCACATCAACGCCGCATGCTTTCATATCCACCCACAAAGCGCCGGAGGCAATGCAGTCGAGCACAAACAGGGCACCGACAGCGTGGGCCGCGTCGGTGACCGATTTGATGTAATCATCCGGCAGCAGGATGCCGGAAGAGGTTTCCACATGGGGGGCAAAGATGACATCGGGTTTTTGCTCATGAATCGACTTGACCACATCCTCAATCGGGTGGGGCGCTAAGGGGGCGGGATGTTGATTGCCGGTCTGGCGCGCTTTCAGCACCGTCTGCTCAGCCGGAATCTCACCGGCCTCAAAAATCTGTGTCCAGCGATAGGAGAACCAGCCATTGCGCAGCACCATGGTTTTTTTGCCACCGGCGAACTGCCGGGCAACCGCTTCCATGGCAAAGGTTCCGCCGCCGGGCACAATGATCGCCGCTTCGGCGTTGTAAACCTGTTTCAACCCGGCTGAAATGTCGGTCATGACCTTTTGAAAGGTGCGTGACATATGATTCAAGGAGCGGTCGGTGAAGACGACGGAAAATTCCATCAGGCCATCCGGGTCTACCACGGAAGATGTGTTGCTCATTGGGTCGGTCCTTTGACAGATCAGGGTATTTAAAACCAGCAGGGGAAGCGGTGCTTCAACGGGCTGGTTATCAGTAAGGCGTGTCGCCTGCCAGTGCAATATGTTTGCGCTGAAGCGGGTTTCTCTGGAATGATCATTTCCATTGGCAGTCTGGTGCAGAATCAGGCCATATTGCAACCGGCTAGTGCTGCGACAAGACTTCTGGCTGGCGCTGTCACTTCTAACGACGCTGTGGTGTCCGCATTTCGTATCTGCCAGGCAAAATTGGTGATATTCCAGCCGGGCAGCTGTAACCGGTGCTGAACCGTGGCGGCGGATTCCACAAAGTTACGATTGCCTTGTATCAAATTTGAGCGAGATGTTATGCGCCTGAAAGATTGCCACAATTTTCATGATTTTCGCAGACTGGCCGAAAAACGCCTGCCGGGGCCGATTTTCAATTATATCGACGGCGCGGCTGACGACGAGACAACTTATCAGCGCAATACGGACGCCTTTGATGCGTGTGATCTGGTGCCGAATGTTCTGGCCGGTGTCAAAGATGTGGACATGTCTGTCACGGTCATGGGGCAGAAACTGGCGATGCCGATTTACTGCTCGCCAACAGCGTTACAACGTCTGTTCCACCATGATGGTGAACTTGCGGCCGCGGCAGCGGCGGAAAAATTCGGTACGATGTTCGGGGTGTCATCACTGGGGACCGTGAGCCTTGCGGAGGTGCGCAGGAAGCACAGCAATCCGCAATGCTATCAGTTTTATTTCCACAAGGATCGCGGCTTGAACAAGGCGATGATGCAGTCGGCCAAAGAGGCGGGTGTGGAAGTCATGATGCTGACGGTGGATTCCATCACCGGAGGCAATCGTGAACGGGATCTGCGTACAGGATTTTCAATCCCGTTCCGGCTGTCCCTTAAAGGCATGGCACAATTTGCCATGAAGCCGATGTGGGGCATCAATTATGTCACCCATGAGAAATTCGCGCTGCCGCAACTGGATGACCATATCGATATGAGCGCGGGGGCGCTGTCCATTGGACGCTATTTCACCGAAATGCTGGACCCGTCCATGACATGGGATGATGTGGCGAAGATGGTGCAGGAGTGGGATGGCCAGTTCTGTCTGAAAGGCGTGATGAGTGTAGCCGACGCCAAACGGGCGGTGGATATCGGCTGCACCGGCATTGTGCTGTCGAACCATGGCGGCCGGCAACTGGATGGTTCACGGGCGCCATTCGATCAACTGGCTGAGATTGTGGATGCGGTGGGAGACAGGATTGACGTCATCATGGATAGCGGCGTGCAGCGTGGCACCCATGTGCTGAAAGCCCTGTCGCTTGGCGCAAAGGCGGTGGGTGGCGGGCGGTTTTATCTTTATCCGCTGGCAGCTGCAGGGCAGGCGGGCGTGGAGCGGGCACTGGGTCTGATGCGCAGCGAAATAGAACGCGATATGCGACTGATGGGCTGCAAGTCGGTTTCCGAGTTGAACCGGGACAATCTGCGGTTCCGGACATAACGCAAGCGGATGAACCGTGGCAGCACAACATGCGGACCAATATGTTTGTAACGTGGGCAGCCCTGAAAATGGAGACACAGAGATGACGACTTCCGCCGAACGGGTGCGGGCGTGGCAAGGTCCGGCAATCCTGAGCTATGGCTTCCGTCCGTTCTTCCTGCTGGGTGCGCTGTGGGCAGCGCTGGCGATGCTTCTATGGGTTTTCATGCTGACCGGACGCGATGTGCTGCCGACGGCATTTGATGCGGTTTCCTGGCACGCTCATGAGATGCTGTTCGGCTACCTCGGAGCGGTGATGGCAGGGTTTTTGCTGACAGCAGTGCCGAACTGGACCGGACGGCTGCCTGTGACCGGCTGGCCATTGTTGGGGCTGGCAACACTCTGGGTTCTCGGTCGTGGCGCAGTGGCAGTGTCGGCTCTCCTGCCCTGGACTGTTGTGGCGCTGGCCGATCTTGCGCTGCCGCTGGCGCTGGCAGGATTTTTGGCGCGCGAGATTGTCGCCGGGCGAAACTGGCGCAACCTGCCGGTGTCGGGGCTGCTCACGCTTTGGACCCTGGCCAATGCTCTTTATCATCTGGAGGCGGCGCGTGACGGGTATCCGGCTGGAGGGCTCGGGTTGCGGATCGGTCTTGCGACAGCGATCATGATGATCGCGCTGATCGGTGGACGCATCGTGCCGAGTTTCACCCGCAACTGGCTTTCCAAGCGCGGTGCGGTTCGGCTGCCGACGCCTTTCGGTCAGGCCGATGGCATGGTTCTGGCGCTGACATTCGGCGCTTTGTCGATCTGGGTGATCTGGCCGGACCGGGGAGCGACGGCACTCATCTGTGGTCTGGCAGGGCTTGCAAATCTGTGGCGGATGTGGCGCTGGCAGGGCCTGCAGACGGGTGCTGAGGCGCTGGTCTGGGTGCTGCATGCTGGTTATGCCTTCGTGCCGCTGGGATTTTTGGCTGTGATGGCCGGGTGGCTGTTTCCTGATTTGGAAGTTGCGGCACGACATCTCTGGCTGGCGGGCGCGACAGGGTTGATGACGCTTGCGGTGATGACAAGGGCAAGCCTTGGCCATGCCGGGCGGCCACTCCATGCCGGGCCGGGCATAACGGCGCTTTATTTCGCGTTGATTATCTCGATCGCAGCGCGGTTTGTGGCGGGGCTTTGGCCGGATCAGACCTGGCTTTTGCATCTGGCAGCGGCGGCCTGGATTGTAGCCTTCGCCGGTTTTGCAATACTTTATTGGCCGCTGCTGGCGCGGCCGCGTGGTGCGCTCCGATCACCGGAAAAAGGCCGGCAATGAGATGAATGGCTGGGGCGAATATGTTGCGGCGTTTGGCTTGTTTCTGGCAAGCCACGCCTTTCCGGTGCGGCCGCCTGTCAAGCCATGGCTTGTGGCGCGGCTTGGCAAAACCGGCTTCACGCTGGCCTATTCAGCGCTGTCGGTTGCGATCCTTGTCTGGCTGATTACAGCAGCCGGACGGGCGCCTTATGTGGAGCTGTGGCCTCGAGCGGAATGGCAAAATCTGATTGCACTTGCTGCGCTCGCGGCCGCCTGCCTGATCATCGCGCTGGCAGCTTTTCGGCCGAATCCGTTCTCGTTTGGCGGATGGCGCGACGAAAATTTTAATGCATCCCGACCCGGCATCATCGGGCTGGTCCGGCATCCCTATCTTGCCGCCATTGCTCTGTGGGCGCTGGGCCATCTGGCACCCAATGGAGATCTGGCACATGTGCTGCTGTTTGGCGGCTTCTCCGTGCTTGCTGTGGCGGGGATGCGGCTCATTGACCGCCGGCGGCAAAGAGAAATGGGACCGGCAGCCTGGCAGGCCCTGCGCGATGTCTCCTACGGCGCACGTGCGGTAGAAATATCATGGGATCTGGTTGTCAGACTTGTTGCCGGATTTGGGCTGCTGATCCTTTTGATCCTGCTGCATCCTGCCGTCATCGGATTTGAAGCCGTGGATTTGCAGTATCTTTGGCGAAGTTAGAGCAGGAGTTTAAAAGGCGATAATTCTTCGAATCGAGCTACGCGAGGACGACATCGAGATTTGCCAGTTTCATTTTCTCGATGGCTGTTTTGCCAACCAGATCTGTCGTGATGACGCCGTCGATCTGATCAAAGGTCGCTGTGCTGACAAATGCTCCGGTGCGAAACTTGGTATGATCCGCCACGACGTATTTTTGGCGTGAGACACCGATAACCTCTTTTTGGACCTGGCTGTAAGCATCAAGACCAATGCTCACCTGCTGACGTTCAACGTCAACCGAGGACACACACAGAAAGGCAATGTCGAAAGACAGCGAGCGGACCGTTGAAATGGCAATCGAGCCTGTAAAGGAGTCGTTGAGCTCCAGATAAGCGCCGCCGATCACATAGAGATAGGGAACCGAGCGCTTTTTCAGCTCATTGGCGATGCCGAGCGAACTGGTAACGTATCGGCAGCGGGTGTTTTCTTGCGCTTCACAGGCGATCTGCAGTGCTGTTGTCCCAGCGTCGAGAAAGACAGTTTTCTCACCCGTAATGAGCTTGGTGGCGGCGATGCCAATCCTGACTTTTTCGTCGACGTTTGAAACCGCACGACTCTCATTCGGCTCAACTTGAGACACCAGCAAATTGGTGACAGCACCGCCATGGGTGCGGACGATAACGCCCTTTGATTCAAGTGCCGCCAGGTCGCGCCGTATGGTGGCCTCCGAGACACCGAAATTTGACCTCAGTTCAGCCAGCTTGGCAGACTGATTGCGGTTTATCAGATCTACGATCTGTTGCTGCCTGACGGCTGCTAGTTGAGTGTCTTCCGACATGAAATCACTCCGTGGGGTCCACAATTTCCAGTGCAAAACTTGGTCATTTGTCGCGTCGAAGTCAATCATTATCACTCAAAATCGCTCATTCAGGCCGGAGGTCATTCTTCCTTTGCGCTATAAGCCACCTGTTGGAGCCAAGGAAGGGATCAACTCCCGGACCGGAATGACTAAGAACAGAGTTATTCTGCATCATTCGCTCAAAAGCGCGCATAGGTTGCAGTTGCACAAGTCAACGCGGCCACAAAGCGCAAGCCCGGAGGCCGCTTTATCTACGGTCCGGGTTTTGCGGGCACGATGTGTTGACAGATCGAACGCTTAGCTGAATTCGCCAAGTGCATATGGCTTTTTAATATTGAAAGAAATTCTATGAAAACTACCGTTTTGGTAGCTTTTATGAGGATAATTGAGATTGTTGACCGGCAATAAAAGCCGAAGTTATTTGTGTTCCGGATGCGCGCATCACCGCTGATTAAGCCAATAACACAATGTGTTCGGGTTCCGTCGCTGCGCTCTTGTTATCGAAAGATGATGAACGTTTACGATTGTATGTGAGCGTTTATGATTGACATTTATGTAAAAGCTGCGTAAATTCTTCACACTATTGTCGGAGGGAGCGAATGCGAGGCCATTTTCAATTGGTAGCAACGCGACAGAGTGAGTTGCTTGAATTGATAAATGCCAACGCTGCTGTTGATGTGAATGATTTGTCCAACCTGTTCGGAGTTTCTGTCGCGACAATCAGGCGTGACCTGAGCGCTATGGAAACAAAGGGGTTGCTGGCGAGAACGCATGGCGGAGCAGTCAGCATTTCGCTGGCAAACCGGAAACTGCCCAAGGAAACAGGCGCGACCGTAAATATCGCGGAAAAGAACCGGATCGCTTCCGTGGCGTCCGGCATGTTGATGGGTAATGAAACGGTTTTCCTGGATGCGGGAACGACCGCAGTCCAACTGGCCGTCGCGCTTGCCAAAAGGCAGGACTGCACCTTTGTCACCAGCAGCTTGAGCATCGCAAATGTTCTTGCCGCCCAAAATCACCAGAAATTCTATCTGACGGGTGGAAATTTCCTGACTGTCAACGAAGCTTTCGGGGGTCGATTGGCGGCAAATGCGCTCAGCGGACTGACATTTGACATCGCCTTTTTATGCGCATCGGCGATTGATGTTGACCGGCGCGCAATCAGCATGGTGCTGGAGCCTTACAGTGAGATTCAGCGGATGGCTCTGTCAGTGTCCCGCCGTGTTTATGCGATCGCGGACTATACCAAATTCAAAAGCAGTGCTTTTTCGATTACCGCCAATTTCGACGAGATTGACGGAGTCATCACAAACAGGGAATTAGATGCATCAATGTTGGCAAAATGTTCAAAAGCCGGCCTGGAGGTGATCCTGTCATGACAAAAACAGGAGTTGACCTTCAACTGATCAATCTGAAGAAAAGCTGGGGATCTGTCCAGGTTCTGCATGATATCAGCTTTAAGGTCGAGGCCGGCACGTTCCTGACGCTTCTGGGGCCTTCAGGCTGCGGGAAAAGCACGGCTTTGCGACTTATGGCGGGCCTGGATACGGTGTCGGGCGGGCAAATTCTGATTGACGGCGTTGACGTCACCAAATTACCGCCCGCCGAGCGCAATATCGGTATGGTGTTCCAGAATTATGCGCTGTTTCCGCATATGACTGTGCGCCAGAATATCCTCTACGGACTGCGCGTGCGGCGCACCCCGGTGGCAGAGCAGAACGCCAATCTGGAGCGGGTAACCGAGCTTATGGGCCTCGACCAGTTGCTGCAGCGTCATCCGGCACAACTGTCCGGCGGACAACAGCAGCGCGTCGCGCTGGCAAGAGTGCTTGTTGCGAATCGTCCGCTGGTATTGATGGATGAACCGCTGTCAAATCTCGACGCAAAATTACGGGTCGAAATACGCAGCGAAATTCGTGAGTTGAACCAGAAACTCGGCATCACAATCGTATATGTGACTCACGACCAAAGCGAAGCTTTGTCGATGTCTGACAAAGTTATGCTGATGGATGGCGGCAGAGCGTCACAATTCGGCACACCTGAAGACATCTATGTCCAACCAAAGAATATTTTCGCTGCCAGTTTTATCGGTACCCCGCCGATGAATCTAATCAATGGCTCAGCTGTTGCGCCGGATATTCTGGGGGCTCATGCGTCACACGCAAAAGACTTCCTTATAGGAATTCGACCAGAGGATCTGGTGCTTTGCACCCAACCTTCAGCGCTTGGCCTGCGCGGCAAAATTGTCAGCGCGGAATATGAGGGCGTCCATACACTTGTCACTATTGAAATTGCCGACAAGGCAAGAGTTATCACGATCATCCCCAAAGCCGAGAGCTTTCTTCTGGGGCGTGAAGTGTACCTGGATGCTGATCAGGATGCGTTGCACCTGTTCAAGCAATCGGACGGGCAAAATGTGCCGTTCCAGCCTGATCTTGAAGTGAATACCCGCTCGCAGGCAAATCAATAATTAAACACCCAAGGAGGAGACTGATATGAGAATTTCCACAACCCTGATGACAACCACAGCAGCAATAGTGCTGTCTGCCGGTGCTGCACTTTCTGCCGAACTGGAATTCTATTTTCCGGTTGGCGTGAATGCGCCAGCTGTCGCGACCATCCAGGAATTGACAGATGCCTGGGCAGCCAAAAATCCGCAACACAATGTGAAAGCTGTCTATGCCGGCAATTATGAAGAGACCACAACAAAAGCGCTGACCGCAGCCACTGCGGGTAATCCGCCTCATGTCGCTGTTTTACTGGCAACTGATATCTTCACGCTGGTCGAAGAAGATGTTGTCATTCCGATCACCGATGTTGCCAGTTCAGAGGAAGACCAGGTCTGGCTTGACGGCTTCTACAAAGGTTTCATGAAAGACGCGACGCTGGACGGAAAAATCTACGGCGTTCCATTCCAGCGCTCAACGCCGGTCCTGTACTACAACAAAGATGCCTTTGCAGAAGCTGGTCTCGATCCAGAAACGCCCCCCAAGACCTGGGATGAAATGATCGAGATGGGCAAAAAACTCGTCAAAAAAGATGCTAATGGCAACGTGACCCAATGGGGAACACGTATTCCAACGCTCGGCCTTGGCGGAGCGTGGTTATATGGTGGGCTGGTGATTTCGAATGGCAGCCAATTGTCAGCAGACAATGGCGTTGATGTTGCCATCGATACGCCTGAAGCGATCGGTGCCCTGGAATTTCTGACCAGATTGTCGGAAGAGGGTGTGATGGCGCCCGGCGGAATCAGCTGGGGTGACACGCCTAAGGCCTTTGTAGAGCAGAACGCTGCCACGATCTGGACATCAACCGGCAATCTGGCATTCGTTAATGACAATGCTGAATTCGACTGGGGTGTCGGATTCCTGCCCGGCGGCAAAGGTCCGGGCGCTCCTGTGGGCGGCGGCAACTTCTACATCTTCAAGGAAACAACGGATGAGGAGCGGGCAGCTGCGCTTGATTTCATCAAGTTCATGACCACTCCCGAAAATGCAGCCAAATGGTCCATCGCCACAGGCTACATCGCGCCGCGGGCTGATACGTGGGAAACTCCGGTGATGAAGGAATATGCCGCCAAACTTCCTCAGGCTCTGGTCGCACGTGACCAGATTCAATACGCCAATCGCGAATTCGCGACATTTCAGCGTGGCCGGGTAACTCAATTCCTGGTCGAGGCAATCGAATCGACGATTGACGGTAAGGCGGATCCTGCCGAGGCGCTCGCAGAAGCGCAGAAGAAGGCTGATGCGGTTCTGGACGCTTACAAATAAGCACGGTTCAAACCATCAAATGTGCATGCCGTGAAAGCGGCATGCACAACCAGGCGGGCTACAGATGAAACCTCTCACATTCCGACTAGCACTCATTCTTCTGGTGGTGCCCTGCAGCCTTCTGGCCGCATTCACGCACTATCCGGCGGTGAAATCCCTTCTCAATTCGTTCTGGAGCATGGGAACGATCCGTCGTCCGTCACAGTTTATCGGCATTGGAAATTACGAGACACTGCTCGCGGATGAAACATTTCAACAGGTTCTCTGGAACAGCGCGCTGTATGCTCTGGTCACAATACCAGCCGCAATTGCACTTTCCATCGGCATGGCGCTGCTTGTAAACGCAAAGCTGCCCGGAACGGCGCTGATGCGGTTGTCGTTTTTCATGCCGACCATGCTGCCGATGATAGCGGTGGCGAATATCTGGTTGTTTTTCTACGCACCAGGCATAGGTCTGGCATCGCAGATTCTATCCGTTTTCGGACTCCCTCCGATTAATTTTCTTGGCAGCTCAAGCACGTCACTGGGTTCGATGATGGTGGTTGCCATCTGGAAAGAATCCGGACTTTTCATGATTTTCTATCTTGCCGCGCTGCAAGCGGTTCCGACCAATCTGAAAGAGGCTGCACGATTGGAAGGTGCCGGCTCAACGCGGATATTCTTCGATATTGTTCTGCCGCTTCTCAAACCAACGACCGTGTTTGTAGCGGTCAATGCGCTGATAAATTCCTTCAGGCTTGTTGACCACGTCATAGTGATGACAAGGGGCGGGCCGAATAATTCCAGCTCGCTTCTGCTCTACTATATTTACGAAGTCACATTCCGCTACAGAGATTTTGCCTATGGGGCAACTCTGACGGTTTTCATGGTTTTGCTCCTCGGCCTGATTGCACTGGTCCAATTCAAAATTCTTGACAGAAGGACACACTACCAATGAGAGCCGGCATCAACAGAATCGCAATCAGCACTCTTGCAATCGTGCTTGCACTGGTTTGGGGTGTCCCGTTCATTTATTCGGTCTGGACAGCCATCCATCCGGAGAAATATTCGGCAACCATTCAACTGGATGCGCCGATGACCCTGCAAAACTTCGTTGAAGCCTGGAACGCTGCGCCGTTTGCGCTGTATTTTGCCAACACGGTCATTCTTACACTGATCATTCTGGTCGCCAATTTGATCCTGTGCACCCTGGTTGCCTACGCCTTCGTGCGTTACCGGTTTCCAGGTGCCGGATTGCTGTTCGCTTTGATCATGGTTCAACTGCTCATTACGCCCGAAATTCTGATCGTTGAGAACTACACAACACTGACCAAATTGGGTTTGACCGACACGATCTTCGGTATTGCTCTGCCATATCTGACATCAGCGTTTGGAATTTTCCTTTTGCGACAGACTTTCAAGTCTGTTCCGATTTCGCTTGATGAGGCGGCGCAGGTTGAAGGTGCTTCAACCTGGCGCGTGCTCTGGAATGTCTATGTGCCTTTGGCCAAGCCAACCTATCTGGCCTATGCGCTGGTTTCCATCAGCTTCCACTGGAACAACTTCCTGTGGCCGTTGATCGTTACAAACTCTCCGGAGGCCAGGCCGGTGACGGTCGGGCTGAGTGTGTTTGCCACCGTTGAAAGTGGCGTTGAATGGGCATTGGTGAACGCGGCGACGCTGCTTACGACCGCACCTTTGGTCATCGGGTTCCTGATCTTCCAAAGGCAATTCGTCGCCAACTTCATGCGCGCCGGAATCAAGTAGGACAGAGACGATTTTGCCTGGTCACAGTGTGGCTCAGAGTATTTTCTGCTGACGAAATAGAGACTTCCAACCTGGAGCCATCATGCGATTTGCTCACATATCTGATTTACATCTGGATGCGGCCCCGCAGGATCATCCTTTGCTCCGAAATAATTTGTACGAGGCTCTGGAAATCCTGTTCGGTGATTTGCGTGAAATCCAGTCTTATCTGGATTTTGTCGCGATCACGGGAGACCTTACGGAGACGGGCGATACGGGTTCCTATTTGAAAATAAAGGCGTTGACCGACACGCTGGATATTCCTGTGTTTGTCGTCCCCGGAAACCATGATTTGCGAGAACCGTTTCGAAACGTGTTCGGCTTATCCGGTCCTCTTCCAGATACCGGGCCACTGGATTTTTATGTCAATTCCGCTGAAGCGCAGATCATTGGATTGGACAGCCTGATTGAAGGCACCATGACAGGCAGGCTGACGGACCGGCAACTGGACCGTTTACAGACCAATTTGTTGTCTGCAACGGCCCCGCACACGATTATATTGTTGCACCACTCGCCATTTTCCACGGGTCTGGCCGAGTTTGATGAAATATCCAAAGTTGAAGGCGATCAAGTCTTCGGCGAGTTGATCAGAACAGCCCGATCCAAGATAACCCTTTTGTGCGGACATATTCATCGACCCTACCACGCGGTCTGGATGGGGGCGCAGTGTTACGTTGCCGGAAGTCCGGCATTTCAATTTGGCGGTGAGAAGCCATTTGGCGATTGTGTACTTGGACTGGTCGATGAGCCCTTTTCCTATTTTATTCATAGTCTCGGTGCTTCCGGAGACCATGTTGTCAGCACGCGCTACGTGGACCTGAATAGTGCTGGCAGCGATGGCGCTTTGCGCCGGGGCCTGTTGTCATGACAGCCGACAGTTTGGATGCTGCGGGAACGCACGACATACAGCGCAAGCAACAATTTGCTGAAGAACTGGCGGCGGAAGCTGCGGAGTTGGCGGTAACCTATTTTAAGCGGTCCAGGGGGCTTCGAATTGAGTCAAAAAATCCCAGGGATTTTGTCTCCGAAGCGGATCGCAACGTCGAAGACATGATCCGGCAGCGAATCGGCACACAATATCCTGACGATGATATTGTCGGAGAAGAGGGCGGAGGTGTTGAAACCGATGCATATTGGTGCCTTGATCCGATCGACGGAACCTCGAATTTTCTTGCAGGCATTCCGTTCTGGGGTGTGTCGATCGGGTATTGCGTGAACCGGTTACCAGTGGTCGGGGCGATCTGTATTCCGCTGCTTGATATTTTGGTTTCGGCAAACAGTGCGACGCCGGGAATCCGGTACAACAGATCTGAAAAATCTGAGTTTCAGCAATCTGCAATTCCCTCGGTGGTGCTTGGTCAGAGCCCTTATTGGGGAACGCCGTCTTTCCGACAGGCACAGGATATTTTTCTGAACGCCGATCTGGACTGCATGAATCTTCGATGTTCAGTGGTTGGCACAGCATTTGCGGCACTTGGCATGACGCAGGGCTATTATGAAGAGCAAACAAATATGTGGGACGTTGCGGCCGGCTACGTTGTTGCCAAGCAAGCAGGGCTACACGCCTCTATCCGGCGCAACGCTATAAATAGCAAACTGACGTTCTCTGTGTTGAACCCGAATGTGTTTGAGCAGATTGGCGCGCAGCTTGCGGAGAGAAAGCTTGAGCCTGCAGCCATGCAATGAGAGCACTGCTGTGCCGGTGATTGTCTGATCCGGTGTGCGGTGCCGAGATGGATGTCAGCTCTGTGCATTATGCCAATTCGCATATGGCGCGATGCTGGCTGAGGAATATTTCCCCTGTGAGGTGCTTCAGGAAATCCGTTCGCTCCAGCCGGTCCATGACCGGGCCTTTGACTTCGCTCAAATGGAATTTCACACCTATGTCGCCGAGGCGCTGATTGATGGCCTCAAGGGATTCAAGGGCGCTCATATCAACATCATTGATAGCCGTGCACATGAGAATGACATGTCGCAGATCAGGACGGTCCGTCACCATTGCGTAAATCGCATCTTCCAGAAATCGTGCGTTGGCGAAATACAGGCTTTCATCCACGCGAAGGGTGAGGATGGTGTCATGGGTGATGACCTTATGGCGCAGAATATTTCGATAATGTTCGCTTCCGGGAACCTGTCCAACAATGGCCATATGCGGGCGGGACGATTTGTAAAGGTGGATTAGAAGCGATGTCAGAACTCCACTAACAACGCCCCATTCCACGCCGAGAGCAAGGGTAATGAGTAAAGTGGTGAGAACAGCAGCAAAATCAGCTTTGGAATAAATCCAGGTTTTCCGGAGGATCGAAAAATCCACCAGTGACAGAACCGCGACGATGATGGTGGCTGCCAGTGTTGCTTTCGGCAGGTAGTAAATCACTGGGGTCAAAAATAATGCGGCAAGGCTGAGTCCGACTGCGGTATAGGCACCTGCTGCCGGCGTGCGGGCGCCGGCATCGAAATTGACGATTGAGCGCGAAAATCCTCCCGTCACAGGAAAGCCGCCGGTGAATGCGGCTCCAAGATTTGCCGCACCAAGGCCAATCAGCTCCTGATTGGGATCGATGCGCTGCCGTCTCTTGGCGGCGAGGGTCTGAGCCACGGAAATTGATTCAACGAAGCCGATAATGGAAATCAGCACGGCAGACCCTGCAAGCTCGCGCCACAGGCTGAGTGAAAAAGAGGGCAGCGTCAGTGGAGGAAAACCTTGAGGCACGTCGCCGACGAGAGCGACACCGCTGGCACCCAGATCGAGGCTCCAGGTCAAAAGAATGGTTCCAAGAACTGCGACGACAGGGCCGGTTTTTGCAGCCAGATCTGCTAATCGTGAAGACACGCCAATTCGTATCAACTGCTGCTTCAGTCCCTTGCGAATCCAAAACAAAAACACGCTCACAGTGACGCCAATTGCGAAGGTATAAGGATTGAGCTCGCCGGCTGAGCGGCTGAGCGAGATGGCCAGTTCATACAATGTATCTCCCTCCGCAGGCACGCCCAGAATGTGCCTGAACTGGCTGGCAGCGATGAGAATTCCAGATGCCGTGATGAAGCCTGAGATCACCGGATGGGATAGAAAATTTGCGAGAAACCCGAGGCGCAGGACGCCGAGCAGAACAAGGAACGCACCAGACAGAAATGCCAGCGTTATGGCGGCCGCAACGAACTCGGCTGAACCGGGTTCAGCGACTTTGGCGATTGCTGCCGCAGTCATCAAGGACACCACGGCAACGGGACCGACCGCCAGGGTGCGGCTGGTGCCGAATATGGCATAAAGAATGATCGGGGCCATTGAGGCATAGATACCCATTTGTGCCGGAAGACCCGCCAGCAGGGCATAGGCAAGCGATTGCGGAATCAGCATGATGGTCACAATCACCGCGGCGATCATATCATTGGCAAAGACTTCCCGATCATAGGCTCTGCTCCATGTGAAGACAGGCAGATAGCGCTGTGCGATCCCGGCCACCTGCCGAAAAGACAGTGTCGTCATTTGCTATTTCCGATTCTGGGCGCAGGGTGTTGCGATTTCGGCCAGACGCAGGCGAACGGGCGTTCCTCTTGCAGCCTTTCAACGAGGCGTTTCATGCTGACTTTCATTGACAGACCACAACATGGCTGAGCGGGTTCCCGAGCGGCAATAGGCTAAGACGGGCGCTGGCAATTCGTGCAAGGCTGTCCTGAATTCCGCAATGTCCTGAACTTGCAGCTGGCCGGATATGACGGGTAGATAGCGGATTTTCAACCCGGCAGCGTCTGCAGCCGCGGATATTTGCGAGAAGTCCGGCTGATCCGCCGCTTCACCATCCGGCCGGTTGCAAATGATGGAGCGGAAGCCCTTTGCAGCGATAATTTCAATGTCGCCTGCAGTAATCTGGGGACTGACAGACAGGCTGTCATCCAGTTTCCTGATGTTCACGGTTGGCCCTTCCTTCTGAGTTTAAATTGCTGAACTTCCGAGCGCTAAAGCCGGTTGACCGGAACCTTAAGCATAAGACTGCCTTCGCTGTCGCGAGGCACGTCGCCGGCCCGCATATTGACCTGAAGGGAGGGCAATATGAGCCGGGGCATGCCGAGGCTGGCATCGCGCGCGGTGCGGAATTTGATGAAATCTTCGCGGGTTTTGCCGTTGCCGACATGGATGTTGTGTGCTTTTTCGTCGCCGACGGTTGTTTCCCACTTAATATCCCGGCCGTTGGCGCCGTAATCGTGGCACATGAACAGGCGCATATCATCTGGCAGAGCGAGAACTTTTTGAATGCTGTCGTAAAGTGTTCCCGCATCTCCGCCCGGAAAGTCGGCGCGGGCGGAACCGCCATCGGGCATGAATAATGTATCGCCGACAAAGGCCGTGTCACCGATGACATGGACCATGCAGGCAGGGGTATGGCCTGGCGTAAAGATGGCAAAGGCCTGCATGTTGCCGACGGTGTAGATGTCGCCTTCTTTGAAAAGGGCATCAAACTGCGAACCATCGCGCTGAAATTCGGTGCCTTCGTTGAAGATTTTGCCGAAGGTGTCCTGCACGACCATAATCTGATCGCCAATGCCGATCCTGCCGCCAAGCTGTTGCTGAATATAGGGGGCCGCAGATAAGTGGTCCGCATGGACATGGGTCTCGATGATCCATTCCAGCGTGAGGCTGTTGTCAGTGATGAATGAGATGATTTTATCGGCATGATTGTATGACAGGCGGCCAGCTGCGTAATCGATATCCATAACGGAATCGATCACAGCACAGGCGCTGGAGCCGGGGTCTTTCACGATGTAACTGAGGGTATTGGTTGCATCGTCAAAGAACGCAGTTACCTCGGGACGAACTGTCATATCGAGAGGATAAGGTTTCATTATATTCTCCTATTCATATTTTTGAATATTAATATTGGCTGGATAGGAAATTATTTGTCTGCCTGTGACAAGCCAATCCGGCCAGATTAAAAATCTCAGGCGATTGCGGCGGTTTTTCGGAGCCGATTATTTGCCATGCGGGCAGTGGCTATGCCGATGAGCATGGCGGCAACAAAGATGATTGGTTCAGGAAAACCCAGACCAAGCGCAGGGATGGCGCCGCCGGGACAGAAGCCAGCAATGCCCCAGCCAACTCCAAAGGCTGCCGAACCGGCAACCAGCCGGGTATCGATGATGCGGTTTTTTGGGACATCGAATGCGGGACCAAGAACCGGCTTTTGCTGGCGGGCAAAGACAATGCGATAGCCAATGGCGGTGGTGAGCAGGGCGCCGCCCATGACAAAGGCAAGGCTTGGATCCCAGGTACCGAACAGATCGAAGAAATTCAGGACTTTTGCCGGATTGGCCATGCCGGAAATAGCGATGCCAAGTCCGAAAACGGCGCCGATGAATGCGGACGATAACAGCCGGATCATATTACAGCTCCAAATACATGACGGATTATGTAAACGGTGATGAATGTGGCGAGCATAAACACGCCGGTCGCGACGATCGAACGCGGAGACAGGCGCGCCATGCCGCATACACCATGGCCACTGGTACAGCCCGAGCCGAAAAACACGCCCACGCCGACGATCAGTCCACCAATCACCAACGCAGTGTTACTGACCGGGACCGCGAACGGCACAACGCCACCAGACGCCAGGTAGATCAGCGGGGCAATGACCGCACCGATCAGGAATGCCGCCCGCCATCTCCAGTCATTTCCAAGGGGCGGAATGACACCGGAGAGGATTGCCGTCATCCCGGCAATGCGTCCGTGAACTGCCATCAACAAGATCGCGGCTATGCCGATGAGGACACCGCCGCCGAGCGAGGCCCAGGGCGTGAATTGCGTTGCAGTTTCCATTTGATATTCAGCCTGTTTTGCAGGTGTTTACGCCAATCAGGCGATATAATGGACAAAATCGGAATAGTGCCGTTGCGATCAGCACGAGTCCGATAAGCGGGACAAGCCAACTGAGCACAGGGCCTGACCACAATGCAGATGCGAAAACGAAGGGCCCGACGACCAAAATCGCTCCGACAATCAGCCGGATAAATCGATCGACAGTGCCGACATTTGCAGTTTTAAACATTGTGTTGATCCTCGCTTGAGTTTGTATCTACCAACATTTATATAAGCGTTTACAGATATACAAGAGTGAAAATTATTCATGGACATTTCAATTCAGGATCTGGAACCGAAAATCAGGGAAGCGGCGGCGCTGATGGACATGCTGTCGCAACCTGCGCGGCTGCGGATTCTCTGCATTTTACTGGAAGGCGAGCAAAGTGTGCTGTCACTGGCTGGCCTTGTCGATATGTCCCAGCCGGCCATGTCGCATCATCTGAAAAAGCTGCGTTCTGCAGGGCTGGTGCAAACACGGCGGGATGCGCAGACGATCTATTACTCGCTGAAAGGCCATGAAGTGGCTGCCGTATTAAAGACCCTGCATGATTTGTATTGTTCCTGAAGGCGTGTGTTCAACTGGGCGGCGAATGACACCCCCAACAGGGCAGGATCAGACCGTGGCCAGCGTGACAACACTTGGTTATGGTGGCATTTTGCGGTGCCCTGGACGGCATATTGCGTGCCCGCAAATTGAGCTGATATTGCAGCGCGGGTACTCCAAGGACGTAATTTGCTGAAAAAATGTCGCAATCAGACATCTGCGGGGCGCAGTATTCTTTTGTGGCTATTGCCAACCGTGTTAGCGTTATCGGCATGCGTGGGGCTGAAACCGACATCCGCAATCAAGATCAATGAATTCTTCAATTCACGGAGCATATTTATGACAGAGGCAACTGATAATACAGCTGATGCGGCACCGCATCCGGTCGATACCGATTTCGAAATCGGCCAGAATAATATCAATCCGTTCGGACTGGATATTCACAATCCGGTGTTTTTGATCTCGGGTTTGAGTATCGTCGCATTTGTGCTGGTCACACTGATGTTTCAGGAAGGCGCGACAGAATTCTTCGGCTGGCTGCGGCCATTTCTGACTTCGACGTTTGACTGGTTTTTCCTGTCTGCGGCCAATATTTTCGTCATTTTAAGCTTGGTCCTGATGATCACACCTCTGGGGGCTATTCGCCTGGGCGGCGATGATGCCACACCGGATTATGGATATCTGGGCTGGTTCGCGATGTTGTTTGCAGCCGGAATGGGCATTGGCCTGATGTTTTTCGGCGTTTCGGAACCGATGTCTCATTTTGCCTCCTCGCTCGGTGGTGTCGCCGGTGAGGCGGGCGCACGTACCGACTGGGCACCTCTTGGTGCGGCAGCCGGGGACATTGCGGCCGCCCGCGATCTGGGCATGGCAGCGACGGTCTTCCACTGGGCGCTGCATCCCTGGGCAATCTATGCTGTGGTCGGATTATCACTGGCGTTCTTTACCTATAATCGCGGCCTGCCTTTAACCCTTCGCTCGGCATTCTATCCGCTGTTGGGTGAGCGGGTCTGGGGCTGGTGGGGACACATCATCGATATTCTGGCGGTGTTTGCCACTTTGTTCGGCCTGGCCACGTCGCTCGGATTCGGCACAGAACAGGCACTTGCGGGTTTGAATTATCTGTTCGGCTGGAGCACGGGCAACGGTGCCAAAGTCATACTGATTGCGGCGATCACTGCTGTTGCGTTGCTGTCGGTTCTGCGTGGTCTGGATGGTGGTGTGAAAATCCTGTCTGAAATCAATATTGGGCTGGCAGCATTGTTACTGGTGTTTGTATTGCTGGTCGGACCCACCGGAGATATTTTTGCCGCCATCGTTTCCGGAGGATCGGCCTATGTCACCAATCTGATTCCCCTGTCGATGCCATTCGGACGCGAGGATGTGAACTTTTCTCAGGGCTGGACCTCATTCTACTGGGCCTGGTGGATTTCCTGGTCACCTTTCGTGGGCATGTTCATTGCCCGTGTCTCAAGAGGCAGGACCGTACGCGAGTTCATCTTCTGTGTGATTGTCATTCCAACGCTCGTCAGCGTAGTCTGGATGGGCGTATTTGGCGGCACAGCGATTTCGCAAGTTGTTGCCGATGCTGCGGCCCCGGTAAAAGATGCCGCGCTGGAACTGAAACTCTTTGAAATGCTGAAACCGCTGCCATTTGCCGGGATCTCGTCATTTCTGGGGATTGTTCTGGTGTTGATCTTCTTTATCACCTCTTCGGATTCCGGCTCGTTGGTGATTGACACAATTACCGCCGGCGGCAAGACAGACGCGCCGGTTTCACAGCGTGTGTTCTGGTGCACTTTTGAAGGCGTGGTTGCTGCGACCCTGTTGCTGGTTGGCGGATCCGGGGCGTTAACCGCGCTTCAGGCCATGGCGGTCAGTACCGGATTTCCGTTCACGATTGTGCTGCTCGCCATGTGTGTCAGTCTGGTGATCGGGTTGAACCAAAGCCGGAAACTTTCAAAATAGGCCGCACTTGATATTGCCCCGCAGTCATACAGACTGCGGGGTTCTTCGGCGGCGCTGTCAAAGCGTACAGCAAAGCGGCAGACCTATTTCCAAAGCGTAATGAGCCCGGTTGGCCTGTTCGATGGTCCAACCATCATCGTGACACGTAACACCAGTATAATCTGGTTTTATGAAAGTCCCCATGCATGTTTTCCTGAAGGGCCTGGCAACCGCTGTACCGGCTTATGAGTTGCCGCAAAATCTTGTGCTTGAGAATGCCCGACGCATTCTGGGCCCGCGTTATGCTCAGTTCGAGCGGATGGCGGGCACCTTTCAGACGTCAGGCGTGGAAAAACGCTATTCGTTTGCTCCATTCGATTGGTTTGAAGAACCGAAAAACTGGCCAGAGCGAAACAGCCTGTTTCTGAAGGGTGCGAAAGAGCTTTTTACCGAAGCAGCGACAGCGGCGCTGGAGGATGCGGGATTATCCGCAAGCCAGATTGACGCGATTGTGACAATTTCTTCAACCGGTATTGCCACGCCCACCATTGAGGCTCTGGCGTGGAAGGACATGGGCTTTCGCACCGATGTGCGCCGCATTCCGGTTTTTGGTCTTGGATGTGCCGGCGGCGTTTCGGGCCTTGCAATCGCCCAGGCTCAAGCGGCAGCGCAGCCCGGCTCGCACGTGCTGATGGTGGCTCTGGAGGCCTGTACCCTGTCGTTTCGGTCCGACCGACTGCAAAAGGCGGATATTATCGCGACCGTCCTATTCGGCGATGGTGCGGCGGCCTGTGTGCTGTCGACGGAACCGGGGGAAGCGCGCGGAACCAGCGTCATGCTTGGCACCGGCCAGGAGGAACTGTGGCCTGATACATTGTCGATTATGGGATGGGATGTGGACGAGGCGGGGCTTGGAGTGGTGTTTGACCGCTCGATACCTGTTTTTGCAGAAACCTATTTTGCCGAAGCCTGTGACAAGGCATTGGTGCGCAGCGGACTGGCCAGGGAAGACATTGTCCGCTTTGTCTGTCATCCCGGTGGGGCCAAAGTGGTGGAGGCGATTGAAACCGCACTGGATCTTGAGGCAGGCTCGCTCGACGCCGAACGGTCAGTGCTGCGCGATTATGGCAATATGTCTGCACCCACCGCACTGTTTGTACTGAAGCGGATTCTGGAGGCGAAAGGGGAAGGACAGATGATGATGTGTGCCCTGGGTCCAGGCTTTACGGCATCCTTTCTGCCCTTGACCGTCGAACGCTGATGCCTGATTTTTCACTGCCAGCAGCCCTGTTTCTGAGTTTCATTGTGGTGCAGCGTTTCAGTGAATTGCTGATTGCAAGGCGCAATACAAAAAAGCTTCTGCGACAGGGAGCCAGGGAAATCGGCGCGGGTCACTATCCGGTGATGGTTGTGCTGCACGCTGCTTGGCTTCTGGCACTGATCGGGTTTGGCTACAACCAGCCGGTTTCAACCGGCTGGCTGCTGGTGTTTGCCGGTCTGCAAATGTTTCGAATCTGGATTCTCATCAGTCTTGGGGAACGCTGGACAACGCGCATTATCATACTCGATCGGCCGCTGGTGACATCCGGCCCGTTTGCCTATCTGAAGCACCCGAATTACTGCCTTGTTGTTGCTGAAATCTTTGTCGCACCGATGGTGCTGGGCCTGCTCCAGGTAGCCATCCTGTTCTCTGTGCTGAACGCTGTAATGCTTTATGTCCGCATCCGGGTCGAGGAACGCGGCCTGACAGATATGCGCAAATGATGAGGCCCATTGTGTGGTCGTAGCAAACTGAGTCCAGACCCTAGTTGCAACTAATTCGCATTTGCGTATACTGTGCAGCTTGATGCGAATGACTCGCAACTATCAGCTGGTTTCCACGTGGAAACGGAAGCAGATGGCAGGAAGACGCAAGTATGGACCCTTTAGACCGCAATGAAACAATCTGATAATGCAAATGAGACTTTGAGCCGGAGAGGCGTACTTATGGCGGGCCTGGCTGCTGCCGGCAGTTCTGTAGCAGTTGTGAACAGCGCATCAGGGCAGGTTTCGCAAAATGCTCCACGAAGTGATGTGACATCCGGCACGGCCTATGATGCATCCGTGCCGGGCACGAACCAGCCAGGCGCAATGATGACTGTCGGCCAAGTGGACAATCTGGCAAATGGTTTTGACCCGATGGACCTACTGACAGACTGGGAGGTCGGCACCACCGAAACTCTGCCCGACGGGCGCACGCTAAGAACATTCCAGGTCACTGCGGAAGACAAGGAGATTGAAATTGCGCCGGGCGTCACTTTCCCAGCCTGGACATTCAACGGCCGCATTCCCGGCCCTGCCTTGCGTGCCACGGAAGGGGACCGGGTTCGGATTGTTTTTCAAAATCTTGGATCGCACCCGCATTCAATGCATTTTCACGGAATCCACTCGGCGCGAATGGATGGCGTGAACGGCACACCGGGAATGATCGGACCGGGCGCGGAATTCATCTATGAATTTGATGCCAAACCATTTGGCTGCCACCTCTATCACTGTCACGCATTGCCGCTGAAACGGCATATGGCGAAAGGCATGTATGGGGCGTTTGTGGTTGATCCGGCTCCTGAACGCCATCCTGAACAGGCCGAAACAGCCCGCTCGCGCCTGCTGGGAAGTGCTGAAAACGCCCGATGGCAGGAAATGGTTATGGTGATGAACGCGTTCGACACCAATTTCGATGAGGAAAACGAATTCTACGCCGTCAATACGATCGCCTTTGCCTACATGAAAAAACCTATCAGGATTGTCAAAAACCGACCGGTACGCGTGTATCTGATCAATACAGTTGAATTTGATCCGATCAACTCGTTCCATCTGCACGGCAATTTTTTCGATTATTACAATCAGGGTACCACTTTGTCCCCAACTCTGCGGACCGTTGACATCATTACCCAATGTCAGGCAGAGCGCGGAATTCTGGAATTCAGCTTTGCCGAGCACGAACCGGGTCTCTACATGTTTCACGCCCATCAGGCCGAGTTTACTGAACTGGGCTGGATGGCGAATTTCGACGTGGTGGAGGGGTGAAAATGACGCAATCTGCCGCAAGGCCTGATGGTCCGCAAAAATTGATCTGGCTACTGATGCCGCTGGCCCTGTTGATTGCGGCCATTGGCTGGGTCGTATTTGCCGATCCGTTCGAGAGTTTCAAAACCGGTGCTCCGCCGGTTGAAAGCCTGACATTCGAACGGACCATCCTGAACGAACAAGGTCTGCGTTTGCTGGTCCGGGCGGGCGGTTCGGAACCGATGCGCATCGCCCAGGTGCAGGTCGATGCGGCGTATTGGACATTTGCGCAAACTCCTGCGGGAGACATATCGCGTGGGGCTACGGTCTGGCTGGATGTGCCGTTTCCCTGGATGCTGGGCGAAGCTCATAGAGTGACAATTGTCACGACAACCGGTGCAACTTTCACTCATGAAATCGAGGTGGCTGTCGCGACGCCGAAAGTCACCGCCAGTCAGCTGAAATTTCAGGCTATGGTCGGGATCTTCGTAGGCATCGTGCCGATTGTTTTTGGCTTGATGTTCTATCCGGTGTTGCGCGATGTCGGCCAGGGCGGGATGAATTTCCTGATGTCTCTGACCATCGGATTGCTGGCGTTCTTGTTGTTCGATTCATTCGAAGAAGCGCTCGATCTCGCTGGGAACTCGGCTGCTGTTTTTCAGGGGCCGGTTATGGTGATACTCGTTGCGCTTGCGACCTTTCTGCTTCTGATGGCTGTCGGACAACGCGGCGGGCCCCCGACAGGGCTGGCGCTGTCAACCTTCATTGCGCTCGGCATTGGATTGCACAATCTGGGTGAAGGTCTGGCGATCGGAGCCGCATTTGCCGCCGGATCAGCGGGCCTCGGCACCTTTCTGGTGCTCGGCTTTACGATGCACAATATTACCGAAGGGATTGGCATTGCCGCGCCTGTTCTGAAGAAGCGCCCGCCTTTATGGGCGTTTGCCGGGCTTGTTCTGCTTGCCGGTGGGCCGGCGGTTATTGGCATGTGGCTGGGCAGTCTGGCATTTTCTCCGCAATGGGGCGCATTTGCTCTAGCTGTCGGGGCAGGCGCGATTTTACAGGTGGTGGTGCAGGTCGGTGCCTATGTGATGCGCAACAACCGGCTGGGTCTGGAGACCTTCCTGAAACCACCGGTGCTGGGAGGCCTTACGGCTGGTGTGGTGTTCATGTATGTCACGGCGGCATTCGTGAAAATCTGAGTGTCACAATCGGGGCCTGACTTCAATCGTGTCAGAGTGTTTTGCTTTGTCTGGCAGGCCCCGACTATGATCTATATCAGAAATGGAAGGAAGGCACTTGCCAGGCTGAGGACGAGGAAAAAGCCCGCCATATCGGTAATGGTGGTGAGGAGCGGGCCACTGGCAACAGCCGGGTCCTGGCCGAAGCGACGCAACAGCAACGGCACGACACCACCGATTGACACCGCGATGATGGTGTTCAGGCAAAGCGCCAGACCGATTACCAGGCCGAGATAGATATTTCCTTTCCACGCCCAGGCGACGATGCCGATGAGAATACCCAGAACGGTTCCATTGATCAGACCTACAGAGGCTTCCTTGAGCCAGACCCGCATCGCATCCATGGGTTTTACCAGACCGAGCGACAATTCGCGCATGGTGACGGCGACAGCCTGATTGCCGGAGCAGCCGCTCATGTCAGAGACCATCGGCAGAAACACGGCAATGGCAATGACGGCGGTCAGCGTCTCTTCATATGCGGAAATAACACTGGCTGCGATGATGTTTAGGACGATATTTGTGGACAGCCATGCCAGCCGTCGACGAGAGCGGATGCCAAGCGGCATGGAGCGGATTTCTTCTCCGACAACACCTTGCAACTTCAGGCTTTCAGTTTCAGCACGCTCAAGTGCTGCCATGTCGACGGCCGAGCGCGAGACAACACCGGCCAGGCGACCGTTCTGCGCAACCACGGGGATGCCGAGGAACGCATGCTTGTCAAAAATATCGCGCAGATCATCCAGCGGAGTTTCAACCGTGACGTACATCGGCTTGACCATGATCTCGGTCAGAGGCGCTGATTTCTTTGCTGTCAGCAGACTGCGCAGGGACACGACGCCGACAGGCCGTTTCCGGGAATCCAGCACGTATGGATGCTGACCGCGATAGCGCTCAAAATCGGAATCCTCATCGACAAATTGTTTGAGCACCTGTCCGACAGTGTTTTTCTTGGAGAACGTGAATACTTCGGAAATCATCAGACCACCGGCTGTGTCGTCATCATAAGCGGCGAGGCGCCGCAGATCCGCTGCTTCGCGCGCACTCATTTCGCCAAGAATTGCGTCGGCGTGTTCCTGGTCAAATTCACCGATGATATCAGCCTGAACATCGGAGGAAAGTTCACGCAGAATGAGGCTGGCCCGTTCCGCTTCGTGATTTTCCAGCAATTCAACGGCGATTTCGGTAGGTGCTTCCTCAATCAGGCTTGCTGCAAGTTCCACAGGGAGCAGAGCCAGAACGCTTTCGCGATCGATTGCGCTGAGATTCAGGATCTCGCGCAGTGCATCACTCAGCGACATGGCCTCCAAATGTTCGGCCAGCCCTTCCGCATCCGCAGATTCCAACAGGTCCAGCGTGCGACCCTGATCCGGCTCGTCAGCAGGCAGGAGAATTTCTAGCTGGGCTTTGGACATGGAGGTTCCTTCCGGCGAAATGCTGTCAGAAATTTATTAAAGGCTTGACAAGAAATTACAATAGGTAAAAAATAATTGCTATGGATAAAAATTATTTTGCGATTTGCCAATGACAGTACCGGAAAATGTTTTGACGCAGGTGGCCGATAAACTGGCTGATATGTATACGCAGCCGTTTGGCGGGAAATCCAAGGGCAGATTTCGCATTGCAGCAAAGCTGGTGCGTCAACTTGCCGGCCGCCGACGGCTTTATGACGATGATGTTCGCGAATTGACCCGCGCAATGACAGAGCGTGGATATGTGATGATTGATATGGACGGGTTTTTTGTCGTGATGAGTTCCAACACGTTCGTCAATTACCGCCGCGCCAATGAGGACTGCCTGAGGTGAAACTGGAACAAGCTACCCAGGCACTGAGAGCAGATAAGATAATCGGCTGGCGCGAACATGTCGGGCTGCCGGATCTGGGTATTGCGCTGCTGCAGGCCAAAATTGACACAGGGGCACGGACATCTGCTCTGCATGCGATTGATCTGCAGACGTTCGACAAGGAAGGCGAGTGCTGGATTTCGTTTCATGTGCCGCATCGCGGCCGCCACAAAGACCAGCGCCAGAGTGCGAAAATTCTGGACGAGCGTGAAATCCGCAACACCAGCGGTGTGCCTGAAATGCGTTACGTGATCGCCACGAAACTCGCGCTGGGCCGCAGACGCTGGCGCATTGAGGTGTCGCTGGCTGATCGCGAGCAAATGAAATTCGATCTGATTCTGGGAAGGACCGCAATCAGACGACACAATATGCTGGTGGCACCGGGCAAATCCTTTCTGGTCGGTTTGCCCAAGACCTGATTGTGGAATTTTGACCACGAACAGCCAAGACGAGCTCAAGAAGCCTACAAGACTTCCAATAATCGAGGAGAAATTGCATGAAAATCTGTATGATGGCCAGAAATCCGGGCTTGTATTCTCATAAACGGCTGAAAGAGGCTGCCGAGGCGCGTGGGCATACATTGAACATTGTCAATACTTTGCGCTGTTACATGAACATCGCCTCGCGGCGCCCTGAAATTTATTATAATGGCGAGAAACTGACCGGATATGATGCCGTTATTCCGCGTATTGGAGCGTCTGTCACTTTCTACGGGATGGCGGTGCTGCGACAATTCGAGATGATGGGGGTCTATCCGCTGAATGAATCTGTTGCCATTGGCCGCTCCCGCGACAAGCTGCGCTCCATGCAGTTGCTGGCGCGCGACGGGCTGGGCCTGCCAGTAACGACATTTGCTCATGATCCAAGTCAGACCGAGGAAGTCATCAAACTCGCTGGAGGCGCCCCTCTGGTCATAAAATTGCTGGAAGGCACCCAGGGAGTGGGCGTGGTTCTGGCAGATACGGATCGCTCAGCCAAATCGGTTGTCGAAGCCTTCCGGGGTGCGAAAGTGAATATTCTGGTCCAGGAGTTCATCAAAGAGGCGAATGGCAGTGATATCCGCGCGCTGGTGGTTGGCGGCAAAGTGATCGCGGCGATGCAGCGCAAGGGAGCAGAGGGCGAGTTCCGATCCAATCTGCACCGCGGCGGCAGCGCCGTTTCGGTTAAGATTTCTGCACAGGAACGCCAAACGGCGACCCGCGCCGCCAAGGCGATGGGTCTGAATGTCTGCGGTGTCGACATGTTGCGTTCCGCGCGGGGGCCCGTAGTGATGGAAGTCAATTCCTCGCCAGGTCTTGAAGGCGTTGAGAAGGCCACGGGGATAGACATTGCCAGCCAGATTATCGAGTTTCTGGAAAAACGCGCAAAGCCGAACAAAACCAATACCAAAGGTAAAGGATAATGTCTGTTCAGACCGTGGAGAAAGCTGGCGCAAGACCAGCGTTTCACATCGGCACTTTCAAGATTGAGCCTGGGACACGCAAGACTGTCGATCTGCCGGTCAGCGTGTTGTCCGACCACACGCCGGCGGCACTTTCGGTGCATGTAGTGCATGGTCGCAAGACTGGTTCGACCCTGTTTGTCAGTGCCGCGATCCATGGCGATGAAGTCATTGGCGTGGAAATTGTGCGGCGGCTGTTGCGCAGCGCCAGCCTGAAAAACATGAAGGGAACGCTGCTGGCAGTCCCGATTGTCAACTCTTTCGGATTTATGAACCATTCGCGCTATCTGCCGGACAGGCGCGATCTCAACCGGTCGTTTCCTGGCAGTGCAACCGGCTCACTGGCGTCGCGCCTGGCTCATATTTTCATGAGTGAAGTTGTGAAGCGCGCCGACGTGGGCATTGACCTGCACTCGGCTGCAATTCACCGTACCAATCTGCCGCAAATCAGATTGACGCCCTCCAAACCGGAGACGCTGGAACTGGCGGAAGTATTTGCTGCACCGTTGACGTTGATCTCGAAAGTCCGCCCCGGATCGTTGCGGCAAGCCGCCCAGGAAAACGGTATAGACATTTTGCTTTACGAGGCCGGCGAGGGCCTGCGCTTCGATGAATTTGCTGTCCGCGCCGGGGTTTCAGGTGTGTTGCGTGTGATGCGCCACCTTCAGATGATTCCGCCCAAAGGGGTGAGTAACCCCAAATCGCGCACAATTCATGCCAGATCAAGCACCTGGCTGCGCGCACCTGCAGGCGGATTGCTGCGCACCCACAAGGATATTGGCGAAGAGGTTGCTACAGGCGATCTGCTGGGTGTTATCTCAGATCCGTTCGGCGAGATTGAAACAGAGGTTCTGACAGAGCAGAGCGGACTGCTGATTGGTCGAACACATCTGCCGATTGTGAATGAAGGAGACGGGCTGTTTCACATCGCTCATATTGATCGTAAAGTGGACGCTGCGGCCAGGATTGATGCCCTGACCGCAGATATGGAAGAAGATGCATTGCTCGACGAAGACGAGATTATCTGACGTCTTTGGGCGCGTTTTATTCCGCTGCCTCCAGCTTGTCCTGTGTTCGGGTTTCAAAGTCGCTGGCATTGTGGCGTTCATGGAGCTGTTCTTGTTCCGGCCCCCAAACCCGATTTACCACTCTGCCGCGTTCAACCGCTGTTCTTGCGCCCACCAGTTCAGTCCATTTGCTGACGTTTCTGTATGATGCAGTGTCGAGAAATTCGGCTGCATCATAGAGTTGGTTGCGCATCAGGGCACCGTACCAGGGCCAGATGGCGATATCGGCAATGGTGTAGGCATCGCCACACATATATCGTTTGTCGGCAAGATGACGGTCCAGCACATCCAGCTGGCGCTTTACCTCCATGGCGAAACGATCGATGCCATATTCGATTTTGGTGGGGGCATAGGCGTAAAAATGACCAAAGCCACCGCCAAGATAGGGGGCGCTGCCCATCTGCCAGAACAGCCACGACAGGCATTCTGTTCTGCCAGCATGGTCGGTGGGCAGAAACGCCCCAAATTTTTCTGCCAGATAGAGGAGGATTGCACCGGATTCAAACACTCGGGTAGGTTTTGGCGTGCTGTGGTCCATGAGGGCCGGAATTTTTGAATTCGGATTTATATCAACAAAGCCGCTGCCGAACTGCTCGCCGTCACCGATGCGAATGAGATGCGCGTCATATTCCGCGCCCTGATGTCCGAGAGCCAGAAGTTCTTCCAGCATGATGGTGACCTTGACACCATTCGGCGTTGCCATTGAATAAAGCTGCAGGGGATGTTTCCCGACTGGCAGCTGTTTTTCGTGGGTTGGACCGGCAATGGGGCGATTTGTCTTTGAAAAGGTACCGCCATTTTCGGATTCCCATTTCCAGATTTTGGGAGGGGTGTAGGCAGAGGTGTCGGTCATAGGTAATATTCCAGATTTGAAAGGGTTGGACATTCAGGTTTGTACAAGCGACACAAAAGCGCCCGGGAATACGCCACACAAGATACGCTGCAAGTATCGTTCGCGGGCAGTTTAAGTGGATGGATCAACTTCAAATCAATGTTAGGGTCTGAATTCAATCTCCTAATTGAGTTCAGACCCTAATTCATGCAACACAGAGAATCCGGGCTGCATCAGTTTGATGCAAACCCGGTGAAGTGATGTCAGAGGATTCATATGGGGCGCATTCTGGAAAATCCAAGGCAGGACCGATATGATGTGGTGATTGTCGGTGGTGCAATGTTGGGATCGTCAGTTGCCTGGTTCCTGAGCGACAATCCGGATTTTGACGGGTCAATTCTGGTGGTTGAGCGGGACCCGACTTATGAATTCTCCTCCACTGCCCACACCAACAGCTGTATGCGCCAGCAATTTTCAGCAGAAATCAATGTCCGCATTTCCCAGTTTGCGGCTGATTTTGTGAAGAACTTTCAGAGCTATATGGGCAATGATCCGAGGGTGCCGGAACTGGTGCTGCAGAGTTACGGCTATATGTATCTGGCTGACAATCAGGTCTTCGCCGATCAGTTGAAAGAGTTGCAGAAAATTCAGGCCGCCTGTGGTGCCGGAACAAAATATATGAGCCGGGCGGACATCGCACGCGATTATCCGTTTTACAGGCTCGATGATATTGTCGGAGCCAATCATAATCTTGTCGATGAAGGGTATTTTGACGGTAATTCGCTGTTTGACTGGTGGAAGCGGATGGCGCGGGAACGCGGTGCTGACTATGTCACCAATGAAGTGGTTGCAATGACGCGGAATGCCGCTGGCCGCCGCGTTGAAAGCGTGACGCTGAAATCCGGCGAGGTGATCTCCTGCGGCACCGTGGTCAATGCCTCCGGACCGCGGGCGGTGCTGACTTCGCGCATGGCTGGCATCGAGATACCCGTCGAGCCGCGCAAGCGTTACACTTTCATTTTTGATGCGGCAAACCCGCTGGACAGGGATCTGCCGCTGACGATTGATCCGACAGGAATTCACATGCGGACCGACGGCACCTATTATCTGGCCGGCTGCGCACCTGATGAGGACATAACCGTTGACTATGATGATTTCGGACAGGATCATTCGATCTGGGAAGATAAGGTCTGGCCGGTGATCGCCAACCGTATTCCCCAGTTTGAAGCGATCAAGCTGATCAATTCCTGGGCCGGGCATTATGCCTATAATTCATTCGATCAGAACGCCATTTTGGGACCGCATACGCAGGTTGAAAATTTCGTTTTCGTCAATGGATTTTCGGGCCATGGCTTCCAGCAGTCGCCGGCCATGGGACGGGGCACGGCCGAGCTGATCACCTATGGCGAGTTCCGGACGCTTGATCTGTCGCCGTTTAATTATGAGCGGATGGAGAAAAACCAACCGTTTGTCGAAAAAGCGGTGATCTAGATCGCTTCATGGTTAAATTGAACCATTTGATGCTCCAGATATGTTCATCGGCAAGGCAGTCAACGCGGCGCCCAATACGTTTCGGGGCGGCGCATCGTACCAGTTGGCTAACGCTGTCCGGTGGGCTGATATGGATCACCGAAGGCCGGGTTTGCACGCCCGCCGGACGTCGTTACACTCCACTTGTGGTCATGAAGACCACGGCGCGAAGTGTGCCTCGCCGGCAAACGAGCAAAACCGGTCAAATGATTCAAGGTAACCATGAAGCGATCTAGTTGCCGGCCCATTTGGGGCCGTTCTGCCACACCATAAACAGTGAGAGATATTTATGAAAAAACTGGTTCTGACTGGCGCAGCGGGGCGCCTGGGCTCCTATCTGCGCGAACCTTTAAGCAGGCTGGCGGATCAATTGGTGTCCACAGACATAGTCGATGACATCGGCAAACTGTATGAGGGTGAGCAATATGTGCGTGCCGATCTTGCCAGTCTGGAGGACATGATTGCCGTGCTCGAAGGGGCGGATATGGTCGTCCATTTCGGGGCCTATGGCGATGAAGGGACATTTGATCAGATTCTGGGTCCGAATATCATTGGTGCCTATAATGTCTGGGAAGCGGCCTACCGCAATAAAGTGCGGCGCGTGATCTATGCCAGTTCCATTCATGCTGTCGGCATGCAACCGCGCAATGTCTGTATCGGAACCGGTGTGGCGCACAAGCCGGACACCTTCTACGGGCTTGCCAAGTGCTTTTCTGAAGATCTTGCCAGCCTGTATTGGGACAAGAGGCAGGTGGAGTCTGTCTGTCTGCGCATTCTTTCCTGCGCCCAGGTGACAAACGCCCGTGCCCTTGGCTCCTGGCTGTCTTATGGCGATCTCATTCATCTTGTCGAGCGATCGATTGATACACCGACTACCGGGTTTTGTGTGGTTTACGGAGTGTCAGACAATGATCGCAGGCCGGTGGATAACAGCAATGCCACTTTTCTGGGCTACCGGCCAAAGGACAATGCGGAACAATTTGCAACGCAGATCCTTGCAGATGAGCCGGTACAGGATCTGACGGATCCGAAAAACCTGTATCATGGCGGCCCGTTTGCTGCTGTCCCACTGGGCGAAAGCGGCGTTGCAAGCATGAATATAATTAACGATACCAAAACGAATTGAGGACAATGCCGACAGGCAATTGAGAGCATGGCGGCAGGACAGGAAAATACCCTGCTAAGGCTTTATTCGCGCCATAATGCTGCCGCGGTTCCCGTTCAAACCCTGCGCCAATATCGGAAGATCAAAATACGATGGGTGTCGTTGCTTCGACGCAGATTTCAATCAGTCCATTGTTACTCAATGGGACTGATGAAAACCTAATATTATCCTGAAGGATATTTAGCATCCCAGAGCGCTGGCGCGCGCAAAGATGCGCAGGTATCAGGCGAAATTTTCGTCTGCCTCCCTGCAAGGCTGCGCTTTGTGAACACGTCCTGATGTTATTGAAGATTGCCCGGCTGACGAGAACCTTACTCTGTCTTTTGGTGTAGGACTATTTTATGAGAATTCAGTTTCTGCTACTACTTGCCTCCCTTGTGTTCAGTCCAATGGCAGCTTTTGCGCAACCGCAATTGCCGATGAAATGGATTGAAGCGATTTCCGAAATTTCAGGATCGTTTGAAAGCGGTGGCAAAGACAAGGATGAGAAATTTGCGGCGGTTGCGAACGATTTTGATTGCCAGGGACTTTCGCTGGGATTTCTCAACTGGCCATTGGGGACCGGGTCTTTTTTCGAGCTTTTGAGCGATGTTGACGAGACCGAGATCAAGGCGATCAGCGCCGCGGTCATGCCGACCTACGGATCGGCCTGGGAAAAGATGATTCAGCTTGGCAAACAGGGCGATGTTTCACAGGCGGTGACGCTGGCAAGAGGCTGGCAGAAGCCGGCTTACTCGGCCGGAGAGTGCAAAGATGACAAGAGGGGAGGTGTAAGTTTTGCTGATCCGACCCTTGTCACTGAAATCAAGGCATTTCTTCTCCATGACACGATCCGCGACGCGCAAATGCGCGGCCTGGATGGTCTCGCGCAGGAGGCATTTGCCAAGGCCGTGAAATGGGCTGAGATGCAACGTGGCCCAAATTCAAGCCCGCAATTCAATGAGTTTGCGGTGTTCTTTGATCTGCGCACCCAGAACGGGTTGAAATATGCCGATGCTCTTATGGCGCTGGTGAGCGAAACCAATGAATCCCAAAAGTGGAAACTAGCCTATAATCGCGCTGCCACGTCCTGGATACAGATCGATTGGGATCAGGTAAATCCAAAACACGTTGAGGATGGAAAGCAGAACGCGGAACAGTGGCGCCGAGCTTTTGACAAAGGTGAAGTTTCAACCAGCGACAACCAGCTTCTGCTGCTGATTGCAATGCGTGGCATGCTGACCAAACAGCCATATACAACTGACACAATGAACCGCAAAGGCGTGATGGCCACCGGGTTCGGATGGGCACATACTACCTTTTTCGATAACCGGCCAGTCTACCGGAAAATGGACAGGCTGATAAGGTCCCTCGCAATGAAGGGATCTTAGGAGACGTTCCAACTGCATAAGCCTATCTTTGTGTATCTGTGGGCGGTGCTGGTCAAATGGCTCGACATTGATCCAGCGTTCTCTAAGGTGATCTGCAAGATTTCTCGGGATGGATCGTGCAATGAGTGCGGAAACCAAGATCACGATGCGCGAAGATGGCCCGCTGGTCGTCATGTCGCCGCCTGACATACGCAACGGGGATGGCAAAGCAATCGAGACAAAGCAAGTGGCAGCCCTGTGCCGTTGCGGCGGATCTTCAAACAAGCCGTTTTGTGACGGCACTCACAAAAGCAACGGGTTCTCCAGCGCACCGGATCACAGCAAGATCCGCAATTCGGAAATTCGCTACAGCGGCGAAGTCGAAGGACAGCAGGTAACTATTTCCTATACGCCTGTTCTGTGTTCTCACGCCGGCGAATGTTCGGCCCGCGCCAGCGCGGTATTCGACCCGTCCGCAAAACCGTGGATCACACCTGAAAACGGAACCTTAGAAAGCATTCTGGAGGTGATGGCTGCGTGCCCGTCAGGGGCATTGCGGGTGAGTGTCGGCGACACGGAACCGGCACATCTGACGCGTGGCGATGTTGCTATCATTGTGGAGAAAAACGGACCTTACCGGGTGTGCAATGTGCCGCTTGAGGCGGACTTCAACGGTGTTGGATCAAGCCCGGCAAAATATGTTCTGTGCCGTTGTGGCCAATCGAAAAACAAACCGTTTTGCGATGGTACACACCATGATGTGAAATGGCGGGACGAAAGCTAAGCGGAGCTGCGGTTTGCGGCGGTTTGAGTGTGTATGGGCCCGATTCAAAACCACAAAGCAGTGTGGAACCTTGTTCTGCTGCTGGTTGGCGTGCTGTCAAATTCAGCAATTGTCCCGTTCATGGGGGTTTATATTGTCGAGGGGCTTGGCAAAGAGCCGTGGATGATCAGCGTCTATTCTTCGCTGACACTGTTGGTGGCCGTGACGGTCAACCGGCGATTTGGCGAATGGATTGACGAGGGAAGAACGATTGCGCCGCTCGTGCTGGTATGTATCGCCGCCTTTGTGATTGCAAATTCCGCCATACTGATAGTGCAATCCTACTGGATCGTGGTGAGTGTTGCGAGCCTGTGTTTCGGGGTGTCGTCTGCCGCTCTTTCGGCAATGTACAGTTATGGCCGGCTCTATGCCGAGCGTGAAGGGCTGAACATTCAGCGCTACAATTCGTATTTGCGCTCCATGACGTCTTTGGGCTGGATGCTGTCCCCGGCGCTGGCGTTTTTCATTGCAGGACAGTACGGCCATCTTGCGGTTTTCAAAATGGCGCTCATCGTTGCCGGTTTCTGGGCGCTGTTGTGGTATTTTGTGATGCCGAAGGATTTCACCGCAAATCCCCGGCCAACGCTGCAAACCCAGGCACCGATCAGGCCGGAGGGCCTTAACCGACCGCTGTGGTATGCTGGTCTGGCGTGTTTTTTCTTCTCATTTGCGCATATTCTATGCAGCAGCGCATTGCCGCTGTTTTATATACAGGAAGTGGGACTTCCAACCTTTGCGCCCGGCCTGTCGTTTTCGGTGAAGACATTTGTTGAAATCGGTGCGATTTTGAGTGCGCCGTGGTTGGCCGCTCGCGTCGGGGCGCGCAATGCGCTGCTTGGTGCAGCACTTCTGGGGATCGTTGCCTTCATGGTTTTGTCGGCGGTTTCGAGCTTGCCACAGATGATTGTCGGGTCAGCTCTGGAAGGGCTTTATTACGGTATTTTTGCCGGGGTCGGTATTACCTTCGTGCAAAGCTTTGCTGCCGGCAGAGTGGCGCGGGCAACGTCGCTTTACATGAATGGCCTGTTTCTGGGTGGTCTCGTCGCCGGTTCGTCGATGGGCCTTATCGCCCAGATGTTTGATTTCAGGACAGCGATCCAACTGGCGTCGCTGGGCGCAATTGCAGCTTTCGTTGTTCTCGTCGTGACCAGACGATCCGACGCCGCCAGCGTGCCGGTATAAAACGGGCGCAGTGAATCAGACTGTGGCGCGGTTGAGCAGGATGCTGGTTTCACTGTTGAGCACACCCTTGATCTCCCGTGTCTGGCGCAGGATGCGGTCGAATTCTGACAGACTGGCGGTCTCAATATGGGCGACCAGATCCCAGGCACCATTTGTGGTGTGAAGCGACGCAATTTCCGGAAGCCGGCGGAGAGACGCCGTGACGGAGCGGGCAAGGGTGCCTTCCAATTCAATCAGCATTACCGCACGGATCATCTCTGCATCCACCGTGGCATCCAGATCAATTGTAAACCGCTGAATAATGCCGGCGGAAACGAGGCGCTGCAGACGGGCCTGCACAGTTGCGCGGGACTGGCCGAGCAGGGCCGCCAGATTGGTGATGGAGGCGCGGCCATCTTTCTTCAGCGCAGCGATCAGGCGACGGTCATGATGCGACAGTGTGTGCACATTATCAAATTGAGTTTCCATATATGCAATTTGATAAAACAATTTGCTTATTTGCGCAAATCTCCAACTATTTGGTCAGTTTCAATTCTGACATTGTGATCTTCTATTCAAGAGGACTATTGCAATGTCGATACGCTGTGCTCTGGTGGGAGCACCTGTCCAATCTGGTGCCAGCCAACCGGGTTGTATTATGGGACCGGATGCTTTTCGCAGTGCTGGCATCGCTGAGACTTTAAAAGACCTAGGGCATTCGGTGGTTGATTTCGGCAATATCGAGCGGCGCGAAATTTCCCTGTCCACCCATGCCAATGCAGCCATTCATCATCTGGAGGAAACCGTGGGCTGGGCGCTTGCACTTCGCGATGCGGCGGCTGAGGCCGCAGAGCAGACGGATATTCCGATTTTTCTGGGCGGTGACCACAGTCTTTCGATCGGCACGGTTCCCGGCATGACCCGCCATGCGGCCGGGCTGGGGCGCGCGCAATTTGTGCTGTGGCTGGATGCCCATCCGGATATTCATTCGCTGACGACGACGACGACCGGCAATCTGCATGGCACACCGGTTGCCTATTTCACCGGTGCCAGCGGATTTGCGGGCAGCTATCCGGAACTTGAAGCGGCGGTGCCGCCGGAACATGTCTGCATGATGGGGTTGCGTTCGGTGGACGCCGCCGAACGGCGTTTGCTCAGCGATACGGACATTCAGGTTTTTGATATGCGCGCGCTGGATGAGTACGGCGTGGCGGCACCGCTGCGAGGGTTTCTGGACAAAGTGCGCACGGCCAACGGTGCGCTGCATGTCAGCCTTGATGTCGATTTTCTGGAACCTGAAATTGCGCCGGCTGTCGGCACCACGGTGCCCGGCGGAGCGACTTTCCGCGAAGCGCATCTGATTATGGAAATGTTGTGCGACAGCGGATTGGTGACATCGCTTGATCTGGTGGAACTGAATCCGTTTCTGGATGAGCGGGGCCGCACCGCGAAACTGATGGTTGATCTGTGTGCCAGTCTTCTGGGCCGCAAGGTTCTGGACCGACCGACGCGCAGTTTCTGATTTTGATATGCATTTGGAGGACCGGAAAATGACCCGAATTATTCCCATGCCGTCGCCGCTCGCGATGGTGCCGTTTGTCAGCGTTGAGAACATGATGCGGATCGTCAATACGATCGGGCCTGCGCGCATGATGGCGGAGATTGCCGACTATGTGGAAGCGGATTTCCGGCGTTGGGACCAGTTTGACAAGACGCCGCGGGTGGCAGCCCATTCCAGCGAAGGAGTGATCGAACTGATGCCGACCAGCGACGGCGAGACCTACGGGTTCAAATATGTCAACGGACATCCTGCGAATATGGCACGCGGCTTTCAGACAGTGACGGCGTTTGGCGTATTGGCGCGGGTGGACAATGGTTACCCGGTGCTGTTGTCGGAAATGACGGTTTTGACAGCTTTGCGGACGGCAGCGACTTCTGCGATCGCAGCCAAATATCTGGCTCCGGACGGGGCGAGAACCATGGCGATGATCGGTAATGGTGCCCAGTGCGAATTTCAGGCGCTGGCTTTCAAGGAAGTGGTCGGGATCGATACGATCCGGCTGTATGACAGTGATCCGGCGGCGACCAGGAAGGCGATGAAAAACCTGCAGGATAGCGGTCTGTCCCTGGTGGCCTGCAGCACATCACAGGAGGCGGTTGCGGGTGCCGAGATTGTCACGACCTGCACCGCTGACAAGCAATATGCCACCATTCTGACCGACAATATGATCGGCGCCGGCATTCATATCAACGCCATTGGAGGGGATTGTCCGGGTAAGACCGAACTGCACCGGGACATCCTGCTGCGGTCCGATATTTTTGTCGAATATCCGCCACAGACACGCATTGAAGGCGAAATTCAGCAATTGGCGACTGATCATCCGGTGACCGAATTGTGGCAGGTGATTGCGGGAAAGAGCCCCGGCCGGGTTTCCAACAGCCAGATTACCCTATTTGACAGTGTCGGCTTTGCCACCGAGGATTTTTCCGCCCTGCGCTATATTCGCGACAGGTTGGAAGAAACCGGCCATTTTGTCGAACTTGACATGATTGCTGATCCTGACGATCCGCGCGATCTGTTTGGCATGATCGAGCGGGCCAGAGCTTAGTTCCTGGTCGAATTGCCATTGCCTGGCAGCTTTGCCGGTGCGGATAGAGGAGTTGACCAACCGGATTGATTTGTGCTGGAGCCAGCGCTGGGTGGTGAGCGAGCTCAAACGGACCTGAGGGGAGCGAAAGCTGTATGGCGAAGACGCCATGGGACGTCATTATTGTGGGGCAGGGGTTGGCCGGTACGACGCTGGGTCTGCATTTGCAGGCGGCCGGCCAAAAGGTGCTGCTGCTGGATCCGGGCAGAGCGGTCAGCGCCTCGCGAATTGCTGCCGGTCTGATGACACCGATCACCGGCCAGCGGCTGACAGTGAGCTGGCGTGTGGATGAGTTTCTGCCCTATGCAAGGGCGTTTTATTCCGGGGTTGAACAACAGACGGGACGTTCATTTTATCATGAGCGCACGGCGCTGCGCCTGTTCACCAGCATAGCGGAGCGTGAGGTGTGGCAGAAGCGATCGGGCGATCCGCAATTTCGCGCGCATCTTGAAGAAGGACCAGTAGAGCAATTTCTGCCCGCTGGTGCAGCCGATACCAGTGGCGGCGGGTTTGCCATGAAAGCCGCGCAGCTGGATGTGGCGGCGTTTCTGGATGCAGCCGCTGCGTTACTGACGATTGAGCCGGTGACGCTTGACTGGGCCAATGACGTATCTTTCGGCAAAGCTGCTGTGTCAGTGGCCGGTCATTCTGCGCGTTATGTGATTTCGTGTGAGGGTTATTCCGCAGCGCAAAATCCGTATTTTGCATTTGTGCCCTTCAATGCCGCAAAGGGCGATATCCTGACTTTGCGGTTTGAAGCGCCATTGCCTGCCCATAGTCTGCACAGGGGCATCTGGCTGGCGCCGAGCGCAGACCCGCAGGTGTTTCGCCTTGGGGCAAGTTATGACTGGGCAAATCTTGATGACGTGCCAAATCCGGAAGCGCAGGCTGTACTGGAAGAGAAGCTGAAGGCTTTTTTTCATGTGCCTTATCGGGTTGTCGATCATAACGCTGCCGTGCGTCCGATTATCAGAGAAAGCAAAGCACTGATCGGCTTTCATCCGAAGCATCGCAGGCTGGGTTTCTTCAATGGACTGGGGTCGAAAGGGTCTTTGCATGGACCCTGGTTTGCAAAGCAATTCAGCAATTGCCTGGTGGCGGGATCGGCAGTTCCGGCAGAGTTTGATGTGCAGCAATACGCCGTTGGCAAGGCGGGTGTGTGATGTGGCGTGCGACTGAACTGGCACAATTGCTGTTGCGAGAAAAATTGCAGCCGGGAGATGTGGTTGTTGATGCCACTGTCGGTAACGGACATGACACACTGTTTCTCGCCAACGAGGTTGGCCCGACCGGGCGGGTGTTCGGGTTTGATGTGCAGCAAAGTGCGTTGAACAACGCCGCTGAGCGACTGGGCGACCGGCCAGAGGTCACGCTGCTGCATGCCGGACATGAGACGCTGGCAGAAAGCCTAGCAGAGCGCAATGAACCATCTGTTGCGGCCGTCATGTTCAATCTGGGATATCTGCCGGGTGCCGACAAGACAATCGTGACACGTTCCGAGACGACGCTGGCGGCCTTGCGCCAAGCGTTGGCGCTGCTGAAACCAGGCGGGACGGTGACGATGGTGCTGTATCCCGGCCATTCAGGCGGCGGGCAGGAAGCGGCTGATCTGCTCGGCTTTGCGCAAGCTCTGGCGGATGGATTCTTGACGAGCCGCTGTCAGCGGCTGAATGCGTCTGATCCGGCCCCCGAATTGCTCGTATTCGAAAGAACAAGATAGCTTTTACAACCGCATCGATACCGGTAGAATGCTTGGTTTGTTTGCGCCGGAACAAAGATCAGACCGTACATCCGTCCCCGGACATGATTTATGCGTATCGAGCATCAGACGGTTCGATGTTGTCGGAAAATGATCTCATGGATCATTGATCTTGTTCTCAATTGCCCCGACGTTTTTCACTGGCGCTGGATGGTGCGGAAAAAAGCCGGAGAAAACTGCTATCAGCCGGTGATAGAAATTGCGCTGCCAAATTGCTTGTGCAATAAATAGAGCATCAGACGAGTTGATGATCGAAGCTGTCATCCACTGCTGATGGCACTCAAAACTCAAATTTATAGACCAATGGAATACTTGGGGCGGCGTGACCGGCCCGAGTGACGTGCTGCTGTATTGTTTTCCGGGTGTGCCGGAGCGGTGGGCGTATAAAGGCGGGAAAAAGCTGCCAGATATTGTGTCCTGAATCTTGTTGGCCTGATTGGAATATGCAAGAAATAGAGCATCGGGCGATGTGATGCTGTTGGCATGTCCCGCCTGATTTTTCAAAAATTTTTCCGGACACCGGGTTGTGGGCGGGCGGCGCTTGCCGGTTGTTTCGCATTGCCCGGCAATTGCTGGCAGGCCGCCCCCCCGCTTGGACAAGTGTCCAGCAGACAGACCGGGAATTCTATGACCGAAACAGGGCTGTGCAGCGCGCGGTTTGAACAGCCTTTTGCGCTGACACCTGAGCAGGAAGCGTTTGCCGCTGCCTATGTGGCAAGCGGACATGCGCCGCAGGCCTACCGGCTGGCATTTGCTGTGCCGACCGAAGTGGCGGATGAGATTATCTGGCATGACGCCAGTGCGGTGCTGGCAAATCACGATGTGGTGCTGCGCATCATGGCGTTGCAGGAAGCTGGCAGCGCTGAATTGCATGGTGACGTAAATTCCGTCTCACAAAGTGCGCACCGCACACGAGACGCCGATATTCGTGCGCTGACACGGGAACTGGAAAATGCCCGCGCCAAGGCGATGGCCGATGACAAGGGCGCCAGTACCGCCGTTTCGGCGACATTGGGCAAAGCCAGATTGTTGGGGCTGATGGCCGATAAGCGCGAACCGGCAAGCCCGCTGACCGTGGCAATAATCGATTTTGCAAAGATGAATGATGAGCCAGATAATCCTGCCCAATAACTGGACACCACGCGGTTACCAGATACCGGTGATGGCCTATCTGGATGGTGGCGGCAAACGCGCCGTTTCGCTTTGGCACCGCCGCGCCGGCAAGGATTCGGCCGGACTGAACTATGCCGCCAAGGAAATGTTTCGCCGGCCCGGCGTCTATTGGCATTTGCTGCCTTCGCAGCGCCAGGCGCGCAAGGTGGTGTGGAACAATGTCGACCGGCAGGGGCGGCGCATGATCGATCAGGCTTTTCCGGAGCAATTGTTCGCGGTGGTTGAGGCCGCTCCATTGCCGCCGGACATGCGAGCCCGGATGACACGGGAAATCGAGCTCTCCTCGCGCTTCCAAACAGCGCGCAAGGAAGCTGAAGCCTCGCCGTTTGACTGGCTCGGGGCGACGCTGAAATAGGGTTGCGGCCCGAGGTTTCACTCAACTGAAAGATATATTCATGTTCCATGACACGATTCATGACGCGATTTCGGCTGTCCAGTCGGTTGTCGCGGCCGTGCCGCTTGCGCTGGCGGCGGTGATTGCGCTTGCCCGGCAAATTTGAGGTCGGGCCAGCCAATGTGCGTGATGTTTCGTACATAGCCGGCAATTTGCGGGCATGCGACCGGCAGGAGATTTTCTGCCAGTTGCCGGCGGGCAGCAGCGCCGGGGATATCGGCTTTATCTGCACCCGGCCCGGCACCAGTTTTATCGCCTATCTGGATGGCAAGCCGGTGATGGTTTTTGGGTTCGACCCTATCACGCTTGCCGGAAATGCACTCAATGCCTGGGCCTTTGGAACCAGGGACAGCCGCCATGTGGTGCGCCATGTGACCGGCTGGGTGAAGGATAATCTGCTGCGCGAGTGGCTCTGCAACGGCATCACGCGGATTGAGGCACGGTCCCTTGCGCAGCACAGATCTGCCCACCGCTGGCTGAAGGCAATCGGCGCGGTGGAAGAGGGTCCGATTGGCGGCCTTGGCCGGGACGGCGAGAATTTCATTTTATTTGCATGGCACCGCAGCAGGTTGAAGCCGACGCTTCGCCTGCTGAGCCGCTTTATGGAGACCAGAAAACATGTGTATGTCGAAGCCGAAAATTGCCAAACCGAAACCGCTGCCGACAGCACCGAAGCGCGATGAGGACGCCACATTGCTGCAGGATGCCCGGCGCCGTGCGCGCAATGCCAGAGGGGCTGCCGGATCGGTGTTCACCTCCGCCCTTGGGGATGCCGGATACGGACAGTCTGTGAGCAGGGCGACGCTGCTGGGACAGAGCGCCTAGATGGGCGTCGTGGAAGACCTGCTGGACAGGCAGGCGGCACTGGCAAAAGAGCGCTATCAGTGGGAACAACACTGGCTGGATGTGGCGAATTATGCGCTGCCGAATGTGGACCGGTTTGACAGGCTGTTCAACAATGGCGCCAGCCAGATAGACGGTTGGGCAAGCGGCCCGAAAGGCGCAGACCGGGCCCGTGCGATATATGACACGACCAGCCTGTGGGCCGTGGACAGGGGCGTCGCTGGCTTCATGTCGCTGATCACGCCGCAAACGGAGACCTGGCACGGCATTGCCAGCCAGGATGCGCTGACCGACAGCAGCGACCAGGAAACCGATGAATGGGCGGAGCGATTTACCAATTACCTGCACAAGATGCGTAACAACCCGCAGACCGGATTCTGGATTGCCCATAAATCGGCCTTGCGGGCGATGTGGGCACTTGGCACCGGCATCCAGTTTGTCAGCGAAAACCTGCAGCGCGGGGCCGATGCGCCGATGTCGTATCGCTATGTGCAATTGTCGGAAAGCTATCTGGCTACCAATTACGAGGGCATTGTCGATACCAATTTCCGCTGCTTCAGCAAGACCGCGGCGCAATGTCTGGCCAAATGGGGCGATGCATGCTCGGCCGATGTGCGGGCAAAGGCGGCTGATGCCAAGAGCAAGGACCAGATGGTTGATCTGGTTCATGCGGTGCTGCCGCGCGCAGAACGCGGTTCCGGGCTGAACACACGGCGCAACGCGCCATGGGCGGAATTCTACTTTGAGCGCAAGACCAAACATGTGCTGCATGAAGGCGGCTATAGCGCCTTTCCCTATGTCGTGTATCACTGGAACCAGATGGGACATCAGGCCTATTCCGAAGGGCCGATGGCGCTGGCGCTGGCTGAGGTGAAGAGCCTGAATGCCTTGTCGAAAGATGCGCTGATGGCCTCGCAGCAGGCGGTCAATCCGCCGACGGCCAGCATTGATGACGGGTTCGGGAGGGTGAACCTCAATCCCGGCAAGAACAATCCCGGCCTGGTGTCGGCGGACGGGCGGCTGCTGGTGCAGCCCATTGTCACGGCGCCGCGTCCCGACTTCGCGGAAAGCGTTCTGACCATCAAGCGTGAGCAGATCAAGGAAAGCCTGTATGTGAATTTGTGGCAATTGCTGATCAACTCGCCGAACATGACCGCGACGGAGGCCCTTATCCGGGCAGAGGAAAAGGGCCAGCTGCTTGGGCCTGCCGCCGCGTCGCTGTATACGGGCATTGCCCGCCTGGTGGATGTGGAAACGCAATATCTGGTGGAGCGCGGGGCGTTTGCACCTGACCAGCCGCTGGCCCTGCCGGACGCCATGCAGGGCAGGCAAATTGCGGTGCAGATGGACACACCGCTGGACCGGATGCGCCGCGCCAGCCAGGTGACAGGCATGCAGCGCACACTGGAATTTGGCGCCACTCTGGCGCAGTTGAAACAGGACCCGGCGATCTTGAACAAATTCGACGAGGACACCATGCTGGATACGGCGCGCAAAGTGTTCGGGGCTCCTGCCAGCATGTTCAAGACGGCCGAAGAATTGCAGCAAGCGCGGGCCGAAACGGCGCAGATGGAACAGATGATGCAGACCATCGCGCTTGCCCAGGCCGGCGGCGCGGCTGCCAAAGCGGTCGGCGAAGGCGCACAGGCTGTGGAAAGCTCTCCGGCTTTGACCGGATTGGCCGCCGGGGCGGTGCCAATCCAGGGCCAATGATTTGATCATTCCAGAGCGCGCATTGGACGCCAGGTGTTCAGCAAGATAAATCCTCATGTCGAATGGCAGGATGACATCATAACTTTGCCGGGTTTGGGAGGCAGCAGGGCTGGCGGGGATAATATGCTCACTCAGCGGGAGGCCGACACGACAGAGGCGAGATAGAGCCGATTCCGCCAAGCCGTGCCAAGCTGCTGGCGGCGCAGTTTGAGACATTGCTTGCTGGTCGCACCTCTGCATCGGCACATCTTCGCTCGCCGTGGTAGCCATTCCGCGCTGCCTGATGCTAATTGCGGGTTGAATGAAGGAGCTCTGCCATGACCGATAAAACCATGTTTACCGAACTGGACCAGTATCAGTGGTTCAACGATATTGACGAGTTGGCAGATGCTTCCAATCTGGACCTGTCCACACGTTGTCTGGCCGACATTCCACCGGCACCTTTAAGCCTTGTGCTGACAATCCTGCAGGACATGGTCAGCCGGCCGGAGGTCGTTGCCGCCTGGCGCAGCGCGCCGCTGGACGGGCAGATCGGGCCGGAAGAAAGCTTCCTGTTAAGGTGGTACAGCAACTATCTGGATTACAAATACGGCAACGAGACAATGGCTGTCGAAGAAGCCAAGGACAATATCAGGCTCCTGGTAAATGGTGTCTACAGCAGCGTGGACGACCCGAAGCTTCGGGCGGCGCTGCTGGCTGATGATGACATCTATGATGACGGCGTGACATCCGCCTAGGGCATCGCTGCCTGATGCTAATTGCGGGTTTCATGAAGGAGCTTTGCCATGACTGACAAAAGCATGTTTACCGAAATGGACCGGTATCAGTGGTTCAACGATATCGATGAGCTGAGTAAAGTTGCGAAACTCAACACGTCACGGCGTTTGATGTCTGAAATTCCACCGGCGCCACTAAGCCTTGTGCTGACCATCATCAAAGATATGACCAGCCGGCCGGAGATCATGGCTGCTTATTGCAGCGCGCCGGTCAAAGGGCAGATCGAACCGGAAGAAGGTTATCTCCTGATGTGGTTCAGTGACTATCTGACCTACAAATACGGCAATGAGACCCAGGCCGTCGATGAGGCCAAAAGCTATATGAGAGAGTTGGCAAACGGTGTCTTTGGTGGCCCTGACGATCCGAAGCTGCGGGCCGTTCTGGTTGCCGATGACGACATTTACGATGATGGAGAGACACCCGCTTAAGGCTCTGCTGCCTGATGCAGATGTATATTTCATGAAGGAGCTCTGCCATGACCGATAAAACCATGTTTACCGAACTGGACCAGTATCAGTGGTTCAACGATATTGACGAGTTGGCAGATGCTTCCAATCTGGACCTGTCCACACGTTGTCTGGCCGACATTCCACCGGCACCTTTAAGCCTTGTGCTGACAATCCTGCAGGACATGGTCAGCCGGCCGGAGGTCGTTGCCGCCTGGCGCAGCGCGCCGCTGGACGGGCAGATCGGGCCGGAAGAAAGCTTCCTGTTAAGGTGGTACAGCAACTATCTGGATTACAAATACGGCAACGAGACAATGGCTGTCGAAGAAGCCAAGGACAATATCAGGCTCCTGGTAAATGGTGTCTACAGCAGCGTGGACGACCCGAAGCTTCGGGCGGCGCTGCTTGCTGATGTTGACGTCTATGATGACGGCGTGACAGCTGCCTAGGGCATTGCTGCCTGATGCAGATGTGTATGTCATGAAGGAGTTCTGCCATGACCGATAAAACCATGTTTACCGAACTGGACCAGTATCAGTGGTTCAACGATATTGACGAGTTGGCAGATGCTTCCAATCTGGACCTGTCCACACGTTGTCTGGCCGACATTCCACCGGCACCTTTAAGCCTTGTGCTGACAATCCTGCAGGACATGGTCAGCCGGCCGGAGGTCGTTGCCGCCTGGCGCAGCGCGCCGCTGGACGGGCAGATCGGGCCGGAAGAAAGCTTCCTGTTAAGGTGGTACAGCGAGTATCTGGATTACAAATACGGCAACGAGACAACGGCGGTCGATGAAGCCACAGGCCATATGAGACGCTTGGTACACGGTGTCTATAGCGGTGTGGACGACCCGAAGCTTCGGGCGGCACTGCTTACTGAAGGCATCGTCTATGACGACGGGGAGACAGCCGCCTAGGGCGGCTAGTTTTCTTTCAGATGCAAGGCTGCCTGGCTGGCCGCGCGTGTTTTAAACGGGAGTGCTTTGATGACCGATAAAACCAGTTTACCGAAATGGACCGGTATCAATGGTTCAACGATATTGACGAGCTGAAGAAAGTTGCGAAGGTCGACTATTCGGTTCGTCCGTGGACTGACATTCCACCGGCGCCACTGAGCCTTGTGCTGACTATCATCAAAGATATGACCAGCCGGCCGGAGATCATGGCTGCTTACGGCAGCGCACCGGTCAATGGACAGATTGAGCCGCAAGAAAGTTATCTTTTGCTGTGGTTCAGTGATTATCTGACCTACAAATACGGCAATGAGACCCAGGCCGTCGATGAGGCTGAAAGCTATATGAGAGAGTTGGCAAATGGCGTCTATAGCGGCCCTGACGATCCGAAGCTGCGGGCTGTTCTGATTGCTGATGACGACATTTACGATGATGGAGAGACCGCATAGATATTCGGATTTGCCAACAGGCATAGCGGAAACAGAAGGGGAATATTGATCTTCCATCGTGGGGGAGAGATACTCATCTTTATTTTGTTGTTCATTCTCAAATTCAGGCGATGAGGATATCCATTGGTACGGGGAAGTGGCTTATGACAAGGCGTTTATTCTCTTTCATATCGGCGGCGCTGATTGCCACCGGCCTGGCTGCCACCTGGTATTGGCTGCGGGATAAAAATCCCGTGGAATATCTGAGCGGAAATGAAGTCTCGTTTCGGCCGAATGATGACTGGACAGCTATATGTATATCATCGTGGCACGAATACCCGGACAGTCAGCGTCAGGGATTTGGCGGTGGTCCATGCTGGGGTGATACTGAAGTTCCCCTTAATGAGATTTATATAACATATCTCATGAAAGACGGGACGTGTCTGCGAAGAATTATTGTGGGCTCATTCCTTTCTGAAGGACAAAAAATAACCCGCTGTTATTCCAGAGCCGAAAGCAAAGGGTGGCGTTTCGTCAAAACCAACGGGGTTGTGCAAGTTGATATCGAGGAATCATTGGAATGACTGAGAGTGTATCGGAAATATATAAAAGATATTCGAGAAATGGCGGCCTTCTAGAAAAATTTCAACAAGAATATAAAGTCTATAATGGCATTCTGCAATCGGACTACAATGCATCAGCGCATGCCTATGTGTCAGCAGCTATTGCGTTACATCATGGCGAATTTTTAGCAAGTCTGTTTGGTGAAGGCAGAGAATTAAGAACTTTTTTATTCGATAAAAACTCTTCTTTAGAAGATGGTCGAAGAGATATTTTTAATAATCGCGTTGGAATAGAAATCGCCAAATTTGCAATTGCGAACAAATTGACTGAAGAGGATCTCGGCCCACTGGTAGCAGATGCGCTGACGAGAGGGCTTCTTGTTGTGAATGAGTTTAAGGATAAACGTGTAAACATCCCCGGCAAAAATCTTTTTATAGCCGGGGTGATCTATGATGGACCTTCTGGGAAATTATCAACAAGTTTAGAAGGCAAGTATGGCTTTGCACCAGGTACGATAAAGCGAGGGACAGCAGCCGGTGAAGGCGTCAGAGAGTATTTTCCGCAATTTCCTGACAACCCTCCGATGCCTATCCCTCGTCCGACCACAATACCGGACGGTAAAAGCACGAATGAGGACATCAAGGAAGGGCGTACAGAAAGTCCACGGCTCACAAAAGTTACGAGGGCTCAATTTATTGATCGCAATGCTTTAGTCGGTCCGGACACAGACCTGCTGCCTGATGGTGTGCGCAGAAAGCTGGAGGCGCAATCGTGGTTGGTTGAGCCCGTTAGTGCTGGATCGATTGGAACGGCAAAATCAGGCGATGAAACCGTCATTGCTCAAAATGATATGGCTGATGGAACAAACAACGAACAAGAGTTGGTCGCGGTGCCGGTTCCGCGGCCACGGCCGCAGCTGACGCCGGTCAAGCAAGGTGTGTTGAAGGGCATGCCGGATGATGAGCGGTTGGTGCTGGCGGCGGAGTTTATGGCGCTGACGGGCCGCAAGGAGACCGATGCGGCAGAAGCGGCGATGATCGAGCGCATGGAAGTGCAGCGAAAGATGGCGCAGGATCTGGCCGATTTGAAAGCGGGCAAGCTGTCGACTGTGTGGAAAGAGACGGGCTATCCCAAGCCTGTGCGCGATGTGCTGGGGGAAGAGGCCTTTCAGAGCTTTGTCGATGACCGGCTGGAAGTTGCCAGCATTGCCCATGCCAGCAGCGGTCTGCATCTTTTGCAGGATGCAGACCTGGCCAGCATTGCCGATGGCACAAGTCCGGTGACACCCGCAGACAAAAATGCTGCGGCGCTGATAACGCCAAAAGTGCAGGCCGCTGTGGCGAAGAGCGCCCGGACAGTTCTGGACCTGCGTCAGCGCACGCCGGCAGAGGCGGTGCTGCTGTCCGGGCAGCTGGGCAAGCGCAAGGCGCAGTTTGACGCCAGTTTTGACAGCGGGGCCGCTGTTGACGGGGATGAGATGGCTGCGTTTCTGTTCTATCTGGAAACGGCGCAGCACGAGATCGGCACGGCGGACGCAAATATAGAGCCGATCCCGCAAAGCTGGGCAAAGCAGGTAGCGGCGCGGTTTGCAACGCCGCTTGCCGGGGGAGCGGCCGCGCCGAACCGGCGCAGCCGCGAAGCTGAAATCAAGCAGCATTATACAGAGCTGCAGCAAAGCTTCGGGCCGCGCACTGACGATGTGATTGCCTACAGTCTGGGCCGGTTTGGCGGCAATCAGGCGACACCTTCAGGTGACAACAGGGCCGGATGACTTCAGGTCTGGCGGTATTTTTTGCAATTTTTCCGACGGGATGAATCATGATCAGATTGCGTGCACTTTTTGCGCGCGGCCTGCGCAGAAGCGCGGCTGCGCGGCTGCTGCTGGCCGGCGCCTACAAACGTGTGCTGGTGGCCGGCAGCGCAACCCAGATGGACCGGGATCTGGTCCTCGCGGATCTGGCAAATTCGACAGGATATTACCGCGTTAGTCCGGCGGATACGCCGGAGGCGGAATTGAGATTTGCAGAGGGCAAGCGGTTCGTCATGGCACGAATTCTGCACCATCTGCGAATGCCGCGTGAACTTCAGCAGGCGCTGGAGGATGCGGCAAGGCAGGAACAACTCACCAACACAGAAGAGGGTGACTTATGATGGACGACACAGCTTCCGGTGCGGCCGGGCAGGGCAGTTCTCCAAACAGCACAAGCGGTGACAACGGATCTGCGACCGCTGCAGGTGCTGCGCATCCATTTGACGGTCTTCAAGATGAAGGCAGCCGCGAATGGATCGAAACAGCAGGAGTGAAAGATGTTGAAAGCCTGGTGAAGATGGCACGGCATTCCGAAAGTCTGATCGGAAAATCGTTCCAAAAACCCGGGCCGGACGCAAGTGAGACAGAACGGGACGCTTATTTCGAGCGTCTTGGCCGCCCGCAGGATGTGTCGGGGTATGAACTGACACCACCGACCGACATGCCCGAGGATCTGCCATATGATGCGGCGTTTGCCGATGAATTCAAAGGCGTCGCGCATAAATACGGCATTACGGCTGAACAGGCCAAAGGTCTTCATGACTTTTATGTCGGCAAGACGGTTGATGGCTATCAGTCCGGACTGGACAGCCATATTGCCCAACTGGAAGAACGCACAAGTGCCGCAACATCTCAGCTTGAAAAAGACTGGGGTGCCAGGCAGGGATCGCCGCAATTCAATGAGCAGGTGGCCCTGGCGGACAGGGCCATTCGCGAATTGGGTGGTGAAACGCTTCTGGAAGGCTTTGAAACCGCCGGCATGCTGGGGCCGCAGGGAATTATTCTCAACCCGGCCATTGCCAAGGCGATGGCCAATGTGGGGCGGGAACTGTTCAGCTCATCCGGCGCTCTGACCACAGGGGGAAGCGGCGCTGCCGACAACCCCTTTGCCAGGGAAAGCCAAAATCTCACAACACAATCTGAACTTCAGCGCAACGATCCAAGACGCGCAAAGGCTCTCATTCTGGCGGCGGGCAGAGACCCGGCCAATTGGGGCCTTTAATTCTGGAGACTTAAGATATGGCACAAACACAAATTGCCGACCTCATTACGCCTGAGGTCTATCTCAACTACATGCAGGAAGATTACCCGGAGCGAAACCGATTGCTCCGTTCCGGCATTGTCGTGCCGCCGCCTGAAAATGTGCAGAGCCAGATGAATGCCGGCGGCACCATCATCAACATGCCTTTCTGGGATGATCTGGGGCGGGGTGAGCCGGATATCATGTCCGACAATCCCGCTGTCAGCGCCACGCCGGACAAGGTGAGCGCGGACAAGGACCAGGCGGTCAAGCATTTCTGGCATAAATCCTGGTCCAGCATGGATGTCGCCGGCATGGTGGCGAGCGGGCGGGCGAATGATCCTGTCCAGCAGATCCTGAGCCGGATGGCGACATGGTGGGAATCGGCGGAGCAGGGCGCTCTGATCGCTTCGACAAAGGGTGTGTTTGCCGACAATCTGGCGAATGATGCCGATGATATGAGCTATCGCATCTACAGTGATGTCGTCTCCGGCTCGCTGACTGCCGCCAACCGCATTTCCGGCGCGGCGGTGCGCCGGGCCCGTGTGACGATGGGTGACTACATGGATGAATTTGCCGCGATTGCGGTTCATTCGGCGGTCTATGTCAGTATGGCGGACAATGATGAGATTGATTTCATCAAGCCCTCTGACGCGACGGAAATTGCCATGTTTCAGGGCATGGAAGTGGTGGTTGATGACCGTATGCCGGTCACGACCGGGGTCAATTCTCCGGCCTATACCTGCTATTTGTATGGCCGTGGTGCGTTTGCCTTTACCGATGGTGCGGGCGCCGATCTGGTGGCGTTTGAAACCGACCGCGAACCGGCTGTCGGCAATGGCGGCGGGCAGGACACGGTGCATACACGGCGCCATGCCCTGCTGCATCCGCGTGGTGTGAAATTCACCAATGCCGGCGTTGCGGCACTCTCGCCAAGCTGGAGCGAGTTGGAGGACGCGGCCAATTGGGACCGGGTCTACAACCGCAAGAACATCCGCATGGCGCAGCTGGTCGTCAACGCCTGACGCCAATATGCCTGCAGCCGGATGGCTGCGCCCGAATGATCGGGACAATCGGGGCCGGCGCTTTTGCCGGCCCCTTTTTCATGGAGACACCAAAATGGCGAAAACAATGACCACCGGCTCTCGCTCAGCGGAGTTGAAAACCCTGATCGCGGACGAGACCGATACCGCCCGCGCTGCCCATTTCCGGCGCGTGGCAGAGGGCACTGCCGCGTTGCAGGAATTGACCGGCAAAACCGACTGGAAATGCGAACGGCGCAACGCGCTGATTTCTGCCTTGCCGCCGGTCAGGCCGGTACTTGATGGCGCTGCCGGGCCGAACCAACCGGCGCTGACCGATTTTGCCGTTTTGCAGGCGCAGATCAACGATCTGCAGGCACGGCTTGCGGGAAAGGATGGTTAGCGGATGCCTACAAGTGTAGCTGAAATCGATATCTGGAACATGGCGCTGGACCTGCTTCACGAAGCACCGGTGTCCTCGCCTGTGGAGGATACCAGTGTCCGGTTGTGGTTCTCGCGCAATTTCGCACAGGTCCGCGACAGCGAATTGCGCAAATTCGCCTGGAACTTCGCGCTTGCGCGGGTGCAGATTGCGGCCAGTGCGGAGGCTCCGGCCTGGCGCTGGGCGCATAGATACGAACTGCCGGGTGATTGCCTGCGGATGCTGGCACTGCGCCAGAACGGCGCGCTGAACGGCACGCTGATCGCCTATGAGCTGGAAGCAGATGCCATCCTGACGGATGCAAGCGCGCCTCTCAAGCTGCGCTACATCAAACGGGTGACGACGACCGGCCTGTGGGATCCGCTGTTTGTCGATGTGGTGGTGGCCAGGCTGGCCGCAAAGCTGGCGCACTGGCTGACCGGCAAGAGCTCGCATGCGCAACTTGCAGAGCAGATTTACCAGCAGACTGTGCGCGAGGCACGGCGGATCGATGCGCTGGAGCAATTCCAGGAAGATCTGGATCAGAACAATGTCATTCGGGTGCGCGGCTGATGATCAAGGCAGGAGAGAGATTACTTCGGTCTGCAAGACAAGCATCTGAGATTGCACGTGGTGAGCGTGAGGCACTGCGAACGATTGCGGTGCCACAAGATCAGGAAGATCGGCCCGATATGGCGGAAGCCATGTAGGGACACATCAATGATCCCCAAGGAAGGAAAACACAATGATCGATACCAGCAGCTATACCCAGGAATACATCCGTTTGGGATGTCCAAATGCCGATGACGGCGGTGTGTTCATAACCGATTTAGACCGAGCGCAATCTGCTCTATCGAATGCTCGACGCGCTGGATTTTATCCAAAAGCGTTGCGTTTTCTGTCTCTATTTTTTTTAAGATTGTACCAGAATCGGATTGTTCGGTAACACCAAGTATGGAATTGCAGTGATTGCAACAGATCGCCGTATATCTAATCCGCGACCCCGCAGGCTCGATTGGGGTCAGTTTTGTGCCGGACTTATCACAGTAACCACATTTCGGACTGCCAAACATATTTGCCTCCATCGCTAACTGAGTGCGAGCACGGTACGCCCAGTCTATCGATAAGTGGAGTCAGGATTCTGGCGATTCCAGATAGCCAAGCTTTTTCAGGCTTTCACGTAACAGGCGGCGGGTTACAAAGTATGTAAGGATTGGGAAAACTACAATCGTCGGTGGAGCAGCTTCCAATTTAAACCAACTTCATTATACTATCATGCAGGGGTGATTCATGAAATATAAAATCGTGCGGCTGCTAGACGGCGATGGTACTTGGAATGAGTTCGAAAATGATTGGAGAGCGCAGTGCGAAACGCACCAAGAGAATTTTGACGATTATGCTTCAGGTGCGTTTTCAGTGGTGCGAGATTTAGTAGTTGCTGAGGAGGAAAATGCTGGTGTTTTTGCTTTTAACGTAGATGGAAGGCATACTTCCTTTTGTCAACTGAATCGAGCTGCATTACCTGGATACGACTCGCCCGTGCTTCGGGCGCGACACTTAACGCACTGCCCAGATCTTGATTTTGGTGACCACCCGATTGAAGCATATATCGAGTGTTTAGCTTCTGCATTTGGCGGCATTCTTGCTGCGTCTGACCACCGTCCTGGGTTTCTTTCAAAACATATCAACCTGCATCTACGCAGCCCGACTGATCGTCAATTCTTCAAGATGTTGGGGAAGGGGTTGAACGAGGAGGACGAATTCGAGTCTGTACAGACGCGGGGTTCGTGGCTATATGTAACGAAAGCGTAACTTGTTTACGATTAGTATCGTACTTAAATTACCAACAAGTCTCTTAAACGATGCGCAGCGTATTGGTGATTGCGCCAAAAATGTAAGGTCGTATGTCATGGAAGCCACGCTTAAAAAATGCATAACCAAGGCTATCAGGGAATTTGGGCTGGAGAACTTCAAGAAAACGTCAATGTTCCTGTCCAACGAATCCAAGGCTGAAGTGGCTTATAAAGAAGCCGCATAGAAACAAACAAACCATAGTTTTGACCATTGAGGCTCGCCACGGCGAGCCTTTTTTGTGTCATTATCAATCACCTACAAGGCTCGCTTCGGCGGGCCTTTTTGTTTCATACAAGTTTCAAGGAATACCGGCTGATGAGTGTTTATCCTATTCAGGCCAATTTTACCCGTGGTGAGCTGGGCCCCAGACTGCATGGCCGCACGGATCTGGATCATTACCGGGCCGGGCTTGTCCGTGCATTGAACTGGCAGGTGTTGAAACAGGGCGGATTGCGGCGGCGTGTGGGCACACTCTTTGCCGGCGCGGTCAAGGATCACAGCAAAAGGGTGCGCCTGCTGCCGTTCGAGTTTTCAACTTCGCAAAGCTATATTCTCGAGTTCGGTGAACAATATATCCGTTTCTGGACCAATGGCGGACGGGTTGAAGTTTCAACCGTGCCGGTCGAGGTTGCGACCCCTTATCTTGAGGCCGATCTGGCGAACATCAGAGGCGCCAGCGCGGGTGACGAGCTGTATCTGGTGTGTGACGGCTACGCGCCGAAAATACTGCAACGCATGTCGGAAACAAATTGGACACTGGCGGACTATGTGACGAAGGACGGTCCCTATCTTGATGCCCATAACGGGCAGACGGTGCTGACGCCCAGCGGGCGAAATGTATTGTCCGCAGGGACTTACACATCGAGCGGATCCGGTGAAAACAATCTGTTCGATCTTGATCCGAAAACGAAATGGAGCCAGGCGGGCGGCACGGTCTCAACCATCAGGATTGACCTTGGTGTCGGCAATGCCGAAGTCAGCGATTCCTACAGCATGCAATCTGTTGACGGAGCGCCGCAAAAAACTCCCAGCGAGTTCAAGCTGCATGGCTCAAATGACAATTCCATATGGGTTGCGCTGGACAGCCGGTCAAATGAAACCGGCTGGGGACGCCATGAAATCCGGCATTATGATTTCGATAATACGATTGCCTTTCGCTATTACAGAATAACCATTGTGGCGGCGGAGGCGGCGACCGACAAGGAATTTGCCGAATGGTTCATCAACCGGGCGGGAGACGATCAGACGCCGTTTGCGATTACCGCATCCTCGGTTGACGGGATAAATGATGATACCGGGTTTCAATCCAGCGATGTGGGGCGCACGCTGCAGGTCACCGGATCGGACGGTTTGAAACGCTGGTGCCGTATCACTTCCGTGGTGTCGACGACACAAATTCTGGTGCGCATGTATGGCCGCTGTCTGCCGGATGCGGATTCCTTCAGCCGCTGGCGCTTGTCGCAATGGTCTGATGAATTGGGCTGGCCGCAGCAGATTGCATTTTTCGAAGACCGGCTGACCTTTGCTGCCTCTGATTCCTATCCGCGCACGCTGTGGTCCACCCAGATCGGCGACTATGACAATATGGGCGTGAGTTCACCGGCGGAAGACACCGATGCGCTGAATATGACGATGAATGGCGGGCAGTTGAACCAGATCCAATGGGTCGCCGAAGGGTTTGATCTGCTGATCGGAACAACCGGGGCAACCCGCTCGATCCGGGCCAATGACGGCAACAGTGCAATTACCAATGAAAACAAGCGGCAGCGCCGTGAAACCCAGGAAAAATGCGCCAGTGTGGAGCCGGTGTTTGTAGGCGAGACGGCTTTTTTCGTCGAAGCGGCACGAAAGTCCATCCACGAGTTCTTCTACGATTTCAACGTCAATGGCTATCGCACACCGGAACTGTCGATCCTGTCCAATCATCTGCTGAAAGCCAAAATCAGCGAGATGAGCTGGCAGGCATCGCCGGAAGGTCTGCTCTATGCGCTGACCGAGGACGGCAGGCTTGCTGTCACAACCCTTGAAAAAGCACAACAGGTGGCGGGCATGACCCCGTTCCAGATCGCCGGTGGTGGAGTTGATGAATTTGGTGTGGTGGAATCAATCCAGACCATCTCGTCCGAGACAGAGGCCCAGACCTGGCTGGTGGTGCGCCGGGTGATTGATGGCAATTCGGTGCGCTACATTGAATATTTCAGCAGCTGGGAGGATGGCGAAGCCGTGGAAAACGGCGTGTTTGCAGATAGTGCGCTGCGCTACAGCGGACCGGCAGTGACCTCGGTCAGCGGACTTGATCATCTGGAAGGTGAGAGAATTGGGGTTCTGGCCGACGGGATTGATCTTGGCGACATTGCGGTGAGTGGAGGAACCCTGGTTCTTCCGGGCAGCATGACAGCTTTCACAATTACCGCCGGTCTGCGCTACAGCTCTTCCGGGGAAACACTGCGCTTGCCGCAGGCCGGCAATCAGGATGGGACCGCGCTCGGCCGGCGCAAGACTATCAGTTCGGTGGCGCTGGATGTTCTGGAAACTGCTTCTTTGCGTGCTGGCACCGAAAGCCGCCTGGAAGGTGTAACCGCGCGGGCGATGACCACCAATCTGGACAGCGCGCAGCCGCTCAGCACCGGGATTTTTGCCGTTGCCAGCCAGGACAGCTGGCGTAATGGCGGTGCCTGTCTTTTTGAAACGAATGCAATGTATCCGGCGACTATACGAGCTGTATTGCTGGGTGTGGAAGGAGAACCTTAATGTGCGGACCATTAGAAGCCATCGGCGCTGTGGCAACACTGGCCGGGGGTGTCATGCAGGGTGTCTCAGGATACCAGCAGCAGAGAACCCTGGCAGCCCAATCCAACGCCAATGCTGATTTGTTGAAACGGCAGGCTCTGCTGGAACGCGACAAGACCTCTTATGAAGGCATCCGGCATCAGCAACAAGCCGGGCGCCTTGCGGCCAAGCAGGTTGCGTCTGCCAGCGCCAGCGGTTTCCAGGTGGGCGGATCGACCCTCGATTTCATTGAGGATACGGCGGCGGAAGAGGATCTGGATTTGCAGGCGATCCGCTATAGCGGGCAGCTTCAGGCCAATAATCTGGAACTGCAGTCGCAACAGCAAAGATACAACGCAAGAAGTCAGTCCAGCGGAGCCGGGCTGGCGCTGTTTTCGCCAATTATCGGATCCGCGACCAGCCTGGGAAAGGGTTTTTTGTGATTGCGGCTGCGGCGGTCCCGCTGTTGCCGCCGGGATAGCGCTGAAAAACAGGTTGGCGCTGTCGTTTCAAGCTGAGGCTGCACAGGCTGTGCAACGGGATGTTTGAATTTAAATCAGCAACGGTGAACGAGGCGCGGCGTTTGTGCTGAAACGCCAGCACATAATTCTGCAAACCAAGGCTCGCTTCGGCGGGCCTTTTTTATGGGAAAGCCAATGACAGAGAATGTAACCAAGAATTTTCAGCAATGGGTCGGGGACGCGGTGTCGGTTGCCTTTACCATGTCAAATGTGAATGTGCTGAATGCCGCCGATCTGGCGGTGTATCTGGATGATGCGCCGCAGACCATTACCACCGACTATTCGGTCGTGATTGCCGAACAGATTGCCACCGTGTCCTTTCTGGCAGCACCCGCCGCCGGTACCAGGGTGACAATTGTTCGCGAAGAACCGCTGGCGCAGAACACCGACCTGACTACCATCAACACGTTCAGGGCGGAAGGGTTTGAAGGCGCTCTGGATACGATTGTGCGGCAGATCTACCGGATATGGCATAAGCTCTCCCGGTCCCTGACGCTGCCCGACAGTGCCGTTGATGGAACCGGCCAGTTCGATGCCAGATCAAACCGCATCGGAAACGTTGCCGATCCCGCTGCCGCCCAGGACGCGGTTACCAAGACCTATGCGGATACGACTTATGTTCTGCAATCGGCGAGCCTTGGTGACATGCTTAAATCTGTCTATGACAGCAATGCGGATGGCAAGGTGAATGCGGCCGATACTGCCGACATAGCGCCGTGGTCGGGCCTGACAGGCGTTCCAGCGTCTTTCCCGCCGTCCGTTCATATTCACACTGCCTCTGACGTTACGGATTTTGCCAGCGCAGCCGATGCCAGGATTACGGCGTCAGCGCAATCGACAGGCGTTTGGGAGGCTGGCGCCGGCACCACCGAAAGCGCGGTCAGCCCGGCAAAAGTGGCGACTGCTATTGCGGCTCTCGCATCGGGCGGCGGCGATATGTTTGCCGCGACTTACGATCCAACAGCAGTTAGCGGCGATGCGTTCAGCATGACGAATATGGCCGAGGGTGCTACGAATAAAATCCTGACGGCAACAGAACGCACGAAACTTTCCGGCATTGAAACCAGCGCAACGGCAGATCAGACCGGGGCCGAGATCAAAGCGGCCTATGAGGTGGAAGCAAACGCCTTTACGGATGCCCAATTTACCAAATTGGCGGGCATTGCGACTGCTGCAACTGCGAATTCTTCTGATGCGGTGCTTGTTGCAAGGGCCAATCATACCGGCACGCAGACCGCTTCAACGGTTTCAGATTTCAGCTCGGCGGCAGATGCGAGGATTGCAGCAGATGCCGCGCTTGTAAAACTCACTGGTACACAGACGCTGACAAACAAAACGCTGACAGACCCAAAAATCACCTATACCGCCAACGCCCAGACAGGCACGACTTATACGCTGGTTCTGACGGACAGTTCCAAAGTCGTAACTATGTCCAATGCATCCGCCAATGTCCTGACCATTCCCGCAAACGCGTCGGTTGCATTTGTCGTAAATCAGTCAATCGCCGTTATTCAGTTGGGCGCGGGTGTCACCACAATTACAGCCGCGTCGGGTGTCACGCTTAACGGTGTCTCGGCAGGGTCTGGGGCGCTTTCAAACCAATACGCTGCGGTCACGCTTTATAAAATCGCCACTGACACCTGGATCGCATCCGGTGGAATAGGAACGGTGGCCTAGATGCTTATGCAATCAATCAGATCTAAACCGTCTGCGGGTGGTGCGCTTCCAACTCCAGTTATCGAGACAACCAGCACCAGTTCACAAGGCTCAAAAACTTCATCACACAGTGTTACTATGCCCGCTGGTGTCACCTCGGGCGATGAATTGGTAATGATTTTCGTCGAGCAGGATGGCACCGTAACCGTGCCTTCGGGCTGGACGCAATTGCACAACACTGGAAACCCTTCAACGCAAGCAAGCCTGCTAGTTTGTCGCAGAACGTCTGACGGCACAGAAGGGGCATCGGTTACGGTTACCACCAGCACCGCCAGCCGTTCCAATCATATCGTTTATCGATTAAGTGGAGCGGGAGCTACAGAGGCCAGCACCGGCGCGACAGCCACCAGCACGGCACCAAATGCAGACAGTCTAACACCGAGCGGCGGTGCCAAGAATTATATGTGGCTGGTCGCCTTTGGGCAGAAGAACGCAACCGTTTCGGCATTCCCTACTAGCTATTCAGGCGGGATTAATAGCTCAACCGCATCGGACTGCAATGCCGCATCGTGCCAGCGTGAATTAAACGCTGCAAGTGAAGACCCGGCAGCAGCGACAATAACGGCTTCGGCTGAATGGCGGGCGGTAACGCTTGCGGTTCCACCAGCATAACTCTGGACAACGCAATCAGGAATTGCAAAATAGGGGCATGAAAAATCCGCTGCTAAAACCCATTGACCGCATCAAGGTTCGTTCGGCACATCGCCGGGCGATAGAAAGCCTTGGTGTCCGTGTCTTAGCCAAAGCGCCACTTCGGAAGCTCGCAGTCAACACAGAGTTTGGTCTTTGTTATAACCGCATCCAGAAGAATGCCAATTCGACCACTGTTCTGTTGATGGATAGCATCAGCGGTGGCTCTCTGGATGTTGAGCAAGCGAAAGAAGCGGCGTCAATCGGCGTTCTGGGCCGGACGGATATTTCCAGGCTGAACGAGTTCCTATTTTTCGTGGTTGCTCGCAATCCCTACTCCAGAGTGTTGTCGGCATTTCTCGAAAAGTTCTCGAAACAGAAGTTCATAAGCAAATATGGCGAGTTCACGCTTGATCCTGACGGCTTCCGGGCCTTCGTGCGATGGATCGATAATGGCGGGTTATCCAAGAACGGCCATTGGGATTTGCAGCAAAAGCAAATGTGCTTCGAACCACAAGACTACGATACTGTAATCAGTTTTGAAAACTATAACGCTGAAATGCGGGCCTTTCTGCTATCCGCTGGGGTGCCGGAAAGCAGGATCAATCTTGATGATTCCGCAGCTAAGGGAACGCATCACAAAACCGGTGCATCTGACCGGCTGCGCCAGTTCTATGACGCTGAGACGCAACGTATCGTTCAGCGCTGCTTCATGAGCGATTTCTTGAGCCTTGGATACGATCCCGACCGGCTCGACTGACTCTATTCAACAATTTACGGACAAGGCTATGGCTGATCTCACCAAAGGCGATACACGCCTGATTTTTGACGCCTGCAAAAAGCGCGGACTGCTGCGCAATCAATGCGCCTATGTGCTGGCAACGGCTTATTGGGAAACCGCCCGAACGATGAAGCCGATCAATGAGGCTGGCGGGCCTGTTTATTTCAAACGCATGTATGACATTACCGGCAACAGGACGAGCGTTGCCAAAAGGCTTGGCAACACCGAGCACGGGGATGGTGTGCGTTTTCATGGGCGTGGCTATGTGCAGATTACCGGGCGGAGAAATTACGAGCGCGCAGGCGCAGAAACCGGCGTTGATCTGGTCGCGAGTCCTGACGATGCATTGGAGCCGGAAATCGCGGCCCCGATCCTGGTCTCGGGCATGGCGGAAGGCTGGTTTACCGGGAGAAAGCTTGATGACTATATCACGCTGCGCCGATCTGATTTCAAAGGTGCGCGCAGAATCATCAACGGCACTGACCGTGATGACGAGATCGCCGCCGTTGCCCGTGACTACGACAAAACCTTGAGAGCCACAGGATATGGCGTGAGTGCCGAAACGCTGCCTCGGGCGCAGTTGCCTGGGAAGCCACTACCTACACCACCGGGTGCTCCACCGGGCGTCAATCAATCATTCTGGACTGTCATAGCCGCCTTTTTCGGGCGGCTTTTTCACAGGAGATAGCAAAATGAAATTCATACCCAAAGGATTTCGCACCCTGATTGCAAATTCAGTGGTGATCGCGCTGCCGGTCATCGGTGAAACGCTGGCCTTTCTGGATGTGTTCGACTGGAAAACAATCCTGCCACCCGACTATTCCGGCTGGTTCATCCTGGCTGTCGGCCTGCTGAACATCTGGCTGCGGTTCATCACCACGACGCCAGTAGGAGAGAAATATTGATTGCCCGGCTGTTAGCGTTCCTGACCGGCGGCGCACTGGAACGCATCGGCGGGCAGTTGAAAGACGCCTATATCGCCCGAAAACAGGCCGAGACCGACGAGCAGCGGCTTGAGGCGGATCTGCGCATTCGGCAGTTTGAAGCTCAGCGCGATATTTTGCTTGCCGAGCAAGGCAACGGCATCACCCGCTGGATCAGACCGGCGATTGCCTTTCCCTTCGTCGCCTATCTCTGGAAGGTGGTGCTGTGGGACAAGGTGTTTGCGCTTGGCTCAACTGATCCGCTGTCGGCAGAACTGGGCGAAATGATGATGGTGATGGTCGGGGCTTATTTCCTGACACGGCCATTTGAGAAACTGGTGCGGTCCCGAGGGCGCTAAGTGGCAAATTCCGGGGAGCTGTTATGAAACAGACCATTCATGCAATCGATGACGGTGTGACCCGATGACAGAGCACTCGATTGAAGTACAATTGGCCCTGTTGTGCCAACAGATGCAGGCCATGATAGATGAGAGCCGAAGTTCCCGGGCCGATATGCGGGCAGAAATCAGAAGTCTGAAATCTGATATGGCTGACATCAAGACGCAGGCTGCAAAGTGGAAAGGTGCTTTTGGCGTCATGCTCGGTGCCGCAGCTTTTATCATTGGTCTGGTCACGGTGTGGGAAAAGATCGGCGCGTTTTTCAAGGGCTAACCGTAAGCGCCCATAAGATTGAAATCATGCAACTACTCATTCCGTTGGTTTGCCCGGCCTGCGCGAGGTACTTCGCATCAGCAGGCATCCAAAAGACTTACTAGAGTATCCGTCTTGATCAAGTTGTTTTTGGGACCCAGTTTCGATCCTGCTGG
>CAXBCI010000009.1:0-107994 GCA_963974065.1 uncultured Hyphomicrobiales bacterium | reverse complement strand
ATCTGGAGCATCAAATGGTTCCATGTAACCGTGAAACGATCTAGACACGCATTTGTCAAAGAATATTGGTGATGAAGCGGTCAATGCGTGTCCCCCGCTGATAGAGTAAGAGTATCAGAATAGCAGCAATTGTGCCTGATACAGCGCCGCCAAGGACATCGCTGGCGTAGTGTGTGCCGACATAGATCCGGGAAATGGCAACCGCCAGTGCGGCCAGAGCAAACCAGATGGCACGTTTTGGCATTTTGTGCAGAGCAAATGTCGCCGCGATTGCAAAAACCGCTGTGGCGTGATCGGACGGAAATGACGGGTCGAGACTGGGTGCGATCAGCAATTCGCTGACACCGGCAGCATAGGGCCGCACCCGATCCACAAACAGCAGAATGATCTGGTTGATTGCCAGACCCAGAATAAATGACAGTCCGGCGGCGACCAGAACATGGCGGGTGGCTTGTCTGTCGGGTTTGATCCACCACTGGCTGGCCACGGCCAGAACCAGCAGCGGGATGCCTGCCGCAGAAGTCCAGATCATGACAATGTCAAGCAACCCGTTCTGTCCAGCCATGCCATTGATCGCTCTGGTGACAGATAGATCGACATCCCACAACAGGTTCATCGCGGCGTCACAAACCCTGATTGGCGTCGAACACACGTCGTGCGTAGTCGGCCAATTGATTTTCGCAGGACGTCAGACGCTCTGACGCATCAGCGGCAAGTGGCGCGCCGTAGAAATCCAGACTTCGAATCTTATCGGCCCAGTTCTGCAGCTTCTTGAGTTCGTTGTCCTCTTCTTCGAGTTCGGCATAGGTGAATTTTTCCTTCGCGATTTCCCTGGCGATTTCCGCCTCGAAGGCATCACATTTCCCGATGAATTCGCGATACTGATCGTCTCGATCTGCCTGAAACCGCCCGACAACCTTGTCTTCCTGGGCCTTGTCCAAAGAGGTTGTGACCAGAAGAACCGATTCCCCGCCCATTGCGGCCGCATCATTTTCCAGCATTTTCAGCTGGCGCATGTGTTCTTCGGTCTGAGGCAGCAGGCAAACGCCGTTCTGAAGATAGACCGCGCCCATGCCCTTGAGCCGCCGCCACAAGGCAACACGCTTTGCTGCCGGTTCCGGCGGAACCTTATAGGTCATGAGAATCCAGGTGATGTGTTCCATGGTATCGACATATTGTTACTGTCGTTACATGTCAATGGTCCGGGGCGGAGTGCTACACATTTTTTATGCTTGCGAATGTTCGGTTGCCAGCTTTGCGTGCATGCAAACGGCAACAATGGTGCAATCGACTGTCATCGGATGCGTGGCCGCGAAGGCCCCTCTTGGGCTCGAAGCAAACCTTCTCTGCGCTTCGCAGCAATGTCCGCCAAACACAATTTGTTCTGCCTGCTCTCAGATGGGTTCGGGGTATATGTTCCAACGGAACTGCGTCGAGTTTATGCAAATATCTGACGCACACATTTCGCTAACCCATTTCCTGGGGCGCATCTTCCTTGAGGAGATCCTGATCTGCCATCTGGGCGCGCTCTTCATCGATGATTGCCGTGATGCCGTCATTGGCAGCGATATCGGCTGCTTCAACGGGAGCGACAGGTTTCTTCTTCGCGGGCGCAGGTGCCGCAGATAGCTCTGCCGTGTCTTGGGTCAGAGCAACGCGAAAACCCGGTTCAGGCAGTTCAAATCCGGCGTCTTCCAGGGCGCGCATGATCAGGCGGATGGCCTGTCCCCGCGCCAGCACCATGCTGGTTTCGCGCTGGTCTATCCAGCCGGCGAACCAGAGCTGAACCGTGGAATCGCCCAGTCCTTCAATGCGGGCTTCCGGCACCGGTTTGTCGAGAATGAATTCGACCTGTTTCAGCACCGCCAATCCGATATCAACGGCTTGCTGCAGATCCCCATCCGGCGCGATGCCCATTTCAAAGTCGAATCTGCGTTCCGGATGGCGCGAGTAATTGGTAATGACGCTCTTGAACACCGTAGCATTGGGAATGCGGATGTGGTTGCCATCTGGGCTGAGCAGAACCGTGGCGCGGGCGGTCAGCATGATGACGTGGCCCTCATGGCCGTCAATCTCGACATGATCATTGGGGCGGAACGGCTGACGCAGGCTGAGCAGAATGCTGGCGATATAGTTTTCAACCGTATCACGCACCGCAAACCCGACCGCAAGACCGACAATACCGGCTGCCCCCAAAACAGTGCCGATGATGGCAGTAGCACCCATAATATCGAGCGCCAGAACCAGCCCGATGCCAAGGAATGCCAGACGCACCACCTGGCGCAGCAGATCGGAGATAAAGCCATTGGGCGCGATCTTTTCAAACGGCCAGTTGCGGGCAGCCAGCCACCAGCCGATGATACTGACCAGCGCGAAAACCAGCACGGCGACGGCCAGCAGCGGGATGTAATTGATGGCGCGCTGCAGGCGGGTGAAAAGCCGATCCATGACCGGCACGATGCGTTCACTGACCGAGGTATCTTCCAGCAACTGGTTGGAGACCGCCACCACCCCTTCCACCCGGCCAGCCAGAGCAGCGGCCTGTTCGATTGCCGCCTTGTCAGGCACAGCGCCTTGCAGCAGCACCACCCCTGATCTGACCGACACAGTGACAGCACGCAAAGCATCGATCTCGGCAAAAATTCCTGAAATGCGAGCGGCAATGGCGTTGTCAGCCGGGATCCCGTTTTCCGCAGCAATGGGTGCCACAGGTGCGGTTTCGTCCGGTGAAGACTGGGCAAAGACGCCCGCAACAGCCAGGTTCAGAAACAACAAAAGAGCCAGAAATAATCGCATGGCCGACCTTGTTTACGTGGGACAGAATATTTTGAAATCTCCAGCCGATTAGCACAAAGAGGGTGACAATGCGATTCCCGCTGATGCAAGCGGCAATGCGCCGCATCTCGCAGCGGCAAGAGCGCTCCCGAAAAGCTGATTTGGAGCCTCAAAAGATTCCATGTAAACATAAAATGTACTCTAATCTGGAGGATCTATGGGATTCGATGTAACAGCAATTGCCTGGTATGCCGCTGTCTGCGGTGCCTTGTCAGGCTTCGCTCCCAGTCTTGGCGGGCTCGGCCTGCGACTGGCCATTGGTGGCGGGGTGGGTGTATTTGCGGCCAGCGTTCTGCCGGTCATTCGCGGCATGATGGGCTATTGATGGCTGCGGCCAACTCACCTCCAGCATTGGATCAGAACATGCATCATACAAAAATGGTCTGTCATCGCGGCGCCCGGCTGAGCGCGCCGGAAAACACCTTTGCTTCGGCCGCAGCGGCGCTCGATCTTGGCGGCTCCATCATCGAGCTGGATATCCGCCAGTCGGCCGATGGCGTTCTCTATGTGATGCATGATGAAAGCGTTGCACGCACCACCAATGGCACCGGCAATATCTGTGACATGAGCAGTACTGAGATTGACAAGCTGGGTGCGGGCAGCTGGTTTGATCCCAAATTCAAAGGCGAACAGGTGCCGCGGCTTGATGCCTATCTGGCAGAGTTTGCCGAGCGCGCCGGGTTCTATCTGGAAATCAAACTGGCAGATTGCGCAGATGTGGCCAAGCTGGTGCGCAAACTCGGTATTGCCGAGCGGTGTTTCACGTTTTCCTTCAATCCGCAGATGCGCCGGGATATGCTGACCCACTGCCCGGAGGTGCGCCGCATGGTGCTCTGGTCCTACGCAGGCAGCGTACAGGCGGCACGGGAGGAGCACCACGCCGAGATTGTTGAATTCCACACCGATACGTTTGATCCGGCGCGGATCAGGGAGTGTCAGGACGCCGGACTTGAGGTAATGTTTTACACCGACAAGCCGGACGAGACGCGCTTTATCGAAGCGCTCCGCCTGAAAATGAATTACGTCAATATCGATTGTCTTGCGCTTTTTCAGCAACTCAGAACCGACCGGGCCAAAGTTGCTGAACCGATCTAGAAGAGTCTGAGTTTGGAAATTCTGCAGGTCCTGCTGGACCCCATCCTGCCCGTATTTGCCATCATGGCATTCGGTTTTGTCATGGGCCGCGCCGGCAAGACCGGTGTCGAGGATGCGCGGCTTCTGAACCGCTTTGCGATGTCGATTCTGTTGCCGATTTTTATCTTTGGGCTGATCGCCAACAGCTCGATTCAGAGTTTCAGCTTTGTCCCGATCATGATCTATCTGGTTGTGCAGATCGTCATTTTCAGCTGCGGATTCCTGATCGCGCTGCATCTGTTCAAGCGCACGCCGGCGGAATCCATTCTGCTCGGATTTTGCGGCGTGTTCGGCAATAATGCGCTCTATGTGCTGCCAATGTCCGTGCTGCTCTACGGTCAGGCCAATGTGCTGCCTGTGACAAGCATCGTCACGCTGGATGCGATCTTTGCCTTTGGCTTGTCAATGCTGGCGCTGCAGATCATCAGCCTCGGCAAGGCCAGTCCGGTTTCCATTGCGCTGGGCATTGCCAAACTGCCGATGCTGCAGGCCATTGTCGTCGGCTTGATCGTCAGTCTGGCGGGCATTGCTGTCCCTGCGCCGGTCAATACTTTTGTCAGGTTTTCCGGTGCGGGGGCCGCGCCGGTGGCGCTCTATGCGCTGGGGGTTGTTCTGTCCCAGACAAGGTTTCAGCCGGACAGGCTTGTGCTCACCTTCACCTTTGTCAAACTGCTGTTATTTCCCGCGATGATCTGGCTGGGTCTGGAGATGTTCGCGGCGCAGGATGATGGCCGCAATCTGTTCCTGCTGGCGTCAGCCGCCCCGGCGGGGGCGATGTCGTTCAGCCTTGCCATGCTCTATCATGTGCGCACCGATGCCATTGCCCAGATTATCATACTGACCAGCGTCCTCACCCTTTTTACTCTCGCCCTGCTGGCATAGTCGTCTTCTGGCGGAGAATCAGTCAGTGTTCTGATGCTCGGGGCTCAATATGCGACTATCATCGTCGATACCATTCATCTGGACCATTCATCTGGACCATTCATCTGGACCATTCATCTGGTCGCGGCAAATACCAGCAAAGAGAATATCTATGCCTGGATGGAGGCGGACGCATATCTGGAGCCGTTGGCAGATCGTTATGAAACCATATCGGCTCCGTTTCGCACGCATGCGGACGGTTTTGGCATCTCAGCCCTCAGCAGAGATGCCTGCACCTGCCAGTGACATTTTTTCGACTATCAGCTGCCGATTTGAATTCTGACAATTGGCTGGCGTAATCCAGCAGCAATCATCCATCAGGATAGATTTCGCCGTCCAGATCATCCAGCTTTGACTGCAAGTGAGCCCTGACATCCTGCACAGCCTGATTGTAGACTGCTGGACACAGGGTCTGCAGGCAAAGGGTCAGAATATCGTCAGCCCGGAAATCGGACAGTTCAAGCTCAAATTCATCCTGGAATAATTTACTGAGCCTGGCGGTGAATTCCAGTTTCTTGTCGTCTGCTAGATTGATCTTCATGGTAAATTCCGTAGCCGGACAAAGCGCTACTGTGAACCAGGTTTCAGATGCAATGCAATCATCTGGTTTGACAGAACGGCAGATCAACTGTTCTTGACTTTTCCCGGCCACCGGAGACACTGGATGGCAGTCCCCAACTGAATTGGATTTGGTCGCTTCATGATTATTGTTTTTGGTTCCATCAATCTGGACATCGTCACGCGCACGGCCCGTATTCCAGGTCCGGGCGAAACCGTGAAAGGGGAGACTTATCAGCTGATTCCCGGCGGTAAGGGAGCCAATCAGGCGCTGGCGGCAAAACGCGCCGGCAGCGACACCATGATGGTCGGTGCAGTCGGCTCGGATGCATTCGCCGATCTGGCGCTCGACAATCTGCAGCGTGACGGGGTCGAGCTCACACAGCTTGGCCGCGTTGCTGATCCGACCGGCATTGCCAATATCACGGTTGATGCCAGCGGCGAAAACGCCATTGTTGTTGCCTCTGGAGCAAACAGCAAGGCGCTGGCCTCGCAGCTTGACGGGCTGGGGCCTGTACAGGGATTTTTGCTGACCCAGAATGAAGTGCTGGAAGAGGAAACGCTGAAGGCCCACGCAAAAGCAAAACAATTGGGTCTGACAACCATTCACAATCTGGCGCCCGCCAACAAGCTGGACCGCGAGGCGCTTGGCCTTATTGACTGGCTCGTGGTGAATGAAACGGAAGCCCTGATTGTTGCCGATGGTGCCGGCATATCAACCGGGTCTGATTCAGTGAAAGCAGCACGGGCTCTGGCAGAACAGACCAGGCACAATGTCATTGTGACGCTGGGCAACAAGGGCGCTTACAGTTTCGGGCCGGCCGGAGACCATCACGGCAAGGCTCTGGCTGTCGAGGTGGTTGATACCACAGCGGCGGGCGACAGTTTTACCGGTGCGTTTGCCGCCGCTCTTGATCAGGGCTTTGGCATCGCGGACGCCCTGTCCCGGGCGTCAGTGGCAGGCAGCCTGGCCTGTACTGTCTTTGGCGCACAGCCCAGCATTCCGGACAAAAACGCTATTGATGCGGCTTCCTGAGCAAAGATTTACGCGGCCATATCCTCGGCATCCGGCTCCTTGGCACCGGTCATGAAGGCGACCGCATCCGACATGGAATATTTCTTCGGATTGATCACACACAGACGCTTGCCGAGACGGTGAATGTGAATGCGGTCGGCGACCTCAAACACATGCGGCATGTTGTGGGAAATCAGAACAATCGGTATTCCACGGCTCCGCACATCCTGAATCAGTTCCAGCACGCGGCGGGATTCTTTCACGCCGAGAGCGGCCGTTGGCTCATCAAGAATGATGACTTTTGATCCGAAGGCCGCAGCCCGGGCCACGGCGACACCCTGGCGCTGGCCGCCGGACAGGGTTTCCACAGCCTGATTGATGTTCTGAATGGTCATCAGTCCCAGTTCGGTGAGCTTCTCGCGGGCAAAGGTCTCCATTGCCTTGCGGTCAAGCTGGCGCAGAACCTTGCCGCGAAATCCCGGGCGGCGCAGTTCGCGGCCCATGAACATATTATCCGCGATCGAGAGAGCCGGTGACATGGCCAGGGTCTGATACACCGTCTCGATGCCGGCTTTGCGGCCATCCAGCGGTGAATGGAAATTGACCTTCTTGCCTTCCAGATAGATCTCGCCTTCATCCGGAATCACTGCTCCCGACACGGCCTTGATGAGAGTGGATTTGCCCGCACCATTGTCGCCGATCACGGCCAGCACTTCGCCGGGATAGAGTTCGAAATCGCAATGATCCAACGCGGTCACACGTCCATAGTGTTTGACCAGATTAACGCCTTTCAAGATCGGTTCCATCAGCTTGATACCTTTCTGATCCATTGATCCACCGCGACGGCAGCAATTATGAGCAGGCCGATGAGCAGGAAGGTCCATTGAGCGTCCGCCCCCAGAAGGCGCAGGCCCAGAGTGAACACACCGACAATCAGCGCGCCGAACAACATGCCCATGATCGAGCCGCGGCCGCCGAACAGGGAAATACCGCCGATCACCACAGCGGTGATGCTTTCAATATTCGCCAGTTGGCCGGATGTGGGTGAGACAGAGCCGATGCGGCCGATCAGCGCCCAGCCGGCAAAGGCGCAAATCAGACCAGACAGCACATAAACCGAAATAAGAGTGCGGCGCACCTGAACACCGGACAGTTCGGCGGCCTCCGGATCATCACCGACGGCGTAGACATGGCGGCCCCACGCGGTTTCGCGCAGGACATAGGCCAGCACCACAATCAGCGCGACCATGAAGATCACACCATAGGTGAAGGTCGCGCCGCCGCGTCCGGCTTCGTCGGCACCGATCTTGAACGTATTGCCGAAGAACTGCAGCAGCGGTGCCTGTTCCGCAATATCCTGACTGCGGATGGTTTCGTTAGCCGAATACAGGAAGTTGGTGGCCAGAACGATCTGCCACATGCCAAGGGTGACAATGAAGGGCGGCAGCTTCATCACAGCCACCAGCCAGCCATTGAGATAGCCGAAAAAGGCGCCGCACAGCAATCCGGCTCCCACGGCAACTTCAACCGGCAATCCGTAGCGGAATGTGAATTGTCCCATCACCACCGAACTCAGCACCATGATGGCACCGACCGACAGATCAATGCCTGCGGTCAGGATTACAACCGATTGCGCCGCGCCGACAATGCCGACAATGGCAACCTGCTGGAGGATCAATGTCAGCGCGAAGGGAGAAAAGAATTTCGACCCGAGCAAAAGCCCGAATACGACGAGCGACATCAGCAGGACAATCAACGGTACCAGAGATGGTGTCTGATGCAGCGCGTGCTGGACGCGCTTCATGCCCGAAGGCTTTGTTTCAACAAACTCGGCAACCGTTTCCGGACTGCCGGCTATGGCAGATTCATAATCCGGCGCGTTTGATGGACCTTCAGCCATGAATGCCTCCCTAGCATTGATGCTTTAACAGGATTGTATAGTTGCCGCATCCTTGAAGCCGGATGCGGATTGAAAGGGGGCGGGATCTGCCCGCCCCATTCCGTTTCAAGTGGTAACATTGTTGTGGTTCAGATCAACCCCAGCAGCGATCCATGCCTTCAGCGACGGAGATGGACTCCACACCATCGACCGGCTTGTCTGTAACCAGAGATACGCCGGTATCGAAGAAGTCCTTGCCTGGCGTTGTTGCCGGCTTGGTGCCGTCTTTGGCCCAGGTTGCAATGGCTTCAATGCCGAGAGAGGCCATCAACAGCGGATATTGCTGAGACGTGGCGCCGATGATGCCGTCTTTGACATTGGCAACGCCCGGACAACCGCCATCAACGGAGACAATCAGCACGTCATTCTCGCGGCCGATCGATTTCAGCGCTTCATAGGCACCAGCTGCTGCCGGTTCGTTAATGGTATAGACCACATTGACTTCCTGATCGGTGGCGAGAAGGTTTTCCATGGCTTTGCGGCCACCTTCCTCGTTACCGGCCGTTACGTCATGGCCGACAATGCGCGGATCGGTTTCGTCACCCCATTTATTCGGATCACCCAGTTCAATGCCGAAGCCCTGCAGGAAACCCTGATCGCGCAGCACGCCGACCGTTGGTTGGCTGACGCCAAGATCCAGCATGGCAATTTTGGCGTTGGCAGCCTCATCACCAAGGGTAGCAGCGGCCCATTTGCCGATCAGTTCACCGGCCAGAAAGTTATCGGTGGCGAAGGTCGCATCAGCGGCATCAATTGGGCTGAGCGGTGTGTCCAGTGCGATTACCAGCAAACCGGCGTCACGCGCCTGCTGAACGGCTCCAACGATGGAAGACGTGTCAGATGCGGTCAGCAGGATGCCTTTGGCACCATCGGCGATGCAGGTTTCGATAGCTGCGACCTGAGTTTCATGATCGCCGTCAACCTTACCGGCAAAACTTTTCAAAGTAATGCCCAGCTCTTCCGCCTTGGCGGTCGCGCCTTCCTTCATCTTCACAAAAAACGGATTGGTGTCGGTTTTTGTGATCAGGCAGGCGATAGTGGAATGGCTGGCCGCATTTGCGGCCCCGGTGGCCAGGCTGGCCGCAGCGATGGCACCCATGGCTGTTGTTAAAAGCAGTTTTTTCATTGTAAGTTTCCCTCCTCAAGGCACGTCATTTGCGACGCAAACATCACTCAGCTTGTCTGAGCCTGTCGCAATCAAAGCATTGTTCAATCAGGCTGTCAATAAATAAATCCGATTGATTTATTAAATATGTTATTGTAGAAATTTCTCGGATCCGGTTCTGAATTCAAAGTTCCGGACAGCATTATGATGAATGGGAGTATACGGTTTGACCTCCTCTATTGTGGTCGATCCGAGCGGTGGTGCGAACCAGATTCGCGTGCGCGCTTACAATGAACGTCTGGTGATGACGCTGATCCGGAGGCATGGCGCGTTGCCGAAAGCGGAGATCGCCAGGCGCAGCGGCCTTTCGGCGCAAACCGCATCGGTCATCATGCGATCTCTGGAAAGTGACGCTCTGCTGGTGCGCGGCGAGCCGCAGCGCGGCCGCGTCGGCCAGCCGTCAATTCCGCTGGGGCTGAATCCTGATGGTGTGTTTTCAATCGGCTTGAAGATCGGCCGCCGCAGTGCCGAACTTGTCCTGGTGGATTTTCTCGGAGCGGTTCGGGCCTCCTCCAGCATGGCCTATGCCTATCCGCTTCCGGACGAAATCCTGCAGTTTCTGAAAACCGACCTGCCGCTTCTGTTAGAGAACTTGCCGCCGAAACTGCATGAACGGATTGCCGGCATCGGCATCGCGACGCCCTTTGAGTTGTGGAATTGGGCGGAACGTGTCGGGGCTCCCGGGAAACGCATGTCGGAGTGGAAAGATTTCGATATGGCATCTGAAGTTGCCAGGCTGACAGATCTTCCGGTTTTCGTGCAAAATGACGCAACAACCGCCTGTGGTGCAGAGCTTGTTTTCGGCAGCGGCCAAGCCTACCGCGATTTTGCCTATTTCTTCATCGGTTATTTTATTGGCGGCGGCATTGTCATCGATCATGCGATCTATCCGGGCCGCTCCGGCAATGCGGGAGCGCTGGGATCACTTCCGATTGCGGTTGGAAACCATGGAACCGGTCAATTGCTGGATCAGGTGTCGCTGTCGAAACTGGAAGTCACCCTGTTACAGCACAGCATCGATCCCTCGCCGATCTGGAAAACCCCCGATGGCTGGACCACATTCGGCGCGATTCTGGATCAGTGGATCGATGATTCTGCCGCTCATCTGGCACGGGCCGCACTGGCCTGCTGCGCGGTGATCGACTTTCAGGCCATCATCATTGACGGCGCTTTCCCGGCAGATGTGCGCACCAGGCTGGTTGAAAAAACCAACGCAGCGCTTGAAACAATGAATATACAAGGTCTACAACGTCCTGATATTCTGGCAGGAGATATCGGAAACGATGCCCGCAGTCTGGGCGCTGCGACACTGCCGATTTTCAACCGGTACCTTATCGATCAAAATGTGCTGTTTTCCGGCAGTTGACCAAGTAGATTGAGGATTGACATGAAACGATCAACAGTAAACCAGATCATGGCTGAAGCCGATGACTTCATCCGCTCCTTTGGTTTTCTTCTGCCGCCTTTCGCCTATTTTTTACCAAACGAAATGCGTGCCCGCCGCGCTGACATTCAGGCCATAGTCGATGCCCGGCTTGGCTGGGACATAACCGATTTCGGTGACGGGAATTTCGATGAGATGGGTCTGTTCCTGTTCACAGTGCGCAATGGCGATCCTGAGCATCTGAAAACTGGTGGCGGCATGTGTTACGCCGAAAAAATTATGATTGCCCGGCAGGATCAACTGACGCCGATGCACCGCCATATTGTCAAAGCTGAGGACATCATCAATCGCGGCGGTGCCACCCTTGCGCTGAAACTCTTCAATTCGCTTGAGAATGGCGATATCGACCATGACTCCGATGTCACGGTGCATTGCGACGGTATACCCCGCACCCAGAAAGCAGGTGATATATTGCGCCTGCCACCGGGTGAAAGCGTGACCTTGCTGCAGGGCAACTGGCACAGTTTCTGGGGCGATGGCGGAGATGTCCTTATCGGTGAGGTTTCCACGGTGAACGATGATCTGACGGACAATATCTTTGCCAAGCCGATTGGCCGGTTTGCCGAGATTGATGAAGATGAGGCACCAAAACATCTGCTGGTGTCCGACTACGACAAATGGTTGATGCCCGGCTGATCCCGAGCCCGCGCCTTTGGTTGTCTGTTCCTGGAAAATTGGTTAAGACCGCGCCACTGATCGCGGGCTGAAAAGCCGCAGCGAACACTTGTGAAGGATTGTGCCTTGCGTCTGGCCGCCTGGATTTTTGCCGCCCTCTGCCTGCTTCCGATCGTTGCGGTTGTGGTGACGGCGTTTGGAGCCGATGGCGGTCGCTGGGCTGCGCTGATTGACACTGTGCTGCCCGGTTATGTGTGGAACACACTGCAGCTTGTGGTCTGGGTATCTCTGGGGACCGGCCTGCTTGGCACCGGAACGGCCTGGCTGGTGACGAATTGCCGCTTTCCCGGCCAACGTATTTTCGAGTTTGCACTAGCCATGCCGCTGGCCTTTCCGGCCTATGTGCTGGCCTATGCCTATACCAATTTACTGGATCATCCGGGACCGGTGCAATCGGCGTTGCGCGCGGTATTCAATCTGGGACCACGGGATTACTGGTTCCCCGAAATCCGGTCTCTGGGCGGCGCCGCCGCAATGCTGACTTTCGTGCTTTACCCGTATGTCTATCTGCTCGCCCGCACCGCCTTTCTGCAGCAATCCGCCAGTGCCTATCAGGCAGCACGCATGCTGGGACGCAGCCCCTGGGGCGCTTTCACATCGGTCAGTCTGCCGATGGCGCGCCCGGCCATCGTCGCGGGCGTGACCCTGGCGCTGATGGAGACCATCGCCGATTTCGGAACTGTTGCCCACTTCAATGTGCAGACCTTTGCCACCGGAATTTACAGAGCCTGGTTCGCCATGGGCGACCGTGGCATGGCGACACAACTGGCATTGTGGCTGCTGGCGGTGGCCGTGCTGCTTGCAGTGATCGAGCGGATGGAACGCGGCGCAGCACAGCGCTTTCCTGCCGGCAAAAAGAATGACGGCATGATGCCACAGCGTCTGTCTGGCGCGCAGGCGTTTGCAGCCATTGCCTTCTGCGCTTTACCGGTGTTGGTCGGTTTTATCATCCCGGCAGCGATGCTGCTGGTGATGGCGGCCGGCTCAGGCCAGAGCCTGTTCACAGCGCGCTATCTTGGATTTGTGGGAAACTCCATAACCCTTGCCGGTCTGGCAGCCATGGCCACGGTTCTGGGGGCGCTTCTGATCTCCTATTGCGCACGCCTGTCTCCAGGAATCGCCGCGCGCAGCGCCAGACTTCTGGCCGGGATCGGCTATGCCATTCCCGGCGGCGTGATCGCGGTGGGGCTGCTGGTGCCTTTCGCCGGTTTCGACAATTGGCTGGACGCGTTTTCCCGCGAGCAGTTCGGCTATTCGACCGGATTGCTGTTTACCGGATCAATCGGCCTGTTGATCGTGGCCTATGTGGTGCGGTTCATGGCGGCAGCGCTGGGAGCCGTCGATGCTGGCCTTGCCAATATCAAACCCAGCCTCGACGAAGCCGCCCGCTCGCTGGGACGTACGGAAATCGGGATGCTGAAAACCATCCACATTCCGCTGTTGTCCGGCAGCCTGCTGACAGCTTTGCTGATCGTGTTTGTCGATGTCATGAAGGAATTGCCGGCAACGCTGATCATGCGGCCCTTCAACTTTGATACTCTCGCCGTGCAGGCCTACCGCCTGGCCTCTGATGAGCGGCTTGAACAGGCGGCCGTGCCATCTCTGGTGATTGTCGCAATCGGGCTGGTGCCGGTTGTGCTGCTGTGCAAAGCCATTGCAAGTGATGCGGCGCGGCCAGGCCGCAGTCCGGCCCTGGGTGCCACGGTGACCCGCCCGCGCTGAACCAGTCGACCGGGCTGAATTCACAGCATCAGCCGGCAGAAAACTGCTGTCTGGCTGAAAGGCTGCTGCGTTTGACTTTCCAGGTTTTCAGAAATGCGATCAGTTGCAACAGTACGATGGTCGTGACCAGCACGGCAAAGGGAAGCTGTGCCCAGTTCGGTTCAGGAACCGGACGATGGAAATCCTGAAAATGCATGTAGAGGAAATAGGCAGTGTGCACCACGATCAGCATCCACAACACATAGGCGCTCTGCTGCAGGAATTTCCACACCGAGATGCTGAGCAGCCTCTGGCTCCAGTTGCTGGACGAGAGCGCCAGCACCGTACCGTAAAGCAGGGCGACGATGCCGATGACATTGGCCAGTCCGAAGCCGTGCTGCAACATCACATAGGTTCCGGAGGGATGCAGCTGGTAACCAAAAATGCGTATCAGGTCCCACTCGACCCAACCGGCCAGAATGATGATGGTGTGAATGAAGGCGAGCACCACGCCGTATATTCCCAACTCGCGACGCCAGAGTAACGTATTGCGGAAACTGACAAAAAGCCGCGACATCGGTCCAATAGCCATGGAAAGTGCAATCAGAACGAGGCTCATATCGCCGATAGCACGATTCCAGCGGTGCATCTCCGACCATTCGGCGCGGGATTCCAAGAAGCCATATGTGCCGATGACCGCGAGGCATATCACAGCGACATGCCGGAAAACCGGTCGGGACGCCAACGATTTGATAGACTTAGAGCCAACACCCATGAGCAATCGGTTTCCTTTTTGTCGGTTCAGGACTTGTGTGAATTCAGACAGGTTGCGATTTCGCCAGATTGGTTCGTTTTGTGGCGAAACAGAGGCAAACCGTGCCTTCGTTTGATTAAACTTTCCTAATATTGACCAAAGAAAGCGCAAATCCCAACAGATGGGTGCTGTGCGGAGAGGCTGTCCCGCCGCGGCTTTTGGAGCGCTTCCAGAACAACACTATTCTGGTCGAAAGCGTGCCAGAGAGGTGGCTGAAACACCGCAAACTTGGCACATTGCGATGCTGTCTGAATAGGGAGGCATCCACTCCATCAAGCGTCTGCTAAGTTTAGGACCAGACCAAGTCCCGTCCGGGAGTGCGGCGCATGAGCACCCTGCGGCGCAACACAGAAGACCGCACATTTCGGGTCGCAGGCAGACGTGCTGGTTGCTACAAGGCGGGTGAAATGAAACCATGCGCCCTAAGGCCGCTGTAAAAACTCACGCTTTTCGCATTCTGTCCTGTCAAACCGAGACATTCCAACGCTGCAATCCAGAAAGTTTACACTATGAAAGCTGTCGCACTTACGCATTATCTTCCCGTGGACAATCCCAAGGCATTTCTCGACGTGGAACTGCCCAGACCCGCAGCTTCTGGCCGCGATCTTCTGGTCGCTGTGAAGGCCGTGTCGATCAATCCGGTCGATACAAAAATCCGCAGCCCGAAAGACGATGTTGAAACAACTCCCCGCGTTCTTGGCTGGGATGCCAGCGGCGTTGTTGAAGCGGTCGGCCCGGATGTGACACTCTTCAAACCCGGCGATGAGGTATATTACGCAGGCGACATTACCCGCTCTGGTTCCAACGCCGAATTTCAACTGGTTGACGAGCGCATTGTCGGTACGAAACCGGGCAGCCTTGGCTTTGCCGAAGCCGCAGCACTGCCGCTGACAACGATCACTGCCTATGAGGCGTTCTTTGACCGGCTGGGTATCGATCGCGACGGGGCCGACAAGGGCCAGTCGGTTCTCATCATCGGGGCGGGCGGCGGCGTCGGCTCGATTGGCATTCAGCTTGCCAAGGCGGCGGGACTTGTGGTTATCGCCACCGCGTCGCGTCCCGAAACGGCCGACTGGGTCAAGCAGCTCGGTGCCGATCATGTTGTCAATCACCGCGAACCGATGGTCGAGCAAGTGCGCGCGCTGGGGTTCCAGCATGTCGATCATATCGCGATCTTCAATGACATGCGCCACTGGGAAACTGCCGTTGAGCTGATCCGTCCCCAGGGCGGGATTGTCTCGATTGACAACACTGATCTACCAATGCCGATGGCCGGCATGAAGACCAAGGCAGCCAGCCTGCACTGGGAATTCATGTTCGCCCGCGCCATGTTTGAAACACCGGACATGATCGAGCAACACAATTTGCTGAACTATGTGGCACAGGAAATCGACGCCGGGCGAATCCGCACCACACTCGACACGGTGCTAACGCCGATCAACGCCGAGAATATCCGGGCCGCCCACGCGCTCATCGAAACCGGCCAGGCAAAAGGCAAGATCGTCGTTGAATCCTTCTGACAAAAATGCCATCCGCAATTTGGTTGCGGATGGCGATTGTCAACCAGGATGCGTTTCATTGACTGATTGAAGCCGATTTATTCCCAACCGACAGCGTTGAAGATTTCAGTGGCTTTGGCGGAATTGTTCGCCACGGTCGACAGGTTGATCGCATCCTGACGGAACAGGCCAAGTCTGGCGACGGAAGCACTCAGAGCCACTCCGGGGACAGCTGGATATTCATCATTGCCGTCCGAGAAATATTTCTGTGCACTATCGCTGGTCAGATATTCCAGAAACTTCACGGCATTATCGCGGTTCGGCGCATTGGCGGCGACTGCACCGACGGAAATATTCATATGCGCGCCATTGCCGGACTGGTCGGGAAACACCCAACCGATACGGTCGATGGAGGCTGACAGATCTGTCACATCGCTGCGCAGAGCACGGGCAAAATAATAGGTGTTGGCAATGGCAATGCCGCATTCGCCGGAGACAATGCCGCGCAACTGGTCGGTATCGCCGCCCTGGGGCGCGCGTGCCATGTTGCCGCGCACCGCTTTAGCCCAGTTCGTCGCTGCTTCTTCGCCCTCATGGGCAATGATGGAAGACAGCAAGGCGATCTGATAGGTGTTGGTACTGGAGCGGGCGCAGATCAGGCCCTTGTAGTCCGGCTTTGCCAGATCCGCATAGGTCAAAGGCGGCGTTTCAATTCGCGCCTTGTCATAAAAGATAATGCGCGAGCGTTGTGAAAAGCCGAACCACAAACCGTCCGGATGACGCAGATGCGCCGGGAGCCTGGTCTCAAGAACCGTGCTTTTGACGGGAGCGAGCAACTGTTTTTGTTCGGCCCGCACCATGCGCGAAACATCCACCGTCAGCAGCACATCAGCGGGGCTGTTTGCACCTTCCGCCTCCATCCGCGCAATCAGCTCATCGGCATTGCCTTCAATCCGGTTGATGGTGATCCCTGTCTGTTCTTCAAAATCGGAATACAGCCGTTCGTCGGTATCATAATGACGTGATGAATAGAGATTGACCTCGCCTTGCGCGAGGCTGACGCCGGTTCCGGCAAATACACTGATTGTCAGGAGCGTCGCTCCGAAAGTTGTCGTCAGGCAGGATGATTTGAAACTCATTTTTCTTCTCACTGTTAGATCCAGAGTATGATTCATGACCAGTCGGACCGGCCCGGATCCGGCGAACGAACCCTAAACTTGAATTTGACACTCATGTATTATTCAACGAAAAGAAAGCCGTCAATCATTTGCCATAAAAAAACTTGAATATTTTACTCATGTTTATTAGAATGATTCCAAACTACTGCCCCGGAGTGAGCTATGCGCCTGACCCGACAGACCAATTATGCCATACGCATGTTGATGTACTGCGCCGCAAATGACGGGCAACTGAGCCGCGTTGCTGCCGTTGCCGGAGCCTATGGCGTGTCGGATCTTTTTCTGTTCAAGATATTGCAACCGCTTGTCGAGGCCGGCTTTATGGAAACCGTTCGCGGCCGCAATGGCGGTATCCGCCTTGCCAAACCGGCCGGCAGCATTTCCTTGCTGGATGTGGTGAAAACCACAGAGGAAAATTTCGCCATGGCCGAATGTTTTGAAGATGACGGAACGGATTGCCCGCTGCTCGGCAGTTGCGCCCTGAATGGCGCCTTGCGCGAGGCACTCAATGCGTTCTTCGCCGTGCTTGGCCGTTATACAATCGACGATCTGGTGGCACCCAATCCGATGCTCGGCTCTCTGCTCGGCCTGGAGCCCGGCATTCGTCCTGTTGCTTAATTGCGTTACCTGGCGAAAGCTGTTTCCAGCCTGCTGATCGCCTCTTCCAGGGTGGCCCTCGGGCAGGCAATATTGAAGCGAAGCCAGTTCTCCCCGCCCTTGCCGAAGGTGAGGCCCTTATTGACCGCAATTCGGGCCACGTCCTGAACACGATCCGTGGCTTCCTCAATGGAATAGCCGGTTTCTGAAAAATCCAGCCAGGCCAGATAAGTGGCTTCAAGCCTCATGGTTCGGATGCCGGGAATGGCCCGTGTCATAGCTTCTTCAAACCGGTCCCGATTGGCCTGAATATAGGGCAGCAAGGCGTCGAGCCAGTCCGCGCCATGGGCATAAGCGGCCGTCACCATCTCCATACCGACACGATTTGGCGAAGCCGATCCGGCACCACGCAGACTGTTCCTGAAAACATCGCGCCGCTTGGCATCGGAAATGATGGCATGGCCGGTCAGAGACGCGGCAATATTGAAAGTTTTTGTCGCCGCCGTCAGAGTAATGAGCCGGTCGGTAATGGCCGGATAGGCATTTGCCGTGACACAATGCTTATGGCCTTCAAACACCAGATCCTGATGAATTTCATCTGAGATCAGCAGCAGATCGCGGGACTCGCAGAATTTACACACCTCAATCAGTTCCTGGCGCGACCAGACGCGGCCGCCGGGATTGTGCGGCGAGCACAGAACCATGATCTTTGTGCGCGCATCAATCTGGCTGTCCAGAAGCTCCAGATCCATCTGATAACGGCCCTGAACAATTTTCAACGGACTTTCGATCAGGTTGCGTCCCGCCGCCCGGATGGTGCTGCCAAAAGCGTGATAGACCGGCGAGAACACGACGACACCGTCACCGGGTTCGCTGAAGCTCTGCAGGGCAAATCCGAGCCCGGCGACAACGCCATGGGTGGTCACAATCCAGTCCGGATCAATTTCGAACTGATGGCGGTTGCGCAACCAGTCGCAGAATGCGCGCCTGAACTCTCCATCTTCGCCAAAATAGCCGAACACGCCATGATTGGCCATCCTGTGCAGGGTTTCAGCGACCGCCGGTGGCGCCTGGAAATCCATGTCAGCAACCCACATCGGCAAGATGTCCGAACCGCTCAGTCCCAGCCTGCTCTGCATGCCGTCCCACTTTTGCGAATGGGTGTTGCGCTGTTCGATGACCCGGTCAAAATCGAATGACATATCTGGCTGGTCCTGTCTGCTGGAGATCGGTATTGAGAAATGCTCTATGTCACACAAGATTGCGGCCTGTCACCCACAGTTCGTCCACAAAATGACCTTTACACGGTCACGCCCCGACAAAATTCCAGACACAGCCAGCTGGCAGTCTCCGCCTGTTCAAACCGAACAGCCCAACCCTGGAGACTGATCATGACTCATGCGACACGAGCAAAAACTATCCTTCTTGCCACTCTGTTTGCCGGAGCGTCGACCGCCGCCCTGGCACAGCCCGTTGAATTCGCTACAATCGACATTAATGGAGACGGGGTGCTGTCAATGGAGGAAGTGCAGACGCTTCTGCCCGACTTGTCTGACGAAGATCTTTTCGCCGCCGACACGAATGCTGACGGCGTGCTTGACGAGGCGGAATATCAGATCCTCATTGACGGCTGAACATCCGGCACCGCCGTGCGGAGCAGCGTCCTTTCAACGGCGCTGCTCCGAAATCTGCCCGAACCTGGGATTTTTCAGGCGGTCTCGTCGACAAAGCCGAACGGCGAAATGCCGCGGCGGTGCTCATCCACATCCAGCATTTTTGTCAGCGGCGGCGCGGCGCGCTGGCGGCAATCGGCGCGGTCACATAATTGGCAGTTGATGCCGATCGGCGTCGGGTTCGGCGTATCCAGATTTGTCCCCTTGGCATAGACAAGCCGGTGAGCATAGCGCAACTCACAGCCCAAACCGATTGCAAGTTGCGGTTCAGGCTCGGAAAACGGCGTAATCGCCCGGCGCACCGTCCGCGCTAGGCTAAAATACTGCACCCCGTCCGGCATTTCCACGATCTGGGTCAGTATTTTGCCGGGCGTGTTGAAGGTGGAATGCACATTCCACAGCGGACAGGTGCCGCCAAATTTGGAAAAATGAAATTTTCCCGACGAGAAGCGCTTTGAAATGTTGCCGGCATTGTCGAGCCGGATAAAGAAGAACGGAATGCCGCGTGCGCTCTGGCGCTGCAGAGTGGTGAGCCGATGGGCAACCTGTTCATAGCTGGCACCGAAGCGCTGACACAGAATATCGATATCATAGCCAAGGGTTTCGGCAGCATCGAGAAAGCGCGCATAGGGCATCATCAATGCGCCGGCGAAATAATTCGCAAAGGCTACCCGCGCCAGACGCTTTGTCACCGGGTCCTTCAAATCGGCGCGCTGGACCAGATCATCAATGGTTTTACCGGCCTCGGTGAAGGCGAGATGATAGGCCACCTGAAAGGCACGGCCCGCGGGCTCCATCAGTTCAGACAACATCAGGCGCTTGCGGTGGCGGTCAAAGCGGCGCAATTCGCCGCGCATCACATCTTCCGGCATGACACGGACATCAATGCTGCGGACTTCTCGTAGATGTCGGCGCATCGGCGCATAGATCTCGTCATCCTGCTGGCGAAATCCGCCATAAAGATCCTCCGCCATCTGATCCAGTTCCGGGTAGTGATTGTTGGCATCGCGGATCATGTCGCGAATGTCATCCATGGGATTGCGGATACCGGCAGAGCCGGGGCGCGTAGCCGCATGGGCATGACCATCCTCGCTGCCGCCAACCGCTCCGGCGAGACGATCGCCGGACAGCTTGGCGCCATTATAGGCCTGGTAGAGACGCAGCACAGCATCGGCAACGCTCGGGCTGTGCTCGGTCAGATCCCGCAGTTCCTGCGGCGGCACCGGGTTGCCGCCACCGGCAAATACCGGATCGGCAAATATTTCACGCAATTCGCCAAGCGCCTGATGCTCGGTGTCCGAGGCCAATGCGCGGATATCGACATCGTAGGTCCCTGCCAGCTTGATGAGGAATTGCGCCGTGGCCGGACGCTGACTGCGCTCGATCAGATTGAGATAGCTTGGCGAAATGTCGAGTTCTTCCGCCATTTTCGCCTGGGTCAGGCCGAAATCGCGCCGGATGCGGCGCAGGCGCGGACCAATAAACAGCTTTTTTTCAACGGCCTCAGCCATGAACTTTCTCCAAGATGAGGAGTTTTGCGGTGAAAACTGTGCGATGCAACAGTGCGAACCATCTGGCAATTATTTACAAAAGTCACAAATTTACAAAAATTACAAGCCGTTCTTTACAACGCGACATCATTCCAGCGCGTAAAAATCGGATATTTCTTGTAATTAAATTTCAAAAATGAAATCAATAACGCAAGAATTTGAAATTGATCCGACGCATAGACGATTTTGAAATGTTTTTGTAAATACCTGCAAACTTCTAAATCGACACAAAGCAACGATCAAATTTCAGTTCCTGCCGCACTGCAAAGACAGACCCTCTCGCGGCGCAATAGAAACCTGAAGGCCGACCTGTAAAAGGCGGCAAACCGACTTAAGGAACGCAGATAATGGCACAAGACACATTCAGCACCCTGGTCCCCGACACAGCTGAGGATCGCTTTCAGTATATCGAACGGCCTTACAGCGCTGAGGATGTGGCGAAGCTGCGTGGATCGGTGAAGATCGAGCATACTCTGGCCGACAGGGGAGCCCGCAAATTGTGGGAGCTGCTGAGATCGGAAGATTATGTCAATGCCCTTGGCGCCATGTCCGGCAATCAGGCGATGCAGATGGCCCGCGCCGGACTGCAAGCGATTTACCTGTCTGGCTGGCAGGTTGCAGCCGATGCCAATGTGGCCGGTGCGATGTATCCCGACCAAAGCCTCTACCCGGCCAATTCCGGACCGGAACTGGCGCGCAAGATCAACCGTACCCTGCAGCGTGCCGATCAGATCGAACACAGTGAAGGCGGCGCAGACCGTGACTGGTTCGTTCCAATTGTCGCTGATGCAGAAGCCGGGTTCGGCGGGCCGCTGAACTGTTTTGAAATCATGAAAGCCTATATCGAGGCTGGCGTAGCGGGTGTGCATTTTGAAGATCAACTTGCGTCTGAAAAGAAATGCGGCCATCTCGGCGGCAAGGTTCTGATCCCGACACAGGCGCATATCCGCAATCTGGATGCCGCCCGTCTGGCAGCCGATACCTGCGGTGTGTCAACGCTGGTGATGGCGCGCACTGACGCCGAGTCGGCCCGTCTGATCACCTCGGACATTGATGAGCGGGACCATGAATTTCTCACCGGCGAGCGCACACCGGAAGGCTTCTTCCGCCTGAAAGAAGGCACCGGGGTCGAACATTGCATCAAGCGCGGCCTGGCATTTGCCAGACATGCCGATCTGCTGTGGTGGGAAACTTCAAAGCCCAATCTCGATGATGCACGGCGCTTTGCGGAAGCCATTCAGAAGGAATTTCCCGGCAAGATGATGGCCTACAATTGCTCGCCATCGTTCAACTGGGAAGCCAATCTGGACAAGGAAACCATCGCCATTTATCAGCGCGAGCTGGGGGCCATGGGCTACAAGTTCCAGTTTGTCACGCTGGCCGGTTTCCATCAGCTCAACCACGGCATGTTTGAACTGGCACGCGGTTACAAGGAGCGCGGCATGGCAGCCTATTCCGAACTCCAGCAGGCGGAGTTTGCCTCCGAGGCCGATGGTTACACAGCCACAAGGCATCAGCGCGAAGTCGGCACCGGCTATTTTGATGCAGTGAGTGTGGCGATTGCCGGCGGCCAGTCATCGACAACAGCCATGGGCGAATCCACCGAAACCGCCCAGTTCATCAAAGCGGCCTAGACCGGCCAAAACACAGATTAAACCTGCCAAATTAAACCTGAAAGGATCAGTACCATGCAAAACGGACGTTTTTGGATTGTCGGAGGCGAATTCACCTCAACCGAGTTCGACCAGGTGATCGATGGAACACAACAGGTTGTCGGACCGATGGAATGCCGCAAGAAGGCAGAGCAGATGTGGCGCAACATGTCCGAACAGGACCGCTCGCAATGCAATATCCGCTACTCCATCGTCAGCGAACCGGCCTTCGGCTGAAAACTGACAGAGGGCACGGAAAATCCACCCGGGGCTGAAACTCCGGGTGGATTCTCGCGAATAATTAGGGATTGTCTGCTGGACCGGCACTGCGCCGCGCCAGGCCCAGCATGATCGGTGCCAGAAAGGTGAGAATAAACAGACGCATGACGTGATGGGCCGCGACAAAGGCGGGATCGGCGTTTAGAGAAATGGCCATGGCCGCCATGGTTTCAACGCCGCCCGGGGCAAAGGCCACCAGCAAATGGCTGAGTGGCGTATCAATGAACAGCGAGACACTCCAGGCCGCCAGCGCGGAAATGACGAAGGCCGCCAGCGTGACCGTTGTTCCGGCCAGAAAGGCGCGCTTCAAAAGCGCCCTTGTAACGCCGTAAAACCTTGTGCCGATCAGAGCACCCATGGTGATAAAGGCGGGTATCGCGACATACGGCGAGACCGTCCCGTCGATGCTGCCGGTGATATGACTCCCGGTCGACCAGACCAGCCCGGCTATCAGATAGGCGGCAGGCAGGCGCAGCCGGTTCAGCAGATAACCGCCGACAAAGGACAGGACAATACTGACACCAAACATCGGCAGCGTCATGATATCCATCGCCACCAGAGAAGTACCGGTTTCAATGCCGATCAGGACCACTGCGAACGGCACCAGAATGGTCAACGCCAGAACCCGTATGCTCTGGATAACGCTGATCGTCGCCAGGTCTCCACTGGTGTCCGCAGACAGGCCGAGTACATAACTGAGATGTCCCGGCACGACGGACAGAAGTGCCGTCATCGGATCAAACCGCCAGTGGTTCTGCAATATCCAGCGGCCGGCCAGTACGATGGCGAGCAGCGACAGGCCGAGAATGACGAAACTCAACGGCCATTGCCGGGCGGATTCCACCACATCCGGCGTAACACCGGCACCCATGCTGAGGCCGATAATCACGAAACAGACATTTCTCAGCAACGTCGGCACGCTGACCGCGACCCCGGCCAGGCCCATACTCGCCACGGCCAGCGAGGGCCCAACCAGAAACGGTGCCGGGGCGCCGAGCAGATAGGCAGCACCAGCACCTGAACCGGCAATGATCAGAGTCGTCGCAACTGTCTTGAATGTCAGCAGCCATGACAGCGCCGACGCGGAGGAGGAATCAGAGGGCATGCCGCTTTTTTCCCATGCAGATGATGCGAAGGCAAGGAGAAGATGAGTAACTTCGCAGCGATTTAAAAAACTACGCCTTTGCGCAGAATATAGCAGCCGAAAGGACGCTCTTCAGAGGTTTGCACCACAGCAAAAGCCTTGGCGGCGCGGGCGTAAAAATCCTGCCGCTCAATGCTTTCCAGCGCAGCATCGCTTGGCATCGCAGCCCTGATCACGGCGTTTGTCGCCTCATGAACCGGGTTTATCTGCCGCGGCGCATTGTCGACCTGCATCTGCAAAGCGCAAAAATTGGTAAATGCGTCGAGCGGCATCAATTCGGTGATCAGTTCAACCACTTGCGGCATATTAAGGCCTGTCATTGAGACCACTCGGCCCGACACGGATGTTGCGGCGGTGGAATAGGACGGAAAATTTGCATCAGCCAGAACCAGTTCATCGCCATGGCCCATTTCCATAAGGCACAGCATCAGCTCCGGCGTGACCAGCGGATTAATCCCCAAAAGCATGTTCGGCTCCGTTTCGTGTCAGTTGCATCAACCTAATTACAAACCTTATTGCGAGGATTGCAATGCCGGGTCGCAACTGCGTTTGATGAATGGCACGATTGTGATGGCGGCCATGGCTTTCAGCTTGCCGGTTGGTTAGATTAGAGACAGATCGGGCGTGACGAGACTGAAAGGACACAAATGCCGGTACTTCATCCGCGGCAAAGCGATATTGTCGAGCGTGCACGCCGGGAAGGACGTGTCGAGGTCGATGATCTGGCAAGAGCATTCAATGTCAGTCCTCAAACCATACGCAAGGATCTGAATGATCTGTGTGCCCGCAAACTGTTGCAGCGCATTCACGGCGGCGCAGTGTTCCCGTCGACCGTGAGCAACATCGCCTATCTGTCGCGGCGCAACATGGCATCCGGTGCCAAACAGGCGATTGCCCGCAAGGCCGCAGCCCTCATCAATGACGATGCCTCGATCATCCTGAATATCGGCACCACGACGGAACAGGTTGCCGAGGAACTGAAGCGCCACAACGGGTTGCTGGTGATTACCAACAATCTCAATGTGACGAATATTCTGGCCGATGCACCAGGCATCAATCTGATGGTGGCTGGCGGTATGGTGCGCAAATCCGATGGCGGAATTGTCGGCTCATCGGCGATGGACATGTTCCGTCAGTTCAAGGTCGATTTTGCCGTCATTGGCGTTTCCGCCATAGATGAAGATGGCAGCCTGCTGGATTTTGATCACCGCGAAGTTCAGGTCACCAAAACCATTCTCGCCCAGGCGCGGACGAAAATTCTCGTGGCCGATGCGATGAAATTCAACCGCCGCGCTCCGGCGCTGGTCAGCAATCTGGCAGAGCTGGACATTTTTATCACCGACCAGACGCCGCCTCAGGCGATTGTGGATTTGTGCCGTGCCAACGAAGTCGCACTGCATGTCGCCGGTCAGGACGCTTCGGATGTCGGCGACAGCGCCTAGCGATCACTTCGCAGTTCTGAATCGCGCAATGGCGCTGCGCTCGATGGCTGCCACGGTGAGGCGGTCAAGGCCAAGGCGGTTGCGCAGCATCTGCAGCAGGCGCAATTCCTCACGCTCCAACTGGCCGTCAGCGGCAGCAACTTCCACGGCCAGGGCATAGGCGGTGTCGTAAAGCCGGTGCGGCAGACTTTCGGCGATAATGGTAAGCACATCCTGCAGGCTGTGCTCACCCTGCAGCTTTTCTGCGCAGGACGAGGCTGTCAGCAACAAGGCTTCAGGGTCGTATTTATGGAAAATCGGCAACCCCTGGACCAGATCATGAATGGTCTTCAGTTCCTTATCCGTCATATTGCTGTCGGCCGCTGACACCGTGACCATGGCATAGATCAGGGCTTCCTGGATGGCGATTTGCTCTGACATAAAAGCTTCTTTCCGGTTGCGGCGCCACGGGAAGGCCCTGCGGAAGCCATAATTCTTGATTCTGTTGATTGACCGCTTAGCAGATCAGGATACATATGGGCGCGCAAATGGCGCACACAACAAATGACATATTCAGTTTTGCGCCATGATACCAGACACCAAAAGAGATTTCCCATGACTTCGCCGACGCTTGAGCCGATTCCGATGGACGAAACGCTTGTTGCGGCGGCGCAGACTTGCAAAGCCTGGCCCTTCGAGGAAGCACGGAAGATCGTCAAACGTCTGGATGGCAAAAACCCTGACAAGCCGGTTCTGTTTGAAACCGGCTACGGCCCGTCCGGCCTGCCGCATATCGGAACATTCGGCGAAGTCTCGCGCACCAGCATGGTGCGAAATGCGTTCCGGCTGTTGACCAAGGACAAAATACAGACCCGCCTGCTGTGCTTCTCCGACGATATGGACGGATTGCGCAAGGTTCCCGACAATGTTCCCAACAAGGAGATGCTGACAAGCTATCTGGGCCAGCCGCTGACCCAGGTGCCCGACCCGTTCGGCAGTGAGCACGGCTCGTTCGGCGCGGCGAACAATGCAAGGCTGCGGGCCTTTCTCGACGAATTTGGTTTTGACTATGAATTCGCCAGTTCGACCGATTACTACAAACGCGGTGTCTTTGATGAAACGCTGCTGAAAATGCTGGCGGTCTATGATGACATCATGAACATCATTCTGCCGACCCTGGGACCGGACCGACGCGCCACCTATTCCCCGTTTTTGCCGATTTCGCCGCGCAGCGGTGTGGTGCTTCAGGTGCCGATGGAAGCACGCAATACGAAGGCGGGAACGATTTCCTACCGCGATCCGGACACCAATGAACTGGTCGAAACGCCGGTCACCGGTGGTGCGGTCAAATGCCAGTGGAAAGCGGATTGGGCGATGCGCTGGGCGGCGCTTGATGTCAGCTATGAAATGGCCGGCAAAGACCTGATTGATTCCGTGCAGCTGTCCGGCAAAATCTGTCGTGCGCTGGGCAAGCGGCCGCCAGAAGGTTTCAACTATGAACTGTTCCTGGATGAACAGGGGCAGAAAATCTCCAAATCAAAAGGCAATGGCCTGACGATTGAAGACTGGCTGGCCTATGCCCCGCCGGAAAGCCTGTCGCAGTTCATGTTCGTCAAACCAAAAACAGCGAAACGGCTGCATTTCGACATTATTCCCAAAACCGTCGATGAATATTTCGCCCATCTGGCCTCTTTTGAAAAACTCGATGCAGACAAGCAACTGTCAAATCCGATCTGGCACATTCACAATGGAAGAGCGCCCGATACCGACATGCCGGTGTCCTTTGCCATGCTGCTCAATCTGGTCAGCGCGTCGAATGCGTCCGACAAGGTCGTGTTGTGGGGGTTCATCTCCCGCTATGCGCCGGGCAGCGCTGCGCAGAGCCATCCGAAACTCGATCAGATGGTGGATTATGCGATCCGCTATTTTGAGGATTTCGTCAGACCGGGCAAAATCTTCCGCGCCGCCAGCGAGCAGGAACGCGCAGCGCTGATCGATCTGAAAAACCGCTTTAACGCACTGCCGCGGGATGCGGATGGTGAAACCATACAGAACGTGGTCTATGCGGTTGGCAAGGAGCACGATTTTGAGCCGCTGCGCAGCTGGTTTCAGGCGCTCTATCAGGTGCTGCTGGGTCAGGATCAGGGACCGCGTTTCGGGTCCTTCGCCGCGCTGTACGGGCTTGATGAAACCGCCAGGCTGATTGACGAGGCGCTGTCCGGCTCCCTCGTCAAATCTGAGTGATTAATCCTGAGTATCGCTCAGCCCGGAATTTCCGGACGAATTGATCGGGCCGAGAATATCGGCCACTGGCAAGTCCGGCGGTGGCGGCAGGTCCGCGCTGCTGCCCTGCCGCGTCAGGGCCTGATAATCTTTCCAGCCGCGCGGCGGCGGCTGATACAGGCCGGCGGATTGTTCATAGGCCTCATCTGCAAGGTTTTGCAGCCGCTCCGGCGCTTGTGATGTCGCATAGGCCCAGCCTTTCGACACGACAATATCTGACAGATCCGTACCGCGCAGCGCGCAGGAAATCTGCAAGGGCTGATCCTGTGGCTGCCAGGCAAAGGCACAATTGAGTGCACTGAGGCGGATGTGGCGTTGCAGGGCTCTCACCACAAATGCCCCGCAGGGCCAGGTATCGCCATCAACCGTGCAAGTGACATCGCGCGAGACGCCGGTGACACCGGGAAGCTCGACCCGCCAGATGCGGCCGAGATAGCGCCCCTCGAATGTGGCCGTATCCACCACTTTGATGCGATAGAGATTACGCTCGCGGATATCGGGCGGCGGCGGCGTCACGCCGGGGATGCGTTTCAGCGGCGCAGTGATTTTCGGTCCTGGTGTTACCCCTTGCGGCGTCACATCGCGGCTGACCCCAGGCACCAGGGATTGTTGCGCCTGAAGCGGTGCCACCCCAAGGCCGCACAACAGGATGACAGCAATTGCGCCTTTCAGTCTGAGCCGTTTCAATGACTTATCCGGGTCCGTCTATCTGGTAATGAAGCGCACTATGCCGATTCCCGCGGGTTCGTCCAGATCATTTCGGGCTTTCAAGCTGGCGCGTCGGCAAACCGCCCGTAAAACGTTTCATCACTGGCTGCCAGATCGCGCAGCAAAGTGTTGGGCGCAAATCTTGATCCGTGTTGTTCAGCGAGCCGATCACACAGATCGACAAAGGCTGCAGCGCCCATCGTGTCGATATAAGACAAGGTTCCGCCGGTGAAGGGCGCAAAGCCGAAGCCCAGAATTGAGCCGACATCGGCTTCACGAACGTCGGTCACAACGCCCTCTTCAAAACAGCGGGCGGCTTCCAGAGCCTGTATTACCAGCAGCCGGTTGCGGATGTCCTGGCGGTCAATCTGATCTATCAGATCGGGGTCACTGATCTGTGGAACAAGTTCGGCAAGGCCGGGCCAGAGCCGCTTGTTGCGTCCTTCGTAATCATAAAATCCCTTGCCGTTCTTGCGGCCAAGACGCTGCTGCTCCACGACCATCACGTGCAGGAGTTTTTCCTGGGCCGGATGAATCGCAGCCTCGCCAAGATCCGCTTTGGTGGCCTGAACGATTTTCCAGGCAAGATCGACGGCGATTTCATCGGTGAGGGCCAGCGGGCCGACCGGCATGCCGGCCTGCAGCGCCAGATTTTCAATCATCGCAGCAGGAATGCCTTCGGTCAGCAGCAGATGTGCCTCCAGCAGATAGGCCATGACCGAACGATTGGCGTAAAAGCCGCGCGCATCATTGACGACAATCGGGGTTTTGCCGATGGCGCGGACAAAATCCATCGCGTTGGCCAGCGCCTGATCGCCGGTTTTCTCTCCCATGATGATTTCCACCAGCATCATTTTATCAACCGGGGAAAAGAAATGGATGCCGATGAAATTTTCCGCATCGCTGTGATGGCTGGCCAGAGATGTAATTGGCAGGGTCGAGGTGTTGGATGCCAGGGTAACGTGGGCCGGCAGTTCAGCGCCGATAGCGGCAATCACGTCGGCCTTCACCTTGCGGTCTTCAAACACTGCCTCGACGACCAGATCGCAGGCGGCCAGAGCAGCATAATCGGTGGTCGGCGTGATCCGCGCCAGCAGAGCCTCTCTGTCGGCTTCACTGGCATAGCCTCGCTTGACGGCTTTCTGCATCAGGGCATCGGAATGGGATTTACCCTTGTCTGCGGCCTCTGCCGATTGGTCGAGCAGAACCACATCAAGCCCGGCTTTGGCGCTGACAAAGGCAATACCCGCACCCATGAAACCGGCCCCGACCACGCCGACGGTTTTCAGCTTCAAGCTCGGCGCGCCTTGCGGTCGCCGGGCGCCCTTGTTCAGCGCCTGCATCGACACAAACAGCGTGCGCACCATGTTGCTGGCTTCTTCGGTCTGCAGGACAGCTGCGAAATACCGGCTTTCCACCGCAAGCGCCTGATCCATTGGTAGCAGAAGGCCCTCATAGATCGATTTCATAATGGCCCGCGCGCCGGGATAATTGTCGTGGGTTTCCTTGCGGTACAGCGCATTGGCAGCAGGCCAGAGCTGAAATCCCGCAGCAGAATAAATCTGTGCAGCGCCGGATAATTTATAGCCCTTCCGGTCCCATGGCTTTTCTGCGGAGAGGCCATCGGCGAGCATTTTTTTGGCGGCCGGAACAAGATCCGCCTCTTCCGTCACCAACTGATCAATGAGCCCCATGGCCTTGGCTTTTGCGGCATCAAGATTTTTGCCCTGAAGCAGCATCTGAAGGCCGGATTGGGGATCGGTCATGCGCATCACCCGCTGGGTGCCGCCTGCTCCCGGGAAAATTCCGATGCGGACTTCGGGAAGCCCCATCCTGGCTTTGCCATCATCGACCATAATACGGCCGTGAGCGGCCAGGGCAAGCTCGGTGCCGCCGCCAAGGCAGGTGCCGTTAATGGCAACGACAAAGGGTTTGCCACAAGTCTCCAGCTGCCGGTAAATCCGCGATAGCCGGGATGAACTTTCCAGCAGTTTTGCGGCGGCGTCTTCGGCGGACAGTTCTGCGTCTTCTGCCATGCCCTGTTTCAGGGCGTGGATCATGGTGATATCCGCACCGCCGGTGAAAGATCCGGGTTTTGCCGACACAATCACGGCACCCTTGATGGCATCATCCTGTGACACCTGATCAATCATCGCGTCCAGTTCGTCCATTACCGTCAAGGTGATGACATTCATCGAGCGGTCCTGCATATCCCAGCGGAACAGCGCCCAGCCATCCTTGTCGATTTCAACGCTGAAGGCGGTATAAGAGGCTGACATGATCTATACCCGTTCTATGATGGTGGCCGTGCCCATGCCGGCACCAATGCACAAGGTGACCAGTGCGGTGGAAAGATCGCGCCGCTCCAGCTCATCCAGAACAGTGCCGAGAATCATCGCCCCGGTCGCCCCCAGCGGATGCCCCATGGCGATGGCACCGCCATTGACGTTGACGATCTGCGGATCAAGATCAAAGGCCTGCTGGTAACGCAGCACAACTGAGGCAAAAGCCTCGTTGATTTCGACCAGGTCAATGTCATCAAATGTCAGGCCTGTTCTGGCGAACAGTTTTTGCGTGACATCCACCGGTCCGGTCAGCATCAGGGCCGGTTCGGAGCCGATATTGGCAAAGGCCCGGATGCGGGCTCTGGGACGCAGTTGCGCGTTCTCACCCGCCTGCCGCGAGCCGATCAGAACCGCAGCTGCACCATCGACAATGCCCGATGAATTACCAGCATGATGGACATGATTGATGCGCTCAATCTCGGGGTGGGCTTCAATGGCGACCGCATCAAATCCGCCCATCTCGCCCATCAGCGCAAAGGCGGGCTGCAGCGCGGCCAGCGACTGCATGTCGGTGTCAGGCCGCATATGCTCATCGCGGTCAAGAAGTGTCGCGCCATGGGGCGCTTTCACCGGAATGACAGATTTGGCAAAGCGGCCGTCCTGCCAGGCGGCGGCGGCGCGCTTCTGGCTCTCAACTGCATAGGCGTCTACCTCATCCCGGGAAAAGCCGTATTTCGTCGCAATCAGATCGGCCGAGACACCCTGCGGCATGAAATAGGATGGCACCGCCACACCGGGATCGACCGGCCAGGCGCCGCCGGAGGCTCCGATGCCGATCCGGCTCATGGATTCAACACCGCCGGCAATCGTCATGTCGTTCTGGCCGCTGGCAATCTGGGCATAAGCGGTATTCACCGCATCAAGCCCTGAAGCGCAGAAGCGGTTGATCTGCATGCCGGGAACCGACTGGTTGAAGCCGGCGGCAAACACCGCCGCTCGCGCAATGTCGCCTCCGGCTTCGCCGATCGGATCGACACACCCTAAAATAACGTCATCGATCTGCCCGGTATCGAGCCCATTGCGCTGGCGCAGCGCACGCAATGTCGTTGCCGCCAGTTCAACTGAGGTCACGGTGTGAAGACCGCCATCCGCTTTGCCCCGGCCACGGGGCGTGCGAACCGCATCATAGATGAAGGCGTCGGTCATTCTATAATCCTTCAAAAGGCTTCAGCCGGCAGCGCCATCATGCTGTCTGCACCACTGGAAATGCGGGCCAGATGTGCGCCCGTTTCCGGCAGGCAGCGCTCCATGAAATACCGGCTGGTGATAAGTTTGGCGTCGTGGAAATCCGGGTCCTGACTGCCTTCGGCAATCTTGTCCAGCGAGACCTTTGCCATCAGCGCCCACATGTAGCCCATCGACACCAGGCCGAGCAGATGCATGAAATCGGTCGATCCGGCACCGGCGTTTTCCGGTTTTGTCATGGCATTCTGCATCAGCCACATCGTAGCAGCCTGCAGATCGTCGAGCGCCGCCCCGAGCGGACCGGTATATGGCTTCATATCCTCAACGCCAGACATTTCCGCGAGAAAATTCTTCACTTCTCTGAGGAAGGACTGCATCGCCCGGCCACCATCCTTGGGCAGTTTCCGGCCGACAAGATCGAGCGCCTGAATACCGTTGGTGCCTTCATAAATCATGGCAATACGGGCATCACGGACATATTGCTCGATGCCCATTTCGGCTATATAGCCGTGACCGCCATAGATCTGCTGCGCCTGTACTGCATTGGCAAATCCGGCATCGGTAAACACGCCCTTGATCACCGGTGTCATCAGACCGAGATAATCATCGGCGGCCTGGCGGATGGCGCTGTCTTCGGATCTGTGCAACTCGTCGGCTTTCAGGGCAGTCCACACCAGCAGGGCCCGCGCGCCCTCGTTGAACGCCTTCATATTCATCAGCATACGTCTGACATCAGGATGCACAATCAGCGGGTCGGGCTTCGCGTCGGGGTCTTTTGGCTTGCCCATGGCCTGGCCTTGCAGCCGTTCCCGGGCATAGGTGACAGCGTTCTGATAGGCGATTTCGGATATGCCCAACCCCTGTATTCCAACTGACAAGCGGGCTTCATTCATCATCACGAACATGGCCGGCAGGCCACGATGTTCCTCTCCGACCAGCCAACCGGTGGCGCCATCATAATTCATGGTGCAGGTGGCATTGCCGTGAATGCCCATCTTTTCTTCCAGTGAGCCGCAGCTTACTGCATTGCGTTCGCCCGGGCTGCCATCCTCGCGGGGAATGAATTTCGGCACCACGAACAGCGATATGCCCTTTGTGCCCGGCGGCGCGCCTTCAATACGGGCGAGCACCAGATGGATGATGTTTTCGCTGAAATCATGTTCACCGGAGGATATGAAAATCTTCTGCCCGGTGATCGTGTAAGAGCCGTCTGCCTGTGGCTGCGCGCTGGTCTTCAAAAGACCGAGATCCGTGCCGCAATGAGGCTCGGTCAGATTCATCGTTCCCGTCCACGTGCCGGCGGCCAGCGGTGGCAGATAGATCCGGCACAGCTCGTCTGAAGCATTCGCCTTCAGCGCCGCATAAGCGCCCTGCGACAGGATCGAATACAAGCCCCAGGAGAAATTGGCAGAGTAGATATATTCCTGGACGATACTGCTCAAAGTGACAGGCAGTCCCTGACCGCCATAATCGGGATCGCTGCTCAGGCCGGGCCATCCGCCCTGGACGAAAATTTCGTAGGCCTGCTTGAACCCTTTGGGCGTGGTGACACTGCCATCGTCATGGCGCCGGCAACCTTCGATGTCGCCAATGCGGTTCAGCGGTTGCAGGGTCTGTTCGCAAAACCGCGCCGCTTCATCGAGGATGGCCTCAATCGTGTCGGGCGAAGCGTCGGAAAAACCCGGCAGATTGTCATATCGCTCCATATGAAATACATCATTGAGCAGAAACAAAGTGTCCTTGATCGGCGCATGATAAGCTGGCATCTGTGACCCTCTCTTTTCAGACGATCGCTACCAAGTGCATATATTACGTTGACGTCAGCTTTAAAAGGTGGCGCGGTACTGCGGGTGTTCACTTTTGCATTATCAGGACGCAGGCCGGACGTGGTTTTACCCGCTGGCGGTCTCTTTTTCACGCAGCATTCCGGCCACTACATCGACAGTGCGCTCCAGTTCTTCGATCGCCTGCTCGATGTCGCTTCGCTGATCTTTCAAAACATCGACCTGTTCCTGAAAGCGTTTCAGCGCGACACGCAACTGCACAATCTGACCGTCCTTTAAATCATAAAGGTCAAGCATTTCGCGGATTTCGGTTAACGAGAACCCGACTTTCTTGCCCATCAAAACAAGTTTCAATCTGGCCCGGTCGCGCCGGCTGTAAATTCGTGTGGTACCATCGCGGCGAGGACTGACCAGACCGCGGTCCTCGTAAAACCGCAAGGTCCGAAGCGTGACCCGAAACTCGCGCGCCAACTGGCCAATGGAAAACGAATTTTCGGTTGTATCCTCGTCATGGCTGGCGCGCTGCGCTCTTGATGAAACGGTTTCAGCCGCTTTGGTTACAGTATCGCTTTCAGCCAAATTCGGGCTCCACCTTTATTGCTCCGGCGAGGACGCAGATCACATGACGAGGAAAGCCGATTACGGGATGCCATGAACTGTATCCAGCCAGGTCTGGTTGTTTCGCAGCAAAAGCTCGCCCATGAGGCGAGTCCGAAGACGTTTTTCATGCGCCATTACAGCTAAATTAACCACATGTTTACCATAAGCGTTGACGTTTGAGTAAATAAACCTCCCGTGACTCGCGCCTCCCGGCCTGGGTTTCACAGGATCCGGCAAGAAAGCATCAACGCAAGTGACCGTTCTCAAGCGCAATTTCAGCCCGCAAACCGGTGACTCTCCCACCAGAAATGTTGATCAATCCGGCGACGTCTTCAGCCAGGTGATAGATGCCGCCAAGCGAAACGGCATGTCACTGGAAGCCTGGTTGCAGGTCGCCGTTCGCCAGGACGAAGATCGCGACCATCTGTCACCGGATGAAAAAACCCTGAAAAAATTGTTGCAGACACAGCGCCACAGCCGTCTGGAGGCTGAGCGGGCTGCCTTCGTCGCCGAAGAAGCTCTTCAGGACGAATTTGAAGAAGCTGACACAGATGCCGACAGCGAAGCTTTGATCAACGCAATCGACGATCTCAGTGCACAGCTGAATTTTCTCAAAACACCTGAAGAACCGGACTTTGACGACAATCTGCAGCTGCCTGCCTCCGACGGCGCAGCAGACGACGATGAAGTTCACAGACTCCATGGTGATGGCAGCACGGTTAAAGATCTGCGCGCTCGAATTCTCGCCTTGAAACAGCGTTTGGTTTCCCCCGTCGAGCCGCTTGAACAGGCCGAGACAGAGCCACAAGCTGGCTTTGATGGGGCTCATAATACCGCTCCGGGAATCGTTTTTGATCTGGAGCTCGATGAAGCCCCCGGGCGGAATATAATTCCGGACAGCGAAACCGAAAACGACGCTGGTGATGAAACCCGTGACGAAACCTTTTTGGGCATGAGCTTTGCCCAGCAGTCCGCAACGGGCGGCGGCGGCGCCCCGGATGTAATCGTCCAGGAGGCTGAAACTGCTCCAGATAACGGAGAGAAGGAAGAGGCCCTCTCCAGTGAAATGATGGAGTCGCATTTCAAACTGCTCGGCGACAAAATAAATTCGCTTCTGGAAAAATCGGATTCAGAGGCGAAAACCCATAATGACGAAATCCGCGAGAAGCTGGAGCACAATCTGTCTTTGCTCGAGACAAAAATCTCGCAACTGCCAACCAGAGATGACGTGGCGATTTTGCGGCCAATGGCCAAAATGCAGGTCAAGCTGCAGGAAGACCAAGGCCGGCTCGACGAGAACTTCCAGAAGCTTGCCGACGAGCATGTGCGCCTGCACAATTCAGTGACCCAGTCGGACGCAGGCCGGCAGATGCCGGCCTTGCAAGCCCAGATCGACAATCTGGAAGCCTCTTTGAAATCCATCAAGCCGGCCTTGTCGAGAGATGTGGCAAGCCTGCTGGATCTGACTGTGCAGAAGCTTGAAAAATCCACCCGGCAGCAGCCTGATGCGGTGACCAATTCAGCCCTGCAGACACAAATTGCCAAGCTGGAAAAGACCTTGCAAAATCTGCCTTCGGAAATTGCCCAGCAGCAGCCCAATCCGCAAAGCCTGATCAGCTTCCTGCCGCCGCGGGAAACGCTTGAATCGATTGAACATACGGTCGGCCGGCTTGAAGCTATCCTGATGGAACAACAGGCCAGCCTCAATGCACTGAAATCCGGCAATCAGACAGAAGTGTTCAAGGATCGCTTTGACGGTCTGCTGGCGCGGCTCGACGATACAATGAAGCGGTTTGATTCAGCTTCTCTTGAGGCAGATCGCCGCGCCGGGGAAAACACCGAACAGCAAATTGCGCAGAACCAGACCTTTGTCGAGCAACTCAGTGGTCAGATTGAAAGCCTGGAACGGCGCATAGAAGAGATCCCTGCGCTTGGCGCGGCAAAGAATGATGAGACCGATGCCACGCATCAGCAGATGCAGGATGATCTGGCGCGGATCGAAACACAAATGTCGACCGTTATGGCGCAACTGGAAAAACAGCTTGCCAAACCCGACCCGAAAATTCCCGCTGCACCGACCGCGACTGAGGTTTCCAAGGCAGTTTCCGATGCGGTCGTGACACCACTGAACGAAGCTCTCAACCGGGTTGAGCGCGGCATTGATGCCAAAAGCCGGCAGACGCTTGACGATCTGTCAGCACTGCTCAAGGCGAATGCTGATAAATCGAAATCTTCAGAGGGGCTGGAGAAGCGGCTCAGCTCCGTACCGGATACGCTGAGCTTGCTGTTGAACAAAATCTATGACCTGGAAAGCGGCGTCGACCGGCTCCAGGCCAAACGCCGCAAACAGGCGGTTGTCCGCTCTGTCGCCGCGAAAGATACGCAAATCGGTTCCCGGATCCGTAAAGCCGGAACCGTGGCTTCGCGCCCAGATCATGCTGGTCCTTCAGGCCAAACGCCGCCGCAGCCGTCAAAACCGAGCCATGAAGCTGCCCGGCCCAACCAAGCCAATGAAGCGGTCGCGCCGGTTCAAAAGCTGGCGACTTCCGACACGAAACGCGGTGCACGCGACGCCAAATCCGATCAGACGGCCGAACCCGGCGTCGGCATGAATTATATTGCTGCGGCCCGGCGTGCGACCCACAAGCGCGCCGAGCGCCCCGCCATTCCTGCAGAAGCGACATCAACTGAGGCTCCGTCCGTTGAAAGCATCAAGCGGCGCGCCGAACATATCCTGGCGCAGCAAAAGCAGGATATGCGGACCGAGACCGACCCCTCGCGGCGCAAGAAAATTCTCGGCGTCTGTCTGGGATTGTCCCTGATCATCGCCGCCGTCGCGCTGACACTGCAAAGCTACCGGACACAATCCGGAGCTGAAGAGGTTTTGACGACAGGCAGTATTTCCGGACCGGCAAACGCCGCTCGGGCGAGTTTGGCAGCTGCCAGCAAGGTGATTGATGATCAGGCTGACACAGCAGCAGCCCGGCCGACGCGCCAGAAAATTCCCGATCGGCTACCCGGCGGAACTGACCGGTTCAGCGCGCTGGGTGACAGAATCTTTGGCTCGTTGACCCAACCGACCAATATCGCCCTGCCGATTGCAAGGCCGGAAAGTGCCGAAGTCTCAACCGGTACGCCGCTGCTTCATACCTTTGTTGCACCCGCCCCTGCTTCCACAATCGGACCGTTGCCGCTGCGCTACAAAGCCGCAATCGGAGATGCTGTGGCGCAGTTCGAAGTGGGCAGCCGCTATGCCGATGGCTTCGGCACGCCAGCCGATATGAAAAAAGCGGTGCAGTGGTATCGCCGAGCTGCCGATCAGGGTCTGGCCCCGGCGCTTTACAGGCTCGGCAGTCTGCTGGAGCATGGACGAGGCATTGCCAAGGACAAGGCTGCGGCAGCTGAGCTATATGAACAGGCCGGCGACAAAGGCAACACCAAGGCGATGTATAATCTGGGTGTGCTGCATGCCCAGGGCGCACTGGGTGAACCGGATTTCGGGGCCGCTGCGAAATGGTTCACCAAGGCCGCTGAAGCCGGTGTCAGGGACAGCCAGTTCAATCTGGCCATTCTTCATGCCCGCGGCATGGGTGTCGCGACCGATCTTGAAGAGGCCTATTTCTGGTTTGCCGTTGCCGCCAAGGATGGCGATCCGGACGCAATTTCCAAAAGGGATGCGCTTGGACCTGATCTGTTGTCCGACATACGCGCGCAACTTGATCGCAAGGTTGCCGGCTGGGTTCCTGAGCTGCCGCCTGAGAATGCCAACAATGTCTCCATCCCGGATGAAGGATGGATTGCAGTTGAACTTCCCGCGAGCGCGGAAGCCGTGCTTGCCAAACACGCCGAGACCGCAAGTGACGGGGAAACAGCATCCGTTGGCGGCCTTCCGACCTTTTTTGAACAGTCCGGCGTACTTGACGGCAAACCTTTAACAAATATAGACGAATCTCGGATTTAAACTTTAATCTGTGCCCTCTGGACATTGACAGAGCGACCCAGCGGGCGTTTATCAAACCTCACTGGTGCAGTGCCAGAGTTCGTTACATCTCGCGCCAATGAGCGCCTAGCCATAAAGACAGACGTCCGTGCAGATTTACCTGCCCATCGCCGAACTACCGGTCAGCATTTTGATGTTGCTGGGCATGGGTGCTGCGGTCGGATTTATTTCGGGTCTGTTCGGTGTCGGCGGCGGATTTCTGTTAACGCCGCTATTGATCTTCACCGGTATTCCGCCAGCTGTCGCTGTCGCCACAGTGACGTCGCAGACCGTCGCTTCATCAACCTCGGGGGCGCTGTCCTACTGGCGTCGCCAGGCGATTGATCTGAAGCTTGCCAGCATGCTTATCAGTGGTGGAATTGTCGGGTCGTCACTGGGTGTGTTTGTGTTTCGGCTGCTCCGCGATATCGGTCAACTGGACCTCATTATCTCGGTTTCCTACCTGACATTTCTGAGCTCAATCGGTATTTTGATGTTGCGTGAATCAATCCGCGCAATGCTGAAAAACCGGGATGGAAAACCGCCACCCGCGAGAATGCCGGGCCAGCATAGCTGGGTCCTCGGCCTGCCGTTGAAAATGAAATTCCGCCGTTCCAAACTTTATGTCAGCGTGCTTCCGGTTCTTGGCCTGGGCATATCCATCGGCTTCATGGGCTCGGTGCTGGGTATCGGCGGCGGCTTCATCATGGTGCCAGCGCTGATTTATCTGCTGCGCGTTCCGACGGCCATGGTGATCGGGACATCGCTGATCTACATCCTCGTCACCATGTCGGTTGCCACTGTGCTGCACGCCAGCACCAATCAGACCGTTGACGTGGTGCTGGCACTTGCCCTGATGATCGGCGGCGTTTTCGGTGCTCAATTCGGAGCGCAGCTGGGCCAGAAGCTGCGAGGCGAACATCTTCGTGCGCTGCTGGGTCTGCTGGTGCTGGCAGTCGGTATGCGCTTTGCTGTCAATCTGGTTCTGAAACCGGATGAGTTGTATTCGATTTCGGTACTGCGCCTGATTGGGGGTGGCTGATGCTCCGCATGTTGGCAGCCAGCGTGATGATACTGCTCGCGAAACCGGTATTTGCAGAGCGCGTGGTGATGGCGATTTCCTCGGAGAATGTCGCGATCAATTCAAACTTTTCGGGAACCGATATTACTGTTTTCGGCAGCATCGAGCGTGACCGCGCATCGATCTCACGCCCGGGAGAATACGACGTTGTCGTGGTTTTCAAAGGACCGCCGGTAGACGTCGTGACACGAAAGAAAGAACGTATTTTTGGCGTCTGGATCAACCGCAATTCACGAACCTTCCTCAGTGTCCCGTCATTTTATGCGCTGGCCGCCAATCGGCCACCCGAGGATATTGCGCAGTCGCAGGCTTTGCAGGCAAATCAGATCGGTCTGGAAAATATCATTTTTCCGGTGGCAACCGATGCCATCGAAGCTCCGGGCAATTCAACAGAGTTTGCCCTCGCCTATCGCCGCCTGAAAGCCAATAATGATCTGTTTTCCATGAACAATGACGGTGTCGAGTTTCTCACCGAAACCCTGTTCAAAAGCACGATACGCATTCCCGCACGGGTTTCGGTTGGCACCTACCGCATTGAGGTTTTCGTTTTCAATCAGGGTGCACTTCTGGCTCATGACGAACAGTCATTGTGGGTTTCCAAGGCGGGACTTGAACAGCTTGTCTATGATTTCAGCCGGGAGAACGGAATGCTGTTCGGCGTATTTGCCGTGCTTCTGGCGGTATTCGTCGGCTGGTTCGGTGGTGTGGTGTTCAGACGAGAATAGATCGGGGCAAGGCCATGATGACTATGACGTCCAACGATCCACAGGATACCGGCCGGCCGTCACCGCATATGGCAATTTGGCTTGGCTATGCCGGACTTATTCCTTTCGTGATTTCGGCGGCTGCAGTTCTGCTGTTCGACGGTGACCCGTTCGTGCAGGAGACCGCAGGTCAGGCCCTGGTGACCTATGGCGCCGTCATCCTTTCATTTCTGGGTGGCGTGCGCTGGGGCAGAGCGCTTGGTGCTTCACGCAAGGAGGACCAGACCCGGGATTTTATATTGAGTGTCCTGCCTGCCATTTTCGGATGGAGCTGCCTGTTGCTGCCAATCATTTCGGGCGGGATTTTCCTGCTGATTTTCGGCTATCTGTGGCAGCTCTATGTCGATCTCAAAGCCACACGCAACCATTCTTTGCCGCAATGGTTCGGACGCCTGCGCCTGCGGTTGACCATCGGAGCCATCATCGCACTGCTGGTCGGCGGCGTTGGCCTTCTTTAGAGTGCTCCGTCAGGCGCGCCTTGCATCCGGCCGGCAATCATGCCTGCCGACCGAATAGATCTGCTGATCACCGAGCATGTGAATTCTGACCCTATCGGGCGCACCGAACAACGTGGTGAAAGCATCATCGCAGATGTTGAGGCCCCCGGTCAGTGCGCCAAAAGCAGGCAGGATGGCGCGGTCGCCATCTTCGATGAAACAGGGCCGGCGAACCGAACGCGCCCGGCCCCTGACCTTGCTGCAGGGATGCAGATGCCCGGCAATCTCGCCCTTTGCGCCGGGCAGTGGTTCGTGGCGAAAGGAGATCGGACCGATGGACAATTCATCACAGGCATGGCCATCCAGTTCCAGCGGCGGATGGGGATCATGATTTCCCGAAATCCAGATCCATTCGCAGCTCTGCTGCAACCGCATAATCGTGGCACAATCTTTCGTGCCGAGGCGATTGGCGGCTTCCACATCGTGGAAACTGTCTCCCAGTGCAATCAACCGGTCCGGGCGCAGCACTTCTGCCAACCGGGCCAGGCGGTCAAGTGTGATGCGGCTGTCATATGGCGGCAGAAAAGTGCCTCTGCGCGCAAAGCTTGAGCCTTTCTCCAGATGCAGATCGGCGACAATCAAGGTGGCTTCGCCGGGCCAGTACAAGACGCCATCCGGATGCGCAATGAATGTCTCACCCATTAACGTCAATTCTGTGCCCTGCGGCAACGTCGGCTCTGGAGTGTTTTCTGCAAGAGTCATGAATCAGCTGACCAACTTATAAACGCATTGCTTCTTCGACCAGATCGTCAAGCGGGCTGACATTGCCCGCAACTTCCGCCAGAATCATTTCGTCGGCGCTGCCGAAAACCGGCTCCTTGCCAATCTGCAGCATGACCGGAACCGCCAGCGGAGAAATCCGGTCGAGAGATTTGTGACGCAGGTGATTCTTGACACGGCCGAGCATAGCGCCAAGGCGCTGAATATCCAAAAGACCAGTTGAAGCATCTGCCCAGGCTGCCTGCAACAAAATGTGATCGGGTTCATGTTCGTTCAGCACGTCGTAAATCAGATCTGAGGACACCGTGACCTGCCGGCCGGATTTCTCTTTGCCGGGATGGCGTTTTTCAATCAGCCCGGCAATCAGCGCCGCATTGCGAAAGGTTCGCTTCATCAGAAAACTCTCGCGCAGCCAGGCTTCCAGATCATCTCCCAGCATGTCCTCGTCGAACAGAGCATCCAGGCTCAGCTGTTTTTTGCGGATCATTTGTGACAAATCGCGCAGGCACCACACTCCGAGCGCATAATCTGTGGCGACGAAGCCCAGCGGGCGCGCCTTCATGCGCTCCAGCCTTCGGGTCAGCAACATGCCCAACGTCTGATGAGCCAGCCGCCCCTCGAACGGATAGGCAATCAGATAATGCTTGTCGCCACGGGGGAAGGTTTCCAGCAGCAGCTCACTGCGGCCCGGCAGCACAGAGCGCAATTTCTGCATCTCAAGCCATTGCGCCACCTGCTCTGGCAGCGCGGCCCAGCTTGCCGGATCGGAAAGGATATTGCGCACGCCTTCAGCCAGATAGGTGGAGAGCGGAAACTTGCCGCCGGCAAAACTCGGAATTTTTGGTGTCTCGGCAGCGCTTTTGGTCACCAGCGCCTCATTCTCACGAATGCCTTCAAAGCGGACGATCTGGCCGGCAAACAGAAATGTGTCGCCCGGCTCCAGCGTTTCCAGAAAATATTCCTCGACCTTGCCAAGCACGCGACCACCACGTCCGACCCGTCCGTCCTTGCGGCTCGTCAGCCTGACGAGAAGGGTCGGATTTTCAATGATGGTGCCGACATTGATGCGGTATTGCTGCGCCAGACGGGGGTGGGTCAGACGCCAGGTGCTGTCTTTTGTCAGGCGAATTCTGGCATAGCGCTCATAGCTTTTCAGAGCGTAGCCGCCGGTGGCGACAAAGTCGATGATCCGGTCAAATGTGGCTCTGGTCAGATCGGCATAGGGTGCGGCTGACGTCACTTCGGCAAACAGCTCATCGGCCAGAAAAGGCGCTGCGCACGCCATGCCGAGGACATGCTGGCACAGCACATCCAGCGCGCCGTCATGCAATCTGGGCGTATCCTGCGCGCCGATATAATTTGCATCCAGTGCGGCCTTGCATTCCAGCACCTCAAAGCGGTTTGCCGGAACCAGAATCCCTTTTGACGGGACATCCATGCGGTGGTTCGAACGGCCGATCCTCTGGGCCAGGCGGCTGGCGCCTTTTGGCGCGCCGACATGAATCACCAGATCGACATCGCCCCAGTCAATGCCGAGATCCAGGGTCGATGTCGCGACGATTGCGCGCAGACTGCCCGTGCCCATGGCAGCTTCGACCTTGCGGCGCTGTGCGACATCAAGCGAGCCATGATGCATCGCAATCGGCAGGGCGTCATCATTCGCGCGCCAAAGTTCCTGAAACAGCAATTCAGCCTGAAACCTTGTGTTGACGAACAACAAGGTGGTTTTGTGCGCCTTGATCTGCCGGTAGATATCAGCAATTGCGTAAAGCGCGGTGTGGCCGGCCCATGGCAGACGCTGCTCGGTCTGCAGAATGCTGATCTGTGGTTTTGCGCCACCGGAAATCTGGATCAGACCAGCTTCCTGTACTTCCCCGTGGACGCGCTGCTGCGGCACCAGCCAGGCCTGCAGATCCTGTGGATTGGCAACGGTTGCCGACAGGCCAATTGTGGTGAGGTGCGGGGCATGGCGGAACATTCGCGCCAGACCCAGGGACAGAAGATCGCCGCGCTTGGATACCACCAGCGAGTGCAATTCATCGAAAATCACTGTTTTGACCTGTCTGAAAAACCGCGGTGCGTTTTTATCTGACAACAGCAGCGCTATCTGCTCCGGTGTCGTCAGCAGGATATCGGGCGGGTATTCCTTCTGGCGCTGGCGCTTATGTGCCGGTGTATCACCGGTTCGGGTCTCCACACGGACAGGCAGGTCCATCTCGCGAATCGGAGCCTCAAGATTTCTCGCAATATCGACCGCCAGAGCCTTCAGTGGAGAAATGTAAATTGTGTGAGGCCCGAAAAAGGCGGTGCCAGGCTTGCGGCGCAAGCCGTCCTCCTGATGCAGGTCAATCAGGCTCGGCAGAAACCCGGCAAGGGTTTTCCCCGCCCCTGTCGGGGCAATCAGCAGAGTGGACTGGCCATTGCGGGCGCGTTTCAGCAGGTCGAGCTGATGGCCACGCGGTTGCCAGCCACGCGATGAGAACCAGTGTTCAAACAGCGGCGGCAATCCTGTCAATTGTTCAGCTGATTGAGCTTCGTCCAAGGATCACCCGTCATTCGCTGGAGCCAGAGCCATAACATAGAAATCAAATCCCAGTTTGCGAGCCATGTTTGTTTCACTGCCCGCCTGCCTGGAACCTCCCGCGCGCCGCACCGGGTTAAGTTTGACATTAAACCGCACAGGCTTATCTGCTGGCAGACAGGAAAATGTTTTTGGCAAAGGTTTTTACGGCACTGGCACAATGATGCGCTTTGATGAATTGCTCCATCCCACTCCAAAGGGGCTGTATTGTCCACCGGGCGATTTCTACATCGATCCGGTGAAGCCGGTTGACCGGGCGCTGATTACGCATGGTCATGCCGATCATGCGCGGCCCGGACATAAAGCGGTTCTGGCGACCCGGCAGACGCTGGACATCATGGCGCTGCGCTATGGTGCCGACCACGCGGACAGCACCGAGATCATTGCCTATGGTTCGAGCCGCACCATCGGCGATGTCAGCGTGTCCTTTCATCCGGCGGGCCATGTGCTGGGATCGGCTCAAATCGCAGTTTGCTGCAATGGCAGGCGCATTGTTGCCTCGGGCGATTACAAGCGGCGGGATGATCCGACCTGCATATCATTTGAACCGGTACAATGCGATGTTTTCATCACTGAGGCGACGTTTGCCCTGCCGGTGTTCCGCCACCCGGATGACCGCCAGGAAATCCAGAAACTGCTGTCGTCGGTGGTGCAGTTTCCGGAACGCGCGCATCTGGTCGGGGCCTATGCGCTGGGCAAAGCGCAGCGGGTGATCGCCCTGCTGCGGGAAGCGGGTTACGACCAGCCAGTGTTCATCCATGGTGCGATGCAGAAACTATGCGACTATTACCAGTCCGAAGGTATTGATCTGGGCCCGTTACAGCCGGCCACGCTGGAAAAAGGCAACAAGGGAGATTTCGCCGGTGCGATCATTGTCGGACCGCCCTCCGCCTTTGCCGATAAATGGGCACGGCGCTTTCCCGATCCGATTGCGGCATTCGCCTCCGGCTGGATGCAGATCCGGCAACGTGCCAAACAACGCGGTGTCGAATTGCCGCTGATCCTGTCGGATCATTGCGACTGGGATGAACTGACCACCACAATAAAGGAAATCGCGCCGGAGGAAGTCTGGATTACCCATGGCCGCGAAGATGCGCTGACCCGTTGGTGCGAATTGAACAATTATACAGCGCGGCCCTTGTCGCTGGTCGGCTACGAGGAGGATGGCGACTGATGCGCGGCTTTTCTCACTTGCTCGACCGGCTGATCCTGACACCGCAGCGCAATGGAAAACTGAAGCTGTTGCGGGATTATTTTGCCGCAACGCCTGATCCGGAACGCGGCTTTGCGCTGGCGGTCATTACCGGAGAACTGTCGCTGCCAAGCGCCAAGCCGGCGATGTTGCGGGAGCTGATCCAATCGCGCATGGACCCGGTTCTGTTCGCACTGTCCTATGATTATGTCGGCGATCTGGCAGAAACCATTTCACTGGCCTGGCCGGAAAAGAACGCCCCTGACCGGCGCAATTCGGAGCTTCATCTCAGTGATGTTGTGGCAGCACTACTGCAAAGCTCGCGCCGCGAAACACCAGCGCTGGTGGAAGCCTGGCTCGACCGCTCCGACAGTTCCGTGCGCTATGCGCTGTTGAAACTTCTGACCGGCGGATTGCGGGTTGGCGTCTCTGCCCGGCTTGCCAAAACCGCGCTGGCGCAATTGGGGACACGCAGCGCCGATGAAATTGAAGAGATCTGGCACGGTCTGAAACCGCCCTATGAGGCGCTGTTTGCCTGGGTCGAAGGACGTGGCCCGGTTCCGGTCAATGAAAATCCGGCACCGTTTCGTCCAGCCATGCTGGCGCATCCGATTCAGCCGGAGGACTTTGAAAAACTCGTGGCAGAAGACTTCGGAGCCGAGTTCAAATGGGATGGTATACGGGTTCAGGCAAGTGCCGGCAAAGCGCCCGGCGGGCAATTGAAAAAAGCGCTTTATTCGCGAACCGGTGAGGATATTGCCCGGGCCTTTCCCGATCTTGTCGATGTCCTGAGCACGGATATGACCATAGATGGCGAATTGCTGGTGCTGATTGATGGCCGGGTGCAGCCGTTCAATGTGCTGCAGCAGCGGCTCAACCGAAAAACCGTCACCGCGAAAATGATGGCGTCCTATCCCGCCCATATCCGCGCCTATGATCTGTTGGTCAGGGAAGGCGAGGATTTGCGGTCGATGCCGTTTGCCGAGCGCCGCAGGCAGCTGGAACAGGTGGTGGCTGATCTGGATTCAACGCGCATTGATATCTCACCGCTGATCCCGATCAAAAACTGGGATGAGGCAGCCACTGCGCTCGACAAGCCGGCCGGTTTCGGGGCCGGTGCGGATGCCGACGCGGTTGAGGGTCTGATGCTGAAACGCTGGGACAGCACTTACGTGCCGGGCCGGCCGCGCGGCCCCTGGTTCAAATGGAAACGGGACCCGCACAGTGTTGACGCGGTGCTGATGTATGCCCAGCGCGGCCACGGCAAGCGATCTTCGTTTTATTCCGACTACACATTCGGCGTCTGGCGCGAGAGCGAACTGGTCCCGGTCGGCAAGGCCTATTTCGGCTTTACCGATGACGAGTTGAAAGAGATCGACCGCTTTGTCCGTGCCAACACCATCAATCGCTTCGGCCCGGTGCGCGAGGTCACCCATACTGCGGATAAGGGGCTGGTTCTGGAAGTTGCGTTTGAAGGACTGAACCGCTCGAGCCGCCACAAATCCGGTGTTGCCATGCGGTTTCCACGCATCGCCCGGCTGCGCTGGGACAAGCCGCCGGCGGAAGCCGACCGGATTGAAACCCTGGAAGCGCTTTTGCCCCGTGAAGACACGGTTTAGAGTGTGACTGCCCGCCGCCAGAGATGCGGAAACGCGACGCTGGCAACGATGAGGCTTGCAAACACCAGATCGACAACACCCAGTTGCGTATCCAATATCACCCATGCCGCCGCCAGTCCGATCAGCGGGGCAAAGGAGGCATTGAGCGAAAGGGTCGCTACACCCACCCGGGCGAGCGCGATGTTATAGGCCAGAAAGTTGGTCACCGTCATAAACAACACCAGATAGAGCGTTGCGACCAGATTGCTGCGGTCAAGCAGATCCGGCGGATCGAATCCGAGCAGCGCCGTAAGGGCAACCGCCCCGATCGCGGCGCCAGTGATCTGTAGTGTGGCGGCACGAAACCAGCTTTTGGGCTGGCGGTTCATGATTCTTCCAATCACCATGCCAAACGATGCACAAACCACAGAGAGCAAAACCAGCAGATTACCGATCATATCGCCGGCACCACCTGCTGACCGGCTGTCTGCCAGCAGCGCCACGAGAATGAATGACACGATGCCGGCAACCGTAAAGGTCCAGTGCAACGGTTCGCGGATCAGCAACCGGGCGGTGATAGCACCGACCAGCGGAAAAGTGCCCCAGATCATCACCACGCTGACACCGTCGGTGCGTGCCGCTCCGGCAATGCCAAAGGCAAATACAAGTCCCGGCGCTATCAGCCCCCAGGCCAGATTGGCGGCGTTGCGCCGGTTGAACTGCGGCACGCCGCTGATGATGCTCAGGGCCAGCAGCATGAAAATGGCAGCCAGACCGAGTTGCAGCAACATGACTGATTGGACATTCGAGTCCGCCACCAGCAGTTTCTGGACGATCAGGCCGGATTGCCAGACAGACAGAGAAATAAATTGTGCGAGGACACCGATCCTGCCTGCGGCTGCATCCGCCCGCGTCAAAGCTGAAAGCTGAGAGTCAGTCATGGATCGACGATAATCGGCTCTTTAAGGACGATGTCCTGGTTGCGAAACCACAATGGCACGACAGTCCTGGCTGAAGTCGCGTCATTGACTGATACGGTTATAACCAAAGCATATTCGCCATGTTTTTCGAAGCTGAAAATGCCGTCGGAATCGGTCGTCGCCTCGCCGATCAGCTCTACAGAAGTGACCGTCTTGCGCGACAATTTCACCGTTGCTCCGATCAGCGGCGATCCGTCGCTGGTAATAATCTGGCCGCGAACGCTTCCGCCATCGTTGAAAGACACATAGATGTTCCACAGCAGCGCAATGATCATCACCGTTGCGATGGTAACGACGAAGCGGTTGAGCAGGATTGAGCGCCATTGCATCATGTCAGCCTTTGGTCGCACCGGATGTCAGACCGCGGATAAAGTCCTTCTGAGCCAACAAGAATACCAGCATGCTGGGGACGACAACGAGCACACTGAAGGCGTAAAGCGAGCCGGTGGTGTCTTCGAAGGAGGCCAGAAAGGACACCAGACCGAGTGGCATTGTCTGCTGATCCGGGCTGCGGACGACGATCAGCGGCCAGAGAAATTCGTTCCAGGACCAGATGAAGGACAGGATGATATTGGTGGCGACCGCCGGCTTTGACAGCGGCATCATGATGCGTGTCAGAATTTGCCATTCGGACAGTCCGTCAAGGCGCGCGGCCTGAATGAGGGACGAGGGAACCGCCTCAAAATTCGACTTGAACAGCAGGATGCAGACAACATGGCTGAGTGCCGGCAATGCAATGCCAAGTTTGGAGTCGAGCAGTCCAAGTTTTGCGGTCAGCAGATAGGCCGGGATGATGGTGGCATGAAACGGGATCATCATCGACATCAACAGGAACGACAAGACCAGACCCTTGCCGGGAAACTGTTTGGTCAGCGCGTAACCGGCCATCGCATTCAAGAACAGATTGGCGACCACCACCAGTGTGGCAATCACGAAACTGTTGGAAAACAGCCTGACGAAGTCGACCGTGTACCAGGCTTCAACATAGTAGAACAGGTTTGGGTCCGCCGGGATGATGGATGGCGGATAGGCAAACAGATTCTCGCCTGAGACGCTGGTTTTGAAGACCCAGTAAATCGGCGTCAGTATCAAAATCGAAACAATGATCAAAAGCAGGTGACTGACAATCTTGTGCGAGAGGCTCATCTGATCAATCCGCGATATCGACTTTGCCCGCATCGCCGCCGGACAGGCGGTTGGCGATGGTGGCCAAGGTCAGAAAAAGAAGAAACATCACCACCGTGACAGCGGCGGCATAATCGAACCGGCTGAGGGTGAAGGACAGTTTGTAAACGTAGGTAATCAACAGTTCAGTGGCGAGGCCAGGCCCGCCGCCTGTCATGGTGTAGATCAGATCGAAACTTGTGAAGGATGCGATGACGCCGAGGATGACGCACAGAAAGATCGAGGGGCGCAGCAGCGGCAGGGTGATCCGCCAGAAGCGGTGATGCGCCCGCGCACCGTCAATCAGCGCCGCCTCATAAAGATGCGCTGGAATGTTCTGCAATCCAGTGAGGATGATGATCATAAAGAAACCGACGATCTGCCAGATCGCCGCAACCATCACTGACAGCATGGCAAAATCAAACGATTCAAGAAAGGCGATTGGCCGATCAATCAATCCGGCGGATCGCAGCAGATAATTGATCAGACCGACGCTGTCATTATACAGCCAGCGCCAGACAATGCCGACTGCCACGATCATCATGGGATAGGGCAGGAAAATGATGGTCCGGTAGATCGAGCGGCCTTTGAGATTCTGATCGACCAGCAGGGCAAGGGCCAGAGCGATTGCAATCGAGACCGGCGTTGCCAGCATGAACACTGCAGTGTTTTTCAAGACGACCCAGAAGGCGTCGTCATAATAGAGCATTTCCTCATACTGATAGAGACCGGCAAACTTGAATGGCTTGCCCGGCGCCCAGAATGAAAACGACAGGACCACATTCCACAGCAACGGAATTACGCGATAAAACAGATAGACCGCGAGCGCCGGAAGCAGAAGCATCCAGACAAATGTCATTTCCCGGCTTCGCTTGGTTTTCAACAGGGTCATCATACCGCGTATTTCCCTCTGGCTGATAAGCCCGCGCTAGTGGAGGTAGCGCGGGCTCACAGTTGCTCGTTCAGGGCCGGGACAGAATCCGGTTGACCTTCGCTTCGGCAGCAGCAAGTGCTTCCTGCGGGTCAGTCTGGCCGAGCAGCGCTGGTTGGACGGAAGTCCAGAACGCATCCTTGATGCGGGCTTCAAGCGGCGACTTGATGTAGCCAGAGATCTTGTCCAGTTTCGATCCTGCCATTTCAAGGATCTTTGCCTTGAGTGGAGCCTCTGTCTTGAACTTCTCGATCAGTTTCGGATCGACATTCTTGTTGAGCGTCAGGATCGAAAATGTGCTCGACATGGTTTCCTGCCACTTGTCGGATGTCGCGATCTTGATCAGATCGACTGACGCATCGGGGTGCTTGGTTGACGCGGATACGCCCCAGCCATGGTGGTTGGGCGTCCACCAGTCGCCGGGCGCATCGTAGACATCAACATTCTCGTCATTGATCCAGTCGGCCTTGCTGGCAGCCCAGAACAGAGCCGAGTTCGGCGCCATATACATGGCGACATTGCGCGACGCGAAAGCGGTGTTGGGCTCAACCCAGCGTCCGGTCCAGGAGATGTTGTTGATTGCGCCGCTCTTGGTGGCTTCGGCCAGCGCAGTCAGTGTTTCCACGGCCTTGGGTGTGTTGAAGGCGGCCTTGGTCATGTCCTCATTGAGAATCTCGACCCCGTTCATGGCGAATAGCGGCCAGTAGAGCCAGTCGAAATTCGTTGTCAGGAAACCGGATTTGCCCTCGCCAGTCACCTTGTTCGCGGCGGTCATCAGATCTTCGAAACTGGTAATCGGTGTGGTAATGCCGGCCTCGTTGACCATCTGCTTGTTGATATAAAGCAGGGTGCGGTTGAAATACCACGGCACCATGTAGGTCTTTTCGTCGGTCTTCCACAGATCAAGGGCACCGTCGACAAAACGGTTGGCGAACTCGGGGTCGGCTTCCAGATAGGGTGCCAGATCAAGCAATTGACCATTGGCGGCGTATTCCGCCCACAACGCGCCCTGAATATTGACCACGTCGGGTGGTGTTCCTGCGGCCAACTGAGTCTGGAAGAAGGTTGCCCATTCCGTTCCCTTCTTGTCGATCCACTCGACCTCGATGTCGGGATGCATTTCGTTGAATTCCGCGATCCAGCCCTCGATCTTTTCGCCATAGATGGGCAGGTTCCAGGTCAGCACCGTGATCTTTTCGTCGGCGAGTGCCGGCGCCGTCAACGCCATTGTGGCAACCGACATGGCTGCTAATTGTTTGATGAATGTCTTCAGCATTTCATTTCCTCCTTTTAAAAATGCTCCAGATGAGCGGGATTAAAGTGTCATGGAGTCAAGGCAATCGGCTGTCCCCGGCGAAACGACTCCTCCGCCGCGAGGCAGATTTCCACGGCAATACGCGCCTCGGCCGGTGACAGAATCGAGCGGCCCTCGTGAAATCCGGCAAAGGCGGTACGAAGATTTTCCTCAAGTTCGAAAACCTCGCCTGATTTCGGGATTTCGATGGTTTCAACCTCGGCTGTGCCGCGTTTTAGCTTCAGTTCGAAGTCTGGATGCAGGGTGCGGTCGAGCGCGCCTGACCACCAGGTGCGCAGGCCGCCATCAGTTCCGCCGATTTCCAGAAGCGTGTGGTGCTCAAATCCAGACAGGCATTGGCTGAGCACCGCGACAGCGCCATCATCCCATTCAAGAACCGTGGCGAAATTGTCGGTCAGATCGCCCTTGGCGCCATTGCCATAGGCGGTCACCCGTGCCGGCTTGCCATTCTCGGCAGCATACCAGGTGACGAGATCGAAAAAATGCACCAGTTCTTCCAGTATCCACGACCCGACGCGGGCCGGATCATAGCGCCATCCACCGGAGCCCTGCCGGAAGGCATGGCGGTAAAGCGACAGATGCTGATAGCGCACTGTACCGATATCGCCTGCAGCGATACGTTCGCGCACCGCCCGCCACTGATGCGAAACGCGCAGTTCGTGATTGAGTGCAACAAGGCCGGTGCTGCGCTGGCTTGCCGCGATCACCGCATCGCATTGTTCAATTGTGATGCCCAGCGGCTTTTCCAGAAAGACATGGGTGCCGGTCTCCAGCGCGGCGATGGCGTATTGCGCATGCACATTGTTGGGCACGGTGATATCGACAACGTTGAAGCCGCCCTTTTTCAGCATAGCGTGATAGTCGGAAAACCGCTCGGCAGTGGGCAGATGTTCCGCGGCCGCCTGTTCGGAGCGCTCCGAGTGGCAAAATACCGAAACTATTTCAGCATCGTCGATATTGGCGATTGCACGGGCATGCATCTGACCCCAGGTGCCAAACCCCGCGAGTGCGATTTGTGTGGGTTTCGTGGTCATCGCAATGCCTTTCCAGTTGCCGCGTCGAAAAGATGAGACCGCGCAACATCAATTTCCAAGCGAACAGCATCGCCGGGTCTGACGCGGATGTCCGGGCGAATTCGTGCGGTGACCGGCTGCCTGCCGACATTGGCAAACACCAGCGTGTCCGGGCCAAGCGCCTCGACCACATCAACGACACCGTCAACAGCGACACCGTCAACAGCGACACTGGCGGGCGTGTCTGAGCCGTTTGCAACGCGGATATCCTCGGGCCGGACGCCGAAGACGTATTTGGACCCTGTCGCGCCTGTTGCTGCGGGGTGTGACAGCGTAAAGCCGTCTTCGCCGTCGACACGCAGGCTGCCGTCGTCGTTGCGGCTGACTGGAATGAGATTCATCGTCGGCGAACCGATAAAGCCGGCGACGAACAGGGTCAGCGGGGAATTATAAACGTCTTCGGGCGCACCGATCTGGTCGATATTGCCGCCATTCATGACAACTACACGGTCCGCCAGCGTCATCGCCTCGATCTGATCGTGGGTGACATAGACGGTGGTCACACCAAGTTCGCGATGCAGTTTCTTGATTTCAAGCCGCATCGATCCACGCAGTTTGGCATCGAGGTTCGACAGCGGCTCGTCAAACAGGAACACTTGCGGTTTGCGGACAATGGCCCGGCCCATGGCGACGCGCTGGCGCTGGCCACCGGACAATTGTTTCGGCCTTCGGTCGAGCAGCGCGGTGAGGTCGAGAATTTCAGCCGCCTCAGCTACGCGCTGCTTGATCTGGCTCTTGGGCGTGTCGCGGTAGCGCAGCGAAAACGCCATATTGTCGTAGACCGACATGTGCGGGTAAAGCGCATAATCCTGAAACACCATGGCAATGTCGCGGTTGCGCGGTGCGATTTCATTGACCGTCTTGTCGCCAATCAGAATTTCACCCGAGGTGATATCTTCCAGACCCGCCAGCATGCGCAACGAGGTGCTCTTGCCACAGCCGGACGGGCCGACAAGAACGATGAACTCGCCATCACTGATGGTCAGATCAATGCCGTGAACGACCTGAAGCTCACCGTATTTCTTGATCAAATTGCGGAACTCGACTGTCGCCATTGTCAGACACCCGGCTCCAGGACAGACGTGCCGGCAACCTGACGAAAGCGCTGGGCCGAGGCGCTGGCCGCCGAGAACAGCAGCGCTGCTTCATTGGCCACCGAGACGAAGTCATAACCGGTGCGAAGATGACGTTCGGCAATGTCTGGTGTCGGGGCGAGAACGCCGACGGCCTTGCCGCAGGCGCGTACCCGTTCGGCGGCGCGGTCGATTGCATCGGTCACTTCGGCATCTGCCGCCTGGCCGAGCTTGCCCATGCTTGCAGCCAGATCGCCGGGACCGAAAAAGACCGCGTCGACGCCATCGACAGCGGCGATCGTGTCGATGTTGTCAAGCGCTTGCGCGGTTTCCGCCTGGACAATCAGAAACAGCGAGTCCGATGCGTTGCGCAGATAGTCCTTTTCAAAGCCGTAGCGGCTGGCGCGATGCATTGCAGCAACGCCCCTGCTGCCCCGTGGCGGGTAGTGCATTGCATCCACCGCAGCGCGGGCCTCATCGGCGTTTTGAACATAGGGCAGCATCAGGGTACGGGCACCCGCATCAAGGAACTGCTTCAGCAGAATGCGGTCGTTCCACGGCAAACGCACGATGGGCACTGTCGGAGTGGGAGCTAATGCCCGCAGATGGGTCATTGCATCCGGCAGTGTGATTGGGGCGTGCTCACCGTCAATCAGGAGCCAGTCATAACCGGCCCATCCCAAACCTTCCGAGGCATTAATCGAGTTCAGCATTGACCAGATCCCGATCAATGGCTTTCCGGGCCGGAGCGCCTCGCGGAACGGGTTTGTGAGCCGTTCATTGTGGCGTGGCTGTACGAGTCTTGCATCCATTTCAGTTCACTCGTCCACGTGCATCAATCTGCAGCTTTCGTTGATTTCCCGTCCCGTCGACCAGGTTGATCTGATCAAACAAATTGACCACCGGGCAGACATGGTTGGGCAAAATGCGTACAATCTCCCCAATCTGCGGTACCGATTGGCATTGCGACACATCGACAAAGCCATGCTCCTCGGCAAATTGCATCAGGCGCGCTTCGGGATAATCGACGAGCAAGCCATAATCGTCGAACCCCACCAGATCGCTGGTCAGTGTCTTGGACCCTGAATCCAGCATGATACGCCCCGCCTCGGGATGCGAGATGACTGTGGCGTGCACGAACAGGGCGCAGTCGGCAGGCCGCGCCGCATCCAGAGTGACCATTTGGCGGTCGTTGAAAATCGAGGTTCCTGACCGGAATTCGGTTTCGCAAAACCGGCCCGCATAGGCAAGATTGGGCGTGCCGCCGGTGGACACTGTTTCAATTTCGAGCCCGGTATGGCTGCACAATTGACGGGTTTCGGTGACGAATTGCGTGGCCTCACGCCACGCTCCATTGGGCGGATAGAGCAGCAGGCCGTTGAAATGCAGACCCGGCAGACGATCAATCTCGATGGCCAGTGCCACCGCCGCCTGCGGCGATAGGACACCGCAGCGGTGCCGGCCGGTATCGCATTCGACCAGCACATTCAGCCGCTTGCCGGTTGCGGAAATGGCCTCGGACAGATGTTCTGCAACGATCATATTGTCGCAGCAGACTGCCAGGGAAATGCGGTTGTGTAGATCCGCCAGACGGGCATGTTTGGCTGCACCCAGCAGATTATAACTGATCAGAATGTCATCGATACCGGCTGACGCCATGACTTCGGCTTCGCCGAGCTTCTGGCAGGCAATCCCGGCAGCACCATATTTCAGCTGAAGTTTTGCAAGCTCGACGGATTTATGAGTTTTGATATGCGGCCGATTTTTGATACCGGCCTTGTCGCAAATCGACTGAACGCGTTGGATATTCCGTTCAACCACGGCAAGATCGACCACGATTGCTGGCGTGTCCAGATGCATGAGGTCTGCGGGGCCTTGCTGTCCCACTCCCCAATCTGTCGGCATTCGCATTTTCTGGCTAGGTTCCATGGGTCTGAACTATACAGAATTGCCAATGTCACGCAATATTAATATTACATGTCAATATCGAATCTCACATAGTGATACTATAGGCTTTCGAAATCACGGGGTTCGCTTTCGATATACTGACCGGCTGCGAACGCGCCACACGGGCTGAGCCGGGACGAACCAATCCTTTCCTGGCCAAGAACATCGACAAAACGAAGCGGCGCGTCCACCAGCTTCAAAAGGGTGAGGTCCGCCGGTCCGCCGATGGTGATGTGCCCCAAATCGGGACGTCCCATTGCGGTGGCCGGATGATGTGTCGCCATGGCAATGGCATCAGCCAGGGCGACACCGCAATGCATCAGCTTGCTCATCGTATGCAGAAGATCGAACGCCGGGCCGTCAACGCACAGCGCATGAACATCACTGGAAATGATGTCAGGCAGAAATCCGTGTGAAATCGCCGATTCCGCACTTTCAAATCCGAAAGCGCCCATGCCGTGGCCAATGTCGAACAACACACCCCTTGCGCGCGCCTCAATTAATGCTGGCAGCACATCGCCGGCCGCGTCCACCGGGGCATTTGGTGCCGGCCGGAAACAATGGGTCAGAATATCGCCCGGGCGCAGCCGTGCGAGAATCTCGGCATAGGTCGGGGGCGGTTTTCCGATATGGGCCATGACCGGCAGGCCGACACGCTCTGCCGCCTCAATCGCCCGGTCCAGCGCCAGCAGGCCGAGATCTCCGGATGTGTTTGCCCCCAGCCGGACCTTTACGCCAACCACCAGATCGCTGTTTTCCTCTACCGCCGCGACGCAATGATCGACCGACAGCAATTCACGCACGGCCGCTTCGCCGACAACAAAATCGCGGTCAAACGCAAATATGCCAGGATAGGAAATGTTGACATAGGCCAGCAGCCGAAGCGGCGAGCGTGCAAAGATGAAATCCCTCAGCCCGGCAAAATTTCCGGCGCCCGCACTGCCAGCATCCACCATGGTCACCACACCGGAGCGCCGGGCGATGGGTTCAGGATCGACCCCATAGGCGGTTGCCTTGTGATAGATGTGGGTATGCAGATCAATCAGGCCGGGAACAACCAGCATGCCATCCGCTTCAATGACTGCGTCGGCATTGCTGCGGGATAATCCGGCGCCGACCGACGCGATCGAGCCCTCGCTGAGGGCGATATCAAGCTGTGTATCGACCGCGTTTTTGGGATCGATAACCCTTCCGCCCGCAATCAGCACATCCCATTTCGGTTTTGAGCTCACCATGGCAGGGGTGTTCCGTCATAACTGAAAATCTGCCCGGTCTCATGGTTGCCGAGATGGTGGATCAATTTGCGCATTGACGAAACGCTCTCGCCAACCGGGACTGCTGCATTGCCGCCGCCGCCCGCTGTATCAACCCAGCCGGGATGTATCGACACGACCGTTATGCCACGGGGAAACAGATCGATTGCCAGACTGCGCATTATGGCGTTGATGCCGGCCTTGCTGGCACGATAGCCGTAATGCCCACCTGACAGATTGAGACCGATGCAACCCATGCGGCTGGTGATGGAGGCAATCCGCCGCATGTCGCTTGCTGCAAGATTGTCGACCAGCGTCTCGATCAGACGCAACGGGCCGATGGCATTGATTTCATACATGGTACGGACATAATCGAAGTCCAGCGCGCCAAGGCGTTTGATGTCGAGACCAACGCCGGCGTTTGACACCAGAAGATCGACCGGCGCGCTGTCGAGTGCCGCGGGCAGCGCCGCAAAATCATCATCCCGGGTCAGATCAAGTGCAATATTGCGAAGGTGTTTGCCGGACTGTAACGCATTGCCTATATCGCGATAGCTCGCAATCACGTCCCAGCCTTCGGCGTCATATTGCTGAGCAAATTCCCGGCCAATTCCGCTGTCGCAGCCGGTGATCAGAACTGTGGGCATATCTCGCTATCCTGTCTTGCCAGTGAAATCGTGATCGAATACCGGTTCGGGCAATCCCTGAGCTCCATGACCGGTAATGCGGAACACTTTGCCCGCATCCCGCCAGTCGCCGCGCTCGCTCTCGTCGAGCATTGCAGTTGCACTTGTCACGTAAAGGTCCGTGCGGTCGGGTCCGCCAAACGCCACCATGGTGGGATGACGGCATGGCACGGCAATGCGCTCGATCAGCTCCCCTTCCGGCGATATGCAGCCAACCTCACCGCCATGAACCAGCGCACACCAGTAATTGCCATTTGTATCGCAGGCTGCGCCATCAACCCGGCCTTCGATTGTGAGGGTCGAGAAAAACTCCCGGCGGTTCGATATCGACCCTGTTGCAATATCGAAATCATAGACCCAGACAGTTTCGTCCCGGCTGTCGGCAAAATACATCCGCGTGTCATCCGGGGAGAATGCGATGCCATTGCCGATGATAAAGCCATTGTCCATTTCGCGGACCGAAAGATCCGGGTCGAGCCGGAAGATTGCAGCTGGCCTCCCGATGAAATCGGAATGTACGCTGCCGCACCAGTAACGACCGCGGCGATCACATTTGCCGTCATTGAGCATCATTCGCGGATCAGCACCCAGCGGATTGACGAGCGGTTCGACAGTTCCATTTGCAAGGTCGATGCGATGGAACCCACCGCGCATTCCGGCGACCAGACTTCCGTCCCTGGCAAAGACGAATGAGCCGATGTCTGCCGGCAGCGGGAATGAGGTGACGGTGCTGTCCAGCGGGTCGAGCCACCTGATGGCCGGGGCAAAGGAATCGACCCAGTAAAGCCGGTTCTCGCCGCCATGCCATTGCGGCGCTTCTCCCAGACAATCGGGTTCATCCGTCACCACCGAGACCTCAACCATGATCGACCTCGCCGCAGCTGTAGCGGACTGTATCCTGCCGGCTCAGGCCGGGTTGAAGACTGCGCAGCGACGGCTTTTCCTGAAACGGACCGCCAAAACCTTCCGGATCGCCGTGCCCTGTCCAGCTCTCGATTGACAGAAATGGCGCGCCCGGCTTCGTCCAGATGGCAAAGTGGGGAAAGCCATCATTGGCAATCGTAATTGCGGGCCGGTCTTTTTGACGGAAGGTCAGCGCGCGACTTTTTGCGTTCAGAAAACACAGCGCCTCAGAACCGAGATTGTGCTCGGACAAAGCCAGTGTCTTGCCGTCGAAATCGACCGCCCGTTCGCTGTCCGTAAAAAACCCATCCGGTGTGATTACAGGCACACCGGTCTGTTCGCGAGCCTCGAAAACAATTTTCGCGTCGCTGCCGGTATTCCTGTCCGGCCAGTTGAATCCCGGATGCAGGCCGATCGCATAGGGCATCGGTTCGGCGCCGGTATTGGTAACGGAAAACGCACAGGTGACAGACGCCGCCTCGAGCCGATAGCTGACCTTGAGCTCGAAGGCGAAGGGGAAATGCTGCCGGGTCTCAGGCGTATCGGTAAGCAGAAAGTGGGCTGCGGTGTCGGTGCATTCCATCGTCGTGAACGGCATCTGCGAGGCGAAGCCATGGCGGCTCATCGGATAGCGCTGATCGCCAATGCGGATCGCACCACCGACGCACTGGCCGACCACCGGGAACAGAATTGGTGACGAGCGCGGCCAGAAATCGGGGTCTGCCTGCCACAACAGCTCCAGTCCATCCACGGTCCAGGAGGTCAGTTCAGCACCCAGTGGCCTGACCATCAGGCTCGAGCCACCATGCGAAAGCGTGACCATCTCGTTCACCGCGCAACCCGCACGATCATCTCTATCTCGATTGTCATGCCATTGGGCAGACTGCCGACACCAAAGACGGACCGCGCATGGCGGCCCTTGTCGCCGAAGACATCAACCATCAGGGAGGAAAATGAATCTATGACCTTGGGATGATCAGCAAACTCCGGCACGGCATTGACCGGTGCCAGCACTTTCACGACGCGCTCCACTTTTTCCAGTGAACCGATCGCCGCGTGGATGGCCGCCAGCAGATTGATCCCGGTTATACGGGCATCCTCGCCGGCCTCTTCGACAGAGACATCGCCGCCAACCTTGCCCACTCTGCGGCTGCCGTCAGGGCGTCGCGGGCCCTTGCCCGACAGGTACAGCAGTCCATTATCCACAACAGCATCGACATAGGCGTTTACCGGTGCCGCCAGAACCGGCAGATCAATGCCGAGCGCTTTCAGCCGCTCCCGACTGCCATCTTTGCCGATAGTGCGTCCTTGCGTCATGTCAGCTCACTTTCCTGTATCCGAGTTTTGCCGATATCTGCTCGGCCGCAGCACTGACCGCCTTGATGATGTCGGCAAAGCGCTGCGAAGCGGAATCGCTTCCGAATGTCGAAATACTCAATCCGGCGACGATACTGCCCGAGGCATTGCGCAACGGGGCTGCTGCGCAGATCACCAATTCGTTGAATTCATGATCATCAACGGAAAACCCGGCCTGGCGCACCTTGTCCAGTTCGGTGCGGAATTCCTTCGGATCGCGGATCGTCTGCTGGGTTTTCGCCGGCATACCGGATGCCTGCAGTATCTGCTCGACCTCGCTCCAGGGCAGATCCGCCACCAGAACCTTGCCAAGAGCCGTACTGTGAATCGGACGCCGTGTGCCTATCTGCGTGTTGATTCTGAGATCGAGATTTTCCGGTTCCACCTTTTCGACGTAAATCACATCACTGCCACTCAATATGGCGAGTTGAACCGTTTCCCCGATTTCGCGACAGGTGCGCTCCATGACCGGACGGGCAATTTCGCGCAGATCATTGCCGCGTCTGCCGCGCGACGCGATTTCGAACAGACCTGCGCCCAATGTCCATTGCTTTCCGGTGCGCTCCTGCTCGACAAGACCGTTGATCTCCAGTGATTTGAGGAAACGCAGCACGGTCGCCTTGTGAAAGCCGGTATACTGGCTCAGTTCCGTCAGCGTCACGCCGTCCGGGTAACGGGACAGTGAATTGAGAAGTTCGACGGCGCGATCAATGACTTGTACTTTGGAACTTTCATTGCTGGCCATTTCGCGGTCCAATTTCATCAGGCTGGTCGCCAGCTCACTCGGCAGGCTGGCACTCGCAGGGGTTGCCGTGACGGCGCTCCGAGCGATAGTCTACCGATGCCACAGACCATGAAAAATATCAATATACAATTTCCGGTTTCACTATGTGATCCATTTTGTCGATTTCGGCACAAGATGCGGCTTCCATAGCGGTGGGCATATCTGATAGGTGAGGCAGCGGTGAAGCGGATCAGCAAATGCTTCACCATCATCCAAAAGTGCTTTAAGTAGTCCCGGAATTAGGGTCTGAACTCAATTAGCCAACATTTTGCCGGAAGATTTTACATGGAAGACGCCACCCTACTCGCCCAGTCACTGGCCTCAAACATTGCTCCCTTTCTGTGGAATGTCGCACAGGCGATCCTGTTTCTGGTGCTCGGCTTCTGGGCTGCCGGTTTCATCAAAAGCCTGATACGCAAACGCGCCGTTGCCAGTACCCGGCTGGATGTAACGCTGGGCGTGTTTCTGTCGACGATTGCCTATTATCTGGTGGTGGTGTTCGTCATCATTGCTGTCCTGCAACTGTTCGGCTTTGAAGCAACCAGCCTGGTTGCGGTTCTGGGTGCCACCACTCTGGCAATCGGCCTGGCCCTGCAGGGCACCCTGTCCCATGTCGCGGCCGGTGTCATGCTGGTTCTGTTCCGGCCCTACAAATTATATGAATATGTCTCCATTGGCGGCGAAAGCGGTACGGTGGAAGACATCAATCTGTTTTTTACCCAACTGGTCACGCCACAGAACATCCAGGTCATCGTGCCGAATGGCGATGCCTGGGGGTCGACCATCACCAACTATTCCCGCAAGGAAACCAGACGGCTGGATATCACCTTCGGAATTGACTATGACGACGATATCGACAAGGCGATGACCATCATTCTGGATGTGGTCAAAGCGGATGAGCGTGCCAAGAGCGAGCCCGAGCCATGGGTGCGGGTAACGACGCTGAACGATTCATCAGTGGATCTGCAATTGCGGGTCTGGTGCAATACCGGTGATTACTGGGAAGTCAATTTCTCGCTTCTGAAAAAGGTCAAAGAAGCATTTGATGCTGGCGGAATCACCATTCCATACCCACATCAGGTGGAAATTCATAAGGGTTCTGAATGACCGATCCAAATTCCCTGAACGACAGGCGCTCCGGACTGGACCGCTTTCTTGGCGATACGCCTTTGCGTGTCGCCGTCCGGCTGATCATTCTGTCTCTGGTGGTCGGCTTTGTGCTGTCGGCATTCCAGCTGCAACCGCTGGAGCTGATCCGCACGCTGATCGACTTTATCGAACGCGCCTTTATCAGCGTCTTCAATTCGCTGGGCGATTTCCTCGGCTATATTGCACTGGGCGCAGTGATCGTGGTGCCGGTGTGGTTCTTCCTGCGGCTGATGAAATCGCGCGACTGATCCGGCAGGTCGAACACCCGTTTGCTTGTGTTTGCGAGCGCGTCATCCCCTGCCGCGATAGGGAGGTACACCCTGATCCGGTATCCAGACCCCCTCCGGCATGGCGCCGGTTTGCCAGAACACATCAATCGGGATGCCGCCGCGCGGATACCAGTAACCTCCGATCCGGAGCCATTGCGGTCCCAGAAAATCGACCAGACGCCGAGCAATTGAGATCGTGCAATCTTCATGAAATGCACCGTGATTGCGGAACGAGCCGAGGAAAAGCTTGAGCGATTTGGATTCCACAAGCCAGTCTCCCGGCACATAGTCGATGACCAGATGGGCAAAGTCCGGCTGGCCCGTCATCGGACACAGCGAGGTGAATTCCGGCGCAGTGAAACGCACACAATACGCCACATCCGCCTGAGAGTTCGCCACTCGTTCAATCACGGCCTGTTCGGGGGAGTCCGGGAGTTCTGTCTGGCCACCCAACTGCTTGAGATCGCTGTAAATCGTTTCCATAAGCTCTCCTGAAGCGGGTCAGAGCCCGCGCTTGATGCCGCAAACCAGCAGCCGTCGATGTTTTGTTCCGTCAGTCTATACAGCGGCAGTGCGAAATATCTGTCAACGAAATGCCGGAGCTGAGCGCCGGATGCGGACTGTCAAAGTACTCGACATTCACAAAATCTGATCTAATCTCAGCCAAAATTAGGGGAGTGCACAATCTATGTCATCAAGCACCCTGACCGTCCTGGCCGGTACCACCAAAGGTGCCTTTTTGATCTCCGGCGGGACCGGCCGCAGCGGCTGGAAAGTGACAGGCCCGTTCTGCGACGGCTGGCCGATCAATCACATCGTCGGAGACCCGGCAACCGGCACGTTGTGGGCAGGCGGTGGCGGCGACTGGCATGGCGCCGGCATCTGGCGTTCGGAAGATGCGGGCGAAACCTGGCAGCTTGTCAGGCTTACCAAAGGCACACTGGATGAGTGGGCCGCCAATGATGCCGACTTTGCCAAGATGATCAATTGGACCGACGAGGCATTGCCGTTTAACGAGGACTTCACTCAGATCTGGTCGCTCTGCTATGCCCATGGCACTGTTTACGCGGGCACCAAGCCTGCAGGCCTTCTGGCCAGCAAGGATCGCGGCGAAACATGGCACCGTGTCGAGGCGCTGACGGACCACCCGTCTGCGGAAAGCTGGAACCCGGGCGCTGCCGGACTGGTGCTGCATACGATCATCGCCGATCCGGGCAATGCGAAAAAGCTCTGGGTCGGCATTTCCGCAGCCGGAGTGTTTGCGACTGAAGATGGCGGGGCCAGTTGGCAGCGGCGCAATCGTCTGTCGAACGCTGAAGCCTGTGTCCACCACGATCACCCCGCAGCGCCGCGTGACGGTGAAACCGGTCACTGCGTCCACAACATGATGCGCGCGACCGGCAGCCATGATCTGCTCTACCAGCAGAACCACCACGGCGTCTGGCGCTCGCGGGATGGCGGCCGCAACTGGGATGACATTACAGAAGGTCTGCCTTCGACATTCGGTTTTCCGATCCGGGTCCACCCGCGTGATCCGGACACGATCTGGACACTGCCGCTGAACGGCGATATGGCCGGGCGCTTTCCACCGGATGCCGCCGCTGCGGTGTGGCGCTCGCGCGATGGCGGTCAAAACTGGCAGGCGATGCGCAAGGGTCTGCCGCAGGAGGGCTGCTTCTTCACGGTGCTGCGTCAGGCGATGGCCGGGGATGAACGCAATCCGGCAGGGATTTACTTTGGAACCAACAGTGGCTCCGTGTTTGCCAGTTTCGATGAAGGCGACGAGTGGCAGGAGATCGCGCGCCACCTTCCGACTATCCTTTCGGTTGAAGTTTTCGAGCGTTGAGATTGTTTTAAGCCTGGCACAGGCCGATGGCTTTCAGCTTTGAAACCGGAAGCCGGGCTGTCAATCCCGGATGGCTGGCATGAAACGCGCTAGTTTCTGGACCGGCTGATAATCAGTCCGAACGTCACGAGGCCGGCGGAGAGGAAACGCCAGACTCCGAAACCTTCCTTCAGCAGGAAGGTCGAAATGAGTGCTGCAAACAGAACGCTTGTTTCGCGAAGGCCCGACACCATGCCCATGGGCGCGACAGCAAGCGCATAGATGATGATCCAATAGGCACTGACCTGCATGGCGCCCCCGGCAAAGCCGGTCAGAAGGTTGTTTTTCACAACCACCACGATCTCGCGGCGTTTCCACAACAGCGCAATCAGGAAGGTCAGAATGCCGTCACCAATGGTCAACCACACCGCAAAACCCAGTATCGAGCCAGCTTGTCGTGCGCCCAGCCCGTCGACAATCGTGTAAGCGGCGATGCAAACGCCTGTTACAAGAGCAAAGAAAACAGCCTTGGGATTGATCCTGCCGGGCTTTCGGCCATCAAAGGTCAGCGCCATAACCCCGACCGCCAGGCATAAAACGCCGATCAAAGCCATTTGGCCGATCTGTTCTCCGGCAAAAATAAGGGCACCCAGCGTGACGAGAATCGGCGCCGTACCGCGCGCAATCGGATAGACCTGACCAAGATCGCCATGGTCGTAGGCAATGGGAAGAAAGAAATGATAGCCGGTATGAATCAGGATGGTCAGGGCCAGCAGCGGCAGGCTGGCAACGTGCGGGCTGTCAACGAAGGGCAGCGCGAGCAGCGACAGCATGCTGCCCGCCAGAGTGACCACCGCCATCACGGCGATCCGGTCGCCGCTGATTTTGATCAGCGCATTCCAGCCAGCGTGCAGCGCTGCGGCCAGCAGGATCAACACGGTTATTTCAATGCTCATAGCGCCATTCTATGCGCCCACCCCTGATCCACAAGCGATTTGTGCTTGGAGCAAAATGCGCCTCAGCCGCGCAGCCGGCAAGTGTCGCCTAGCAGCGCGTTTTTGCTGAAATGAGCGCGCGTTGCCGCCCTGGTCCGGCGCCTTTACATGCTCTGTCAGTGCATCAGGCCAAACAACTCAACCTTGGCCGGCAGCCTTGAATTTTGCAGTAATCTGGCCAGCCTTTTTCTGTGCCGCAAGGAACTGGGCACTGGTAAACGCCTGCACGGTTTTCAAGTTCGAGACCGTGCCTGTAGCCCCTGCCACAATCAGGGAGGCCATCATGCCTTCCATGTCATCCGTCTCGACAACCATCGAAAAATCAGTCTCCCCGGTGGTAATCAGAAACGAGATCAACTTTCCACCGCCCGCCGCGATCAGCGGACGTACTGCCGCTTCCCGGTCACTGGGGCGGTTGATAAGCCCCTTCGCTGCCTCAGCCGTGTAGCAGCCTGTAATAATATACAATCCCATCTCACCAACCTCATATGTTTGGCAGGGCTTGTTAAATTAAGCCCGAAGCCGCGAAAAACCGCGACATATCAGCATATCACAGACTTCAGTATTTCTCTAACAATCCTCAGCCATCCGACACACCGTCCCGGTGCAGATTGCATTGCTGGCAGGCATAAGAATTTCGAACTTTTTCCTGTCCTACTCTACAGTGTCCACAAAAGAGAAAGCTCTGACATGACACTTGATTCGCCGCGTGTCCCCTTGACCGATATTGCACGCCCGTTTCCGGTCAACAGCCGGGTTGTGGTCGGGCTGGCGGTACCGATGACGCTGGCCTATCTGTCAACGCCGCTGCTGGGCATCGTCGACACTGCCGTGATCGGACAATTGTCGGACGCGGCGCTGATCGGTGGCATTGCTGTCGGTGCTGTGATTTTCGATATTATTTTTGGCGGCTTCAATTTTCTCCGCTCAGGCACTACCGGCCTGACTGCACAGGCGCTGGGACGCAATGACCGCAAGGAACAGCAGGCGGTCTATTACCGTGCAATGCTGCTCGCCGTATCGCTCGGACTGCTGACCATCGCGTTGAGCAAACCGTTTCTGGAAACCGGTCTGTATTTCATTAAACCCAGCGCGGCTGTGGACCAGGCGGTTCGCACCTATTTCACCATCCGCGTGCTGGCAACACCTTTCTCTCTGGTCAATTATGCCGTGCTGGGCTGGTATCTGGGACTTGGCAAATCCGGCACCGGGCTGCTGCTTCAGACCATCCTGAACGGACTTAATATGGCTTTCAACGCCACGCTTGTGCTGTATTACGATTTTGGCGTCGCCGGCATTGCCTGGGGCACATTTATGGCCGAAGCGCTTGTCGCTATCGCTGGATGCGTGATGGTGCAAAGACAGATCAGCAAACGCTTTGAAGCCGAGGAGCGGCCGAGCCGACAGCGGGTTTTCGAGCGTGTGTCGCTGATGCGCATGTTTGCGCTGAACCGAGACATCATGATCCGCTCCTTCGGGTTGCTGTTTGCGTATACGTTTTTCACCGCCCAGGGCGCGCGTCAGGGCGATCTGCTGCTGGCGGCCAACGCGATACTGATCCATTTCTTTCTGACCGGCGGTTATTTTCTCGATGGTCTGGCGGTCGCCGCCGAACAATTGGGCGGCCGGGCATTGGGCGCCAATTACCGCGAAGGCTTTGTGAAAACCGTGCGCCTGACCACCCTGTGGGGTTTTGCCATGGCCTCAGTGCTGGCCCTGTTGTTCTGGACCGGCGGACCGTGGCTGATCGACATCATGACGACAGAGCCGGATGTGCGGCAACTGGCGCGGAGTTTTTTGCCGTTTGCGGCGATGACGCCCATCATCGGAGTGCTGGCTTTCATCATGGATGGCGTGTTTATCGGAGCGACATGGTCGCGCGATATGCGCAACATGATGCTCGCGTCGCTGCTGCTGTACCTGGCCACCTGGTGGGTTCTCACGCCGCTTTACGGCAATAACGGCCTGTGGATTGCCATCTGGGTGTTTCTCGCCGCGCGCGGATTTTCACTGTGGTGGATTTCGCGCCGGCGGATTCGCGAGAGTTTTGTATAGAACCGAATTAATAGCTGCGCGATGCCCATTCCCGGACATTGCTGCCGGTGAGGACGGACACCCTCGAGACATCCTGCTGGTCCAGGGCTGCAAGCATTGCAGTCTTGATATCCTGGAGCAGCGGCAGCCCCTGATAGGCCAGAGCGCTGTAGAGCTGGATGAGATTGGCGCCGGCTTCCAGTTTCTGAACAGCCTGGCGGCCATTTGAAATGCCGCCGACGCCGATCAGCGGCAATAGCGGGCCGACACGCTCGCGGGTCTTGGCAAGCAGAATGGTCGCCCGGTCAAACAGCGGCGCTCCCGACAGGCCGCCAGCTTCTCCGGCGTGGCGGGCATCAGATACCAAAGACCGGTCGAGCGTTGTGTTGGAGACAATCATGCCTTCCAGACGATGCGCGGCCACGGAACGGACAATCGCATCAAGTTGATGCTCGGTGACATCCGGGGCGATTTTCAGCAGCAACGGTATGGGCTGATGATCGCAGACAACTTCATTGCGCGCCTCCACCACCCGTGCCAGCAATTCATCCAGCGCATCGCCAACCTGCAGAGCGCGTAGGCCGGGAGTGTTGGGTGAAGAAATATTGACGGTGATGAAACCGGCAAAAGGTGCAAGGCGGCGCACGCAGGCGGCATAATCTACGGCCTTGTCCGCGCTGTTTTTGTTGGCTCCGACATTAATGCCCAGAACGCCGGCTGGCGGCACACTCTGAAGACGTTGCGCAACTGCCTCCATGCCATCATTGTTAAAGCCGTAACGGTTGATAATTGCCTGGTGCCCTGGCAGCCGGAAGGCGCGCGGTCCATCATTGCCGGGCTGCGCCAGTGGTGTCACCGTTCCCGCTTCGGCAAAGCCGAAGCCGAGTTTCAGCAACTGGTTGTAAACCAGGGCGTTCTTGTCAAAGCCCGCTGCAATCCCGATCGGATTGGGAAAATGCTGACCCAGAATCCGCACGGAAAGACGCGGATCGTCAGCCGGAAGGTGTTTGGGATAGAGACCGGCGCGCAACGCAGATATGGTCAGATTATGGGCGCGCTCGGCACTCAACATCTGCAGGCAGCCCTGGGCGAGCTTTTGCAGCAGCGCGCTCATCAACGCGGCCGAGCCCAGCCGGGAAATACAAATGCCCCCTGGCTGTCGCGGGACAGAACACTGGTTCTGCCCACAGAAGCCAACGGCAGATCCGCATACAGATGCGGAAACAGGGCACCGGCCCGCGCAGGTTCCCAAGTCAGGGCTTTTGGCAACGCTGCGACGTCAATTTCCGCTACGACCACCGCGGACAGATCGGAAAAATACTTTGCTGCGGTTTCAGCGACTTGAGAGCGGGTCGAAAAATGAATGTACCCGTCAGCAAGATCGACCGGCGCGCCACGGAAACTCTTTTCGGCCTGAAAAGAGGCCCATTGATCCTGTGTCAACAATTTGAAGATAAATTGGTCTGTCATGACATGCGTATCGGTCCGAAAAATTGCCCAACTCGTAAAGAATCCCGAACCCCACACCAGGATCCCGAGCCAAGTGGTTGAAACCCGATCCCGCGCCGCCTGTCAATCATGACGTTGCCATGATCCCCTGCAATGACAGTGGGCCGAAAGGAGAATGTGATGCAAACCAAGTTGAGACACAGGCTGTGGCGATATGCGGCGGCATTTGCGTTCGCCATATCAGCGTTAACCACCACCAGCGCCGCAGCGGAACGCTTTCAGATGATCGAACTGAACGAGACCGGCAGCAGGGCCTATTTGCGCATTGATCTGGAAAACGGCGCGGTTTCACGCTGTGAGCAGGAAAATGCTGTCTGGCAATGCAGCTCCGTCACCGAATTGACCGCAGAACAGGAAACCGGTCTGAAACGCCGTATCGACGAGCTGGAAAGACGCGTCGACAGACTGGAAGCAAAGCAGGCCGACGAGCCAGACATGGCAAAACTGGAAGAGGCGCTGGATATGAGCGAACAGGTGATGCGCCGGTTTTTTAGTATGGTGCAGGATATCAAGAAGGACATGGCAGAATAGGGCTGTGAAAATAATATGAGATTTCTGATTGGCGGATTGGGGGTGTTGCTGGCGGGCCTCATCATATGGGCGATAGTGGCCGGAGATTTTGGCGCTGCCGGTCAATTCCTGTTCGTCAAACCTTGGGGCATTGTTTCCATGGTGGATCTGTATCTGGGTTTTGTGCTGGCTGCCGTGGTGATTGTCTTTGCCGAAACCGACAAGCGCGTCGCACTGGCCTGGGTGCTGCCGATTTTTGTTCTTGGCAATGTGGTGACGGCCCTGTGGTTCGCCTTGCGCGGTCTGCCCAGATTGCGAGCCCGGTTTAGAAATGCGCTCTAGCTTTCCGGCAATCCGCCAATCCGCATGGTGACGGGATTGCCGCCTTTTTGCGGTGCGACGAGTGCGATCAGAAGGCCCACCGCCAGCCCGGCCAGAGCGCCGGGAAGGCCGGCCGCCGCCAGCGGGAAACGGTCAACGATCTGCGGCGGCACCAGGCCGCGAAGGTCGTAGAAAAACTCGATTTGCAGCAATATCCCCAGCATCGCCATTGTAACACTGGTCCCGATCAGCGTGGCTGCAAGTGCTGCCAGTTTCCCTGCCCGGTGGATCCAGATGCTGAGGAAATAGGTCGGAAACAGCCCGCCCGCGGCAACAGCAAATCCAGCCAGGATCAGTGTTTCCGGCTGAGCCAGATAGGGACCGAGCGGCGGCCATGTGACCAGCCAGTAAGTGCCGGCGGTAACCAGCAGCACAGAAACGCGGACCAGAAATACAACCCGGCTCATGGGTGCGCTGGTGCCAAGAAACTTCGCATACAAATCGAGCGCGAGATGATGCGAGAGCGAGATCAGACAGGCCGAGACGACCGCAATCAAAGCGGCCAGAGCCCCGCATGCCATCATCGCAGACATGGTCAGAGGAACCTCGCGCCCCATGCCGGCCATGAGATCAGGCAAAGCTGTCATGAAGGCAATTGGTGCAATTTCCAGATCAGAGGCGATCAGCCGCGCGCCATCGCCGCAGGCGGCAATAGCCGCTTCCACGGTGGAGACGGGCACGCCGCACAGGGCCAGACCGGATTGAATATCGAACAGGAACGGCGCTTCTTCGGCAATGCTGTTGACGGTGATGCCGGTGAGAAATTCGGTGATCTCCAACTTCAGAAAAATCGCATAGACCGGCAGCGTTGCAACCAGAACCACAAGAAACACCAGCGCCCAGCCAATGCTGGCATCGCTTTCCTTGGCACCGCGGGTGGTTTGCGAGCGCGCCAGCAGGGGCGGAAACACGCTGACACCAAGGGCCACGCCGGCAAGGCTGAGGCTGACAACGCGCCAGTCCGGTGGCAGTAATTCCAGCCAGTAAGTGTCCGCAGTTTCAGCCAGCCCCCGCAGAACGGCATCTTCCTGCAGCAACCGTGTCGCCGACCAGGCGCTGCCAGCTGACAGATAGGGCACCGGCAGACCGGTCAGATCCAGTGCGATCCATGCCAGAAACAGCAGAAACCCAAAGCCGACCAGAATCGACATGGTCATCTGAAGCCAGCTGGCGGCACGCATTCCGCCCAGTAACAGGGGCAGCGCCACCGCGACCAGAATCACAATCAGGGCGGACTCGGCAGTGATTGTGGTAAAACGCGCTGTCAGCCCGGACAGAAACGAAATCTGCCCTGCCAGAACCAGTATGATCGCCAGAATCGATACCAGCGTGGCGAGCAGCAGCACCAGTCTGGAGCCGAACCGCTGCTCAAGCAGTTCCATCGGTGTCAGCACATCCGCCCGCCGCAGAAACGGAACGAATAAAGCGCCCATCAAGGCGACACCGGCAATGACGCCGACGGGAACAACAAATCCGCTGAGCTGATTGGCGAATATGTCCCCCGGCCAGAAGCTGTATCCCAGCGCACCGGTGGCCACCATGGCAATCGCCAGTCCGTTTGGAATTGGCGTCATCCGGTAGCCATCAACAAACATGTTGGCCGTCTGCACGCTGCGCGCCCGCACGCCTGCAAATAAAAGGGTCACCAGAACAAGCGCAAACAGAATGCGCACCACAAGATCGCTGGACAGGCCAAGACGCTCCATAAGTCCCAGAATGCCGAGCAATATGATCGTGCCGGAGAAAAACGCATTCAGGACCCTGATCCGCACCATCAGTCCGTGTCTCCCCTTCTTTCAGACCCGGCCTTGCCGTCGTCATGGGCGCGCGTTTTTGGTGTCGGAAAATCTGCCTCCGGCACCTCGCGTACCGTGACCGGAAAGGCTTTCAACCGCTTGGGAACACGGCGGCGCTGCAGTTGATCTTCGCTGTCCAGCTCATAGGTGCGATCCAGACGTTGTTGCAGACTGATCTTGAATATGGCGAGCACCAGGAACAGCACAGGCAGGCCGAGCGCAAAAAACAGCAGGGTCGGCGGCAGGCCCATAATGAGGTCGGCCGGCAGCCGGGCGGCGGCCAAAGGCGATAGGATCAAGGCAGCCAGAATCAGCACGGCTACACCAAAATTTCTAAATGTCGCTGAGCGCCAATAGGGTTTTGACATTCTGCCTTGCCGGTACTTTTCAACGCAATTACTTCGATAAACTCGGCCGTGCAGCGAATCATCGATTGCCGCATTTGCCAGCCGGTTGAAGTTTTCTAACGCAAATCCTGCCGCTTGTCTTTGCCCGCGGTTCAGGCAGCGGCTGTTAGTTCGGCGTCTGGTGCATTTTTTTCTTGCTTTGTTATAAATCAGTCTCAATGCTTGACAGGCATTCAGAACCAATGCAGGGGGAAATTGACCGGGCTGATTTCTGCAGGTCCCGGTACAACAGATGACAAATCTTCAACATATAATTATTGCAGATGACCATCCGCTGTTTCGCGGTGCTCTGCGCCAGGCCGTAGAAGGCCTGTTCAATGATGCGATCATCCATGAGGCCGGTGCGCTGGACGAGGTGACTGTCGCCCTGGATGCACATCCTGACACTGATCTGATCCTGTTTGACCTGTCTATGCCCGGTGCCCGCGGCTATTCCGGGCTGATGTATCTGCGCGCCCAGTATCCAACAAATCCTCTGATTGTCGTCTCCGGCAAGGAAGACCAGATGACTGTGCGCCACTGTATCGATCTTGGAGCCAGCGGATATATCCCCAAATCCATGGGCATCGAAGTGATGCGCGATGCCATTGAAAATGTCCTGGCCGGTCAAATCTGGGTTCCAATCGGGTACGATCTGGATGCGCTGATTGATGATGAAACCGCCAATGTTGTGGCGCGCCTGTCAACCTTGACGCCGCAGCAGGTGCGGGTTCTGATGATGCTGAGCGAGGGCCTGCTGAACAAGCAGATCGCATATGAGCTCGGCGTTTCCGAAGCCACGATCAAAGCTCATGTCTCCGCAATTCTGCAAAAGCTTAATGTCGACAGCCGCACCCAGGCGGTGATAGCCGCAGCCAGAATAGAAACGGGCCAGTGGCAGGCACCGGTTGCCCCCGCCACTACGGATGCCGGCAACGACAGCTGATCTGCCACCTGTTGAGCGCCTGTTGTGCAGCCTGGTCAGGCCCGCTCCAAACCTCCACCTACCTGGTTACAAGGATTCACTATGGCGAAGAAACGCATTCTGGTGGAGTTCGGAATGGGCACGTCCCTGCGCCGTCAGGATTATACCGAAGCGGCACGGCGCGCCCTGCGCGATGCGCTTTGGCATAATTCCATTTCCGCAGCTGAGCTGTTTGATTTTCCCAGGGATGCCATGCTGATCGACGTTGAAATCGGCGTTCAGGCCCCTGAACAGGTCGATATCTCCAGTCTTGAACAGGAGTTCCCCTATGGGCAGCCCCATATAAGGGTGCGCCACGGCGGGCTGGATGTGGCAAAGCCGGACGCAGATGGCTGGACGATTATCGCCAATTGCGCAGTTTCGGTTTCCTTCGACATGGAGCGAGTGCAATGACGGCGAAGCGCATCATTCTGGAAATGGGATCGGGCAATGATTTGTATGGCGGCGATTACACCAAAGCCGCCTGCCGGGCTGTCGAAGACGCAATACATCATTCCTCGCTGACGCTGTTTTCCGCACTGGATCTGTCACATCGGGATTTGCAGGTGAAGGTCACCATCGGCGTACAGAGGCCGGAGGCCGTTGATCGCGAACAGGTGCGGGCAACATTGCCCCGCGGCACAGCCAGTGTTGAAGTGGTCGCAGGTGGTCTGGATGTGGCAGATCCGGATCATCAGGGGCATCAGGGGCATCATGTCATTGCAACGGCCGCGATAGAAGCGTTTTTGCCGCTTGAACCGGGCCGGTGGAAATTGAGCAAGGATAGCAATCGCCCGAAAGAATAGAGCGCCCGGCCACTGAACACGAGCTATTCTGCCGCCGGCGCGGTTTCGCGTCTGGCCGGTTTGGCAAGTTGTTGCAGCACGGCGCGCAGGGCAGCCGGTTTCAGCGGCTTGTTCAACACCGGCATATTTTTGGCGGCCGCCTCTTCGCTCACGCCGGTGGTCCTGTCTGCGGTGATCAGCACTCCGGGCAGTCCGCCTTCAAAGCGCCACCGCAACCGTGCCAGAACTTCCACGCCCCGCATGCCACCGTCGAGATGATAATCCACCAGAACGGCATCCGGCAGTTCACCGGATCGCCGGCGCTGCGCCTCGATGGCCGTGTTGGCCTGGTCCTGATTGGCCGCGGTCAGCACGCGGCAGCCCCAACCTTCCAGAAGTTTGCGCATGCCGTCCAGAATTTGCGCCTCATTGTCGATGCACAATACGATCATACCTTGCAGATGAGCAGTCGCTGCCGGCGGTTTTGGCGCAACCGGCTGGGGCAAACCAAGGGGACGGGCCACTGGCAGGCTGACCGAGAAGCGGGTGCCTTTGCCAAGCCGCGACTCCAGCTCGATCGGATGTTCCAGAATGTCGGACAACCGCTCGACAATGGAAAGGCCAAGGCCCAGTCCCGGCGCTGCCCTGATACCTGATTCAAGCCTCTGAAATTCGCCGAATATCTCTTTCTGCTTGGAAATCGGAATGCCAATTCCGCTGTCAAAGATATGCAATGTCGCCCGGTGAAAGCCACGGCGACAGCCCACAGTAACACGGCCGCTGGGGGTATATTTAATAGCGTTTGATATGAGATTCTGCAGCAAACGTCTTAACAGGTGCCGGTCGGACCGCACAAAAAGCCCGCATTTTATGAATCTGAAGGTCAGTGATTTTGCTTCGGCCATCGGCGAGAATTCAACATGCAGTTGCTCAAGCAGCTCATCCAGCGGAAAGACGGTTTGCTCAATCGTCATACCACCTGCATCGAGCCGCGAAATATCCAGCAGAGCGCTCAGGATATCTTCAACCGAACTCAATGCGGCTTCAATATTGTGGGCGCTTTGCAGGTGGCGGTCATCGCTCAGACTCTCCCCCAGCGCAGTGGTGTAAAGCCGGGCCGCATTGAGCGGTTGAAGAATGTCGTGCCCGGCAGCGGCCAAAAACTTGGTCTTGCTGATATTGGCCTCATGGGCCATGTGGCTGGCCTGCTCCAATTGGGCATTCAGCCGGGTCAGTTCCTCGGTGCGCACCTTGACACGTTCCTCCAGCGCCTGATTGACCTCTTCCAGGCTGCGCTTGCCAGCAGCGCGTTCACTGACATCGGTATAGGTCACGACAATTCCGCCATCCGGCATACGGTTGGTGCGCACTTCCAGGATCTGCCCGGTGGGCAGAAAAGTCTCTTCGAAAATATTCGGCGCTTCGACCATCTGCTTCAGTCGATTGTCAATCATACTGGCAGGATTTCCCTCTCCGAAATGACCGTTTTCAACGCCATAACGCACCACGTCGCCCAGAGATTTACCGACTTGGCCGAACTCGGTCGGCAGGGTGAGAAAGCCGCGGAAATGCTGGTTCCAGCAGATCAGGCGCAGATTGATGTCAAACACGGCAATGCCCTGCCAGACATGGTCGAGGGCGCTCTGCAGCAGATCCCTGTTGTATTGAATGGCCTGGGAGGCATCATCGAGAAGCGCCAGAGGCACACGCCCCTGGGCATCTGCCTTTTGCATCAGCAGGGAAAACACCAGGCGTGATGAGGCAGCCCCGATTGCCGAGGCGAGCAATTGCTCAGAATGACTGACAAGCGCAGGATCGGCGAGAATATAGGGTGTCAGAACGACCCGATTGTCTTTGGCATAGGCGTTGAAAGCACGCTCGGTGCGTTCCAGTCCCAGATAGCGCGCGATGGTCTGCTGCAGTTCCTCAACCGTGACGTTGCCACGCCAGGACCGGCGATGAGCCAGCAACGTTCCGGTGTTGGGCAACGCATTGTGGACAAAACTGTCTGCCTGAAGACGTTCCAGCGGCAAGGGTTTGCGAGTCAGAGAAAAGATGACAAAGCCAAGAATATTAGCCGCCAGCGACCAGATGACGGCATGCGTGAGGGGCGGTAACTGGCTGCCAAACAGATGTTCCGGCCGCAGCCAGAGCTGCTGGAAAGGCCCTTCTGCCACCAGGGTCGCGAGCGCTGCGCTGCTGTTGGCAAAACTTGGCAGAAGCAGTGTGTAGAACCATGTGGCAAAGCCGATCACCATGGCTGCAACAGCGCCGCGCGCGGTGGCCCTGCGCCAGATCAGGCCCCCGAGAAAGGCCGGTGCCAGTTGCGCGATGGCAGCAAACGACAATAGTCCGATCGAGGCCAATGCTGCGCTGTCACCGGCCACTTCGTAATACAGATAGCCCAGCGCCAGAACCGCAAAAATCGCCACCCGCCGCACATTCAGAACTGTCTGGGTCATGTCGCGTCCGGCGAAGTGTGCCGGAGAGCGGCGCAACAGGATCGGCAGCACGATCTGATTGGAAATCATGATTGACAGGGCAACTGCGGCAACGATCACCATTGCAGTCGCCGCCGACAGACCGCCAATGAAGGCGGCAATGACAAAGAACACGGATTCGGTCGACAGAGGCAGTGCCACCACAAACAGATCGCCGCTGACTTCTGGTCCAAGAGTGGTGCGCCCGGCAATTGCAATCGGCACGACAAACAGATTGATCGCCACAAGATAGAGCGGAAACAGCCAGGCGGCGCGCTTCAACTCCTGCCTGTTATTGTTTTCGACCACGGCGACATGGAATTGCCGGGGCAGCAACAACACTGCCATGCTGCTGAGCAGAGTGAAGACCGCCAGTTGGCCCCAGTTCATCGAGCCATACAATGGCAGAATGTCGCCTGCCTCAGCTGCAGCCTGAAACATGGCTGTGGGGCCATCAAACAACACTGTCAGCACGAAAACACCGACACTGATAAAGGCGATCAGCTTTACCAGGCTTTCCGTCGCCACGGCCAGCATCAGACCTTCCTGATGCTCGGTCGCGTCGGTGTGCCGGGTTCCGAACAAAATCGCGAACAGCGCCATGGCCACTGCCACCAGCAGCGCAATATCTCCAATGAAGGGCAGCGACAGATCCGCTGCACTGCCGCTCTGGGATTGCAGCACCGTGGCCGCAAGGGACGAAGAAACAGCTTTCAGCTGCAGCGCAATATAGGGAACCGAACCGACCACAGCGATCAACGTGGCGACCATCGCGACGGTCTGGCTTTTGCCATACCGGGCAGAGATAAAATCCGCAACAGAGGTAATACGCTGAGCTTTGGACACAGCAACAATATGGCGCACCAGGGGATATCCAACTGTAAAAACTAGGATCGGACCGGTATATATGCCGATAAAATCCCAACCGGTTCTGGCGGCCAGCCCAACCGAGCCGAAAAAGGTCCAGCTGGTGCAATATACTGCCAGCGACAGCGCATAGAGCGTAGGACGTGCGGAATAGCGCTTGACGAAACCGGCATTCGGGGCGGATCGATTCCGCGAGGCCCTGTCGCCATAGGTCGCGACCAGAAACAGAAGCACAATATAAAACAGTGCCGCCGATACGACGACCCAACCGGCCAGCATTCACTTCTCCCTCAGTGGCCTCACCCCGCTGTCAGTCTAGAGTGCGTTTTATGAAAGTCGAGCCATTTGATCGTTGACAGCGAGGCTGGCATCCAGTTGGTGGCCCCACTTGCGTTTTCCGCAAAGTTGGGAGAAAGCTCTGTCATTGCAAAAAAGCAGATCAAAGGGGTGACCATGCTTAAGGAATTCAAAGAATTTGCCTTGAAAGGCAATGTCATGGATCTCGCCATCGGCGTGATCATCGGTGCCGCCTTCAGCGGGATCGTGAAATCGCTGGTTGATGATGTCATCATGCCCATTATCGGTGCTATTACCGGTGGCATCGATTTTTCCAACTATTTCATTGGCCTTGCCCCTGCTGTGGATGCGCAGACCCTCGATGCGGCGAAGGAACAGGGTGCTGTGCTGGCCTATGGCAGCTTCATAACTGCCTTGGTCAATTTTCTGATTATTGCTTTTGTGCTGTTTCTGGTGGTGCGCAGCCTCAACAGTATGAAACGCAAAGAGGAAGCCAAACCTGCGCCGGTTGCCGTCAAGCCGCGTGACGAGGTTCTTCTGGAAGAAATCCGCGACATTCTGGCGACAAAATAACCCACCAGCAGCCCTTTCCAACAGGCGCAGTTGAGCAGAGATATGACAGACGATTTGTTTGTGAACGCCTTGCGAGCGGAAGCGGCAGCATCGCCGGAAAGCGGCATTGTGCGGGTGATGAACCATGCCAGAGCTACCGGAAAACCGTATATTCCTCTGGTGGCCGGAGAGGGCCACCAGACGACGCCGGATTTTATCTGTGCGGCGGCAACAGCGTCGCTGAAACGGGGCGAAACCTTTTATACCCACCAAAAGGGTCTGCCGGAACTGAGACAAGCTCTGGCGGCCTATCATAAGCGCCATTTCAACCGCGCCATGGCGGCGGACCGCTTTATCGTCACCGGCTCGGGAATGCAGGCCATTCAACTGGCCATTCAGGCGGTTGCGGGAGCTGGCACAGAAGTGCTTCTGCCAACACCGGCATGGCCGAATTTCGCGGCAGCGCTCGGTGTCATGGGCGCTGTGCCGGTCTGCGTGCCGATGAAATTTGCCGAAAATAGCTGGTCGCTTGACCCGGAGGCGCTGGAAGCGGCGATCACTCCACGCACGCGAGCGATTTTTATCAACTCGCCGTGCAATCCGACCGGTTGGGTGGCCGATGAAACGCTGCTCAAAGCCCTGCTTGAGCTGGCCCGCAAACATGATCTGTGGATCATTGCCGACGAGGTCTACAGCCTGTTTCATTACAGCGGAACACGGGCGGCGTCGTTCTATGACATCATGGAGACCACCGACAAAATTCTGCTGGTGAATACATTTTCGAAAAACTGGGCGATGACCGGCTGGCGGATTGGCTGGATTTCGGTACCGCCCGCTTTGCAACAGATCTTTGAGAATCTGGTTCAATATTCAACTTCGGGCGTGGCCGCTTTCATGCAGCGGGCGGCGATTGCCGCCCTGAACGATGGCGATGCGTTCATGAGGGCGCAAATTGCGGCCTGCCACACGGGCCGCGATATTGTCTGTGATGCGCTGAAGGCCACCGGAATGAGCCGGTTTGAACGGCCGGCCGGCGCTTTTTACCTGTTTTTCAGTCTGAACGGATTTCCCGATACGGCCGATCTTGGTATCCGGCTGGTTGATGAGGTCGGCGTTGCCATGTCTCCCGGCGAAGCCTTTGGCCCCGGTGGTGGCGGTTTCATGCGTCTGTGTTTTGCCCGTAATCATGATGATTTGCGCACAGCGCTGGACAGCTTGACAGTGTGGCTGACCAAATACGGTTCTGCAATTCAGCCTGTCAGCTGAGTGTTCAGCCCAGCGTTTCGTGAGCGCCGGAAGCCTGCGATTGATTGTCGCACATTCGCTACCTTTATGCGAAGTGTTAAGGCTTTTCCTGCCAGACTGCAGTGCTCAGGTTCAGGAGTATCCGGCTTGTATGATTTGTCAGGTCTTTCGATCGCAATTGCCGATGACAGTGCCTTCTTCCGGATGGTACTGAGCACGATCCTGCGGGGATTTGGGATCCGCAAAATCTTTGAAGCCGAGGACGGTGCCAAGTGTCTGTCAGTGATTGACGGTCACAATCCGGATATTCTGTTTCTGGACTGGGAAATGCCGGCGCTGCGGGGACCGGATGTGATGCGCAAGATCCGCACCCGGACGGCGGTCAATCCCTTTCTGCCTGTCATCATGGTGACCTCACATGCAGAACGCCAGCATGTGGAATATGCCGCAAGCCTCGGTATCCATGAAATGCTGACCAAGCCGATTGCAGCCAAGCCCGTCTATCAGCGGCTGTCCTCCATGATCCAGAATCCACGACCATTTATTCAAAATGGCGCGTATTTCGGTCCCGCACCGCGCCGGGCCGTCCACAGCGCAGACGCAATGCCGCAAAATCCACCAGGCCCTGTTCTCGAAAACGCATTCGTCATTTAGACCGCGTTGTGAAAAATGGATGTGCCTGTCAGGCTTCGACAAGCGAACCGATTTCAGGAATGCCGCCATTTGCTGTCGGCATGGCCAGATTGATGGCCGCAAGGCGATGCGCCAGCTTCAGGCTTGTGGCGGGCTTAAAACCTTCGTGAATTCCATACAGAATGCCGCTGCAGAACGCATCGCCGGCGCCGACCGGGCTGGCAATATTATGCTCATCCAGCGGGCAAGCCGCGTCGCTGATCTGCGTGCCGTCCCGGGCCGTCCAAACGGCAAAATCCGGAGTGTGGATGATCACAGCCTGGTTGACCCCCATTTGCAGCAATTTCTGCGCAGCCCGCTGAACGGCGCGCATCATCTCTGCGGGTGAAGCCGGGTTCTGTCCTGGAAGTTCGATGCCGCTGGCACGGGCCGCTTCGTTCTCATTGACGATCAGGTAATCGATATGAGGCGCTGCCACTGCGACAATTTGTGAAAAATGCGCGTGGTGGACGGACACCAGATCCACGCATGTGATTAACCCGGCCTGCCGCGCCTCGGCCAGACTATCCGCAGCGGCGGTGCCGCCGTCGCTGCGCAAGCGGTCCATTTCGGCGAGCAGCAGAATATAACCAAGATAAAACAGCCTGGCCCCGGCCTTCGCCAAATTGTCGATCTCCACATGCCCGCGACCAAAAAAGTCATTTGCACCACCGGCGTAGAAGAAGGTTCTGCTGTCGCCGGGAACTGTCATGACATGGGTATGCGCTGTGGCAACATTGGCAATGCGTTTCAGGCCGGCCGTATCCGCACCAAGGCTTTTGCAGTGGTGCAGAACCACTTCGGCATAGGCATCATCGCCGATGCAGCCAACCGGAATGAGCGGCAGATCCGGCCGCAGTCCGGCCAAATTGGTAAAGACGTTCGCCGCGCCGCCGCCAATGCCGTGATCTGCTGCTTCGATGCGGGCAAGATCGTTCTTCTGCGGCCAATGGTCTATGGTAAGAACCATATCCACGATCCAGTTTCCGGCGCAGACAATACCGGCTTGCGCAGGCATTTTGCGATCTGCCGGTTCAGCTTCAGCCATCGATCCTCAATTCAGTTCCAGTCGGCCAGAAACGCTTCAATTTCTGCTCGCGTCGGCGGATTGCAGCCAACGCTCTGACAATTGATCGCTGCGGCGCTGGTGGCAAATCGCAGCATCTGTTTCAGGCCGTCTTTATCCAGTTTACGCAAAGCCTCAGCATCGGAAAGGCCCTGATCCAGAATCCAGGCCAGCATGGTGCCCATAAGCGTATCGCCTGCGCCGACCGTGTCAGATAGAACAATTTTCGGCGTCGGCGCCTTATGTGTGGCCACTCCGGTATAGCCTGTAGCGCCCTCGCCACCGTCGGTGATAATGACCAGTCCGGCCGATTTTTCCAGATGCTGCTTGGCGAATTGTTCGGCGCTCTGGTGCGGCGCGATAATCTGCAGATCCTCGACACTGAGTTTGATGATGCTGGCGATCTGCAGCAACCGGGCCATGCGCTTGTGCCAGGCCGACCAGTCCTTGATCATGCCAGGGCGGGCATTGGGATCGATCGAGATCATCATCTGCCGGCTCATGGCAACGGCAAAATCGGTGATGTTGTCGGCCCCTGGCAGATCATTAAGTGAAATCGAGCCGACGTCGAGAATGTCACCCGACTGAGGCTCGATCATTGCCACAGTGGGGGCCATATTGGAGGTCGAGGTATCATTGTTGAAAAACGCGTAGCGCGGATCGCCGCTCGACAGATCGACAAATGCCAGCGTGCTGGGATGACGGTTGCGCGGCACGGCATCGCAATAGACCCCGCTCTCCTCCAGATGCTGTTTCAGCTGATCGCCGAAAAAATCGTTGGAAATCGCCCCGAGAAAACTGACATCAGCTCCGGCGCGGGCGGCCGCCTTGGCGGCGTTATACGGAGAGCCGCCGGGCTTGGGCGTGTAACCGGTCTGGCCCTCAGCGCCTTTGAAGGGAACAAAGTCAATCAGTGCTTCGCCGCAAATACTAAGTTTCGGCATTCCTGTCTCCGTCAGATCGCATTTTCAATAGCTGCCGTCATGATGTCGTGACTGGCGGCGGTTTCAGCCGGTGTAGCACAATAGAATGGCTGGGACATAGCCTTCTGGCCATTGACCAGTTCATCCAGAAATGCACACCACATCTGCTGGAAACTGTCGGAAAAGCCGAACTCGAAGATGCCGCCGGTAATCGTCGGATAGGCGGAACTATAGCCCAGATCGATGTGCTGCCAGGCTTGTGGTTGTCCAGGCTCATAATCCAGTACTTTCAGGGTTTTTGGGTGTTTGGTGGAATAGGCCATCGATTTTGTTGTGCCCTCCACCTTGATGAACCAGGTGTTCATCTCGCCGGGGGCTATGCGTCTGGTTTCCAGGGTCAGCGGGAAGGGCTGGCCAAACCCTTCAACCATGGTGTGGATAGCCCCATTATCCCAGGTCTCGCACGGCACCCTTTCGCCTTTGCCGCCCGGTCGGCTGGTCATGATGTTGGTCAATTGAGCCGCGATCCGTGTCGGCTTCCAGCCATGGCGCAGAGGAATATGCATGACATGAAGGCCAAGATCGCCCATGCAGCCATAGGCCCCGTTGACCGCCACCATGCGCTTCCAGTTGATCGGTTTATCCGGGTCAAGATCCGAGGCGTGGTGAAATCCGGCGCTGACCGCAATCACCTGGCCGAAAGCATCGGCATCGATGGCGCGGGAGATCGCCAATGCGCCGGGAAAAAACGGGAATTCGGAACTGGCGCGGACCAGCACATCGGGATGTTCGGCAATACACGACATGATCTCGGCATTGGCGGCGCGGTCAATCCCGAACGGCTTTTCCCCCATCAAATGCTTGCCGGAGCGGATGACATCGCAATAAATCTGCTGATGCAGATTATGCGGCACGGCACAATAGATTGCGTCAATCTGGTCGCTGGCCAGCAGGTCCTGATAATCCCCGGTCGACAGGGTGCAGGTCGGAATGTTGGAAGTAAACCAGTCCCGAGCTTGTGCATTGACGTCGCAAATCGCGGCAATCACCGGCCGAGCGTCACGAAAATTCAGATGCAGCCAGCGCGCGGCCGCCGAGGCGAATTCCTTCCCCATCAGGCCACCGCCTATGACACCGAAGCGAATATCCTTCACGATGACAGATCCTGCAAAATTGTCTTGGCCTCTTCTGGCGAGCGCCCCTCATGAACGATGGCCATCAGGGCTCTGGTAATGGCACCGGGATGAGGATGCTGAATGACATTGCGGCCGTAGACAATGCCCATTGCGCCCTGATCCATTAAATCTTTGGTGCGCTGCAGAATTTCCACATCCGAAACCTTGCCGCCGCCACGCACCAGAATGGGAATGCCGGACGCTGCCTCCACCACCTTGTGATAATCGGCCACAGTGTCGGTCGGGTCTGCCTTGATGACATCTGCTCCCATCTCCACGGCCTGGCGCACCAGTGTGCGGATCAGGGACAGATCACCATTGACCATATAGCCTCCGGCCTTGGCATTGTCCTGCATCACCAGCGGCTCGATCATCAGCGGCATTCCCGCCGCATCCGCTTCCGGTTTGAGCCGGGCAATGTTGCTGACACACTGGGCGTGAATCTCGGGTTGATCGGGAATCAGCAGAAGATTGATACACAGACAGGCCGCATCCAGTTGTACCGCTTGCTCGACGGCGCTTTCGATGATCTGGGAAAACAAATAATGCGGCAGCTCCTTGGCATAGATATTGGCGACATCAGTGCGCAAAACCAGCGAGGGTTTTTCCTTGCCCGGGATGGCTTGCAGATGCCGCGCCATGCCCGGTGAAAGCTGAACCGCATCCGGCTGCGCCGCCGCTACCGTCGCCACTGCGGCGCGCATGTCCTCGATGCCTGACAGAAAACCCGGTTCGTTGAAAAAGCCGTGGTCGATGGCCACGTCGAAGCATTTTCCGTCTGCTGCGAGGAAACGGTTAAGGCGGTGCTTGGTCATGGTATCTTCCTTACATGTTGCGGATTGTCAGGGAAACCGGCCGCTTCCCCGGTGACTGATAACTCTGCGAGAAGACCCTGCCGCCAGGCAAGATAATCCGGCTCCAGAGCCTTCAGAAAGTCGGCCATTTCTGCGGCCTCAGCGGATGACGCGCCGCTGTTGATCCAGCTCTGGATCAGGCTGTCCCACGGCTGGCCGAGAATTTCAAATGCGGCCAGAGCGGCAAACCCATAGCGCCGCGCCGACACATTCTGGGCCCGGACCAGACGGATGGTGCCGATCAGCCGGTCATCCCAGCCGAGTTTTCGCGACACATCGCGACCAATGCGCTCGCAGGTGTCACGCAGCCACGGATTGGCCATGCGGCGCAGAAGATCATCAACATAGGCGCGATAGCCCTGCCGCGTGAAGAGCGGATCCTTGCCACCATGCAGGCGGATCAGCGCTTCGCCGGATTCCTCTAAAAATGCCTCGCGGAAAAACCGGTGGACCTGCGCTTTGGCAGCAACTTCCGCCATCCATTTCAAGCCGAGTACCTGACCGATATAGGCAAAGCCGGCATGGGTAGCGTTGTGGCCGTGTATCTTGGCGTGCTCGAAGGGAACAAGGTCAGCTTTTTCGACAAGCTGGCTGATGCCGCGTCCGGTGGTGCGTTTCGCATCGACCTGGCTGACCAGAATATGATTGAATGCCTCGACCAGAAAGGCCTCGCTGCCCTGTTGCGTTGACGGGGCCAGACCGGCTTTCTCAATTTCGTCCTGGTCGCGGATGACACGGGACATTTTACCGATCACCGTATCGACGGTCTGAAACACCTGGCTCGCATCACGGTGTTGCGATGCAGGCAATGCGGACAGGATGGCCTGCTGTAACAGGGCTGCGGCCTCGTTGTGATTTTCCGAGGAATAAATCAGGACCTTCGGGCCTTTGCCCTGCAGCTTTGCGGCAATGGCGCGGGCAATCAGCCGGTGCAGGCTGGCTTCATCATCACTGACATAATCCCCGACACTGGAAACGGCGACTGAAATTTCGTGAGCGGCCTGCAGATCCTGCTGCAGCCGCGCAACATCTTCCGGCAACGCCAGACTCCGCGCCTCGACATCGACATAGGTTTCCACCGCAATACCATCGGGCATTGCAATATTGACGGTGACCGTGCCGCTGGCATTGACCGCCTTCACCAGATCGGCCCGGCGCATGGCAACAATATAGCGGTCAAAATTGCCGGAGAGCTGGGCTTCCCTCAAAAACAACCCGGTCTGAATGGCTCCAAAGCCTATGCCGACGAATATCCGGCCCATGGTTCAGCGCACTCCCGGCCTTGGAACCGGCACTTGTTCCAGCGCCAGTTTGTCAAAGCCCTGCCCTCGGAACAGCAATTTTTATTTTTTGCCGCGACAGCCTGCTACAGCAAAGCGTGGGCCGTCAATACTTTTGCATGGTCAACCCGGCACATGTAAAACCCGCCACATGGCATTTCACGGCGGCGCAAGGACCACAATGGCAGCGCAGAATAAAGCCAAAAGGAGAGGGCGGGACGAAAAAGGTCTGTACGCTGATCTCCGAACAAAGTGCCGACGAGGCCTTTTTCAATCGTCAGGCGGCGGCTGCCTAATCTGACGCTGCACCCGACCTCATTTGAAGCGACAACGGGCTGATTGCATCCAATCCGGGAACACTGGCGGCGGTGCGCTCCTGTTCGGCCTGCAATGCGTCGGCGGCAGCATCCCAGTCGATCGTCAGAACCGTTCCCTCGGCTACGAGCTGTTGGCCGTCAACCCAGACATCGCGAACGCTGCGTCCACCTGAGGAATAAATCAGGTTGCGCAACGGGTCACGCATCGGCCGCATATTGGGTTCGCGCAGATCGCACACCACCAGATCGGCTTTGGCACCGGCGGCAAGGCGGCCGATGTCATCTCGCCCGAGCAATTTTGCCGCGCCGATCGTGGCGGCGTGAAACACCCGTGCGGTGTTTGCGGTATGGCGCGGGCCGGCCGCAACACGGGCAAGTGTTTCCGCCAGACGCATTTCCTCAAACAGGTTCTGCGGATGGGTATCGGTGCCCAGTGCTATGTTGACGCCGGCATCCATATAGGCGCCCAGATGGTGCATCATGGTGCCATCGCGGGCAAAGACAGTGGGGCAATGAGCCACCGACGTGCCCGTGCTGGCAAGCAGCGCCAGATCGTTGCGGCGCGGCCAGTTCAGCCAGGGGTGCTCGTCTGTGAAGACTGCGTGACCCAGGATCGTTGTTGGCCCGAGGAAGCCGATCTGGTGGAGATATTCAACCGGTGTCATGTCGAGGCGTCTGTTGATGCCTCTGAATTCGGAATAGCTTTGCGCCGCATGGGTGTGCAAAGGACGTCCGGTCTCGCGCGCCAGTTCAGCGGCTGCCACCAGCAGTTCCTTGGTACAGGTATCAACCTGCGCCGGGGATACCAGCGCGGACAAGCGCCCGCTGCAATGGCTCTCGGCGGTCTGCATCACGGCCTGGGCCTCGTCAAAGGCGGCCTGCCCCAAATCCGGTGCCCAGTCATATTTGGTTTCGTGCCCGGTGTCAGTCCACCAGCGCGCCGAGCGAAACATTGGTGCTGCCCAGGCACGCAATCCGCTATCTGCCAACAGATCAAGCCATCCGGGATAGGCGTGGCTCAGATCGACAATCGAGGTGGTGCCGTTTGACAGCAGTTCGGCGAGACCGTAGCGCGCCGATGCCAGCTGCGCCGCATGATCGTGAATGAAACTCTGCCGGAACGGGTGGCGAGAGCTGTAGAACAGCATGGGGTTGCCGAATTCATCAACGTAACCCCGGAAGATCGCGGTTTGCGAGGGGTGGCAGTGAATGTTGATCAGGCCGGGCATGACGACGCGGCCAGCGCCCTCGATCTCGGTCGTGACCGGCCCGGCATAATGCCCACCGACCTGCAGCAGCCGGTCGCCTTTCCAGGCGACATCGCCGCCTGTCAGATAGTCGTGCTGCCCTATCTCGTGGTTCCAGCCGATGATCCAGTCTGCTGCACGGATGCAGGTGATATGCTCATTCAGTATTGCGTCTTGGGTAGCCATGTTATCATCTCCGGAAAAACGGTCATGATCGCAACAAGCAGAAAAATGCAGCCCAGGAAGGGCAGTACTCCGACCACAACATCAGCAACAGAGCCATGACCTCGGACCGCCTGTACGACATAAAGGTTCATGCCGACCGGTGGCGTAATCAGAGCAATTTCGCACATCACGACGAGAAAGATGCCGAACCACAGCGGATCGAACCCCAGCGCCGTGACCACCGGAAAGACAATTGGAATTGTGGCAATCATCATCGCCAGAGAATCCATGAAGCAGCCCAGCATGACGTAGAAAATCACCAAAACGACAATCATCTGCCATGGCGGAATATCAAGCTGCGACATGGCGCTGGAAATCTGAGCCGGCACGCCAAGCACGCCAACGATGAAATTCAGATAGAAGGCGGCAATCAGGATCAGCAGCGTCATGGCGGTAACCCGGACAGTCGTCAGCAGACATTCATACAGCATGTGCCAGCCCAGTTCCCTGTTCGCGGCAACCAGGATCAGTGCACCGCAGACGCCAAGCCCGGCTGCCTCTGTCGGTGTCGCCCAGCCACCATAGATTCCGCCCATCACCAGCAGGAAGATCGCAAGCGGCGGCAACAGATCGCGAAGCCTGCGGCGGCGCACCGCCCAGGGGACAGGGTCCGAGCTTGCGCTGATGGCGGCATTCAACGTGCTGGCAACGATGATGGTGCCCATGAACAGCAGCGCCAGAATGACCCCCGGCACCACCCCTGCGAGAAACAGCTGACCAATCGATGTGTTGGTCAGCGCGCCATAGATGATCAGATTGATTGACGGGGGAATCAGAATGCCAAGCGTGGCACCGCTCGCCACCGTACCCAGCACCCAAGGTTCGGAGTATTTTTTACCACGAAAGGCCGGGAAGGCGACCGTGCCGATGGTGGCGGCCGTTGCAACCGACGATCCGGAAATCGAGGCGAAGATTGCAGAAGCTGCAATGTTGGTATGCAGCAGGCCGCCCGGCAGCGGACGCAGCCAGTCATCCAGTGCGACATACATTCGTTCGGTTATCTTGCCGCGCACCAGAATCTCGCCCATCAGCACATAGAGCGGTATCGCCACCAGGAGAAAATTGTTCAGCGTACCCCACATCAAAGTGCCGAAGGGACGGAACATCGTGTCGCCGAAAAACCACCAGGCTGCAAATGCGGCGGTGAGAAATAAAGCCGATGCGATGTGAAAGCCGATAATCAGCATCAGAAGCATCAGCCCGAACCCGACGGCCAGCATCCAGAGACTAACCATGGGCGACTTTCCGTTGAAGCTGCTTCATGCCGGGGTGTCCGTGCCGGGACGGGCAGCCGTATAGTCGGCAAGCTCGCTTTCGATTTGCACAGTGCCAAATTCCCTTTCCACCCGGGACGGGTCAGTTATCAGAAGAAGCACAGCACGCAGGGCCTGCAAAACCGCATTCAATGCAAAAAACCAGATGCCCAGCACCCAAAGCCCCTGCGGAATCCAAAGCGGGGTCTGCAGCGGTGTATTTGCGTGGGATTGGAACAGGAGGGTTTCATTCAATGTTCCCTGGGCGTGATAGGCCAGGAACAGCACCATGCCAGCCAGGGAAACATAGGCGAGAACATGCAGGATGCGCTGCAGCCCGATCGGGAACAGGCGGAAGGCCAGATCAATACGGGTAAACTCGCGGCGGTGCAGCACATGGCTCATGCCGAGCGACCCGACCAGTGCCAGCACATAGCCGCCCAATTCGTCGGTGCCCTGCACGGAGAACGCCAGAAGCTTGCGCGCCAGAATATCGTAGGCAATCAGCACTGCCAGGATCAGAACCGAGATTCCGCCCACAAGCGCCAGCAGGATTCCTGCTTTGCCGAGAACAGAATTCAGCTTCCGGTATGAGATCATGAGTACCCCGTGTTTAAGCCCAATGCAAAATCTGGCAGTCTTCTGGCAGTCTAATGCCAAGTCTGGCAGACCCATGCAAAACCGCTCACCACACTTGCGACATTCTGCCTGATATGCCTGCAGATGTGCATCCCCAACCGCACGCCGGGGATGCAATGCACTCAATTGACAGTTGCGGCCATTCCGCGTGCGGTGCCGACTGTCTCGTTCCAGACCTTGGCGCAACCCTCATAGACCCGTTCACAGCGCGCCGCCCATTCACCGAGAATGACATTTTCAGAAATTCTGCGAAGCTTATCCAGATCGCTTTCGGCCAGTGCCACAAGCTCAAGATTGTAACTGGTGTAAAGTGTGCTGTCACATGCACCGCCAGTGGTGCAGGCCACTGCAAGCCCATTGGTTTCGCCCGCCAGTTGCCACAGATCAGTCTCCATCTTGTCAAAAGCGGCTTCAAGCTTGGCCTGCTCTTCAGCTGGCAGCGAGTTCCACCATTCGACATTGACAACATGCGCCTGAACGGCGCCCGACACAGCAAGTGGCAGAACATGTGTCGTCACCTCCGGCCATTTTCCGGTATTGGCTGACGTGGCCGAGGTGATGCCGCATGAGGCAACACCGCGTTGCAGCGCCGGATAGACTTCAGGAAAGGCCAGAGTTACCGGGCTTGCACCGACCGCTTCAATAAGGGCAGACATGGAAGCGGTGAACGAGCGGACCTTCAGGCCCTTGAGATCGTCGAGATTTGCAATCGCCTGGTTGCAGAAGAAGATCTGCCCGCCAAACGGCCAGATCGCCACCGGCCGGACGCCAAATCGCTCTTCCAGCCGTGCGGCGAAGACATCGCGATACGCATCAACCGAAGCGCGGAGCTCTTCGAGATTGGTCGAAACTCCGATCAGATCAATGCCTTCCAGAAACGGATCATCGCTTGCGACGAGTCCAACCTGGATTGAAGCGACATCAAATGTCCCGGCGCGAATCAGGCGCAGGCCATCTGCCATTTTAATACCCAGCGCCTGGAACTCACTGCGGTCGACGGTGAAATCCTCGCTTCTGAGTTGTTCCATCGCCGAGGTTTCAACAGGATATTGTGAGCTGGTTTCCTGGGATTGGCTGAGCCAGCGCACGGGTGTCTGGGCAGCCGCCAAGGCGGGAACGCAGGCCAACACGACACTCAATATGGGCAATGCTGAACGTAACATAATTGAACTCCTGGTTTGATTATTGACTGACTGAACGCGCATTTCTTGCTGACAATGCTTCCTTTCATGATCGTAAATGTTCGTTTTCGTTCGAGCTCAAACTGGGCTCAACCGGAAATTTTTCCACCTTGCGCTATAACGCTGTTCCGGTTGTACCTCGAACCAGACCGCAACGGCTTGATCGCCAATTTTATCGAAGGTCTGCATCGCCTTTTCCAGATTGATGTCGGCGAGCGCGAAACGCACGCCATGTTTTGTCAGCACGTCGACAATCGACCTGCCGATGCCGGTTGTGGCTCCGGTCACAAGTGCAGTTTTTCGCTTCAGATCATCTGCCAGCGGAAATCCCACCATCACACCCCCACGCCGGTGCATTCGCGACCGGCCTTGCGTCCCTGCGGGACCCGTTCTCACCGTCCCTAGTACCAAATATGATACACAGGTGAGGCTGGCGGTCCAGAGAAATGTTTGATTGACGATCGAATTTGTGTGTTTATGATGGATTCAACGGAGGTTGTATGAAACCAGACAAATGCGTAGAACGGCAGCATTTCTTTCAACAAGACTTTGGGTCAATTCATGAATACAGAAGAACCCAGCGCTGTCAGCAGCGGCGGAATGCTGGCTGCGGCGCGCCGTGACGCCATCAGCCAACTGGTTGCCGAGCAGGGCGCATTATCCGTCGGTGCGCTTGCCACACGGTTTGGTGTTTCGGAAATGACCGTGCGGCGGGATTTGAATCAACTCCAGCGCAGCGGCGCCATACAACGCGCCCATGGCGGTGCGGTCCGGGTCCCGGTGGTGGTGCCGGTCCCTGCCATGACCGAGCCGACCTTCAATGCGCGGCGACAGTGGAACAGTGATGCCAAGGCGCGGATCGCCGAGGCGGCAACCGGATTTGTCGGGGAACGGGATGTGATCGGGCTGGATGTCGGCTCAACCGCCACGGAACTGGCGGAGCTTTTGCTGGCCCGCACAGACATCAGTGTCATCACCCACAATCTTCAGGCTGTTGCGACACTGGCGCGGTCCGAAACCGGTCCGAAAATGTATGTTATTGGTGGGCATTACCGGCGCAACGAGGGATCCTTGTGCAGTCCGGAAGCGTCGAATGAATTGAGACGCTTTTCTCTCAACACCGCCTTTATCGGTGTGGCCGGTATCACGCCGGAAGGCCTGTTCGACTATTCGCCGGAAGAGGCTGATATTAAGAATTTATATGCCGACCGGGCACAACGGACCTGTATCTTGTGCGATTCTTCCAAATTTGGCCGGCGCGCGCTTGTCCGCTTCAGCGGATTGGACGCGATCGATATACTGATAACGGATCAGGCTCCGCGGGGCGAGCTTGCTGCGGCGCTGGCAGACAACAAGGTTCAGGTCATCGTTGCGAGCGCCCCGACGTCGCTGAAACAATCGTCCTGAGACACCCACCTCGTTCGGCAAAACGCAAAGTTCCGCGATCTGTTCGGCACTCAGGTGCCCAGGTTTGCAAGGATTAATTCGACGTAGAGGACAGACATGACACAGCGTAATCTTTTGGGAATGCTGACGCCGTCATCGAATACGATTGTAGAGCCGGTGGTCAGCGAAATGCTGCGGAGCGTGAGCCATACGACCGCGCATTTCAGCCGTTTCGAGGTCACTCAGATCAGCCTCGACCGGGATGCACTCAATCAGTTCCAGAGCGACAGAGTACTCGCCGCCGCAACGTTGCTGTCTCATGCCAGGGTGGCTTCGATCTGCTGGGCCGGCACGTCAGCTGGGTGGCTCGGCCTGGAAACCGACCACACCCATTGCCGCCAGATCAAGGCTGCGACCGGCATTGCCGCCACAACATCCACTCTGGCCCTGCTCGACGCGTTCAAAAGCGCGGGGGTGAAGACTTACGGGCTTGTCACGCCCTATCTCGACGATGTTCAGGAGAACATCATCCTGAATTTCCAGCAGGAAGGTTTCAACTGTGTCAGTGAACGGCACCTTCGTGATCGCGGCAATTTCTCGTTTTCCGAATATGGCGAAGACATCATTGAAGACATGGTGCGAAAGGTCGCCGCCGGCAAACCCGATGCAATCGCGATTTTCTGTACAAATCTGCGGGGTGCCACTCTTGCTGACAGGCTGGAGAAAGAGCTCGGGATACCTGTCTATGATTCAAATTCCACCAGCGTCTGGGGCGGCATGCTCGCGGCCGGACTGGATCCGTCAGCGGTCAAAGGCTGGGGCTCGCTGTTCGCGCTCAAAGCCCCGAACGGCACAAGCGCATCTGGATAATTCCAGGGACCGGAGGCGGTTATGGGCAACCCGGTCAAAGAGACCTGAATATGTTCCGCAATTCCTATGCATCTTCCCTCTGCTCGGCCAACTCTGGGTGATCATATGCCTCTGGATAGGTCATGGGCTTCATCGGACCCAGCGGGATCACACCATTCCAGGATCGGCCAAAATAGCCTTGCCTGCAATGAATCAGAGAACTGCTTTCGGCCACGCCCTTCAAGCTGTAGACCCGGCACAGCCAGTGCCAGAGGTGCTTGTAGTCAAGGATCCTGGCACCGTTCAATTTCATCCGCAGATAATAGACCGGGTCGTGGCGATACAGGGTCGGGAAGAGGCGAAGGTCGGCTTCTGTAAACGCGGCCCCTGTCAGGAATGGGCGACCATCTGCCAGCAGATCATTCAGCCACTCCAAAGCAGCGAAGTAGCCGTCATATGATGCTGCATAGACTGACTGCTCGGAGGAAAACCCAGCCTTGTAGGCACCATTATTGATCGTGGTGTAAATCCGTTCATTCAGCGCATGGATCTCGGCCCGCATAGAAGTGTTTTCGGGGTAGAGAACCGGCCGAGCACTGTCGGGCAGAGCACTGCCCAAAGCGTCGGCGTTGCGATCCAGCATGCGAATGATCTCGGCGCTTTCATTGTTGACGATGCGGCAGGCCGTCTTGTCAAAAACAATCGGCAGAGACTTCTCATCAGACCCTTCAGCACGGTAGATGTCCCGCGCCAGCCGCAGCCCACGCCCCGTTGCGGTCTCGGACGTGCACTCGGGCAACACCTTACCGGTCAATTTGGAGACACGGCCGGGATTGAACTCCCACAGGTTTGGTCCTTCGGGATCGGCTTCATCCGTGCGGGTCGGAAATACCACATCAAGGGTGATGCTGTCTTGCAAGCCAAGCAGATTGCGCGCCAGCACAACCCGGTGACACCATGGGCAGTTCAGCGCGACAAACAGGTGGTAGCGCCCCGGATCGGCGGGGAAGGCTGCATCGCCAATTGCATGGCGAAATCCGCTGACGCCGCGCACGAATTCTCCTCGTACGCGGCGGCCGGCGGCATCTGCCTGATCTTCCTGTGTCGCGTTGTCGGCCTTGTCTTCGGTCATGGCCTGGGCCTCACCCTCTCAAACGATGATGCAGGATAATCGGCACCGCAAGCTCTTCCTCATCAGAAAGGTGGCGCTTTAGAAACGCCTCGATCGTCTCGGATATGCCATGCAGTTTTGCCACTTCTTCGCGGGCCTGGACCTCGTCAAGCTGCACCAGTTTGATCGCCCGGTTGGCCGTTCTGGTAAAACTGTCCAGCACCAGGTCAAGATCGGCGTGATCTTTCTCAAGCACCTCCAGCCCGGCATCGAACCTGGGGTCCGCCGCTGACAATTCGGGGAAATAACTGTGATCTTCCCAACCGTGATGGCCATGCAGGTTTCCAACCAGCGCGCCGCCATAATAGGACAGCCGCCCTGCATACTCATCCGCCGCGATGTTTTGATCAAGATAGGTTTCGGCATCCGTGCGGATAAGCTGCGCCAAACGGCGGAACATTTGGTGTGCACCAAGCCAGTGGCGGGTGTTTTCCTTGAAGCCGGGATGGGCATCCCAGCTGTCACGTGGATATGCGTCCAGCAAGAGACGCATGGCGCCAGGCATGTTTTCGGTTCGCATGTTGAAGGTATCGAGCATTGGTTACTCCTTTCCCTATGGTCTGGACTCAATTAGGAGTTTGAATTGGTGAAGTGGGGTCATGATGATGACCCCACAAGAGTGCCATTCGCAATGCTGCCATGTGCCGGTGTCAGCGCCTTATTTGAGATCCTGATATGCAGCCGGGACGTTGAGGCTTGGATGCACCCAGCCAAACAGCGCGTAGCCCTGGTAATCAGGCAGCGCGACGCGGGCGACGGTGTCCTCAAGGCTCAGCCCTTCAGCGATTGCGGCGCCAACCTCGGTCTCAACTGCGGTCAGATAATCCACGCCAAATTGAATGGCCGCAATATCCGTAACCGGACCATGCCCCGGAACGACTTTGGTCTGCGCGTCGAATGCATCATAGACCAGTTGCAGCGTATCCCGGGTTTCAACCAGATGACCGTCCAGCAACCAGGGTAGTTCCGGGGCTTGCGCGACGATTGCATTGCCGGTCCAAAGAACATTGGCTTCTGGCACGGATACAAATAGATCGCCGCCGGTTTGAGCAAAACCGTAGTCTTTGATATTAACGGTCATGCTGCCCAGGTTGATCGTCAGGCTGCTGCTTTCCCCAACGAGAATATCAGCTTCTGTCGCAACAATCTCTTCGATGCCGCGTCCCTGGCCGAAGTTCTGCATCATGAAGGCTTTGTCGGCCTCCAGATTACTGCGGATATAGGCGGCTGTGTTGACATGCTGGATGATGTCGATGCTGTCCGGAAGGTATTGATTTCCGTAAGAATGATCGCCGTGAAAGCTGGTGTTCACCAAATAGCGTATCGGTTGATCGGTCTCTTTGGCGATGAGGTCGAGCAACTGCCCGGTGAGACGCTCGTTGAGCATCGATTCCACAATCAGGACACCGTTTTCACCGATGACAAATCCACCAGTTGTGGCGATCGGAACTCCGTTGGCTGCCATATCATCAGCACCTGTCGGGATGACTGCAAAAACGCCTTCCGCCAGTTTCTGGCTTTCCAGCACGACGGTATTGGCATCCCATACCGGTTCCTGAGCATAGGCGCTGCCAAAAAAACTGGCGGCAACTATGGCGACGGTGAGTGACATTTTCATTTTGAATTCTCCCTGAACTTGTTGATTGGCTGACCTTGTTGACTGGACACAGATCATACATTGTTCTAAAAAATAGAAGAAAAATCATAAATTAGGCTATTTGGTTCTAAGAAAGAGAACAACATGGGTCAAATTGAGGATCTACGGCTTTTTGTCGTTGTTGTAGAGAATCACGGAATTTCGAAAGCCGCCGACAAGTTGCGGATCGCGAAATCCGCGGTCAGCAGACGATTGAGCCTGCTGGAAGAGCGCTATGGGTCGCGTATGATTGATCGATCTGCAGGTGTTTGGAGCCTGACCTCTACGGGCCATGAGCTTTTTCAGCGCGCCGTCAATATTGTGGGAGACGCTGATGAGATTGAAAACGACTTTTCCAGCACCTCCGCAGCTGTGGAAGGGCCCTTATCAGTCACGGTTCCGCGCGAATTCGGGCTCGCCTTTTTGCACAAAGCCCTCATTGCATTCATGCAGAAGTTCCCCGAGATTCAGCTAACCGTGGATTTCGATGATCGCGTCGTGGACCTGGAACGCGAAAACTATGATTTTGCAATCCGTATCGCCGAAGACGGCGACGAGGGCCCCGCCGCCACGCGTATTGGCTGCGTTCGGCACCAGCTGTTTGCGAGCCCAAATTATCTTGCTGACGCGGGAATGCCTGATAGCCTGGACGAGCTGCACAACCACCCATTGCTGTATTTTGGCTCGGCCAGGCGCGCGACATGGGAGTTTGTCGCAGCCAATGCTGCGCATGAGACGTTCGCGTTTAAGCCGTTCCTGAACTCAAACAGTGGCAGCTTTTTACTGAACGCAGTTCTCAATGATCTTGGTATTGCAAGGTTGCCGGATTTCATCACTGCAGAAACGCTTGAAAAAGGGGATCTGGTCGCTGTCCTTCCCACTCTGTCGATCCCGGATTGGGGCATTTTTCTCGTCCACAGCGAAGACAGGCGGCTCAATCGCCGAATGCGCCTGTTTGCCGAGGAAATGAAAATAGCCTGCGTGCCAGAGAAGGCTTCTTTAGCGTAGCCCGGCCGATGTAAAAGCGACTTGGAAGAATTCGCCCATGGCACGAGGTTCCGGTGCCGACTTATAAGGTCACGGACCGAATAAAATTCTGCTTCGGCGTACTCGGGTAAAAGACTAACAGATGCGACTTGCGCTCAGCAGTCCTTAGCGGCAGAACAAGAGATCGTGCCGGAGCCGTCGGTTTGTATGGTAAAGCTGATGTTTCCTTCTGATGATGCATCGGGTCAGGGACAGAATCCGTAAGAATTCGGGCGGCAACTGGCTGCGTGTTCTGACGGGTGTCTGCGGAGGAAACGCCACCGGCGTCTGGGGGCATGGCATCTAACCCATCTTTCGTGAATGGATAGGGCTCACTGTTCAGGACAGTCTTATATCACTATGAGCGAGAAGCTTGGGAAGGCCTCATGGGTGACCAGACCAGCGGATGATTTGGTCAAAGCTCATATGCGAAGTCGCCACACGCTGGAAAGCCAGATCGAAAAACTCCGCCGAATACATACCCAAAACTGCCGCATCCTTGCCTGTACCAATTGCTCTGCTATGCGCATGGCAGAGCAATCAGAACGGATGAAGTCAATCGAGAAACACCGTGATCGGGCGTGTCAACTCACATCGGGTTTATGGGTTTTGGTACGAAGCGGTAGGAACTACCATTTGGCATTGTGGTCAATTCCTTTCCATCTTCGCCGACGACCACTCTGAGGTGATATTGTTCGGTTAGCTTCCTGTCTGATTCACCGAGCCAACGATAACGGTTCATTTTTCCTTTTTCCGACCTGGGAATGAACTCATATTTTGCCTTGCCTTGCTCATCTGGTTCGATAGAAAATACCACTCTTACCAAACCGCGAAAAACGCCGACTATATGCTCCACCGATTCCGCTCGCTTTTCACTGACTGGCCAGTCTCCTAAAGTCCGTTGTTGTAGTGTTTCCTGATCATCCGCAAATTCAGGATAGGGTGGAAGCTTTCCAGCACCATTCCCATTCAAACTCACAATGAGGAAACAACCATTTATTTCTGATGATTTTATAGGATTGCTGTAACGCGCATTTAGGTATTTTGCTGAAAGCCAATAATCATCTGCGTGGTGACCAGCCCGAATATTCGTTAATTGCCAAGGCATTGCAATCAATATTGATTCTATTCGAAAGGCTTCGTCTTCAGTCAGGCCGTGGGCAATAATTTTGATTTCCGGCGCACAGTTTTTTCTATTTTTTATGTCACGAATACGATCATATTTTTCGTTTGGATTCCCTTGTGCAATAGATTCCATGTTGGCATGATTAAAGCAGCGATCTCCTGTTCCTTTCCCAATGTAGAAAAGTGAAGACGGATAATCTGTACCAACGCAGGGATCAATGAGAGCATAAACATAGAAACCGAGTTTCTCTTTTGTCGCTCGATTGAAGGCCAAACTATTTACCCTTGATCTAAGAATGGTTGTGACGGCTGCTTCGTTAGTTGTTTCGTTGTTCAAAGCTAATCTTAAGCCGTGTGCCCGTAGCTTCGGCAAATCGTTTCAATGTTCGCGTGGACGGGATTGATCCGCCACCTTCCAGCCGGGCGACCACGGCCTGCGTTGTTCCCATGGCTTTTGCGACCTGTTCTTGGGTCATGTCGGCCTTGGACCGGGCATCGATCAAGGCTCCCGCCAATGCGAACTCTTCTTCCATGGAATCATAATCGGCCTTAAAAGCAGGGTCTTTCGTCCATTGCTTTTTCAAATCTTTCAAACTGGTCATCGGGCTTCCTTTGCTCTTTCCAGAGCGATTTCAATTTCTCGGCGCGGTGTTGTCCGGGTTTTCTTGCGAAACACCCTGACAACCACAACGCGCTTGCCTTTGACGGCGACGTATGCGGCGCGGGCAATGCCATCGCGACCTTTCATCCGCATTTCCCAAATCGGACCGTCGAGATGCTTGACATAAGGCTCTCTGACGTTTTCAAGCCCTTTGGCTTCAATCAATTCGCCAATCCAGATAAACTTTGCACGCATATCTGACGGTAACTCTGCTAATTCGGCATCTACCCGTTCATCCAGTGTTTCGACCGTCCAATTCATATTCAAAATATACCATTTTTGCAATAATTTGCAAGTTTTGATTGATATCCGGGACTGGGTTTCTACCCTGTTTCAGTTGGAAATTTTTCACGAACCGCACGTGGCAATCGGTACTGTGAGCGCTGCAACCCATGGGATGCTATCTCCTCGGCAGAAAACCATTCAGCGGGTATTTTTGGTGCCCACAGGCCAACTAGCCACCCCCTTCGCCGTCGACCGCAGACCGCGTGGCCCACCTGTTCGAGCACCGACTAGGGGTTGACCTTCACGACGTGCTGACTGTGGCGCTATCGTCGCCTGCGCAAAGCGTCTTGGACATCATGGCAGGGGAAGGGCTACGCGGTACCGACCTTGCCGCCGTGGCCGTCTTGGCAGTACCCCTGTGGGCAATCCCTGCCGACCGACGGGCGACCGTCGTGGGCTTGTGCGAACACCCGTAACGAATTCCGCAAGAGTACCTACTGCCGCGTCTTCGGGCGCGGTCTTTTTTTACCCGGCAACCATCGGAAGCGTAATGAAAGCGAGGACGGCGTAAACCCCAACATAGATTAGCTTCCGAAACGGGAATGCTCTTGTGCCAAATTTACCTTGGATAAACCCGCCGATTAGTGCAGCGGGATAGAGCAATACAAACAGTAGAATCAAAGCACCAATCATTAGATTGCACCTGCAATTGTTGCCGCTTCTTTGCCCGCACGACGCCGTGCAAGAAGCCGTCCGACCGCGGACCAACCGACAAGCCCCCAAACTACGCCGATCAATACTAAGCCCGGCGCGAAGCGCGATGTAGGCGAAACCAAATAAAGAAAGATCACGTCTAGAAGGCCAAAGCCGATTGCCCAAATCATCGCGCGACGAAAGGACCGAGCGAATACACCGGATAGAAGGCCACCCACGCCCCCAAAGCCGAGGGACATTCCAAGGAACATAGCGAGCGCCTGCATTAGTTCTCGTCCTTTCTGCGCATCTTGCCGACGCGGTTTCCTAGCCTAGAAATGTCAGGGGTTGCTAAGAAACCGATAACGCCGCCGACCACGGCGAACACGATAAGCCCCGAAATGCCGCCGAACGCGCCTACGATACCAGTGCCAGCACCTAGGAAAGCACCGATGAATGCACCAATAATCGTTCCGACAAGTCTTCTGACCATGCTTACCTCTCAATCTTGTGAAGTATCTACATGCTCAAGAGGCGTAGGCCAATGCCGCAAAGCACCGGGTTCAAACTTGCAGTAGAATGCTAGTAGGTTTTGCGCCTTTCCAAATTTCTCAATGAAATCAGAGGTAAATGGCGGAGAGACAGGGATTCGAACCCTGGAGACAGTTACCCGCCTACACGCTTTCCAAGCGTGCGCCTTCGACCACTCGGCCACCTCTCCTTGAGGAAACGTGCCGGAGACCGGACCGTTTAATCAGCGCGAGAGCTTTATACTGATCACAAGGGCTTGCGCAAGGTGCAGGGCGTATCTTTTAGGCCAACGCGGATGTTTTTTCTCGCGGAACTGTGAAGAGGCTTGATTTGCTGATAAAAGGGCGGCGGCCTATATGCCAGAAAACCCAAACAGGACCTCATATGATACGCTTTATATTCCGCATTCTCGGCTTCTGGCTGTTTGCCGGAGCCTTCGTCGCGCTGGTGCTTGATGGCGCCCGCTCGATCACCAGTGGCTCCTTGATCGTCACGGCGATGGGCAGCACATGGTTTGAACTGCATTCCGGCTCACTGAATTTGGCGCAGGCTGTTATTCAGCGGAATGTGCACCCATATCTGTGGGACCCGGTTATGATCTCCATCCTGCAGGCACCGACCTGGCTGGTGGTGGGCATCATCGCCTTGCTGTTTATTCTGATCGGCAAGAAACGGCGCACTGTCGTTGAAGCCTGATCTGGGAGACCTTATCTGGAAAGGAATCAAGATGTTTTCATTCAATCGCCTGCAGAACAAGATCAGCATTCCGGCAAAGGATAATGCCCTGCCGGGACGCAGCGAGGCGCCGCCAACGGCAAGCCATCATTTCGTCAACGGCAATGTGCTGAAGGGCCCGTTTCCCGACCATCTGGAGAAAGCCTATTTCGCGCTGGGCTGCTTCTGGGGCGCGGAGCGGATTTTCTGGAAACTGGACGGGGTTTACACCACGGCTGTGGGCTATATGGCTGGCCACACCCCGAACCCGAGCTACCGGGAAGTGTGCAGCGGCCAGACCGGCCATACGGAAGCCGTGCTGGTGGTGTATGATCCTAAACTGGTGTCGTTTGACACATTGCTGAAGACCTTCTGGGAAAGCCATGATCCGACCCAGGGCATGCGCCAAGGCAATGACACCGGCACGCAATACCGCTCCGGCGTTTACGCCACGTCGCCCGAGCAGCTTGCCGCGGCAGAGGATAGCCGGGCCCTGTATGAAACAGCGCTCAAGAGTGCCGGCAGATCAACCATCACCAGCGAGGTGATGGACGCACCGGAGTTTTTCTATGCGGAAGCGGATCATCAGCAATATCTGGCGAAAAATCCGACCGGCTATTGTGGCATTGGCGGCACCGGCGTCAGCTGCCCGGTTCCCGGCCCCGGCCCAGTCGCATCCTGACAGCGCCCGATGACACTTGACGAGTATAATGCCTTCTGCGGCAGTCTCACTGCCGCCACCTATGTGGTGCAGTGGGGCGGCTCTCATGTCTGGAAGATCGGCGGCAGGATATTTGCCATTTCCGAACTTGGCAGCGGAGCGGGCCAGGCAGCGCGCGCTGAAGGCGCTGACATCGCGCTGGCGTTCAAATGTGCCGACATGTCCTACCGCATGCTGACCGAACTGCCCGGGATCATTCCGGCACCCTATCTGGCGCGGGCCAAGTGGGTGCGCGTTGAAGCGGATGCAGAATTCAGTGACGAGGACCGGAAAACCTATATAGCCGAAGCCCACCGCATCATCAGCGCCAAGCTGACCAAAAAAACTGCGCGGCAAACTGGGTCTTGCCTAATCATCAAGCGTGAAAACGCACTTGCCATCGACGAAAGTCTGGACAATGCGGCCACTGAAGCGGGCGTCTTCAAAGGCGGTGTTTTTGGAGCGCGAGCGGAACTGGTCCTCGCTGGCGATCCATGGCGCATCCGGATCGGCAATGGCAATGTCGCCAGCGGTGCCGACTTCCAGCGACCCAGCGGCAAGGCCGAGCAGGCGGGCCGGTGTGTCACTGGCGGCGCGCACCAGATCAAGCAGGCTCAGGCGCTCATCGTGGACCAGCCGCATGGTGGCGGAAAACAGCGTTTCAAGGCCGATGGCCCCGCTTTCCGCCTCGGCAAAGGGATGGCGCTTGGCCTCGACATTCTGCGGGTCGTGATTGGACACGATCACATCAATCGTACCGTCGGCAACCCCGTCGATCAGGGCCTGGCGGTCATCTTCCAGGCGCAGGGGCGGCGACAGTTTGAAGAAGGTCCGGTAGGCGCCAATATCAATTTCATTGAGCGACAGGTGGTTTACCGACACGCCGGCAGTGACCGGTATACCGGCAGCTTTCGCAGTGCGAATTGCGGCAACGCCTGCGGCAGTGGACAGTTGCGCGATGTGGCAGCGGCTTCCGGTCAATGCTGCGAGGCGGATATCGCGGTCAATCATGATCAGTTCGGCCTCGTGGGGAATGCCGGGCAGACCCAGACGGGTGGCGTTTTCGCCCTCATTCATGACCCCGCCTGCGGCCAGATACGGATCTTCGGCATGGTGGATGATTAAACAGTCAAAGTCGCGGGCATAGGTCAGGGCGCGGCGCAGAATGAGCGCATTCTGCAGCGCTCTGTGGCCACTGGAAAACGCCACTGCGCCAGCTTCCTTGAGCAGGCCGAATTCGGTCATTTCAAGGCCCGCCTGGGCCTTGGTCAGGGCCGCTGCCGGATGAACTTTGACGCTGGCTGTATCGCGTGCCCGGCGCAGCATGAAATCGACCAGCGCCGGATCATCGATCACCGGGTCTGTATCCGGCGTTGTGACTATGGTGGTGATGCCGCCGGCCGCCGCCGCCGCGCTGGCCGTGGCCAGAGTTTCCTTATGCTCTTGGCCCGGTTCACCAACATTGACCTGCATATCGACAAAACCGGGCAGGACAAGCTTGCCGGCAGCGTCGAGTGCTAGAATGTTCTCGTTTGAAACCGCCAGCTGTCCTGCCGGGCCTATCGCGGCAATGCAGCCGTCAATGATCAACAGATCACTGATCTCATCGCGGTTTTGCCGGGCGCAGACAAGGCGGCCATTGCGGATATGAACGGAGTTGGAGGACAGCGCCATGATCAGCCCCGCCGGTCGCGATTGGGCAGATGCTGCGCCAGCGCTTCCAGAACAGCCATGCGCACGGCGACACCCATTTCCACCTGTTCGCGAATGACGCTGTTCGGACCATCGGCAACCGCAGGATCGATTTCGACACCGCGATTCATCGGTCCGGGATGCATCACCAGCGCATCTGGTTTTGCCCAGGCCAGTTTTTCCGCATCAAGGCCGTGATAGCGGAAGTATTCGCGTACAGACGGCACGAAAGCCCCGGCCATGCGTTCGCGCTGCAGCCGCAGCATCATCACCACATCAGCGTCTTTCAGGCCCTGTTTCATGTCGCGAAAGACTTCCACACCCAGACGCTCGATCCCGGCAGGCAGAAGGGTGGACGGCGCGACAACCCGCACCCGGGCGTCCATGGCGTTGAGCAACAATATGTTGGAGCGGGCCACCCGGCTGTGCATCACATCGCCGCAGATTGCCACGGTGAGTCCTGCCAGCGAGCCCTTGTGGCGGCGGATGGTGAGGGCATCGAGCAGAGCCTGGGTGGGGTGCTCATGGGCCCCGTCTCCGGCGTTGATCACCGAGCAATCGACCTGCTGCGCCAGCAGGGCGGCGGCGCCTGCGGAATGGTGCCGCATCACCAGAATATCCGGGTTCATGGCGTTCAGCGTCATGGCGGTATCAACCAGGGTTTCGCCCTTTTTGACCGAGGAGAACGACACCGACATGTTCATCACATCTGCGCCAAGGCGCTTGCCTGCCAGTTCAAACGAGGACTGGGTGCGGGTCGATGCTTCAAAGAAAAGATTGATCTGGGTGCGCCCGCGCAGCACGGATTTCTTCTTCTCGACCTGACGGCTGATATCAATCTGCTGTTCGGCAAAATCCAGCAGAACGGCGATGTCCCGGGGTGACAGACCCTCGATGCCGAGAAGGTGGCGGTGCGGGTAAAACTGGGTTTTGGTTGCTGTGCTCATTAAAAGCTGAGCTTTAAGCATAAATTTTTGATCGTGCAAGCCGCTTGGCGCGTTTCAGGATACCAAGGTGAGAAAAAGCGGAATCGAGATGAAGCTGACAATTGTCTGGATTGCCACCACAGCGGCATAGAGCGGCGCATCACCGCCCAGTTCCTTGGCCAGAAGATAGCCGTTCATGGCCGTCGGCACGCTTGCGCAGATGATGGCAATAGTCAGCTCGTTACCGCTCAGGCCAAAGGCAAATGCCAACGCTGCGACAAGAGCGGGAAACAGGGCGAGTTTCAGACCCACGCCCGTCCAGACGTCGAGCGAAGGTTTCAAAGTGCTGCGCAACTGCAGTCCGGTGCCGACCAAAATCAGCCCGACGCCAAGAGCGGCACCGCCGAGAATTTCCAACACTGTCAGGACCGGCTGATAGACTGGAACCGACAGAAGGTTTATTGCAAGGCCGATGCTGCAACCCAGGATCAGAGGATTGGTGAAAACAGACCTGGCCAGCCTTCCAACGGATGGCCGCTGATCTGCCAGCAGCAATGTGACGATCGTGACATTCTGCAGATTTACCACCGGCACCATGACAGCCAACACCACGGCTACTAGGCTGACGCCGCTGTCGCCATACAGCTTTTCGACAATGGCCAATGCGACAAACCCGTTCCAGCGGGTGGCGACCTGATAGATGGTGGAATAGGCCGGTATATCCATATCGAGGAACCGGATCAGAACCGGCTTCAACGCCAGAATCACAAGTCCATGGACAATTGCTGCTACGAAGAAGACCAGCGCCAGCGTGCCGACCTGACCACTTTTCAGATCTGCGTTGATAAGTGTTTCCGCCAGAAGAGACGGAAAAAGGACCCAGAATCCAAGCCGCTCCGCACCCAGCCACAAGGCCGGATCGGTGACCAGCTTGCGGCGCAGAATGACACCCAGAACGATGACCGCAAACACCGGCAGCAGAGATTCAAAGCTTTCCAGCACCGCCGCTAAAGTCTCCGCAGGCGATCCAGCACGCCCTGTAATATCAGCCCCGCTGCCGTCGCATCGATGCGGGCGGCGCGTTTCTTGCGCGACAGATCCGCTTCCAGCATGGCGCGCTCGGCCGCGACCGTGGTCAGCCGCTCATCCCAGAACAGCATGGCACGGTCGATTTTTTGCGCCAGGTTGCGTTGAAAGGCGCGGGTTGCCTGGGCACGGGGGCCTTCACTGTTATCCATGTTGAGTGGCAGACCGATGACCAGGCCGCCAATGTCGTGTTCGGTGCAGATTTCCTGCAGCCGTTCCGCATCCTTGGTGAATTTGACACGGCGGATGGTCTCCATCGGCGTGGCGATGCGATGTTCGGCATCGCTGAGCGCAATCCCAATGGTCTTGGTGCCCAGATCAAGACCGATCAGGCGACGGCCGGATGCCGCTTGGGCAAATTCGGAGAGGTCAAGAAGGGGCATCGCAATTCTCTTTTTCCCTGCGTTAGCACCGCATCCGCCTGTGACGCTAGTGCGCAGCCGCAGTTTCAGCTGATTTTTCCGGATTTGGACCTGCAGGGCGGTGCGATATGCCCAAAACCATTGCATCGCCCACAAGGCATCTGCTATGGCCGGGGCACACTTCTCATCCGCACAGCCCCCAACGAATAAGGGATTTTCATGTCCGTCGATACAGACACCGTCAAGCGCGTGGCGCGGCTCGCCCACATTGCGGTCAGCGAAGAACAGGCCGAAACCATGACCGGCGAGTTCAATGCAATTCTGGGCTTCTTTGAACAATTGAACGAAGTCGATATTGACGGCGTGGAAGCCATGATATCGGTGCTGCCGATGGCGGCGAAACAACGCAAGGATATCATCACCGATGGCGGCAAGCCGGACGATATCGTGGCCAATTCGCCCCTGAGCGAAGACCATTTCTTTGCTGTGCCGAAAGTGGTGGAGTGAGCATCATGAATGAGCTGACCAAACTGACCATCGCCGAAGCGCGTGAGAAACTGGTGCAAAAGGAAATTTCATCTGCCGAACTGACAGACAGCTATATCGGCGCCATCGAGACCGCCAATGCCAGCCTCAATGCCTATGTGGCGCTGACGTTTGACCAGGCGCGCGCCATGGCCAAGGCGTCCGATGAGCGGCTTGCTTCCGGGTCCGGCGGTGCGCTGGAAGGCATTCCGCTTGGCATCAAGGATCTGTTCTGCACCAAAGGCGTTCACAGTCAGGCCTGCAGCCATATTCTGGATGGCTTCAAGCCAAGATATGAAAGCACGGTGACCGCCAATCTGTGGGCCGATGGCGCGGTGATGCTGGGCAAGCTGAACATGGACGAATTCGCCATGGGATCGTCGAATGAGACATCCTATTACGGCCCGGTGACCAATCCATGGCAGGCCAATGGCAGCAATCAGCCGCTGGTGCCGGGCGGTTCATCCGGCGGTTCGGCCGCTGCCGTTGCAGCGCAGCTTTGTGCAGGGGCGACCGCCACCGACACGGGCGGCTCCATCCGCCAGCCTGCCGCCTTTACTGGCACTGTCGGCATCAAGCCGACCTATGGCCGCTGCTCGCGCTGGGGCGTAGTTGCCTTTGCCTCATCGCTGGATCAGGCCGGACCGATTACAAGAACGGTGCGCGATTCCGCGATCATGCTGAAATCCATGGCGTCGGTCGATGACAAAGACACAACATCCGCCGATATACCGGTGCCGGATTATGAAGCCGCTGTCGGCCGGAGCATCAAGGGTATGCGGATCGGCATTCCGGCGGAATATATCGCTGACGGCATGCCGGATGATATCACCGCCATGTGGGAACAGGGCAAAGCCTGGCTGAAAGATGCCGGAGCCGAAATCGTGCCGATCGCACTGCCCCATACCAAATACGCCCTGCCGGCCTATTATATTGTGGCACCGGCAGAAGCCTCATCCAATCTGGCGCGCTATGATGGCGTGCGTTACGGGCTTCGGGTCGAGGGTGATGATATTATCGACATGTATGAAAAAACCCGCGCCGCCGGGTTTGGCGCCGAGGTCAAACGCCGGGTGCTGATCGGCACCTATGTGCTGTCGGCAGGCTATTATGACGCTTATTATCTGCGCGCCCAGAAGGTCCGCACCCTGATCAAGCGCGATTTTGAAACCGTCTTTGCCGATGGGGTGGACGCGATTCTGACACCGGCCACGCCCTCCGCCGCCTTTCCCATCGGTGATGAAACAATGAAGTCCGACCCGGTGAAAATGTGCCTCAATGACGTGTTCACTGTCACCGTAAATATGGCGGGTCTGCCGGGCATAGCCGTGCCTGCCGGCATCAATGGCGAGGGGCTGCCGCTCGGGCTGCAACTGATCGGCAAGCCGTTTGACGAAGAGACCCTGTTCTCGGTCGGCGAAGTGCTGGAACAGGCTGCAGGCCGGTTTTCGCCAAAAAAATGGTGGTAATATCCTATCTGACAGGGCGCGCCTTCGGCGGCGGCGCATTGTTCCACGGATATGGTGGCCAGCTCAGCGCCAGCCTGCGCACAGAGACACCGCCGGGAGCCGGTGCATCCAGAACTGCGGTGCAGGAATTCGGCAATTCACTGAGCTGGGTGTAACGCGGCGTGACCGGTTTGGCGTTCGGATCTTTGGGCTTGGCCGGTTTCCACGGCGCATCGGTAAACCAGTAGGCCAGCGGCGCTCCGCACCCATCGCCCGGTGGAGGGGCCGCTTGATCTTTGCAACCTTCAGACCCTGACGGGCATTTCAAACGAACATGGAAATGGGAGTAATGCCCGTACCAGGGCCGGATTTTGCGCAGAAATCCGCGATCATCTCCGGCTGTGTCGCAGAGCTTGCGCTTGATGCCAGGATGCACAAAAATCCGTGCCACTTCATCATAGGAGGCGGCGCGTTTCAAAATTCGGAATTGTGCGTCGGTCCAGACAGCATCGTCGACGAATAACGTGTCGTCCTTGAGCATCGAAATGGCCGAAATCTCTTCGCGTTCCTGCCGGCTGAGCCGCTGGTCCGGCAGCGGTCGCAACCAGACATCAGCGTCCAGTCCGATCTGGTGAGAGGCATGGCCGGTCATCATCGGCCCGCCGCGCGGCTGCGACATATCACCGACCATCAGGCCGTTCCAGCCGTCTTTGGTGGCGGCCGCCTCTGCCAGTTTTTCCAGATAATTGACGAGGACGGGATGACCCCAGTTGCGGTTGCGCGACAGGCGCATGGCCTGCCAGTAAGGCCCATCCTCGGGCAGTGCCGCGCCACCGGCCAGACAGCCCTTGGTGTAGAACCCGACAGCGCTGGCGTTCAGATCAGCCGGGACATCGCGGCTGCTGAACAGTCGATTGGCCGGCTGATGTTTGGTGGCAAAAGCCGATGACAGACCAGTTCCCACGACCAACAGGGCGGTTCCAATCAGGGCACCAATTCTGATAATTGATTGCAATCCGGGCATCAGCTTCTCCTGAGTCGCGCGCCATCCGTTTCCGGCGATCAAACTGTCACAGGCAGGATGCCCCTTCCTCACGAATTTTGCAATTCCCGCTTTCGCAGGGGCCTGAACTGCCAGTAGAGCGGGAGTCGCGCGCTCAGATGGTAGAATTATCTGTCAATTCAGGGATGTGAGCGATATGGCTGGCATCATCTTACAGGATCGACCCAGATGCCCCAGATTGGTGATAATATGCGCGGTGCCGGATTCATGGTTTTGGCCATGCTGGGCTTCACGCTGAACGATGCCTTGATGAAACTGGCCAATGTCGACATCGATCTGTTTCAGGCAATTTTTTTGCGCGGCATTCTGGCCACCGCACTGATGGGCGTTCTGACCTGGCGCAGCGGAGGATTTGCCAGCAGGCGGGCCGCGTTTGACAAGCATCTGGTGCTGCGCACCATCGGAGAGTTGGCCGGAACCGTGTTTTTTCTGACGGCCCTTTTCAACATGGAACTGGCCAATGCCGCCGCCATTTTGCAGGCCATGCCGCTGATCGTCACGCTGGCAGCCGCCGTAATACTGCGCGAAGCCGTTGGCTGGCGGCGCTACAGCGCCATTGCAGTCGGTCTGGTTGGCGTGCTGATCATCATCCGCCCCGGTGGGGAGGGCTTCAATATTTATTCCTTATCAGCGCTGGCTGCCGTGTTCTGCCTTGTGTTGCGGGATCTGGCGACGCGCCAGATTCCGCGCGACATATCAGCAAATTTCATTTCTTTTTATGCCAGTTGCGCAGTGATGATCATGGGAGGGCTCGTCACCCTGTCAGGGACATGGCAGCCGGTTTCGGCTCTGACCCTTGTGAAGCTGACAGGTTCTGCATTTTTTTTGCTGACAGCTTATTTCTGTTCCATTCAGGCGATGCGGTGCGGAGAAGTCAGTTTCACCTCTCCTTTCCGGTATACCGCTCTGATCTGGGCTGGCCTGCTGGGTTATATCGTCTTTGGTGACATCCCCGACCTGGCCATGATCATCGGCAGTATCATTGTCGTCTGCAGCGGCCTTTTCACGCTTTACCGCGAACGCAAACTGGCGATCAGCCGGCGGCTGTCGGTCGGACCCGCTTCACCTTGAAACTTACGGCAGCGCCGTGGAAATCCGCCTTCAATTGCCGCCTTCCAGTTCAGCCACAATGGCTTGCATCACCGCAACAGGATTTTCTGCGGCATTGATCGGCCGCCCGATAACCAGATAATCGGCACCGGCATTGACCGCCTGCGCAGGTGTCATGACCCGTTTCTGGTCGCCATGATCACTGCCCTTGGGGCGGATGCCCGGCACCACCAGGGCCATGTTGTCACCGACGATGGCGCGCAGAGCGCTGGC
>CAXBCI010000008.1:0-120915 GCA_963974065.1 uncultured Hyphomicrobiales bacterium | reverse complement strand
CAACAGAATCACAATCAGTCCAGATTGGCGAGAGGGTTTTTCAGCAACCTGTTAGATCACTTCACGGTTACATGGAACCATTTGATGCTCCAGATCAGTTTATCGGCAAGGCAGTCCACGCCGCGCGATGCTGTGCATCGGGCAAGTTGGCTAACGCTGTCCGGTGGGCTGATATGGAGCACCGAAGGCCGGCTTTGCACGCTCGCCGGACGTCGTTACACTCCGCTTGTGGTCATGAAGACCACGGCGCGAAGTGTGCCTCGCCGGCAAACGAGCAAAACCGGTCAAATGATTCAAGGTAACCATGAAGCGATCTAGTGATATCATCAATGGCATGCAAGTGATCGGCCAATTGCGCCAGCCGGTCCCTGGCGTCCGGCGCTATTTCATGGAAAAGGGTCCGTCGTGCAGCCGCGAAGTGGTTCAGTTGGTTGTCACCGGTTTTGACCGCATTCGCGAAACGGTTTCCCGTTCGGCCCGCTTGCTGCGCATGGGTGGCAGGCCCCGGTCCATCAGATCCATGTCCTCAAGCACCATGTCGCCCATTCTCTTGAAAGCAATGTCCAGCGCACCGGCACGATGGGCCGAACGCAGAAAGCCCGGCAGCTTGCGGACCGGATGATCGGCAGCTAACGGCTCGTCGGGAAAGACATCGCTGGCGGCAACGATATGGCCGGAGCGGACGGCCTGCATCAGCGCATCAAAATTCACCACACCGGCGCGACTGAGCAGGATGAAGGCGGCATTCCTGCGCATCAGGGAGAAGGCTTCGCGTCCCAGAAATCCGGTATTGTCGTTGGTGACCGCCGCTACCACGAAAACGGTGTCGCTCTGGGAAAGCACCGTTTCGAGCGATGCGGGTTCGACATTATGGTCACGCAGAATCGAAGGCGGCAGCCAGGGATCGAACACGCGGATCGTGGCATTGAAGCCGGCCAGGAGCCGGTTCAGAGCCTTGCCGAGATCGCCGAATCCGACAATGCCGATTTCCGAACCTGTCAATAACCGGGCCGTGCTGTTGCCGTCTCCGCCCCAGAGTTCGCGCCCTTCGCGAAAATCGACATCTGCATCGACGATGCCGCGCGCCAGATTAAGCGCCATGGCAAGGCCCAGTTCCGCCACCGGATCGGCGAAGACCGCCCCGGTGGTCACTACATGGATGCCGCGTTCAAACAGCGCCTCATAAGGCATGTTGTTGATCAGGTTGGTTTCGACATTGAATATGCAGCGCAGCGATTTCATTGCAGCCAGGGTTTCGGGCGTGATCGACGGCTGACCGATAATGTAACGCACCGCAGCCAGGGTTTCACCAGAAAGGGTTTCATCGGATTGCCCGGCAATTGCAGATGGCTCGCACTCCAGCACATCATACCGGGCATGAAGCTCACGGCGCGCCGTGTCAGTGAAAATCAGATCCAGACTGCGCGGATCGGGGGCGCTGAGCACCAGAGGTTTGCCAATTGCAGACATTGAATTTTCTCCCTACAGCATTTTCCAAAAATGCGATTTCAGCCAAATTACCCGCAATAAATCGATTTACAATAGAAAAAAATCGATTTATCTTATTTTTGTCGACCCTTTAGTCCGGGCGGCGGGAGGAATTTTAATGACCAGTCGCGTCGCGCTTGCGCGCCGTCCGTCCATTCATGATGTTGCGAGCCGTGCGGGCGTGTCTGCTGCGACGGTCTCCAAGGTGATGCATGGTGTGCGAACGGTAAAGCCGGAAAATGTGCAACGGGTGCAAAGTGCGGTCGAGGCGCTGGGCTATCGCGCCGATCCGCTGGCGTCCGACATGCGACGGGCCAAGCGCAGGATCATCGGCGCTATTGTTCCCGAACTGGAAAGCGAATTTTTCGGCACCATGGTGACCGAGCTGGAGCGGCTTGCGGAAGAGCGCGGGTTTTCGCTTGTCACCGCGTCGTGCCGCGAATCCGTCGACCGCGAAGAAGACATCATCCGCCGCATGCATGACTGGCGGGTGGCTGGTGTGGTGCTGGCACCGGTGCGCGATGAACACGGACCCGCCGCAAGCTACATGAAGCAACATTCCATGAGCGGCGTGATTATCGACCGCGTGCTCTCTGACGATATATTCGACACCGTATCCGCAGACAGTTCGACGGCCAGTATCGAAGTGGCGCGCCAATTGGTCGGCAAGGGGCATCGCCACATGCTGGTCATCGGTCTGGGCTCCCATGCCGCGACGTCCAGAGCGCGGGTCGATGGTTTTCGGGCCGAGGCGCTGGAATTGGCACCTGATTGCAGGATCGACGTCCTGGTTGCTGAAAGCCAGATCGGGGCACTGCGCGAAGCGGTGAGTGCGTATTTTGACCGTGGCGAACTTCCAACGGCGGTCTATTCGCTGTTTGCCAAGGGAACGCTGGTGGCGCTGTCAGAATTCCGGCGGCGAGGATGGCGCTGTCCGCAGGATGTCTCGCTGATCGGCTTTGATGATGCGGAATGGATGCAGGTGACCTGGCCATCCATCGCCGCTGTGGTGCAGCCGGTTGAAGCCATCGCCGGCAATGCCATGGACATGCTGTTTGAACGTATCGAAGGCCGCGAGGGGCAACCGACAGCCCGGCTGCAGCGATGCGATATCTTGTTGCGGGAATCTGTGGGCGTATCGCGCCACGGACAACCGACAGGGGGAGAAGGGCAGGCAACACCCCCCGTTGCCGATTAATTTTGCCGCTCTTGATCAACAGGAGCGGACCATGAGGAGGAGAATATCATGAAACTGAAGTCAATTGCACTTGTACTGACTGCCGCGGCGAGTTTCGCCGCCATGCCAATTGCCCATGCCCAGGAAGGCGAATACGGCATTTTGATGAAAACGCTTTCCAATCCGTTCTGGGGCGCCATGGGAACAGGGGTCGAAGATGGTGCCACTGAAGCCGGTGTGAAGTTTTTCTCGCAGGCCGTGGAGAGTGATCAGGCAGCCGAACCTCAGCTCAATGTCTGCAACACCATGCTTGAGCGCAATCCTGTGGCCATGATCACAGCGGCAATCAATTCCACCAACCTGCTGCCTTGCCTGAAGAAAGCTCAGGATTCCGGCATACCGGTGGCTGATTTGGATGGTAATCTCGACCCGGAAATTCTGAAAAAGGAAGGCATCAAAATTGCTTTCCAGATCGGCTCGGACAATGTGGCCGCCGGTGGACAGGGAGCCGAATATCTGGTTTCAAAGCTCGGTGCTGACGCCACCGGATCAGTTCTGATTATCGAAGGCCTGTCCGGCAATATCACCGGCGAGAAGCGCGCCCGCGGGTTCCGTGAGACGCTGGAAAAGATGGCTCCGGGTCTTGAAATCGTGGCGTCGCTTCCAGGCGACTGGGACCGCGGCAAGGCTGCCAATATCACCAACGATATCCTGACCCGCAATCCCGATCTGGTGGGCATTTTTGCCGCCAATGACGGTATGGCGCTGGGCGCTGTGGAATCGGTCTATGCCGCCGGCAAGGGTGATCAGGTCACGATCATCGGCGTGGATGGCAATTCCGACGCCGTCAAATCGATCAAGGACGGTCGTCTCAATGCATCAGTCGCCCAATTGCCCTATCTGGTCGGCAAGCAGGCAGTCGAGAACATGAAGAAGGTGATCGCAGGCGAGAGTGTCGAGGCCACCATATTCGTGCCGACCCTGGTCCTCACCAAGGATGTGATCGACGCCGGCACCGAGCCGATGCTTGAATACGTCAAGTAACGGACCGGACGTTGCGCAGACAATCCTGTCAATCTTCATGCCGCCGCAGAGGCGGCGGCATGAACCCCTTCCAGCACATTACAGGGATACTGGCATGACCACGACCGCATTGTCCGGCCTATGGACCCGCGCGCAGCGCACCTCAGTTGACCGGCTTCACATCCGACTGGAGTCATTCGTCGTGCTGGTGGTGCTGGGCTTAATCATGGCCATCCTGTCGCCCTATTTTCTGTCGGTCAGCAACTTTCTCAACATCCTGCTGGCGACATCGACCATCGGGGTGCTGGCAATCGCGGCAACATTTGTCATCAGTTCCGGCGGGCTTGACCTGTCGCTAGGCTCTGTGATGGGCCTGTCCGGTGTGGTCGGTGCCTATGTCGCTGTTATTCTCGGCGCTCCATCGCTGCTCGGGGTTGCTGCCTGCATCGCTGCCGGAGCGCTGGCGGGATATGTCAACGGCCAGATCGTCACCCGCGCTTTCGTGCCGGCCTTTATCGTCACCCTGGGCATGCTCGGCATCGCCCGCGGCCTGGCCCTGGTGATTTCCGGAGGACGGGTTATCTACGGCCTGCCGGATGCCTTGCTCTATCTGGGGCAGGGCAGGCCTTATGGAATACCGGTTCCGGTTATCATTTTCATTATCACGGCAGTCTGCGCCCATTGTGTGCTGGCCTATACACGCTTTGGCCGGCACACTCTGGCGCTCGGAGATTCAGAAGGTGCGGCGCGCGCCGCTGGCATCCGGGTCGAGCGCCAGCGCCGCATTCTGTACACTTTGTCCGGCGCACTGGCGGGGCTCGCCGGCATGATCTTCATGGCGCGCATCAATTCCGGTGACCCGACAGCCGGACTCAATTACGAACTTACGGCGATCACCGCGGCGATTATCGGCGGCACCAATCTGTTCGGCGGTCGCGGCTCGATCCTTGGCACAATGATCGGCGCGCTGATCATGGGTGTATTGCAGAACGGCCTCAATCTGCTGGCGGTGCAATCCTACTACCAGCAGATGGCCATTGGCGGCGTCCTCATTCTGGCGGTGTTCATCGACCAATATCAGTTGCGCAAGGAAACCCGGACATGACCCTGCTGAAACTTACCGGGATTACCAAGAGCTTCGGCGCGGTTGATGTGCTGCACGGCGTTGATCTTGCCGTGGCGGCCGGGGAAGTCGTCGGACTGGTGGGAGACAATGGCGCCGGCAAATCAACGCTGATGAAGACCATCACCGGCATCTACCAGGCCGGTTCGGGGACGATCGAACTTGATGGCGAAAGCATATTGCACCTCGATCCAGGCCAACGCCGCCGTATCGGAATTGAAATGATCTATCAGGATCTGTCTCTGGCCAAACAGCAGGACGTCGCCAGCAATATCTTTCTTGGCCGCGAGCCGGTCAAGAAATGGCTCGGTTTGATTCCCGGGATCGTCGACCGGGCGCGGATGAACCGCGAGGCGGGGGAAATGATCGACAGGCTCGGCGCGCATCTTCCCTCTATCAATCGCCCGGTCGGAACCTTTTCGGGCGGGCAGCAGCAGACCGTGGCCATAGCGCGGGCGCTGACTTTCAATCCGAAACTGGTGATCATGGACGAGCCGACAGCCGCATTGGCAGTCCGCGAGGTGCAAAGCGTTCTCGACCTGATCCGCCGCCTGAAATCGGAAGGTATCGCCGTGATCCTGATATCGCATCGCCTCAACGATGTGTTGTCGGTGACAGACAGGATTGTCGTGTTGCGGCACGGAACCGCCGCAGCCGAACTGACCACAGCCGACACTGACATGAACGAGGTGGTGGCGCATATCGTCGGAGCGCGCGATGCCGCTGCCGCGGAACATGAAATGAACGGATGAACCGATGAACACGCTTGGACTGCATACTTTTGCAATTGCCCCTGTCTGGAACATCGCCCTGATCGAGGCGGAGATGGAGCGGATTCGTAGCCATGGCGTCGGTCTCTTCGAAATCCCGCTGCTGCGGCCGGAAGAGATTGATGTCGCAGGGACGTTGGCCTTCAGTCAGCGCCACAGCGTCGAAATTATATGCTCGCTTGGTCTGCCCGGCTGGGCCGATGTGGTGGATCGGCCCGACGATGTGCTGGCCTTTCTGACACCGGCGTTCGAGGTCACTCGCTCTGTCGGCAGTGCCTCCCTGTCGGGTGTCACCTACGGCACCATCGGGCGCACCAGCGGATCTGCGCCCACCGAACGGGAACTTGATGGCATGTGCCGGTTTCTTGAGCTTGCTGCAAAGCAAGCCACCAGCCACGGCCTGAAGCTCGGCATCGAGCCGTGCAACCGGTATGAAACCCATCTGATGAATCGCGGCAGCGACGCAGTGGCCATCATCGAACGCGTTGGAGCCGACAATATCTTCATCCACCTCGATACCTATCACATGCATCTGGAAGAGGAGAGCTTCGATTCAGGCTTCGGCGCTGCAGCACCCTATCTGGGTTATGTCCATGTCTCCGAGGCCAATCGGGGCGTTCCCGGCCGGGGCCAGATCAACTGGGACGCGGCTTTCGCCGCCATCGCCAGGATCGGGTATGATGGCCCGCTGACCCTTGAAAGCATGAATCATGTCGACAAGGATATCGCAGGCGGTCTGGCGATCTGGCGACCCGTCGCCGAAAATCCCGATGATGTCATTGACGCAGGGCTGCCATTTCTGCGTCAGGCGGCAAAAAGAGCCGGCTTGCAACTGGTGTGACGCCCAGCACTCAATGTAACCATGCAACGCTCTATGCAGGTGAGCCGGCTTTCGTCAGGACATTCTGCTCGATAAAGCGGGCGGCCTGCTCGCCTTTCAGGCTGCGTGCCCAGAGCTGGCTGGTCATGGCCTTGTAGAGTTGCGTTGCATCGGGGGCGGCGCTGATGGTGGCAACGCCAAGCCGGACATTGGCGAAGGCGCCGAGCCGAAACGGGCTGACGGCGACGGACATCCGGTTGGCCTGCCTGAAGATCTGCAGGCTCGCTCCGGGCATGGAATCGACAACCACGCCCAATTGGACGCCGATCGGATGGTCGCGCAGAATCCGAACCATATTTTCAATTTCAATACGGGCAACCTCGCGCCGCCGCCCCAGATCGACATCCGGCGGATTATGCGCACCCACAAATCCAACCCGCAGAAACTGGTTCAGCTCCGCCGCCGAGATCAGGCTGATAATACTGGGTGAGCGCTTGCGGTAGGTTCGTTTTCTGGCGGCAAGAATATCGATCAAGGTGTCGACATCGCGCAGCGCCTGCTCGTGCCGCTCGACATTGTCCGGGATGCTTTCCTTCAGGACCTGCGGCAGATACTCATCGTAAAGATCGGTGGTCAGCAGATAGGAGACCGGCCCGAACAGCACACTTATCTGATCGACGTTTTCTTCAAGCTGGCGCATTCTTTCAAAAAAACTGACAGCAGAGGCGATATATTCCACACCGGCACCGAGCAGGGTCGGCAATGACACATTCAGCAGATCTGCGATTTTCACCAGCGTATCAATTTTGGCCGGCTGGCCGGATTCATAGCGATAAATGGCTGCACGCGACACACCGGCCTTGTTTGCAAGCTGCTCCGGGGTGAGGCCGGCCCCCAAACGAAAAGCCTTCATCCGCTCGCCAATTTCTTCTATCGATATGCTTTGATCCATAGATGCGCCTTTATAAAACAGCTGCCATTTAACTTGACGGCTATTTCAGATTCGCACATCTCTCGCGAAAAGGAAAATAAAATTGGAATATTTCTCATATTTGAGATAATTCTTGACAACGCGACGATTGAAAAATAGTTTTGATGGTCTGATAAGCAGGCCATCCAGCAACCAGAACAGCAACCAGAATTTGGGGAATATCGATGAAAACCCTTTCGAACCTAACCAGACTATCGCTCACAGCCCTGGCGCTTGGCAGCATCATGACGCTGACAGCGCCAGTGGCATATGCTGCTGAATTCGTCGCCAAGATCGGACATTTGGAATCAGATCAGCAATCGCGTCACGTGCTTCTTGAAAAAGTTGCCGATCTTGTCAAAGAGCGCACCGGCGGCGACGTCGAATTCCAGATTTTCCCCCAGGGGCAATTGGGCAATCAGCGTGAAATGACCGAAGGTGTGCAGCTCGGTACTATCCAGGGAACCGTGGCACCGGCTGCCTTTCTGGGTGGTTTCAACCCGGCTGTTTCCATTCTCGACATTCCGTTTCTTCTTCCCGCCGATGCCGATAAGGCTCAGGAATTGCGCGAAGGTCCGTTCGGACGGGCGCTTCTGGAAACTTTCAAGTCCAAGGGCGTGGTCGGCGTCGCATTGTGGCCGAACGGTCTGAAGAATTTTACCTCCAACAAACCGCTCGATAATCTCAGCGACCTTGGCGGCCAGAAATTCCGCGTGATGGATTCCAAAATCCTGATCGAGCAGTTTGATGCGCTCGGCGCATCGGCTATCGCTCTGCCGTTCAGCGAATTATACACCTCGTTGCAGACCGGCGTTGTTGATGGCCAGGAAAATCCGCTCGACACAATCCAGCGCATGAAGTTCTACGAAGTTCAAAAATATCTTGTTGTCTCTGAACATGGCGCGATGGAAGACGTGGTTCTGTTCAATCCGGCCTGGTGGGACAGCCTGCCGGAGAATTACCGCGACATCATCACTACGGCGTTCGAGGAAGTCGTGCCAGAACTGCGTGCCCACAAGGCAGCAGCCATCGAACAGGCGCTCGAGACCATCAAGCAAAGCGACATCAATGTTCGTGTCGCAACGGATGCCGAAAAGGCCGAATTGCGCGCCAAAATGTATGACAAGTCTCGTGCGGCTTACATCGAACGGTCCGGTGAAGACGGCCAGAAGCTGATCGCCACATACGAAAAAGCCTTCTCCGAGCTCGACTGAGTACGGCGAAAGCTTGAAACGGGTAGCGCAACAGCCTGTCGCTACCCGTTTTTCAATTCAGCTCTGCGAACGGTATTTACAACAATGAGCGTATCACGATGGTCTATCTCAGACGTGTGGAGCGGGTCTTTCTGGTTTCCATCTTCCTTGCAATGGTGCTGCTGTTTGCGCTGAATGTTGTGTCGCGGGAAATCGGTGGAACATTTGCAAGCCAGCTTGCCTGGATCGAAGAAGCGGTGCGCCTGATGAACATCTTTCTGGTGTTCGGTGCCATTGGCCTGGCTCTGGAAAGAGGGCGGCATGTCGGGATTGATACGCTGCGCGAGATGCTCCCGGACGCCTATCGCAACGCTCTGCGCAAACTGATAGATGCGATCGGCTGCGTGTTCGCCGCCTATATGGCCTATCTCAGCTGGCAATTGGTCAGCTTCGTTCTCGGCACCGGGCAAAGAAGCCCGACGCTGGATGTCCCGATGGGCTGGGTCTATGCCGCGCCCGTCGGTGGCTTTGCGCTGCTGTCCCTGCGCTATGCGCTGAGTTTCTTCGGTTCGGTCAACCGCTTTGACACTTATGACAAGGTAAAAGCAGACGGCCCTGACGGAGAAACCATCTGATGCTGTTTCTTGTCATCCTGCTGGCTATTGTTCTGCTGATTGCCGGGTTTGAAATGCTCCTCGTGCTGGGCATTCCGGCACTGGCAACGAAGATGATCTTCTACGGATCAATACCGGATCTGGCCTTCATTCAAAAGGCTGTTGGCGGTATCAATCACACGACTTTGCTGGCGATACCGTTTTTCATCTTTGCCGCCCAGCTGATGGGCTCCGGCCAGATTGCCAGCCGATTGACCGGTCTGGTGAAAGTTCTGGTGGGGCACGCCCGTGGCGGCATGGGCTATACGGTGATCGGCGGCTCGATGGCCTTCGGCTCGGTCTCCGGTTCAGCACCGGCAACGGTCGCCGCCATGGGCCGCATGGTCTATCCGGAAATGCGTGCGGTCGGGTTCTCCGACCGCTTCAGCCTGGGTCTGCTGGTGGCAAGTGCGGAAACCGCCTTGCTGATCCCGCCCTCCATCACCTTTATCATTTACGGCTGGATGACCGGATCTTCGATCGCGCGGCTGTTTGCCGGCGGTCTGGCCGTCGGGTTGGTTCTTGGCCTGGCCTTCGCGATTCTGGTTAAACTGGAAGCAAAACGCAGCGGCGTAAAATCTTTTGAAAAAACCACTTTACGTGAAAAGCTGCAGGCCGTGCGCGCGGCCGGCTGGGCTCTGGGAATGCCGGCGATCATTCTCGGCGGTATTTATGGCGGCGTGTTCACGCCGACAGAGGCCGCCGCCGTCAGTGTCGTCTATGCCATCCTTGTGGAAGCCTTTGTCTACAAGAATCTCAACTTTGCAAAACTGATCGAACTGACCGAGAAAAGCGCCATTTCCACGGCCACAATCTTCATACTGCTGGCCATGGGCGGCGTGCTGTCCTTCTTTGTCACGCTTGCCCAGGTGCCGAACCAGATCACTGACTTTCTGGCACTGGTCAATGCCGGGCCCATCACCTTTCTGCTGGTGGTCAATATCTGTTTTCTGATCGCCGGCATGTTCATCGATCCCAATTCCGCATTGCTGATACTGGTGCCACCCTTGTTTCCGGTGGCCCTGGCGCTCGGCATTGACCCGATTCACTTCGGGATGATCGTCACCTTGAATATCGGGATGGGCATGATCACGCCGCCCTTCGGGCTGGACATTTTCGTCGCATCCTCGACTTTGAATCGACCGGTGATGAGCATCATCAAGGGAGTCTGGCCGTTCGTTGTGGCAAATATCGTAGTGCTGCTGATCATCACTTATGTGCCGTCGATCTCACTTTTCATTCCAAACCTCATTTTCGGCCAGTAGGAGACTTCGTTGTCAGACTTGGCAATCATCAAACAGGCAGACACGGCGCCCGCCGTCAGGCAGCAGATCTTTGACGTCGCCTGCGGCGTCAAAAGCAACCGCCCGGTCAATGGTGAATACCGCCTTCTGATCCTGGATGCGCCGCTGCATATTCTGAATTGCGAACCGGGGCAGTTCTTCCATCTGCTGTGCCCGGTGGCAGGCAGTCATCAGCCTTATCTGCGGCGGCCGATGAGCATCTATGGCTATTATCCCGAAAGGGGCGAGCTGCACTTTCTCTACAAGGTCACCGGGGAGGGCACGTCTGCGCTGGCGACGCTTGAGCCAGGCCGTTCGCTGGATGTACTGGGGCCGCTGGGCATTGGCTTTGAGATCAAACCCAGCTGGAAAAACCTGCTGTTGGTGGCCCGCGGTGTCGGTCTGGCGACCCTGGCGCCTCTGGCCCTTGAAGCAAGGCGGCTGGAGCGCAATCTGACAGCCATCTGCAGCGCGCGTTCCGCTGACGTGCTGATGTCGATCGACTACTTTCGCGAACTGGGCGCCAATGTCATCACGGTGACGGATGCCGATGGTAGTTCCTCGGTCGACAATCTGCGCGCTCTGATCGGACAGCAGATTGCCACCAGCGGTATCGACGCGATGTATACCTGCGGCTCAAACCGGCTTTTGAAACTGCTTCAGAGCATCGGCAAAGAGCATAATATTCCCGGCCAGATTGCGCTTGAACAGCAAATGGCCTGCGGCATCGGCATGTGCCAGTGCTGCGTGCGCCCGTTTCAACGCGACGGAAAAATCGTCCAGGAACGCGTCTGCAGAGAGGGTCCTGTGTTCGATCTTCAGGAGGCGATTGGATGGTAGATCTGACAACAAGAATCGGCTCGCTGACGCTCAAGAACCCGATCATGCCGGCCTCAGGCACCTTTTCGGAGGAACTGGCGCAGCTGTTCGATCTGGATTTGTTGGGCGCTCATGTCACCAAAACCATCACCCGGGAAAAACGCAGCGGCAACCCGACACCCAGAGTGTGTGAGGTGCGTGGCTCGATGCTGAATTCCATCGGCATTCCGAGCAAAGGCCTTGATGCTTTCAAGGCCAATGTCATCCCGTTTTATGCCAAATATGATGCGCCATTGATCGTCAGTATCTCGGCAGGCAGCGCCGATGAATTTGCCAGTCTTTGCCGCGATGTCAGTGTGCCAGGCGTCGCTGCGATTGAGGTCAACATATCCTGTCCCAATATCGAGGAAGACGGCAAGGCCTTTGCCATGCGGCCCTCGACCACCGAGATGGTGATGAGGAAGCTGCGCGATGCGACCGACCTGCCTTTATGGGCCAAGCTGACGCCCAATACCGGGGAAACCACTGAAGTTGCCAAAGCTGCGGAGGCGGCCGGAGCTGACGCTCTGGTGGTATCAAACACGCTGCTGGCGATGGCGATTGATATTGAAACCCGCAAGCCCAAGCTTGGCAATCTGATGGGCGGCCTGTCCGGCCCGGCGTTCAAGCCGATTGCACTGCGGATGGCCTATCAATGCGCCAAATCCGTCGCTATTCCGGTGATAGGCTGCGGCGGCATCTCAACGACAGAGGATATCATTGAGTATCTGATCGCCGGGGCCTCCGCAGTACAGATCGGCACAGCGACCTTCATTGAACCGGGCATCATGGTGCGGATGATCGGGGAATTATCCGCCTATCTGGAGAAGCAGAATCTTTCCGGCCTGACGGAACTGATCGGATCCGTCCGGGACGAACAGGCTGCTGAAAGCCTGGTGTTCATGGAAGCCGCGCCATGAACACCAGACTTTCAGCGACAACGGCCACACCCGCTTATTCCAACTCGCAGCGCGATAAATCCGACGCGGATCTGGCTGCGCTGCTGTTTTCCGAGATCGCGGCCTTTTCAGCCGACAGCGCCGGTGTCAGCAGACCGGCATTTTCAGCCATGGAAACCAGAACGCTGAAATATCTGGAAGCCTTCGCGCGCGAACAGGGCCTGCAGGTTGACTATGATGCAGGACAGAATGCGGTTTTCGCGCTGCCGGAAGACGCCGGGGCGACAGATTATGTGCTGGTCGGCTCCCATGTCGACAGTGTTCCCAATGGCGGCAATTTTGACGGGCTGGCCGGCGTTATTGCCGGGCTGATCTGCCTGGTGCGGGCGAAACGAAACGCGGTACGGTTCTCACGTCCGGTCAAAATCATCGCCATGCGTGGTGAGGAGAGTGCCTGGTTCGGACCCTGCTACATTGCCTCCAAGGCGCTGCTTGGCACACTGGGCGCGGACGAGTTGCAATCAAAGCACAAGGATGATGGCAAGAACCTCGACGCGCACATGGATGCCATGGGCATCGACATGGAACGCGTGCGCCAGAATATTCCACTGCTCGATCCGGCTTCGGTGCACGCCTATATCGAACTGCATATCGAGCAGGGCCCGCTGCTGATCGAAAAGAATTTGCCCGCAGCGGTGGTGTCCGGCATTCGCGGCAATATCCGTCACCGTAAAATCAGATGCATTGGCGAGCCTGGCCATTCCGGCGCAGTGCCGCGGTCTTACCGCAAGGATCCGGTGCTGGCGATGGCCGATCTGCTGACACGGCTCGATGAAAGCTGGCTGACTATTTTGCAGAAGGGCGAAGATCTGGTTCTGACCTGCGGCATGGTGGCCACCGACCCGGAGAAACATGCGCTGACCCGGATTCCCGATCTGGTGGATTTCAGCATCGACATCAGAAGCCAGAGTGCCGAGGCGCTTGATGAAATGCGCGAGCTGCTGCGCCAGGAAATCGACACTGTCGCACGGGAGCGCAAGGTGCGGTTTGATCTGGATGCTGAAATCTATACGCCGCCGGCGCTGTGCGATGCAGCCATGGTCGAGGATTTGTCGGCAGCGATGGCCCGGGTCGATCAGGAACCCTTTGTCATGCCCTCCGGCGGCGGGCATGATGCGGCGGTGTTTGCCAATGCGGGCATTGCTTCGGCGATGATTTTCGTGCGTAACCGCAACGGGTCGCACAATCCGCAAGAGGCCATGGAAATTTCCGACCTGATGGCCGGTACAGACATCATCTATGAATATTTGAAGGGGCCGTCCACATGAGTGTCACGCAATTTACCATCCGCCGGCCGGATGACTGGCATCTGCATCTGCGTGACGGTGCCATGCTGCGTGCGGTCATCGGCCATACCAGCGCCAATTTTGCCAGAGCCATCATCATGCCCAATCTGGTGCCACCGGTGGTTACCGCAGACCAGGCGGCTTCGTATCTTGAGCAGATCCGCTCTGCGCTGCCTGCAGGCGATGATTTTGAGCCGCTGATGACGCTCTATCTGACAGAAACAACGGACCCGGATGATGTTGCGCAAAGTGCCGCCAGCGGTCTGATCAAGGCGGTTAAACTTTATCCGGCGGGTGCCACGACCAACTCAGAGAGCGGCGTGCGTGATATCGAAAAAATCTATCCGGTGTTGGAACGCATGGCCGAAATCGATCTGCCTTTGCTGGTTCATGGCGAAGTGACCGATCCGGAGATTGATATTTTCGACCGCGAGGCGGTGTTTATTGACCGGGTGCTTGATCCGCTGCGGCAGCGCTTTCCAACACTGCGCATTGTCATGGAGCATGTCACCACCAAAGAGGGGGTGAACTATGTAAAGACGTCGCCACAGGGCATTGCCGCAACCCTGACGACACATCACCTGATCATCAACCGCAACGCCTATCTGGTGGGCGGGATCAAGCCGCACTATTACTGCCTGCCGGTGGCCAAGCGCGAGACCCACAGACTGGCCGTGCGCGCAGCGGCGACATCCGGCAATGGGCGGTTTTTCCTGGGTACGGATTCCGCGCCGCATTTCGATGGAGCCAAGGAAACCGCGTGCGGCTGCGCCGGAATCTATACGTCCATCAACACCCTCAATTGCCTGGCTCATGTCTTTGAAGATGATGGTGCGCTGGATCAATTCGAGGCCTTTGCCTCGTTGAACGGTCCGGCGTTTTACGGCCTTTTACCGAATGAGCAACGGGTGAAATTCACCAAGCAGGACGATCCCGTCGCGATGCCGGAAAAGATATCCGTTCAAAACGAGACGATAACGGTTTTCGACCCCGGCTTTGCATTGCTTTGGCGCCACGAACTAATTAAGGCTGGGGAGATTTAGCCTGGTGAAGTCTCTCAAAGGATAAAAAAATGCACTCCAGCTCATTCCCCGACCGCAAGCTTATTTCCGAAATGACAGCGAAAATGCTGTTGGAGATTGATGCTGTTCATTTCCGGACCGACAAGCCCTATATGTTCACTTCCGGTATCGCCAGCCCGGTCTATATCGACTGCAGGAAGATCATTTCCTACCCGCGTATCAGGAATACGCTGATGGATTTCGCCGCCTGTGTGGTGATGGAAGATGTCGGCTTTGAGCAGATTGATTCGGTGATTGGCGGCGAGACCGCCGGTATCCCGTTCGGTGCCTGGCTTGCAGAGAAGCTGAACCTGCCGATGCATTATGTGCGCAAGAAACCCAAGGGCTTCGGCCGTGATGCGCAGATCGAGGGAAATTCCGTTGATGGCAAACGGGTGCTGCTGGTGGAGGATCTGACCACCGATGGCGGCAGCAAGATCAAGTTCTGCGAGGCGATCCGAAAGGCCGGTGCTGAAATATCGGATACGGTGGTGGTGTTTTTCTACGACATCTTCCCGGAAGCCCGTGAAAACCTGTCCGAGATCGGCCTCAATCTGCACTACCTCGCCACCTGGCGGGATGTGCTGGCCGTCTGCAAAAAGCAAGGCTATTTCGATCCCGAGACGCTCATTCAGGTTGAGAGCTTTCTCGATGACCCGCTGACGTGGTCGGGAAAAAATGGCGGCGCCACTGAAATTTCCGCCTGGAACAAAAAGGATTAGTGCAATGAAGATGACCGAGCTTGTGACCACCATCGAAGCCAATGGCAAGGGCGTTCGCGCATTTGGCGAGTGCGGCCGTCAAGCTCGCGATCGCATTGCCGAGAACCCGGATCAGGCGGCAGCCTATTTTCTGCTCGCGGTGGCGGCAGACCGCTTCGTTGATACCTATGATGATCAACCCTTGCTCGCGCCACGGGCCGATGATGAGTTTCTCATCTTTAAGAATTATGTCGAACAATTTGAAAAAGCACGTGAAAGTGGATCTGACGACGCGATGCTGAAAGCGCTGAACGACGTCTCCAGACAGATCGCCGAACACCGGCTCCACCGAACCGAAGTTTGACACCGCTGTAGGTCTGCACCTGCCGAAAAATGGCGGGGGCAGGAGCCTCTGACCGGTGCCACGCGCCAAGGCTCTCCGAAACTCAAACTATACCTCCGCCTGCGCCGGAAACTGCCGGGCGCTCGGTACTGACTTTTGCCCGGTAGCCGGATGCGCGGAAGGCGGAAACCGGATTGATGGCAGTGGCCTTTTCGTAGCGTGCCATAGCCAGAATGGGCTCTACATCCGTGCGAAAAGCCGTCTTCAGCGTTGCTGTGGCCATCAAAGCATCATTGTCGGCCTGAAAGCCGGCAAGCGCCTCGCGATCGACCAGAAGGGCCAGAGCATAGGCGCGCTGCACCTCCATGGCCGACATGATGAGGCTTTCAATCGGGTCGGTGACATTGTGCGACTGATCGAGCATATGGGCCGGATCGAAGCCTTCGGCCTTGCGGTGCTCCGCATCGACCAGTTCGTTGAAAACCAGAAACAGGCGGAATGGATCAATTGACCCGGTATCCAGATCATCATCGCCATATTTTGAATCGTTGAAGTGGAAACCGCCGAGTTTTCCGAACTGGATGAGACGGGCGACAATCATCTCAATATTCACATTGGGCGCATGGTGGCCAAGATCCACCAGACAGAAGGCCTGATCGCCGAGTTCCTTGGCGATCATGTAATTACTGCCCCAGTCCTGAACCACAGTGGAATAGAAGGCCGGCTCGAACATCTTGTGTTCGGTGAACAGCCGCCAGTCACCGGGCAGGGCGCTGTAGACCTGTTTCACTGCATCGATATAACGCTCGAACTGAGCGGTGAAATTGGTCTGGCCGGGAAAATTGGAGCCGTCTCCGACCCAGATCGTCAGTGCTTTTGAGTCGATGGCCTTGCCGATCTCGATACATTCCAGATTATGCTCGACAGCCTGCTGGCGGGTGCCCGGATCGGTGTGCGACAGGGAGCCGAATTTGTAGGAACGGGCCTGGTCCGTTTGATCCTGAAACGTGTTGGAATTCATGGCGTCGAAGCGCAGCCCGAGTTCTTCGGCCTTGGCGTTGAGGGTGGCCGGGTCCTGCCGGTCCCAGGGAATGTGCAGCGAAACGGCAGGTGTCGCGCCGGTCAGTTGGTGAATGACGCCGCAATCATCGAGCTTGTCGAAGACGTCGCGCGGTTCGCCGTCGCCGGGGAAGCGGGCAAAGCGGGTGCCGCCTGTGCCGACGCCCCATGACGGAATCGCGACGCCATAGGCTGCAACCTTTGCTTTGATGGCGTTGATGTCGATACCGCGCCGAGCAAGATGTTCGCCCAGTGCAGCGTAATCGGCCTGCAGTGCAGTGCTGTTTTTTTCATTCGCCTGTGCAATCACATCCTGTGAAATCATCGACGGTTTCCTCCCGAATTTTTCTTAACGTTCCCTGGCCGCGTCAGCGCGTGAATGCCTGGACGTTGCCCGCATCCACATTGATGATGTTGCCGGTCGATTTCGCCGACACGTCTGAAGCGAAAAAATAAGCCGCCTCGGCAATATCCTCCGGCAGTACCGAGCGTTTCAGCAGCGAGCGCTGACGGTAATGTTCTTCCAGCTCGGACGTGTCCTTGCCATAGGCATCTGCGCGTTCCTGCAGCCAGTCACCGGACCAGATCGTGGAGCCGCGCAGCACCGCGTCCGGGTTGACGACATTGACACGGATGCCGTGAGGCCCGCCCTCCAGCGCCAGACAGCGCGCAAGATGCAGCTCAGATGCCTTTGCCGTGCAATAGGCCGATGCACCCGGAGACGCTGCCAGTCCGTTCTTCGATCCGATGAAAATAATCGAGCCGCCAATATCCTGCTTCTTGAGCATTTTGAAGGCTTCGCGCGCGACCAGAAAATAGCCGGTCGAGAGGATCGACATGTTGCGGTTCCACAATTCCAGTGTGGTGTCTTCCACTGCAGCCGATGAGGCAATGCCGGCATTGGAGACGATGATATCGACGCCGCCATACTCGACTGCCATTTGCGTATAAGACGCAATCACGGCGTCTTCGCTTGTCACATTCATCGAGACGGTGCGCACCACATCAAAGGAATAGCGCGCGGCAAGGTTTTGCTGCGTTTTTGACAGCGCAGCTTCATCAATATCGGCAAGGACGACGCAGGCACCTTCAGACAGCAAGCGTTCTGCTGTTGCCGAACCGATGCCGCCAGCGCCGCCGGTGACAATGGCAATGCGTCCGGCCAGGCTTTTCGGCTTCGGCATGCGCTGCAGCTTGGCTTCCTCGAGCAGCCAGTATTCAATGTCGAAAGCTTCCTGCTCTGGCAGACCGCAATAGCGCGAGACGGTTGAGGCACCGCGCATCACATTGATGGCATTGGTGTAAAATTCGCCGGAAATGCGCGCGGTTGCCTTGTCCTTGGCGAAGGTGATCATCCCGACACCGGGAATGAGATAGACGACGGCGTTGGCATCTCGCATCGCCGGGCTGTCATCGTGTTTGCAGCGCTCATAATAGGCGGCATATTCGGCTCGGTAATCAGCCACTGCGCCGGCAAGTTTTTCCAGGGCAGTGTCGACATCCGGATGGGCCGGGTCGAAATCCACCAGAAGCGGGCGGATTTTGGTGCGCAGGAAATGATCCGGACAGGACGTGCCAAGGGCCGCGAGCGCCGCCATATCATTGGCACAGACGAATTGCAGCACAGCGGTGGAATCTTCAAAATGCCCAACCATCGGCACGTTTTTTGAAACCATGCCGCGGATCGCCGGCATCAGTGCGGCTGCAATCTCGCGCCGCCTTCCGGCAGGCAGCGCCGGGTGCTTTTCGCCGCCGAAGACCGGCTTGCCGGCTGTTTCGCGCTCGAACCAACCGATTGCACGATTGATGATGTCGATGGTCAGATCATAACATTCGCGCGCCGTATCGGCCCAGGTAAACAGGCCGTGGCTTTCCAGAACAACGCCCTTGGCATCAGGATTGTCGCGGCAGAATTTTTCCAGCCAGAGGCCCAGCTCATAACCCGGACGCTTCCATGGCAGCCAGCCGATCTCGTCGCCGAAAATCTTCTGCGTCAATTCCTCGCTGTTATCCGCTGCAGCAATCGCGATGATGGCGTCGGGATGCATGTGATCGACATGTTTCTGCGGCACATAGGCGTGAAGCGGTGTGTCGATGGACGCGGCTCTGGAGTTCAGATTGAAGGTGCAGTGGGGCAGGTAGCCGACCATCTCGTCTTCAAATTCGACGCCGCGATAGATGGATTTCAGCGCGTTGAGCTTATCCATATACAGCGTTGCAAAGCCGTCCATTTTGATAGTGCCGACATCCCCGCCGGAGCCCTTGACCCACAGCACTTCGACCATCTCGCCGGTGAGCGGATCTGTCTGCATGACCTTGGCTGAAGTGTTGCCGCCGCCATAATTGGTGACGCGCTTGTCAGAACCCAGCAGGTTGGAGCGATACAGCAACAGCTCCGGTTCAGTCATGCCTGTGGCTTGATCTTCGTCCCAAAGATTTTCAAGGCGCGAGCCGTTGTCCGGTTTGAGCATGTCTTTCCTCCCACACGTCCGGTGACGTTTATTCTTGCGGTAGTTTTGCCGTTGAAATCCTCCCTTGTCAATCATCTTCAATCATAAGCAATCACAAACAAGGGTATTTTGCAGTATTTTGATTGTTTGTGATTGACAAGAGGCTCCTGCGATGGAATGGTTCATGGCAGGGAGGACGCCATGCACGAGAAGGAACGTCACAGGATTATCCTGTCCGCCATTCAGGGAAAGCCGGTCGCCACCGTTCAGGAAATGGTGGAACTGACGGATTCTTCGGAAGCGACGATCCGCCGTGACATCGCCACTCTGCATGTCCAGAAAAAGCTACGGCGTGTGCGTGGCGGCGCCGAATCCATCAGCCCGCCCCAATTTGTCGGTCTCGCCGGCCGGCCCTTCAGCGTCAATGAAACCATCAATATGGCGCAGAAGCGGGCGATTGCGGTGAAGGCGGCAGACTTGTGCGACGATGGCGACCCGATCATCATCAATGGTGGCACCACGACCTTTCAGATGGTGCATCCGCTGGCGATGAAACGCTGCCAGGTCTTCACCAATTCCTTTCCCATCGCTGAACATCTGCTGAAACATTCGAAAAACACCATAATGCTGTCCGGCGGAACGATCTATCGTGAGCAGAACATCATTCTCAGCCCGTTTGACAATGATGTGACCCGTAATTTCTATGCCAAGCGCATGTTCATGGGCGCACAGGGGCTCAGTCCGCTCGGTTTGATGGAGGCTGATCCGCTGTTGATCCAGGCCGAGCAGAAGCTGATTAATCAGGCCGACGAACTTGTCGTTCTTGTCGATGCATCGAAACTGAAGAAGCGTTCGAGCCTGATATTGTGCCCCTTGTCGCGGATTACCAAGGTGATCACCGATGACGGCATCGACGATAAATCCGCTGCGATGCTGGAGGCGGCGGGCATTGAATTAATCATTGCGGAACGCGGACGCGGTGCCGCCAGAGTTTCACCGGAGCCGCTCGCTGCCGGTTGAAAATACTATCACACCAAGGGAGGACCCTATGAGCATACTTAAGAACCTACTGGTCAGCGCCGCAGTTGCGGCGGCCATCATGACTACACCGGCCCAGGCGCAGGAAACAAAACGTATCGCGCTTGTCGTCAAGGCACTTGGCATCGGCTTTTTTGAAGCTGCGGCCAAGGGCGCAGAGGAAGCCGCCGCAGAACTGGGCGATGTCGAGATCATCTATACCGGTCCGACCGACACAACTGCGGAAGGACAGATCGAAGTTATCAACTCGCTGATCGCCCAGCAGGTCGATGCGATTGCGGTTTCCGCCAATGATACAGACGCTTTGGTGCCAACGCTGAAAAAGGCCATGAGCCGTGGCATCACGGTGATTTCCTGGGATTCCGGGGTTGCGGCTGAAGGTCGGCAGATGCATCTCAATCCGTCGTCCAATCCGCTGATTGGCAACATGATCATCAAACTGGCTGCCGATCACCTGCCGGAAGGCGGCGACGTTGCGGTGCTGTCTGCGACAACCACCTCCACGAACCAGAACACATGGATCGAGGAGATGAACAAGGTGAAGGGCAATTATCCCGGCATCAATGTTGTCGCGACCGTCTATGGTGACGACAAGGCTGACAAGTCCTACACCGAAGCCAAGGGCCTGATGCAGTCCTATCCCAACCTGAAAGCGATCATCGCGCCGACATCTGTCGGCATCGTTGCCGCGGCGCAGGCTGTCAGCGATGCGGGCAAGGCCGGACAGATCAATGTTACCGGCCTTGGCCTTCCTTCTGAAATGGCGGGGCATGTCGCATCCGGTGCTTCCAAATCCTTCGCGATCTGGAATCCGATTGACCTTGGCTATTCGGCAACAATGATTGCCTACAATCTGGCCACCGGCAAAGCGGAAGCCAAACCGGGTGGATCCATTCCGATGGGCCGCATGGGTTCGGTCACATTGGATGACAACAATGAAGGCGCGATGGCTGACCCCTTCGTTTATGATGCGTCAAACATCGACGCGTTCAAGGACATCTTCTGAGCTGAAGCCGTCTTGTGTGGCGCCGCTGTCATCAGCGGCGCCATTTTCAACTGCTTTGTTGTGAAGGATGCTGTGATGCTCTCTAGCGAACAGCAGGGGACAAACGCCACCGTGCAGGGTGCGGGACGGGCGATACTTTCCCTGCGCCAAATTTCCAAGGAATTTCCCGGGGTCAAGGCACTGAGCAATGTGTCGCTCGATCTCTATCCGGGGCAGGTCACGGCGCTGGTCGGCGAAAATGGCGCCGGCAAATCGACCATCGTCAAGGTTCTGACCGGCATATACCAGCCTGATGGCGGGACGATTTCAGTTGATGGCAAGGAGATCGACTTTCCCAATGCGCTGGCAGCGTCTGCAGCCGGTGTGACCGCAATCCACCAGGAGACCGTGCTGTTCGACGATCTGACTGTCGCGGAAAATATCTTTATCGGCCATGCGCCGCGCGGCCGCTTCGGGCTCATCGACAGGGCCCAAATGAATGCGGCAGCTGCTGTGATTCTCAAGCGGATCGGCGCTGAACTCAGCCCCTCGGCGCGGCTGCGTGATCTTGGCATTGCCAACAAACATCTGGTTGCAATCTCGCGGGCGCTTTCGATCGATGCCCAGATTGTCATCATGGATGAGCCGACCGCTGCGCTGTCGCACAAGGAAATCGGCGAGCTTTATGCTCTCGTTGAACGGTTGAAAGCGGAAGGCAAGGCCATCCTGTTCATCAGCCACAAATTCGATGAAATTTTCCGCATTGCGGATCGCTATACGGTGTTTCGTGATGGCCAGATGGCGGGCGAGGGCCTGATTGAAGACGTCAAGGAAGACGAGCTGGTCAAAATGATGGTCGGCCGGACCGTTGACCAGATTTTCCCCAAACGCGCGGTTGAGCTTGGTGAGACGGTGCTGACGGTTGCCGGCTACAGCCACCCGACGGAATTCGAGGATATCGGGTTTTCGCTGCGCAAGGGTGAAATTCTTGGCTTTTACGGGCTAGTCGGGGCCGGGCGCAGCGAATTCATGCAGTCGCTTTTCGGCATTACCAAGCCCTCGAAGGGTGCCATGCGGATTGATGGCGAGATCGCCATTGTGCGCTCGCCGGCCGAAGCCATCGAGAAAGGCATTGTCTATGTGCCGGAGGACCGCGGCAAACAGGGCGCGGTGATCGGACTGCCGATCTTCCAGAACATCACGCTGCCATCGCTCGGCAAGACATCGCGTCACGGCTTTCTGCAACTGGCCGAGGAATTCCGGCTGGCGCGCGAATATACCGAACGTCTCGATCTTCGCGCTGCATCGCTCGATCAGGATATCGGCAATCTGTCAGGCGGCAATCAGCAAAAGGTGGTGATCGCCAAATGGCTGGCAACGCAGCCACGGGTGATCATTCTCGATGAGCCGACCAAGGGCATTGATATCGGCTCAAAAGCCGCCGTGCATGAATTTATGGGTGAACTGGCGGCTAATGGGCTGGCGATCATCATGGTATCGTCGGAACTGCCGGAAATTCTGGGCATGACCGACCGCGTGATCGTCATGCGTGAGGGCCGTATCGCCGCAGAGTTTGACCGAGACAGCATGAGCGCGGAAGCACTTGTGCGGGTTGCTGCAGGCATAGGGGAGGCGGCCGCATGATCACTCAGTTCATCAAATCACGCGAGGTGCTGCTGGTTCTGGCGATAGCTGGTGTGGTTGCGCTGGTTTCCACGCGTTTTCCAGGCTTTGCCGCGCCCGGCAATGCGGCAAACATCTTCAATGACACATCGATCCTGATCATGCTGGCGCTCGGGCAGATGGTGGTGATTCTGACACGTTGCATCGATCTGTCGGTTGCCTCCAACCTGGCGCTGAGCGGAATGGTTGTGGCGCTGATCAACACCGTGGTGCCAGGGCTTCCGATCCCGATCCTGCTGCTGATTGCCATTAGCCTTGGCATGGTGATGGGGGCGTTTAACGGCATTCTGGTGTGGAAGCTGGATATTCCGCCAATTGTGGTGACGCTTGGCACGCTGACCATCTTCCGCGGCATCATCTTCCTGATTTCCAACGGCGAGTGGATCAATGCCCATGAAATGAGCGCTTCGTTCAAGGCGTTTCCGCGATTCGACATTCTCGGCCTGCCGGTGTTGTCCTGGATGGCCGTTGTAACGGTGATCTTCTTTGCCATCATCGTCACCCGCACGCCGCTCGGACGCGCTTTCTATGCGGTTGGCGGCAATCCACATGCGGCAGTCTATACCGGCATTGATGTGGGCTTTACTCGCTTCATGGCCTTCGTCATTGCCGGCGGGGTTTCCGGCCTGTGCGGTTATCTGTGGGTAGCACGCTATGCAGTCGCCTATGTCGACATTGCCGCCGGATTTGAGCTTGAGGTGATCGCCGCCTGTGTGATCGGCGGCATTTCGATTGCCGGCGGTATCGGCTCCGTCGGGGGCGCTCTGCTTGGGGCGCTGTTTCTGGGCATCGTCAAGAATGCACTTCCGGTAGTCAATATTTCACCGTTCTGGCAATTGGCGATTTCCGGCTCGGCGATCATTATCGCCGTGGCGTTCAACGCACGCTCGGAAAGCAAGAAGGGCCGCGTCATTTTGAAGAAAGCGGAGCACACAGCATGAGTGATACGGTTGTGCGCAATATCCCCGACCGTCTGACTTCGCGGGCTCAGCGTGTGCTGAAAAGCTGGGAAACGCTGCTGCTGGTAATCGCCATTGCGGTGTTCATCACAAATTCCTTTGCCTCGCCGTATTTCCTCAATGCCTGGAACCTGTCGGACGCGACCTTCAATTTCACCGAAAAGGCGATGATTGCCTTTGCCATGGCGATGCTGATCATCTCCGGCGAGATCGACCTGTCGGTGGCTTCCATCATCGCTCTGGCGTCGACCGCGATGGGCTTCGTCATGCAACTTGGTTTCGGCACGCCGGTGCTGGTGCTTGCCGGGCTTGGCGTCGGCCTGGCCTGTGGCGCTTTTAACGGCGTGCTTGTGACCCGGCTGGGCCTGCCATCGATTGTCGTGACAATTGGCACAATGAGCCTGTTTCGCGGCATCTCTTACATCGTGCTGGGTGACAAGGCCTATACGGGCTATCCGTCCGACTTCGCGTTTTTCGGCCAGGGCTATGTCTGGTGGGTGTTTTCCTTCGAGCTTGTGTTGTTTGCCGTTCTGGCCGTGATCTACGGTATCGTCCTGCATAAAACCAATTTCGGCCGCGCGGTCTATGCCATCGGCAACAACCAGCTTGGCGCGCAATTCTCAGGCGTTCGTACCGCCCGTGTGAAGTTCATCCTGTTTCTGCTGACCGGTCTGATGTCCGGCGTGGCTGCGGTCTGTCTGACGTCGCGGCTCGGCTCAACGCGGCCTTCAATTGCCTTTGGCTGGGAGTTGGAGATCGTAACCATGGTGGTGCTTGGCGGTGTCAATATTCTGGGTGGAGCCGGCACTATTCCCGGCGTTGTGCTGGCGGCCATTATCATGGGAATGGTGACTTTCGGCTTCGGCCTGCTGAATGTACCGGGCATTGTCATGTCGATTTTCATCGGCCTGTTGCTCATCGGCGCAATTGCGCTGCCGCGGATTTACGGCATGGTAAGACGGGGCAGGGCGTGATGCAGAAATACGCTTTCAGGATGAAGCTCAATGAGGGCATGGAAGCTGAATACAAAAAGCGCCATGACGAGATCTGGCCGGAGCTTATGACGCTGCTCAAGGAGGCCGGCATTTCCGATTATTCCATTCATCTCGACCGCGAAACACACCTTCTGTTCGGCGTGCTCTGGCGACGTGACGATCACCGAATGGACGCACTTGCCGAGCTCCCGGTGATGCAGAAATGGTGGGCGCATATGGCCGATATCATGGAAACAAAGGCGGATAACGAGCCGGTCGCCGTGCCGCTTGAAACCGTCTTTCACATGGACTGACCGATGAATGCCGCACGCCATATTGCCGTTGTTGATATTGGCAAGACCAACGCCAAACTGGCCATTGTCGATCCGCGGAACTGGCAGGAACTGGCGGTGCGGACCATGGCAAACCGGGTGTTGCCCGGTCCGCCTTACCCGCATTTCGATGTCGAAACCATCTGGGAATTTCTTCTCGATGCGCTGCGTGAACTGAACCTTCTGTATCCTGTGGCAGGCATTTCCATCACCGCCCATGGCGCTTCCGGTGTGTTGCTTGACGAAGATGGCGATCTGGCCATGCCGGCGCTCGATTATGAATATGACGGTCCCGATGAAATGGCTGATGCCTATGATGCGGTGCGGCCGGGCTTTGCCGAAACCGGTTCGCCGCGCCTGCCGATGGGGCTCAATCTGGGTGCGCAGTTTTTCTGGCAGATGCAGAGCTTTCCGCAGCAGGCCGCAAAGGTGCGCCACATGCTGACCTATCCGCAATACTGGGCGTTCCGGCTGACCGGAATCATCACCAACGAGGTGACGTCACTCGGCTGCCATACGGATTTGTGGAATCCGTGGAAGGGCAGTTTTTCTTCGATGGTCAGCACCCTGGGCTGGACAAAGCTGATGGCACCGGTGCGCAGGGCGGATGACATTCTGGGTTCGGTGCGGCCGGAAATCGCGCAGACTGCCGGTCTGTCCGGTGATGTGCAGGTGACCTGCGGCATTCACGATTCCAATGCATCCCTGTTTCCCCATCTTGTCCGCCGGCAGACGCCGTTCAGCGCCGTCTCGACGGGAACCTGGGTGATCTGCATGGCGGTCGGCGGCAATCCGGTTGATCCGGACCCGGCACGGGACACGCTGGTCAATGTCAATGCCTTCGGCGATCCTGTGCCGTCCGCCCGTTTCATGGGGGGCCGGGAATTCGATCTGCTGATGGCAGGGCGCAAGGCTGAAGCCACAGCGGCGGAAATTGCGAAGGTGCTGGACAATTCCATGATGCTTCTGCCGTCCGTCGAAAATCGCTCCGGCCCGTTTCAGGGGCGCGATGCGAGTTGGACAGTTGAGCCGGAAGCGCTGAGCGACGGCGCCAATTTTGCCGTGGTTTCCTTCTATCTGGCGCTGGTGACGAACATCTGCCTTGATCTGTGCGGCGCTGATGGGCCGATCATAGTGGAGGGACCGTTTTCGCAGAATAATGCCTATCTGACGATGCTTGCAGGCGCAGCCGGTAGGCCTGTTATTCGGTCAAATTCAAGCGCAACCGGTACCAGCATCGGTACGGCCATGCTGGCCGGGAAGACTTGGCCGGGGACGCCGGAAACAGGTTCGGATGTGCAAATCAGTACCCCGGACAAAGCCGTTTGCGACTATGCCAATTTGTGGCGGGACCGGCTTTCCAGCGGTTGAGTTGAAAAGCCGGTCCCGCCTGAGATTGCAGCAGCCGGGTTGTGGTGTGGTTACGCGAATGAAATATCGTAGTCATTCTCGTTGTCTTCGACTGTCAGGGTTCCGTTTGCCTGAATATCCACCTCTTCATCATTCTCAAAACCGGGTACTGTGAAAGAAGCCCTGTATCTGCCGGCGGGCAGATTTGCGGTTTCGTTGAATTGCAAACCGTTGACACCACCCCAGCGCGCGCCGCCGCCATGGCCAATGCCTGCCAGTGTGACAGTTTGAATGTTCTCTTTGTTGGTGCCGGTAAGCGTGATTGCTACTCTTGGCATGGGATTTCCTTTCATCTTTGGTGTCGCGTCTGCGCGGAATTGCGCTGTTCCTCTGTTTCGATGGTGATGATGCAAAGCCTCCTTGTTGTCAGGTGCCCAAAAGCGGATAGGTTTCGATTTCAACTGCAATAATTTCCGGTGATCCGCGGCTCTGGGTATAGGCGATGATCGGGTTGCTTCCGGTCAGATTCGAGCCGGATTGATCCAGCGTCAGCGGAATGCCGAGTAGTTCAACATTCTGACTCTTCGTGATGCTTGAGCGTTGCGAGGATGTGAGGTTCTTTTCCCCGGAGAATTTCAGCGTGACGTTAAACCCGACGTAAAAGGCCGATACCCGCCCGCGCAAAAGCCCGCTCGATCCAAAGAACATCGCCGGGTTCTTCATGTAACTCTGGCCGATCTGTAGCAGGCCCGATTCAAACCATTCGCCCGGTGTCAGGGTGATTTTCCCCCAATTCTGCGCGGTGATCGCAACCGAGTTGAAGGTTCGCAGCAGGGTTTCCGGCTGGAGGGATGGGTGGTTGGCAATCAGATCTGCGGCGATTGCACTTTGCTGGGTACCGCTGCCCAGCGAAATCGTGATGGTTTGGGGCTTGCTGGGTGGTTTGGTCACCGCCTGATTGGTCCAGTTTTTACAGGTATCGCTGGCGATCCAGTTAGGCGCCCATCGCAGAACCCCGGAGCGCATGATTTTCGTCCATCCCGGCGGCGCGGTTCCGCCCGCCGGTGTGCCCGAGGGCGCGATAATGCGGTTTTTCGCCAGTTGCAGATTGACGGCGGAGGGAAATGTCGACAGATCAATCATGTCGAGAAACAGCCGGTAGTTTTTGCTGAAACTGTCCGATGAGGCGGCAAATTCGCTGCCATTCTCGGTGGATTGCGGCAATGTGTCGGCCAAGTAAAACTGATTGGTTGGAATCGATCCGGAAGCCGCTGTTGTCCAGTCCCAGTCCTGTGACGGCACAAGCACCTGATTGCGCCCGGTAAGGGGTATCGCTGCAGGCATTTGCGGGCTTGCCGCTGGTCCGAATGATGCCCCCGGTGCCATCATCCGTCGCGCGGCTGGTCTGGCTGCTGCCACACGTGGGATAGGGCCTGTTTCTGCGTCTGTATCCGAAGTGGCCAGAACTGCAAGCTGATCGAGAAAAGTTGAAAAAATACCGTCCATCGGGCGAATCCTCCCAAAGGGTCCGGCGCTGACGCCGGACCCGGTTCGGTTGCTTCCGGTCAGGGTTTTTCAGTGCCCGGGAAGCCTACTGTGACGCCGATGATGACGGGATCATCAGAGGTCGAGCCCCCGGTGACTGTGGTCGAATTGCCTGTGGTCGACACATCATGCTGATAATGCCCGCCGGAGCCGCCAAAGCTGAACGGACCGATCCGCAGGCCGGCCGAAGCACTGATCGATTGTTCAAAGCTCTTATAGGTGCTGCTTTTCATGGTGATCGAGAAGGATGGTTTGTAGGCCACCACCAATCCGGTCACCATGGTCGAGCAGATGCCCCCGGCTCCAAACAAGGCGTGATCGCCGCCGGTGGCCGTGTACGGGGTCAGAATACTGTAGCCGGACCCGGAATTACCTGCATTGGCCATCTGTTTGAGGAAGCCGCCATTATACCACGCTCCCGGCGTGATCAGCACATTGGTGGCGGATTGAAGCTTCACTGTGGCTGTGACGGAATTGTCTGATTTGGAGATGTTTGTTTCAGACCATTTGCCGCCGGCATAGACGCCCCAGAATGGCGTTCCATAAGAGACATTCGCGCCAGCCCATGATTTGGTGATCGAACTGTCGCTTTTAGATGCATCCAGAGTGATCGATTTTTCACCGATGGTGCCCTTCGTAAGCTGCTGGCGCCATTCCTGGCTGGAAGTGGAAATGGTGAAGCTTGGTTGCCATTCCAACACACCGGCACCATTGGCCACCTTGGTCCAGCCGCGCGGAGAATCGCCGGAACTTGGCGAACTGGTGGGTCGCGCCATCAGCGCCAGAGCGTCGGACAATTCGGTCGGCTGATTGGCTGCGTTGAGCGACTGGATCTGTTTCAAAATGGCGTCAGCCTTTTTGGTCCATGTCTCCGCTTCGGTGGCATAGCTTGAGCCAGGGCCCGCCATCCAATCGGAGAGTGACGGATACTGCGCTTCAAAGATCGCACCGCCATTCTGCTTTGCGGTCAGATAGGCCGTATTGGCATTTGTCCAGGTCTGGGCAATGCTGTTCTGGGCCGTGGTGACATTGTCCGATAGATCCTTGATCTGCTGCTCGATTTCGGGACTGTTGTTGAACCCGACATGACCAAAAACCTGACGGTAATTGTCGAACAGGGTGGAGGTGCCAACCCCGCCAAAGGTGCCGACCGGGCTGTAGACAGGAGCAGCGCTCATCAATTGATAGGCCTGAGGCGAAAGCTGTCCGGTGCCGACAACGGGCCAGTTGAATGACTGGGGATTGCCCAGCATCTGGAAGTAATTATTGCCGGCACCGAGGATCTGTTTGGTGATCTGGTCATAGGTCTGGCTGAATAGGTTTTGGTTGTCCATGATAGTTCTCCCTCAGTAAGCCCCTTAAGGGCGGTCAGGCTGCCGCAGCAGCCCCGTTGTTGATCGGAATTTGCTGCGGTTGTTGTGCTGCGAAGACAAACACCAGAGGCGGATCGCTGAGATTGCTCAGCGGAAGTGCGTTGGAAATGTACCCGCCCATCCCGTCCAGCCGCAGTCCGTGGACTTGATAGTGGTGCAGATTGTTCAAAAACCCGCCCGGAGGCGGACTCTGTGGAATAGCATTGCAGGCGACCCAATCCGGTCCTGCAAAACTCGCTTGATGCTGCGTTACCCATTGCATTCCGTTGTTCAGATTGTGAACAACGACATTGTTAATCTGTGGCATTACGGCCTCCCTTCCGCTGTTACAATTTGCATAATGGTGATCCACCCTTGGGTAGAAATATGAAGATGAATCACAATTAATAATTGCATTAATATGAGAATTTGACGCGGCAACATCTTGCGCAGAACGCAAGAAAGGCCACGAAATCATGCGTGGCATGCGCAACGCCGACTATTGCGGTGGAGAGAGGGTGCTAAGCAGCTGAATTATTGCGCCGGTCACCTCCGGGGGATGGCTTTGCAGTTTCCGGGTCAGTTCCATGGTCAGCAGAACCTGATCGGTTGGATAGGAGATTGCTTCCAGCGTCTCGCCCAGGAACATCCAGTCCATTGAAACGCCGAGAAAACGACACAGGGCGACGCCATGTTGCATGGAGATCGGGCCACCATTTTTCCATCTGCTGACGGTACTCTCATTGACACCCAGAGCGTGAGCAACTGCGTATGATTTCTGGAATCCCCGGATTCTTAAAATAGTGCACAATCGAATACCCCAATGCGCCATTGCCGACCCCACGCTGCTGTTTTACCTCGTGCAACAGACTATTCAGCGCATATGTACAGGGCGCAAATATTCAATCTTAAATAGGCGTTACTGGCCGATTTCCATACATTTCGAGGATGTCCGAGCGGCTGTAGGGCCGGATGGAGAAGCGCTTCACAAAACTGTGAAGCATCCATGAACGCACGTGATGCGTAGCTCCTCTATGAAGGCATGAAGTCGTGCATCATAAGGAAATTTAAATGAGCTACAGAGTTTGCAAGTTTGCTTCAGCGATCCTGGTCCTGGCAATTTCTGCTGTCGTCCAGATATCTCCGGCCAGCGCCGAAACCGTCGGCTTTGGCAGTGGCTGGAAATCGGTGAATTTCCGGTCGATCCCGAAAACTGTTTACAGTTTTGGGGGCGACACTTTGGGCATAATGGCTCCAAAAAGCTCGTCCGTCATTTACAAGGCCATTCCAGAGAGTGCGCGGGCGGCGACCAAAGCCAGTTGGAACTGGTCGGTTCAGACCACAGTACCTCCGACAAACCTGGCAAAGAAGGGCGGCGATGACCGCAACATTGCTTTGTATTTCGTTTTTACCGATGCAGCGACTGCCAGGCGTGAGGGCAAAAACCCGAATATCAAGAGCCTGCTGACAAAACGCAGCAGCCGCATGTTGATCTATGTCTTTGGCGGACAGCAAAGTCCTGGGAGTTTTGTGCCAAGTCCCTATTTTTCCGGACGCGGCACAAGCATCGTCAAGCGCGGGGCAGTTACTGGAGCATTCTCGGAAAATGTCGATCTTGCCGCCGATTACCGCCGCGCATTCGGCGAGGAACATGGAGTGCTGGTGGGCCTGGCGGTCTCGTCAGATTCGGATGATTCCGGCATCGTTTCGCAATCGTCCTTGAGTGCAATCGGGCTCAATTGACCAACTACGGCGCGGCTAAAATTCCGCTCCTGATCAGTGTTTCTCGCCGAGGGATGCACAGGCAATGCACCGGCTGGCTGCAGGATCGACCTGCAGCCGTTTTTCTGCAATCAGTTCTCCGCACGCGTTACAATAGCCGAACTCATCATCCTCAATCCGGCTGAGTGCCGCGGCAATGCGGCGCAAATCCGCTTCACGCTGGCGCTGCTGCGCCTGCGACATGGCCTGCACCTGCATGGCATTCATGCGCGAAAGCCGCCCGACAGATTGCTGATCCAGCTTAACCGGCGCTCTGTCCGTCTCGGTCTGATGGGTCGCTTGCTGCAATGTCTGACGGCGCGCCAGAAGGTCAGCCTTGAACGTTGCAATCTGTTCATCAGTAAGGGCCATGGCTGTCGCAATCCGGATCGGGCAATTCAGGGTCGGTACCGCCAGATTAGACCGGAACTTGCACAGCGGGCAATTGCTACATTCCAGACCCGGATGCGCCCTGAAATCGCCTGATCCGCGTTATACACATCCCTTTGGTCCCAAACCTGCAGTTGCAGGCCGGAAAGCGTTGAAAAGGGAAACTTGTGACGATATGAGGGAACAAGTATTTCACTTATATAGCCGGGACGCTGCAGCATGACATTACTGATAATCGGGCTCGCTCTGTTTTTGGGGATCCATTCGGTCCGCATTTTTCTGGAGCCAGCCCGCCTCTGGGCGATCAATACATTCGGTGCGGCAAGCTGGAGAGCGGTCTATACGTTGATCAGTGTCGCTGGTCTGGTACTGATTGTGCTGGGGTATAAACCGGCCGCAGCAGCTGCTGAACCAGTGTGGGTGCCACCCTTGGGTCTGCAGCATGTCGCGGCGACGCTGCTGCTGCTGGCCTTCATTCTTGTCGCAGCGGCCTATGTTCCCGCCGGACGGATGAGAGCCAGATTGAGACACCCGATGACAATCGGCGTCATGATCTGGGCAGCAGCGCATCTGCTGATCAACGGCATGGAGCAAGAAGTTGTTCTGTTCGGCTCGTTTCTGGTCTGGTCGATTTTGGTCTATTTCGGTGCCCGCCGCCGCGACCGGCAGATGAAACTGGCTTATCTGGCCGGGCCGGCGCGCAACGATTTTGTCAGTATTGGCATTGGCACAGCCGTGTGGTTGGTATTCGCTTTTTATGTCCATGAATGGCTGTTTGGCGTCGCGCCATTCGCGTGACGGATTAAATTCGTTTGACGATTGCTTAAGGCAGGCGCAGCGGATATTGTCCGCAAAATTGTGATGCCGGGCGCACGAGACTGCGTGACCGGCTGTTATTCGTTTAATCAGTAAGGCCGTTAATGTCTGATCAATTTGCAAGAGAGGTCGATGAAGACCTCCGCAGTGAGTTCCTGAAACAGATCTGGGATCGTTTCGGGATTTTCATAATCGCCACAGCGGTCATTATTGTGGCTGCCACAGCCGGCTATCGCGGCTGGAGCTATTTCAAGGAACAGGCTGCCCAGACTGCAGGCGATTCCTATATGGAGGCGCTGCAACTGGCCGAAGAGGGCGAAGATGCCGAAGCTATGAAATCGTTGCAGGTGATCGCCGACAGCAAACATGCTGGATATGCGGCATTGGCGCGTTTCCGGATTGCGACGGAGCTTGCAGATAAGGGTGATGTCGACGGTGCGGTTGCCGAGTTTGACCGGATTGCTGACACAACCAAAAGCAAAGAACTGAAATCACTTGCTGAATTGAGAGCAGGTCTGCTGCTGGTCGATAATGGCACTTTGGAAGACGTTCAAAGCCGCCTTGCCGTGCTGGCCAATCCAAACAGCGCCTGGCGCCACAGCGCGCGGGAATATATTGCTCTGGCGGCTTATCGTGCCGGAGACCTTGAAACCGCCACAACTACATTGGATTTGATTCTGGAGGATCCGGAATCGCTGCAAAGTGTCCGGTCCAGGGCACAAATTCTGAAAACGCTGATTGAGGGCGGGAATGCTGGATAAGCTTCCGGTCACCGCCAGACAAAAGAGTTGATTTATGAGCAACACCATCGCGTATCCAACCACTCAAAGATCAGCGCAGGCATCAGCCGGGCGCAGATGGCTCCAATTCGGCGTGCTCGGCAGTTTGCTGGTTTCGCTGGCTGGTTGCGCCGGTGTCGATGCATTGGCAGATGGCGTTAAAAGCATCAATCCGTTTGCCGAGGAGGAACAATTGCTTCCCGGTGCAAGGCGCGAAGCATTGCCCTCGTCTGATCCGCTGGTTGTGACAGGCGGCAAGACAGCTTCGATCGCACCTGCTGCAGCATTTTCAAACTGGAACAATGCCTCGGGCAATAATGCAAATAATCCCGGCCACGTGTCGCTGTCAGGCGGCGGCAACGGTCGGGCCTGGTCGGCACAGGTTGCAGATCGTCCGGGACGCCGCGGAATTCGCGGATCATCGGGGCCGGTCGTGGAAGAGGGCCGGATCTATGTCTACGATCCGGAAGGCAATGTAACGGCATCCGCTTTATCCGGCGGATCGCGTCTGTGGCGGGTTTCGTTGAAGCCGGAAGGTGAAAAACAGGCAGCACCAGGCGGTGGCATCGCCTCCGGCGGCGGGTTTGTCTATGCAGCGACCGGCTACAGTGAAGTTGTCGGGCTGATCGGCAGATCAGGCCAGGAAGTCTGGCGTTATGCCTTGAGCGAACCTGCACGCGGGGCACCTTCCTTTGCTGACGGACGGGTGTTCGTGGTAACCGCCAGCAACGAAGTGGTTGCGCTGTCAGCAGCTGACGGGGCATTGCTGTGGACCTTCAACGGTATTCCGGAGACGGCCGGACTTCTGGCGGCCTCAAATCCGGCAGTTTCCGGCTCAACAGTGGTTGTGCCGTATTCCTCCGGTGAAATCGTTGCCTTTGATGTGAAAAGCGGTGATCCAAAATGGAGCGATGCGGTGGTTCGAGCCAGCCGCAATTTGGCGGTATCGGGTCTGACCGACGTGTCCGGGTCTCCGGTCATCGCAAATGGCACAGTCTATGCCACCGGTGTGGCGGGCCGGACAATCGCCGTCAAACTGGAAACCGGCGAGCGGGTCTGGGAGCGTAATATCGGCTCCAGTTTCACGCCTGTCGTGTCGGGAAACACAGTCTTCATTCAGGACTTACAGGACCGCATTGTAGCGCTGGACCGGACCAGCGGAGAGGCTTTGTGGATTGCCGAATTGCCGGTCGTGCGCAAAAAGCGCTCGCGGACTGCCTGGGCCGGACCCGTTCTGGCCGGTGGCGCGCTTTGGTCAGCTTCCAGTGATGGCCGTCTGGCCTCGGTCGATGCGACGACAGGACGGTTGCTTGGCACACGCGATATCAACAAAGATGTCTATATGAGACCCATTGCTGTCGGAGGCAAACTGCTTCTGCTGGCCGGCGATGGAACGATGATCGCCTATAATTAGAGCACCGAATGAATCGTGATCTGGATTGCGGATTGTCTCGACCTCGGGTAAAGAGCCCCAACACGGTCAAATGACTTCAATTTCGTAAAACGTGCTCCAATATCCCTGCGGTTTCCGCCGGGCACGTCCTCAGGACACCTTTAAATGTTTACTGTCGCCATTATCGGACGCCCCAATGTGGGCAAGTCCACCCTGTTTAATCGCCTTGTCGGAAAGCGGCTCGCGCTGGTGGATGACACGCCGGGTGTCACCCGTGACCGCCGCTCCGGGGATGGCAAGATCGGGGATATTTCATTCAATGTGATAGATACCGCCGGTCTGGAAGTCGCCAATGTCGACAGTCTGGAAGGCCGCATGCGGGCGCAGACGGAAGCTGCAATTCTGGAAGCGGATATCTGTCTGTTCATGATTGATGCGCGGATCGGCGTGACGCCAACGGATGAACATTTCGCCGATCTGCTGCGCCTCAGCGGCAAGCCCATCATTCCGGTTGCAAACAAGGCAGAAGGCAAGAAGGGCGAAGCTGGCTATTATGAAGCCTACAGTTTGGGGTTCGGCGAGCCGGTACCGATTTCAGCTGAGCATGGCGAAGGCATGGCCGATCTTTATCAAGCCATTCGAATCATTTCGGAAGGCGATGACGCGGACAATGAGGGACTTGCTGTCGAGGTAGTCGCGGAGCCGGTACTTGCCGAGGTTTTCGATCCGGACGCACCAGCCGAAGAAAAGCCGCGCGGTCCGCTTCAACTGGCAGTGGTCGGTCGTCCGAATGTCGGAAAATCCACCTTTGTCAATTATCTGATCGGTGAAGACAGGCTGCTGACCGGCCCTGAGGCGGGCATCACGCGGGATACGATTTCGGTTGACTGGGTGTGGCAGGACAATCCGATCCGCCTGTTCGACACGGCCGGTATGCGCCGCAAGGCAAAGGTTCAGGAAAAACTTGAGAAACTGTCCGTATCAGACAGTTTGCGTGCCATTCAGTTCGCGCAGATCGTCGTCGTCATGCTGGACGCGACGATGCCGTTTGAGAAACAGGATCTGCAGATTGCCGCGCTGATCGCCCGGGAAGGGCGCGGCTGCGTCATAGCGCTCAACAAGTGGGATCTGATCGAAGACCCAGATGAGGCGCTGAAAGAATTACGTCTTGAAGCGACCCGGCTGCTGCCGCAAATGCGCGGTGTCCCGGTGGTGCCGATTTCGGGTCTGGCAGGCAATGGCATTGATCAATTGATGAAGGCGGTGTTCGAGGTTTACAAAACCTGGAATGCGCGTATTTCCACGGCCCGTCTCAACCGCTGGCTTGATGGTATCCTCAACCACCACCCGCCGCCCGCTGTCAGCGGCAGGCGGATTAAACTGCGTTACATGACCCAGGCAAAGACCCGGCCACCGACATTTTTCGTGTCGTGTTCGCGGCCGGACGCATTGCCTTCGGCCTATGAGCGCTATCTGATCAATGCGTTACGGGATGATTTCGGCCTGATGGGCGTTCCGCTCAGGTTGATGATGCGCAAGGGTGAAAATCCTTATGCCAGCCGTGCCAAGCGGAAATCATAAGAGCTTTTCTCAGAGCGTTTCATATCCGGGAATCAGCTCGAACATCGCATCCGCCTGAATATCAATCAGCTTGCCACTTGCGGTGAAGCCGGGAAGCATGGTGGGAACGATTTTTGCTGCTATGGCGGCCGGGGTTGGCAAAGTGTCCGGATCTTCACCAGGCATTGCCTTGGCCCGCATTGCCGTGCGCGTGGCGCCGGGATTGATCGCATTGACCGACATTGCGGTCTGCCGGGTCTCGCCGGCATAGGTTTTCGCAAGCGCCTCAACAGCGGCTTTCGATACCGAATAGACCCCCCAATAGGGCTTGCATTTCCAGGCTGCGCCGGACGACAAAAAGGTAACATGGGCAGCATCAGCCTGCCGCAGTAGCGGATCGAGGGAGCGGATCAGACGCCAGTTGGCCGTCACATTAACAGCCATGACATTTTCCCATTCGCTGGGTTTTATATGGCCAAGCGGCGACAGGATTCCCAGAATACCGCCATTGGCAACGAGGCCGTCCAGCTTGCCCCAGCGCTCGTAGATGGCGGCGCCGAGACGGTCGATTGCCTCAAAATCCTTCAGATCGAACGGAACCAGCGTTGCCGAACCGCCCTGTGCCTTGATGGCGTCATCAAGGTCTTCAAGACCGCCGACGGTTCGTGCCACCGCAATGATGTGGGCGCCAAGTCCGGCAAGCTGGGAGGCGGTGAAATAACCGATGCCGCGCGATGCCCCGGTGACGACGATGACCTTCCCATTGAGAGGCTGTTCTTGTGAATTGGCAATGCTCACTCGCTGGCACCTACCAGCGCCGCGATCTGGCTGCTTGCGCGCGCATTTTCCTTGTCTGTGAGAAAGGTTGGATAGTCACCGGTAAAACAAGCGTCGCAATATTGAGGTTGTTCCATATTGCGCTGTTCGTGACCTACCGCCCGGTAGAGTCCATCGAGGCTGAGAAAGGCCAGGGAATCGACCTTGATATAATCGGCCATTTCCTCAACCGACATGCGCGAGGCCAACAGTTTCGATTTCTCCGGCGTATCAACACCATAATAGCAGGGGCTTCTGGTCGGAGGGCTGGCAATGCGCATATGAATTTCCGACGCGCCGGCATCCCTGACCATCTGAACGATCTTGCTGGATGTCGTGCCGCGGACAATGGAATCGTCAACGAGCACCACGCGCCGCCCTTTCAGGACCGAACTGTTGGCATTGTGCTTCAGCTTTACGCCCATATGGCGGATTGAATCGGAGGGCTGGATGAATGTCCGGCCGACATAATGATTGCGGATGATGCCAAGGTCAAAGCGCAGGCCGCTTTGTTCGGCATAACCGATAGCGGCCGGAGTTCCTGAATCGGGAACCGGAACGACGATGTCCGCCTCTGCAGGCGATTCATTTGCCAGCTCCATACCGATACGCTTGCGCACATCATAAACGCTGGTGCCTTCAATAATCGAATCCGGCCGGGCAAAATAGACATGCTCAAATATACAGAAGCGGGATTTAGCGGCGTCGAAGGGGCGCAGACTCTCAATCCCGCTCGCGGTAATGACGACCATTTCGCCCGGGTCGATTTCGCGGACAAAACGGGCTCCGATGATGTCGAGCGCACAGGTTTCGGAGGCCAGTACATAGGCTCCTTCAAGATCACCCAGCACCAGTGGGCGGACACCGAGCGGATCGCGGCAGCCGATCATCTTCTTGCGTGACAGCGCGACCAGAGAATAAGCGCCTTCGATCTGATTGAGAGAATCCACGATCCGATCGACAAGCGGGCCTTTCTCGCTGGTGGCGATCAGGTGAATGATGACTTCGGTATCCGAGGTGGACTGAAAGATCGAGCCGCGCAGCTGCAATTCGCGTTTCAGCGTATTTGCATTGGTCAGATTGCCGTTATGGGCGACGGCAAAGCCCCCGCCAGCAAATTCGGCAAACAGCGGCTGCACATTGCGAAGCCCTGCACCGCCTGTTGTTGCATAGCGATTGTGCCCAATAGCCCGGTCACCGCACAGGCGTTTGATGACTGACGGCTTGGTGAAATTATCGCCGACCAGTCCGATGTGGCGTTCAGAATAGAACTGGCGTCCATCAAAAGAGACAATGCCGGCGGCTTCCTGGCCGCGATGCTGCAGCGCATGAAGGCCGAGCGTTGCAATGGCTCCGGCATCGGAATGGCCGAACACTCCGAAGACGCCGCATTCCTCATGAAATTTATCGTCGTTTGAAACCATCTCAGTTTTCCGGCGTGGCGTTGATAATGCGTTCCACATTCCTTGTATCATCTTGCCCTGGCAATTGCTCGCCGTCATTCATGGTCGCACCGCCTGTCGGCGAGTTACTGCCGGCGGGATTTGCTGGTGGCGGAGCAAGGTCGGGTTCGTCATTGGGCAGAACGCTGTTGTCCGGCTCGGATGATCTTCTGCCAAAGAAGCTGGTGACGGTTTCCTGAAGATCCTGCGGCAGCGCTGCGGTTATGCGCCGGCCGATTTCCAGCAGCACGGGAAGCGATGAGGCATTGCTCACCCAGTCCGGCCGTTTTTCGCGCTGCACAAGGCCGTTGAAGATCATCATCGCGACGACCACAATAAGCAGGCCGCGCAGGGCGCCATACATGAACCCAAGTGTGCGGTCGATCGGGCCAACGCCACTGTCCAGAATGAAATCTGAAATTCTGATTGTGATGAAGGAGATGATTATCAGTGTGACGAAAAACACAGCTGCCGCTGACAGCGCCACAGACAGAAGATCATTGCTGACATACGGCTCGATATAGGGCAGCAGAAACGGGTGAAAAAACAGCGCTGCGGCAGCGGCGGCAATCCACGTTCCTATGGAGAAGACCTCACGGACAAAACCGCGCATCATCGCCAAAAAGGCCGAAATCAGCATCACGCCCAGAAGGATTCCGTCCAGTATGGTGATGGACATGGGGCAGGCTCCTGGCTTTCTTAATTGACGTTCCGCTTCTTAGCCTGATTATGCTGCATTGCCAAATGTTTCCACGCAGTTTTCCCGGCAGATGTTTCAGGCGTCCCTTTGCGGCGCCGATGCGGCAATGCGCGCCACCATGCTTGTCAGATCGGCAATTGAATTGACAGCGATGCCCTTCTGGCCGGCCGTTGCATCACCGGTTGCTTCCGGCACCGTTGCCAGGGTGAAACCCAGTTTTTCGGCTTCCTTCAGCCGCGCCTGGGTATGGGTCACGGAGCGTATCGCTCCGGACAGGCTGACCTCGCCGAAATAAACGCTGTTCAGCGGCAATGGGGCACCGGTCAGCGATGAAACCAGTGCGGCGGCGACTGCCAGATCTGCCGCTGGCTCGACAATCCGCAAGCCCCCGGCAATGTTCAGATAGACATCATTCGCGCCGATTTTGACTCCGCAATGGGTCTCCAGAACGGCTATAACCATAGCCAGGCGGCTATTGTCCCAGCCAACTACGGCGCGCCTTGGCGTGCCAAGCGAGGAGGGTGCCACCAGAGCCTGAATTTCCACCAGAACCGGCCTCGTTCCTTCCATGCCGGCAAATACGGCTGTGCCGGGATTGTTGGCCTTGCGCTCCCCCAGAAACAGTTCGGACGGGTTGGAGACTTCACGCAATCCGCCGCCGGTCATCTCGAAAACACCAATTTCGTCGGTCGGACCAAAGCGGTTTTTGACAGCCCGCATGATGCGGAACTGATGGCCGCCTTCGCCCTCAAAATAGAACACCGCATCAACCATGTGTTCGACCACGCGGGGGCCAGCGATCTGCCCGTCTTTTGTTACATGGCCAACCAGAATGATGATTGTACCGGTCTTCTTGGCGTAGCGGATCATCGCCTGCGCTGCAGTGCGTACCTGGGTCACGGTGCCGGGTGCCGAATCAACCTGGGAGGTCCACAGGGTCTGAATGGAATCCAGCACCAGCAAATGCGGCGGTGTGCCGGCTTCCAGCGTGGTCAGAATATCTTCAACGCTGGTTTCTGCTGCAAGGCTGACCGGCGCATCGCCCAAACCCAGACGCTGGGCGCGCATCCGCACCTGGGCAATTGCCTCTTCGCCGGAAATATAGACAACCCTGCGGCCTGCCTTGGCCATGCGGGCGGCTGCCTGCAACAGGATCGTCGATTTACCAATTCCCGGATCACCGCCCACCAGCAGTGCCGATCCTGGGACAAAACCACCACCGGTCACCCGGTCCAACTCGGCAATGCCGCACAGGATGCGCGGCGCTTCAGGCGATTCGCCCTGCATCGGCACCAGTTCCATGATGCGGCCCTTGCCGACCATCCGCTTGGCGGCTCCGCCGATACCCGATCCCGGATTTTCCTCAACAATGGTGTTCCACGCATTGCAGGATTCGCATTTGCCGTTCCAGCGCGGCGATACCGCTCCGCAGTTCTGGCAGACATATTGCAGTTTTTGCTTGGCCAAAATGATTCCTGTCAAAGACCGTTGATGTAGGTGCGCTGGTAGCGGTTGCCAAGGCTGGTCAAAATCTCATAGCCGATGGTTCCGGCAGCTTGTGCAACGTCGTCAAGTGGAACTGTGGGCCCGATCAATTCGATCCATTCATCATACCACTGACCATCCTGCAATTGCGCGACATCCGGGTGATCGGTCAGATCTACGTTGATCAGATCCATCGACACGCGGCCGATGAGGGGGATGCGCGTTCCGCGCCAGGCGGCAGAGCCGCCGCGGCGTTGGTCGCTGCTGCTGCCAGAGCGCAGAAAGCCATCCGCATATCCGGCGGCAAGAGTAGCAACCAGCCGCTCGTTTGAGCCTGAATGAGGCGAGGGGCGCACGGATTCAGCGCCACCATATCCGATGGTCTCACCGGGTTTCACCGCTTTCAGTTGTAGAACGCGCGCTTCAAGTCTGATGACGGGCCGCATCGGATTATCCGCCAGATGGCCGCCTGTGCAGGCGCCGCCATAAAGCGCAATTCCGGGTCGCACCAGATCGTAATGATAGTCAGCTCCGAGAAAAATGCCGGCCGAATTTGCCAGCGAGGTGCAGTCGCAAGGATGGTTTTCAACGGCGCCCTGGAAGCGCTGCTGTTGCAAGGCATTGAGGGCGTGGCCAGGTGTGTCGGCGCAGGCCAGATGACTCATCAGCAGAGCGGGCTGGTAGTCGTCCAGCACACCGGATGCCTGCAGTTCGGCATATTCGGCAATCGGTATGCCAAGCCGGTTCATCCCCGTTTCCAGTTGCACTGCGTAAGCAAGATGGTCATCGCGGCACGCTTTGATCCAGGCCTCAAATTCCATGTTTATGACCGGGCGCAGCGCATAGTGCCGAAAGACATCGAGCGAGTCAGAAAAATATCCAGCCAGGATATAAATGATTGCGTCCGGCGCGGCTTTGCGGACACGGATGCCTTCTGCGGAAAGGGCAACGAAAAAAGTCTTGCAGCCGGCCTTCCACAAAGCCGGCACAACTTCTTCAATACCAAGCCCGTAGGCATCGGCCTTCACCACAGCGGCGCATTCGGCAGCGCCAGCCATTCTGTCCAGTTGGCGCCAATTATCAGCAATCGCGCCAAGGTCGATGGTCAGCCGTGCACCGGCGGGTGCCTGATCCAAGTGTGGATTATTCATATTGTTCCGGCAGCCGGTCTTCCTGCGCCAGATTACTGAAGCGGGTGAATTCGCCTTCGAACAGCAATTTGACGGTTCCGGTCGGTCCATGACGCTGCTTGCCGATGATGACTTCAGCGACGCCGGCAACATCTTCCATTTCCGCCTGCCACTTGAAGAATTCCTCGGTGCCTTCCTTGGGCATCTGGCGCTGCAGGTAATATTCCTCGCGATAGACGAACATCACCACATCGGCGTCCTGCTCAATCGATCCCGATTCACGCAGATCGGATAGCTGGGGCCGCTTGTCATCGCGGTTTTCAACCTGACGTGAGAGTTGCGACAAAGCCAGGATCGGCACGTTCAGTTCCTTCGCCAAAGCTTTCAGACCGGTGGTGATTTCGGTCAGTTCCTGAACCCTGTTATCAGAGCGTTTGCCCGATCCTGAAAGCAGTTGAAGATAGTCGATTATCAGCATATCCAGACCGCGCTGACGCTTCAGCCTGCGCGCCCGCGCCGTGAGTTGCGAAATGGAGATGCCGCCGGTGTGGTCGATGTAGAACGGAATGCTCTGCATTTCCTGACTGGCGATGACAATCTGGTTGAATTGCCGCTCATCAATCGTACCGCGGCGAATTTCCGAAGATGACACTCCGGATTGTTCGGCAATGATACGTGTTGCCAGTTGCTCAGACGACATTTCCAGCGAGAAGAATCCAACAATGCCGCCATTCACCGCCTTGGTGGTGCCATCCGGCTGGGTTTCCCCCATATAGGCCTTGGCAATGTTGAAGGCGATGTTGGTGGCCAGCGCCGTCTTGCCCATGGCCGGGCGGCCCGCCAGCACCACCAGATCGGAGGATTGCAGCCCGCCCATCTGCCGGTCCAGATCGCGCAGGCCGGTGGCGATACCCGATAGATGCCCATCTCGCTGATAGGCCGCACTGGCCATGTCAATGGCGTCTTTCAGGGCATCGGTAAAGCTGTGGAAGCCGCCATCGTAGCGGCCTTGTTCGGCCAGTTCATACAGCCGTTTTTCGGCATCCTCTATCTGGTCGCGCGGTGCGTGGTCGACTGCCGAATCAAACGCCACATTGACCAGATCCTCACCAATTCCGATCAGCGAGCGGCGGATGGCCAGATCATAGATCGAGCGACCGTAATCAACGGCATTGATGATGGTTGTGGCCTGGGTGGCCAGCCGAACCAGATACTGGCTGACGGTTATCTCCCCGACCTGTTCATCGGCAGGCAGAAATGTTTTGAGGGTAATCGGCGTTGCGACCTTGCCAACGCGAATCAGTTGCGCTGCGGTTTCGTAGATCTGGCGATGCAGACCTTCGTAGAAATGTTCCGGTTCGAGAAAGTCGGAAACCCGGTAAAACGCTTCATTATTGACCAGAATGGCGCCCAGCAAGGCTTGTTCCGCCTCAAGATTGTGCGGTGCCAGCCGGTAGCTGTCATCAGACAGCTCCTGATTGTCGCTCTTTGTGTCAATGCTGGTCAGTGCCGTCGTATTCATCATGCTCTCCGCTTCCAGCGGGTTTTAACCATTCCGTAACCAGAGCGGAAGGGAGCAGTGCCTTTTCCCCGTTAATCACACGAGTCGTGTGAAAAGGGCGCACAGCGAAGTCTCAGTTTGCTGGTTCAAGCCGGGTGAAAGCCAGTCCTTGCAATGTGAACAGTCACCGAGCCAGAGGAATCAGTGGTCAACTGTCAGTCTGTCACCAGTTTGGCTGTCAAAGAAATGAAGATTCGCCGTGTCAAAACTGAGATGAATCTGCTCATTGGTTCGCAATTGGATTGACGGCTCAAGCCGCGCCGTCAGATCCTGACCGCCAAACCGGCAGATGGCCATTGTGTCCGATCCCAGCGGCTCAAACACTTCCACAACCGGACTGAGTTTGCTTTCGTCCCGGGTTGACCAGCGTAAATGCTCCGGGCGGATGCCGACATCAACGCGCGTTCCATCGGCAACATCGATCTCTCCCAGCTCAAGAGTATCGTCGCCAACGATCAATCGCGGGGCAACGCCTGACCGGTCAACAATCCCTTCAAAGATATTCATCTGAGGGGAGCCGATGAATTCTCCGACAAATCTGCAATTGGGTTTGTCATAAAGTTCAAGCGGTGGCCCGGCCTGCACAATATGACCTTCGCGCATGACCACAACCCGGTCAGCCAGCGTCAACGCTTCGGTCTGATCGTGGGTCACATAGACCGTGGTGGTCCCGAGCATGGCATGCAGGCGCTTGATCTGGGTTCGCATTTCGACCCTGAGCTTGGCATCAAGATTGGACAGGGGCTCATCGAACAGAAACACCGATGGTTCGCGTATGATGGCCCGGCCCATGGCGACACGCTGGCGCTGTCCGCCCGATAACTGGCCGGGGCGGCGCTCCAGTAGCGGTTCGATTTGCAACATCTGCGCCGTGCTTTTGACACGCGGCGCAATATCGGCAGCTTTCCAGCCGCGCATTTTCAGGCCGAACCCGATATTTTGGGCATTTGTCATATGCGGATAAAGCGCATAATCCTGAAACACCATGGCGACATCACGATCACGCGGCTCCGCATCGTTCACCACCCGGCCGCCAATGCGCAAGGTTCCGGCAGTGATATCTTCGAGCCCGGCAATCATCCGCAGCATGGTCGATTTTCCACAGCCGGAGGGTCCGACAAAGGCAACGAAATCGCCATCCTGTACCTCAAGGCTGACCCCGTGCACGGCGCGGATTGTGCCGTAGTCCTTGACGATGTTTTCTATCTTTATGTCTGCCAATTTGTCCTCCTGGCCTGACTGTCGGGACTGACGGTCGGCGGCCAAATTAAATCTTGCAATATCGATAATGGCAATGTTATTAATATCAATAATACAGACATTATCAATAATGGTAAGTGTTTTCTAGCAAAAACGAACACTACGTGGGAGATATGGCCGACAATGGCTGTCGAGACATTTTCAACGCCATCGATTACCAGCCTGTTGCCGCGGCAATCGAGCCGCCGCAGCCATAATGTCTATGTGGCGCTGCAAAAAGAGATCGTGCTGGGCCAGTTGGCACCGGACGCAGTGTTGCTTGAGCTTGAGATTGCGGAGCGGTTCAACTGCAGCCAGGGCACCATCCGCGAGGCTCTGATGCAGCTCAACGAAGAAGGTCTGGTGAAGCGGCTGCCACATCGAGGCACGCATGTTGCAGCGTGCCGGTCGGCCGATGCCCGCGTTCTCATTGCCCTGCGCCGCGACATTGAATGCAATTATCTGGAGCGTGTTCTTGAGCGCGCAGATGCCGATTTAAATGCAGATTTACGTGACGATCTGAACGCAATGCGCAACGCCGCCCGTGACGGCGATGAATATCTGCTGTCGGTTCATGACCGGGCGTTTCATACCCGTCTGTTTGCAGCTGCAGACTTGCCTGTGATCACGCCGATACTGCTACGCTGCCTGATTCATAATCACCGTTATAAAATTCTCAATTCGCAACCAAGCCGGGCGCTGGACGAGACCGCAGAACGCCACGCCCCGATCCTGGCGGCGCTCGAAGCGCGGGACCTTGAAAAGTTGCAGAAACTTCTCAGCCATCACATTTCGACCATTGTCGATTTCGGGCCCGATCTTACAAATGGTGGTGCAGCATGAACGAGCCGAGTGCGTCAATGAAGGCTGTGCTGGACCGGCTGATGGTCGAAGATGCCGGATTGCTGGACCCAACAACGCTGTCGTCTGAAGCCGGACGTGCGCTGGCGGCTCTATCCAATTTGCGCTGGAACAGGGATCTGCCGGACGTGGCGGAAGCCCGCACCGTGATGATTGACGATATGCCGGCGCGCTACATTGTCCCGCATGATGATTGCGGCACCGACGCCATTCTGCATGTTCATGGCGGTGGCTGGGCGTTCTGTTCGGCCGCAACCCATGAAGGCGCGGCCCGCAGACTTGCCATTGAAACAGCTGCGCCCGTTCTGACCTTCGAATATCGGCTTGCGCCGGAAAACCCCTATCCGTGTGGTCTGGAAGATGTGCTGGACGTCTGGCAGGCCAGAGACCGCAATCGCCGGTGGAGTATGGCTGGTGACAGCGCCGGGGCAAATCTTGCCCTGGCCGCCATGTTGCGGCTGCAGGAAGAGGGTGGCGAATTGCCTGCAACCGGTCTGCTGTTTTACGGTGTTTATGGCGCGGATTTTACCACGCCTTCTTACCGGGATTTTGCCGATGGTCCGGGCCTGACCCGTGCCAAGATGCAGCGCTTCTGGGATTGGTATGCGCCCAAGGATGTTCGCCATCTACCCAGTGTAGCGCCGCTTCAGGCCGACGATACGCAATTGCGCGCCCTGCCGCCGCTTTATCTGAATGCCGCCGGGCTGGATCCGCTGCGCAGTGAAACCGAAGCATTGGCAGAGCGGCTTCGTCCTCTGGGACGTGACGATCATTTCGATCTGTTTCAGGGGGTTGTGCATGGCTTCATGCAAATGGGTTCTCTTCTACCGGAGGCGCAGAACGCCTTCGCTTTGGCAGGCAGATATTTCAAACAGCAAACCGCTCTAACTGAGCATTCAAAATAGGGAGTAAGACAATGAATATATTAGCAAAACTTGGACTGGCAGTGAGCATGGTCGCGTTAGGCACCAGCCTTGCCGCAGCGCAAAGCACGGTTCGCTTCTGGTACCATTTTGATAATGCCGACAATCCGATGAACGAGCTGGTTGAAAGCTTTGAAGCGCAGAATCCGGGTATTAAGATCGAAGCGGAAAACATTCCCTGGAACAGCTATTACGATACGCTCTACACATCGATCATCGGCGGCAATGCCCCCGATGCTGCCATGGTGAAAATGTTTGCTCAGCCGCGGTTGATCGAAATGGGCGCTTTGGAGCCCATCGGTGAGCGGATTGAGGCATGGGCAGAAAAATCGGATGTGCAGGAAAACCTGTTTGATCTGGTCAAAGCCGACGACGGAACGTCCTATTATCTGCCTGTGCAATATGTCGTGCTGTATCTTTATTATCGCCCCGACATGTTTGCCGAACTTGGCCTTGAAGTTCCAAAAACCTGCGATGAGTTCCGCGCCGCCGCCAAGGCGCTGACACGCGACACCGATGGCGACGGACGCACCGACGTCTACGGTTTTGGCTTTCGCGGCAGCAAGGGCGGCCATGATCATTGGGCCAGTCTGACGCTTGGTCGTGATGGCGTGAGCCTGACCGATGGAATTCAATCGGAAGCAGGCGTTGCAGGCACCCAGTTCGTGGTTGATATGTTCCGCGAAGACGGCTCCTTCCCGCCATCTGCGCCCAATGACGGGTTTCAGGAAATCATTGGCGGCTTCAAGGCCGGCAAGACTGCCATGACCATTCACCATATCGGTTCGGCAAACGGCATGGTCGAGGCACTTGGCGACAAGGTTTCTGCCACAACGGTTCCTGAATGTGGTGGCGGACGCTGGACGGCTTTCGGTGACGAAAGCACTGCCATTCTGTCCTCTGCTGAAGACAAGGACGCGGCCTGGAAATGGATATCCTTCCTGTCCACTGCGGGAAACAATGCCAAGTTCAACGAGGCAACCGGTCAACTTCCGGTGACCAAAACAGACAGCGCCAGCTGGACCCTGCATCCGCAGCGGTTTGTTCAGGCAACAGTGGATTCGCTGCCATTTGCCAAACTGCTGCCAAACCGCACAGAAACGTCGGACTTCGTGAATACGGTCTGGCCGGTGGCCATGCAGCGCGCGCTGACTGGCGAGATTACGGCTGCTGAAATGAATGCCGAAATTGCCAAACTCTACGGCAACTAGTCACGACCGATAGGGGGCAGCGTTTTTGCTGCCCCCGATTATCTTCTGATCATCGCCGCAACTGCAGTCCGCAAAGCAAACTTTCTGATGGCAATGCAAACCCAAAACAGCTCAGAATTAGCCGGTGATGCCGGCGGGCAAAGGCGCCGCAGGCTGGGCAAGCGCATCCTGCCTTATGCAATGTTGTCGCCTGCTGTGCTGGTGACGTTGACCATCGTGTTTCTGCCGATGCTGCAGACCGCCTGGATGAGCCTGCACGAATATGTCCTGTTCCGCCCCAAAGAATTCAAGTTCCTTGGTTTCGATAATTTTGTCGCAGCGCTACAGGATGAAGTCTTCTGGATATCGCTGCGACACACCGTCATCTGGATTGGCGTGACGATACCGGGGCAGATGCTTCTGGGGCTGGCAACGGCACTGCTGTTGAATCAGGATTTTCGATGGCGCGCTCTGGCGCGCGCGCTGATCATCATTCCCTGGGCGCTGCCGTCAGTGGTCATCGCGCTGATGTGGGTGTGGATTTACGACAGCAATTACGGCGTCCTCAACGATTTCATGCTGCGCCTCGGCATGATTGAGCAGGCCGTTCCCTGGCTGGCTGACCCGGATCTGGCGCTGGGCGCGATCATTCTGACGCTGACCTGGCAGGGCTTCCCCTTCTTCGCGGTGATGATCCTGGCCGGACTGCAGTCGATCCCCAAAAGCTACTATGAGGCAGCCTCGCTGGATGGTGCCAGCAGTTGGAGACAATTCTGGCACATCACCTTGCCGGGTATTTCCGGGGTTCTGGTCACTGCCGTCCTGCTGCGCACCATCTGGGTGGCAAATTCGTTTGATGTTATCTTCGTGATGACCGGCGGCGGGCCCGGATACGCCACTTATACCTTGCCGCTTTATGCTTTCATCAAAGCGCGCACCAATCTTGATTTCGGCTATGGCTCGGCGCTGGCCGTGCTGTTCACCTTCCTGCTGATGGGGCTTGTCCTGCTGTATCTCAGGCGGACCGGAAAGGCGGTGCAATAATGGCGCTCGGTAAAATGCCGACATCACGCCGGCTGCTGATCGTGGAACTGCCCATGCTCCTGATCCTCGCCTTTGCGCTTGGACCCTATGCCTGGATGTTCATTACCTCGATTACGGAAGAATCCCGGCTTTTCACCCAAGGCCCGTCGATCATTGGTGCGACAATTGACAATTACACGCGGCTTTTCAGAACTGTCGGCTTTGGCGATAATCTGCTCGACAGTTTTATCGTCGCCAGCGGCACGGTGGTGGTCGGGCTGTCGCTGAGTGTCACCGCCGCCTATTCGTTCTCGCGGTTTTCCTTCAAGGGCAAACGCATCCTGATGCTGCAATTCCTGCTGATCAACATGTTCCCGCTGGTGCTGCTTATTCTGCCGCTGTTTGTGCTGATGCGGGTTCTGGGACTTCTCGACACTCATCTGGCTCTGATCATTGCTAATTCGACGATCGCCATCCCGTTTTCGGTGTGGATGATGATCAGCTATATGAACGGGATACCAAGATCGCTTGATGAGGCGGCGATGACGGATGGCTGTACGCGCATGGGCGCGTTGCGCCGTGTGGTGCTGCCGCTGTGTGTTCCCGGCATCATTGCCACGGCCATCTACATCTTCATCACTTCATGGAACGAATATCTTTACGCACTGACCCTTGGCGGGCGCAATGTCCGTCCGATCACCGTCGCGGTTCAGACCCTGATAGGTGAATATGAAATTCAATGGGGTCTTCTGACCGCAGGCGGCATTGTCGGTGCAATGCCTGCCACCGTGCTGTTTCTGCTGGTGCAGAAACGCCTGATATCGGGTCTCACTCAGGGCGCGGTCAAAGGCTGAACCCGCCATTCCAGAAAGGAAGAAACTTTTGGACAATCCGGTCGGTATTATTTCAATGCAGTTCATTCGCCCGTTTACCGGTGCCGATCTGCATTATTTTGACTATGCGGCAAAGCTCGGTTTTGACTTCATGGAGCTTCTGGTTCCGGAGCCGGAGGACAATATTGATCTGGATGTGGCCCGTAAAGCCGCCAGTGACTGCGGCATCAGCCTGGTTTTGGCCGCTAGAGTGAATGCGCAACGTTCGATCGCGTCAGACGAGGCGGGCGCACGGCAGGGTGGTTTGGATTATCTGACACATTGTGTGGAGGTTGCTGACCAGCTTGGTGCCGGGATCATCGGTGGACCGCTTTATGGCGAACCGATGGTGTTTGCCGGCCGGCCGCCTGTGCCGCGTTCCGATGATGCCATTGCGGCCCGTGCGGCGCGGACGGTGGAGGGGCTGGCGCAAGTCGCGCCACGCGCCCGCAGCGCAGGCGTGGTATTCGGGCTTGAGCCGCTCAACCGGTTTGAAACGGATATCGTTTCCACCACGCGTCAGGCAATTGAAGTCGTCGACAGGGTTGATGATGCCGGGCTTGGGGTCATGCTCGATACCTTTCACATGAATATGGAAGAGCGTTCCATACCCGACGCAATTCGCGCCGCAGGCAGTCGTCTGGTGCATTTTCAGGCCAATGAGAACCACCGAGGCCATCCGGGCACAGGCCATCTTGACTGGACAGCGATCATGCGCGCGCTGGCGCACATCAACTATCGCGGCCCGGTCTCGCTGGAGCCGTTTCGCCGCGATGATGACCGTGTGGCCCTGCCGATTGCACATTGGCGTGCGCCCCATGAGGACGAGAGTGCCAAACTGAAGGCCGGGCTGGGCGTGATCCGCTCTGCGCTTGCCTTGGCGGAGGTCGACCAATGACCCTGAATATCGGCTGGATTGGCTGCGGACGTCATGCAAGGCAAATGCTGCTGCCGCAGCTTGGTATCAACGATATCCGCATAGCCGCGCTTTGCGACAGGGATGAAGCCACCATGGCCCGTGTGGGTCATGAATATGGAGTTACTTCGCTGCATACCGATTATCGGGACCTGGTCGCCGAGCCGGGGCTTGATCTGATCGGTATGGCTGTCGGGCCTGATCTGCATCAACATGCATCGATCGCAGCTCTGCAACGGGGCTTGCCGGTTTTCATGGAAAAACCGCCGGCTGCCACGGCCGCCGGAGCGCGCGCGGTTGCCGAAGCATCGCGGGCAGCACGGCAGCCGGTGATTGTCGGTTTCATGAAACGCTATTCAACCGGCAACCGGATCGCCAAAAACATTCTGGATAAAGGCGATTTTGGCCAGATACTGGGCGTCACCGGGACCTATATGACGGCACCGACCTATTTTCAGGGCGAACCGGATTATAGCGGCTTCTATCTGCATCATTGTGTTCACTATATGGATCTCATCCCGTGGCTTACAGGCGATGATTTCGGCGATATGAGCGTCCGCAAGATCAGTCCGTCACCCGGTAAAATCCTGTTTCACCTTGGCTTTACTGCGGATAATGGCGTGATCGGCAATGTGGTAATGGGCACGGTGCAGTCGCGTGGCACGCCGATGGAGGAGCTGCGCATCATGGGCGACCATGTCCGGCTGGAGATTGATAACATCATCAATGTGGCATTGTACCGCGATCCGGCTTTCAAGGCCGACGATCCGGAAGCCACACTGGACGCGGCCTCTGATACGTTAAGCTGGACACCGAATTTCACGGCTGCAGCCAATGAGGATCATAAGGGCTACAAGGCCCTGGTTGCCGATGCAGCAGCCACCGTGCGCGGTGAAAACCGCAATGTTCCCACCATCGAAGATGGCCTGCGCGCCATGGAGCGCCTTGAGCGCATGATCGCGCTTCTGGAAAAATAATTCGCAGCCAGGGAACGCTCTCGCTGCGATCATAAAAGTTTCGGGAAAGCTGGAGAGATTCCAGCCTTCCCGGATCGGCAGAACGCTTGATCCGTTAGATCAGGCTGTCTTGTCTTCGTCTTCAACGTCGCCCTCAGCGTCAGCGTCTGAATCAGCATCCGCATCGTCTTCATTGGCGGTTTCACCAGCGCCTTCTTCGAACACTTCTTCCAGGTCCGGTGCGTCTTCTTCGACAATTTCCTCTTCATCATACGAGTCACCGGCGACGGAGACATCTTCGCCCATGGCCTGGCGTTCCGCTTCGTCCTCGGAACGCGCAACATTCACTGATACGGAGGCGTTGACGTCGGCGAACAGGGCAACTGTAATGTCATGAAGGCCGATTTTCTTGATGGGCTCATTCAGCTGAATTTGTGAGCGCAACACATGGAAGCCGGCTTCTTCCAGACCCGCGGCAATATCGCGGGTGTTGACCGAACCGTAGAGCTGGCCGGTCTGACCGGCGCGGCGGATCATGATGATTGACTGGCCGTCAAGTTTTGTCGCGACCTGCTGGGCCTCGGACTGCATTTCCAGATTGCGCGCTTCAATTTCGGTACGGCGGTTTTCAAATTCTTTTTTGTTGGCGGAAGTGGCACGCAAGGCCTTGCCGTTGGGCAGCAGATAATTGCGGGCATAGCCATCTTTGACGCGGACAACGTCGCCAACCTGTCCAAGACGGGCAATGCGTTCCAGAAGAATGATATTCATGAGATTTTCCTTAGGTTTGAAAGTTATGAATTAGAGGCGTTGGACTGAGGCAGGCCGCGCAGGTTGAGAAACCCGTCGATCCAGCCAAGAATCAGGATGAGCAGAAGCGGAAATGTGAACAGGATGATGCTGCCATAAACGGCAAACAGAATGATGCTGCGTGATGCAAGGCGGCGGGTCAGCGCATGAAGCGCGGCAAATCCGGACAGGATCACCAGCGCAGAAGCTGCTCCGGCCACCGACGTGAGGAGCGGAGGTGTCGAGCCGATCATCCAGAGCGCCAGCAACGCTGCCAGTGCGGTCAGATGAACCGCACGCGGAATTTTAAGGGCTGTGATGCTGGTCGCCGGTCTGGCAAAGGTACCGTAGCGCCGTGCGATCCGCATCGCCAGAACCAGGTTCAGCCCGGTGATAGCCACAATTCCTGCGGTGGCGACAAACGGAAACACGGCGACAAAGAATACGGCGATCTGGGTGATCGTCTGCGGCGGAACTTCACCGCTGTCGACAGCTCCTTCCAGCAGGATGGTGGCCTGGTTTTCAATGGCCAGCACCGCGCTTTCCGGCGTGAAATCGGAATACAGACCCAACAGCAGGAAGATCAGAACTGCAGCGCCGCCAACGAAACTGAGAAGCCTGCCGAGTGGATACCAGCTGGACAGTTGATCGACAGGCAGCTCGGTGTTTCTCAGCCCCGCCAGGTAGCTCGCCAACAAGGCGGGAGCGGCAAAATTCAGACTGTAGGACACCGTCTGGGACGGCAGGCCTGAGACCAGCAGCAGCGCGGCGACAGCGGCCACCGCCGCGATCAGCCCGGCGCGCGGACCAAATGTCAGAGAGGCACTTTGAATGGGGAGTTGGGCAAAAATCTGCAGCACGATGGCCAGCAATGAGCCCGTCAGGACACTTGCAAATAAAAGGGCGGATAACAGCCCGGCACCAATACTGATCAGAATAATCTGTGTCATGTTCGCTGTCCCGCTCCAGGCGGTTAGAAGCACGTCAATCTGATCAACTGATCAGACAGGGCCTCAACTTAAAGTCCGGGCGGCGGCTCATCCGCCGCCCGGATGTCACTTATTTGATGACGTATGGCAGCAGACCAAGAAAGCGGGAACGTTTGATGGCCTGAGCCAGTTCGCGCTGTTTCTTGGCAGACACTGCAGTAATACGTGAAGGCACGATCTTGCCGCGCTCTGAGACATAGCGCTGCAGCAGTTTCACGTCCTTGTAATCAATCTTAGGCGAGTTCGCGCCGGAGAAAGGGCAGGTTTTGCGACGACGGTGAAACGGGCGGCGTTGCGGAAGTTGTGCAATATCAACCATTGTAAATATCCTCGCTCTTACCGGTCACGACCACGACCACCGCCGCCGGGGCGTCGGTCATCACGATCACGTTTTTGCATCATTGCCGTCGGACCTTCTTCGTGCTGCTTTACACGAATGGTCATGTAGCGCAGGACATCTTCATTGATGCGCATCTGACGCTCCATTTCAGCAACAGCTGCGTGTGGTGCATCAATGTTCAAGAAGGTGAAATGCGCTTTGCGATTACGCTGAATGCGGTAAGTCAGGGATTTCAGGCCCCAGCTTTCCACAAACGGAACGGTTCCGCCGTTTTCGCTGAGGATTTCTTTCAGGGAGTCGACCAGAGTTTCAACCTGCTGGCCGGACAGGTCCTGCCGTGCAAGCACGACATGCTCGTAAAGTGGCATATTGCCTTTCCTTATATAGTGTTCAGCGCAAAGCCCCATCGAAGCCCTTTGGCCTGCTGGCCGTCGGAAAGGCTGTTCGAAGACGCATCGAGAGCGGGGACACTGAAAGCCGGATCGAAACCCTACTGTCTCTTTTCACCACTTGTGACAAGACACAGCCTTTCGTTCAGCCCCCGGCTGAACCAGTTGCGATGGCGGCGTTATAGCCGTGAGCCAGCCAAATGCAAGATGAAACTGGCCAAAATCCCCGCATTTGGGGAAATTTTCGGAAAGTTTCTTGACATACAGGCGTGGAATAGGGTGTCTCAGCCCTCACTTCGGATGAAATTCCAGTCTGCAATACAGGGTAATTCAACTCAATGACACGTGTATTCACCTTTCCCGGGCAGGGCAGTCAGGCTGTTGGCATGGGCCAGGCGCTGGCGGAAAATTCCACTGCCGCTAAACAGGTTTTTGCCGAGGTTGATGAAGCTCTGGGGCAGAATCTCAGCCGCTTGATCTGGGATGGCCCGCTGGAAGAGCTGACACTGACCGCCAACGCGCAGCCGGCGCTGATGGCGGTCAGCCTTGCGGCGATAGCGGCAATGGCAGAGGCCGGGATTACAGTGGCCGCGTCGGCGGCCTATGTCGCCGGTCATTCGCTTGGTGAATATTCGGCTCTGGCAGCTGCGGGAAGTCTGAGCGTGGCGGATGCGGCGCGGTTGTTGCGGATACGCGGCGATGCCATGCAAAGTGCAGTGCCGGTAGGTGAGGGCGCCATGGCGGCAATCCTGGGTCTTGAACTGAAACAGGTCGAGGCACTGGTGCAACAGGCATCGGTCAGCGGTGTCTGTGATGTTGCCAATGACAATGCGCCCGGCCAGGTGGTGGTGTCCGGAGCCAAGGCAGCAGTTGAAAAGGCCGCCGAACTGGCGAAGGCCGAAGGCGCGCGCCGGGCGCTGATGCTGCCGGTCAGTGCGCCATTTCACTGTTCGCTGATGCGCCCGGCGGCGCAGCGTATGGCTGACGCGCTGGCTGATGTGGATCTGAAAGCTCCAAAAATTCCGTTGATTGCCAATGTGCTGGCCGCACCGGTCAGCGCGCCGGATGCGATCCGCAAACATCTGATTGAGCAGGTCACAGGCCGGGTGCGGTGGCGCGAATCCATTCAATGGCTGGTTGAAAATGGCGTCGATGAAGCGTTTGAAATCGGCGCGGGCAAGGTTCTGTCGGGTCTGATCAAGCGCATCGCGCCGGGCATCAATGCCTCGTCAATCAACACACCGGATGATATTCAAAAAATGCTCTGATCTACCGAGCCAATCTGAACGCAGTCAGCGAGGGAGCGACATATGTTTGATCTGACAGGAAAAATTGCGCTGGTAACCGGTGCCAGCGGAAGTCTGGGTTCGGCCATTGCAAGAGCGCTCTACGCTCGCGGCGCGACAGTGGCGTTGCATGGCACCCGGATTGAGGCGCTGGAAGCCCTGCAGGCGGAACTGGGCGAGGCTGCTCATGTGTTTCCCTGCAATTTGGCAGACCGTGAAGCCAGAGCTGGCCTGGTCCCGGCTGTTGTAGAGGCGCTTGGACAGATTGATATTCTCGTCAACAATGCCGGGATCACCCGCGATGGGCTGGCGATGCGGATGAAGGATGAAGACTGGGACAGCGTGGTTGATATCAACCTCAATGCGCCTTTTGAACTGGCGCGGGCCTGTCTGCGGCCAATGATGAAAGCGCGTCAGGGCCGCATTATCGGAATCACCTCAGTTGCCGGTGTCGTTGGCAATGCCGGGCAGAGCAATTATGCCGCCACCAAGGCTGGCCTGATCGGAATGTCCAAGGCGTTGGCGCAGGAAGTGGCCAGTCGCGGCATAACAGTGAATTGCGTTGCGCCGGGGCTGATCGATTCCGCGATGAACGACAAGCTCAATGACAAGCAGCGGGAAACCATCCTGGCAAATGTGCCGGTCGGGCGCCTCGGAACTGCCGATGAAATTGCCGCTGCCGTGGTCTTTCTGGCCAGTGAAGAAGCGGCCTATATCACCGGCGAAACGATCCAGATCAATGGCGGCATGGCAATGGTGTAGGTTTTGGGTATTAGCCTGTGTTGCAGGACCGGAACCGCATGGCCTTCGGCCACACCATCGGTACTGTTTCTGGTATTTCAATTTGAACTGTGCTAGCAAGCGCCAGATTCCGAGGTTGACGTGGCATCGTTGCGGTATTAGGTGCTGCCTGTTATCGACACACGATGGCCGTAGCGACCGGCTTGCCATCGCCTCTGGCGGTCGGAGACAGTAGAATAATCCTGCTTGGGTTTTGAGGCATCAAACATTAAGCTGGGAAAACGTAGAATCACCGGCGCATTGAAGGCGCTCAAATGAGATCTTGTGACATTGGTGCGCGCGGTCCGCGGGTATCTAGTGCAACAGGATCTCTGGTGTATAGTGTTATTTGAGCAACCGCGAAACCGCGGTGGATGAATGAGGAAAGTTACTTATGAGCAATGTTGCCGATAAGGTGAAAGAAATCGTAATTGGCCACCTGGATGCTGATCCTGAGAAGGTGACGACAGAAGCCAGTTTCATTGAAGATCTGGGCGCTGACAGCCTTGATACTGTTGAACTGGTCATGAAGTTCGAAGAAGCGTTCGAAATTACCATTCCGGATGAAGCTGCCGAATCCATCGTAACTGTTGGTGATGCGGTTAAATTCATTGAGTCTCAAGCAGACGCATAGGACCTGGTTTTCGCTTACAGAAAGGCAGCAGCTCCTTGATGGAACGCAGTTTGCATGCATGCAAACTGCGAAGAAATTATCAGTACAGTGGTCGGGTGGATTATGAGACGTGTGGTTGTTACTGGCCTTGGCACGGTCAATCCGCTTGGCTGCGGAGTTGATGTTTCCTGGTCGAATCTGCTTGCCGGAAAAAGCGGAGCGTCTCGTGTCGAGCGGTTTCAGGTCGATGATCTGGCCTGTCAGATTGCCTGCCACATTCCGCATGGAGACGGGTCAAACGGCACTTACAACGCCGATGACTGGATGGCTCCAAAAGACCAGCGTAAAGTGGATAATTTCATTGTCTACGCTTTGGCAGCCGCTCAGCAGGCGCTTGACGATGCAGGCTGGCATCCAAGCAGTTATGAGGATCAGACGGTTTCCGGCGTCCTTATCGGATCCGGCATTGGCGGTCTTGAAGGCATCGAAACAGCCGCTCATATCCTGCGTGACAGCGGGCCGCGGCGGCTCAGCCCGTTTTTTATTCCCGGACGGCTGATCAATCTGGCCTCCGGATATGTGTCAATCAAACATGGCCTGAAAGGCCCTAATCATTCGGTCGTGACGGCGTGCTCCACAGGCGCCCATGCGATCGGAGATGCGGGCCGGTTGATTGCGCTTGGTGATGCGGATGTGATGGTGGCCGGGGGGTCGGAATCTCCGGTCTGCCGCCTGTCGCTCGCCGGCTTTGCATCGTGCCGCGCCCTGTCGACCCATTTCAATGATGACCCGACGCGCGCCTCGCGCCCCTATGACAGGGACCGCGACGGGTTTGTGATGGGAGAAGGGGCCGGCATTGTGGTTCTGGAAGAGTATGACCACGCCAAGGCACGCGGAGCCAGAATTTATGGTGAACTGATCGGCTATGGAATGTCCGGTGACGCCTACCATATCACCGCCCCTGCGGCGGATGGGGATGGTGCCTATCGCTGCATGAAGGCTGCTCTGAAACGTGCAGAACTGGATCCATCGGATATCGACTATGTGAATGCCCATGGAACGTCCACACCGCTGGGTGATGAAATTGAATTACGTGCCGTAGAACGCCTGGTTGACGGCAATGCAGCCCAATTGACAATGTCTTCTACAAAATCTGCGACCGGCCATCTGCTGGGCGCCGCAGGCGCAATCGAGGCGATCTTCTCGCTTTTGGCCATCCGAGATGATATCGTACCGCCGACGCTGAATTTGGATAATCCGTCTGTCGACACAAAAATTGACCTGGTTCCGAAAACAGCGAAGAAGAAACCCATTTCCGTTGCACTATCCAACTCGTTCGGCTTTGGTGGGACCAATGCTTCACTTATTTTTCAGGAAGTTGATTGAACAGTTCCGGCAGTTTGAGCTCTACCTCTTTTGGGAGATTTATTGATGACTCGATCCAGGCGCGGTTCCAGGGATTCAGGACACGACAAGCTGGACTTTGAAAGCGGTGATCGGCGCTATTCTCCGCGCAGCGCAAGACAGTCCTTGCAATCAGAGATCGCGCCGCCGCCGCCGTCCGGCCGCAAGCGCAGACGCCATCCCGTTGTATTTATTCTAAATTTTCTGCTGATGGCGACGATCGTCCTGGCATTCGTTTTCGGGGGACTGTTGTTTTACGGCAAATCTATATATGAGGCTGACGGACCGCTGCAGGTCGACAAAACTGTCATGGTCGAGCGCGGCATGAATGTGCAGGCCATTGCAAATCTGCTGGATGAGAAGAATGTCATCAGCAACAAGCTTCTGTTTCTGGCCAGTGTCCGGTTGACGGATAACCGCAGCAAACTGAAAGCCGGCGAATATCTATTCGAGCAGAGCGCGTCCATGGAGGAGGTTGTAGCGCGCCTTGTAGAGGGCAAATCCATATTGCATTCTGTCACCATTCCGGAAGGCCGTACCTCCAAGCAGATCGTTGATATACTGGAAGCTGATCCGGTCCTGACCGGACAGATTGTCGGGGTTCCACCGGAAGGCACATTGCTGCCGGAGACCTATAAATTTACCCGTGGTGACAGTCGTTCACAATTGCTGGAGCGGATGCGCACGGCCCGTGACCGTGTGGTGGCTGATGTCTGGTCGAGACGCTCTCCGGATCTGCCCATCTCGACCCCGGAAGAAATGGTCATCCTGGCCAGCATCGTTGAAAAAGAAACCGCATTGGCGGACGAGCGGCCTAGAGTTGCGTCGGTGTTTATCAACCGGTTGAAAGAGGGCATGAAATTGCAGACCGATCCGACGGTCATTTACGGGCTGGTCGGCGGGCAGGGCACTCTTGGCCGGCCGATTTCGCGTGCGGATTTGCGCGATGAAAATCCTTACAACACCTATGTCATCGAAGGACTGCCGCCCGGACCCATCGCCAATCCCGGCCGCGCGGCGCTGGAAGCTGTCATCAATCCGGCCCGCACCAAGGACTTGTTTTTCGTGGCTGACGGATCGGGCGGGCATGCCTTTGCACAGACATTTGCCGAACATCAGTCGAATGTGCGAAAATGGCGACAGGTCGAAAATGACAAGTCTAACCAGGACGACGTTGAAGATCAGAGTAATGCCAGCGACTAGGGTCTGGATTTAATCTCCTAACCGAGTTCAGACCCTAGGCACGGATGTCGTGCCCAAGTGGAGCAAATTTGATGGCGATAAGCAGCATGACTGGTTATGGCCGGTCGGAAGGAGCGTTTGAGGAACGCACATGGTATTGGGAACTGCGCTCCGTCAACGGCAGGGGGTTGGATCTGAAATTCCGCTTGCCTCCGGGATTCGATAAGGTCGAACAGATCTGCCGAAAGCGTGCGCAGTCAGTCCTTGGCCGCGGCAATGTGCAGTGTAATCTGATGATTACCGTGAGTGATGGCAAGCCGTCCTTTCAGATAAATCAGGCTGCATTGGAGCAGGCGCTGTCCTATCTCCAGATTGTCGCGCAGCGCGTTGACACCGCGCCATCCTCGGGAACGAGTATACTCGCCATGCCAGGGGTGCTGGAGCGATTTTCCGAGGAACCGAGCACAGAAGATCAGGAGAGCCTGCATGAGGCTCTGAACACCAGTTTTGAAGATGCACTTGCAGCGCTGACAAAGGCGCGTGAGGCTGAAGGCGAGCATTTGAGGGTCATCGTGGCTGGGCTGTTGCAGCAGATTGCCGATCTGGTCCAGCTTGCGACCGACAATCCGGCACGCACGCCCCGGGCCATTCAGGATCGCATCAAAAAGCAGATCGCACTACTGTCGGGCGGGCAGACAAGACTGGATGAAGAACGGCTTCATCAGGAGGCCATGCTGCTTGCCACAAAGGCTGATATTCAGGAAGAACTTGACCGGCTGCGGGCGCATATTGTCGCGGCGGGTGATCTGCTGCTTGCAGGGCAGCCGGTGGGCCGTAAATTTGATTTCCTGACCCAGGAATTCAATCGCGAAGCGAACACGCTGTGTTCCAAATCAAATGATCCGAGCCTTACCAAAACCGGTCTTGCGCTGAAGGCTGTTGTCGATCAACTGCGTGAGCAAATACAGAATATCGAATAGGACGGCGTATGCGAAACAGCTCTGCCAGCACGATTGACCGCCGCGGTGTAATGCTCGTGCTGTCCTCTCCATCAGGCGCTGGAAAATCCAGCATTGCACGGCAGATCCTCAGTAAGGATTCCGAGATTGAACTGTCGGTCTCTGTGACAACCAGGGCACAACGCCCCAGCGAAATTGAAGGAACCCACTACCATTTCATCGATCAGCGGCGCTTTACCGCCATGCGCGATCGCAATGAATTGCTGGAATGGGCTGAGGTGCATGGCAATTTCTACGGGACCCCGCGTGACCCGGTAGAAGAGGCGTTGACGGCCGGCCGGGATGTGCTGTTTGACATCGACTGGCAGGGCACCCGGCAGTTGCATGAACAAATGCCTGAAGATCTGGTGCGGATTTTTGTATTGCCACCAACGATCAGTGAGTTGAAGTCCCGGCTGGAACGCAGGGCGGAAGACAGCAATGAGGTGATTGCCAAACGCCTGACGAATGCTGCTCTGGAAATGGAGCAGTGGGCTGAATATGATTATGTGATCATCAATGAAAAGCTGGAGCAGTCATTTGACCGGGTGCAGTCGATTCTGCACGCGGAACGGATGCGCCGGGACCGGTTGATTGGCATGAAAATGTTCGTTGAAGGGCTGCTCAACGAGTTGTGAGCGCATCATAAGCGTTGGCCAGGGCGACAAATCCGCTGACTGGAATTTGTTCGGCCCGCTCGGTTTCCAGAATGCCGGTTTCTTCAAAAATCCGACTGCTGATTCCCAGCGGCTTGAGGCTCTGTCTCAACATCTTGCGTCTTTGGCCGAAGGCGGCAGCCGTGATTCTTGACAGGCTCGTCAACCGGCAGGCCAGCGGCTGCAAACGCGGTTCAAAGTGAACCACACTGGAGGTAACTTTTGGCGGTGGCGTGAATGCCTGAGGTGAGATGTCAAATAAAAGCTCTGCCGTGCAACGCCATTGTGCCAGCACGGAGAGCCGACCGTAGGATTTGCCGCCAGGGGCTGCGACAATCCGCTCGGCCACTTCCTTCTGGAACATCAGGGTGAGGGAGCTGTAGAAGGGTGGCCACGGCTCTGCCTCAAGCCAGCCGGTCAACAGCGGTGTTGCGATATTATAAGGCAGATTGGCAATGATGCGGGTCTTCAGCTTTGGGTCCAACAGCGGCTGATCCTGCAATGCGTCTCCGGCAATAATGTGCAGTGTCCCAGGATATTGCGTCTCTATTTGTCTCAGGGCGGCCAGACAGCGCTCATCGCGTTCTATGACTGTCAGACTTGCCGGGTTCTCTTTCAGGATCGCCCGTGTCAATCCGCCGGGCCCTGGTCCGACTTCAAGAATATGAGCCCCTTCCAGCCGACCCGCAGCGCGGGCGATACGGCTGGTCAGATTGAGATCAAGCAGAAAATTCTGACCCAGGGATTTTTTTGGAGCGAGGTCAAACCGGGCGAGAACATCACGCAGGGGCGGGAGAGCGTCGAAGCTGTGGCTCATGCGCCACCGGCAGTAATCATGCTGTTTGCCATGCGGATGGCACAAATCAGACTGTCGGGCCGCGCAGTCCCTTTTCCGGCAAGCTCAAGGGCCGTGCCGTGATCCGGAGAGGTGCGCACGAAAGGCAGGCCCAAAGTGACGTTGACACCTTCATCAAACGCCAGCGTTTTGGCGGGAATCAGCGCCTGATCATGATACATGCAGATCGCCACATCATAGTGCGCGCGGGCGCGTGGATGAAACATTGTATCGGCGGGCAAGGGTCCCCTGATATCAAATCCTTCGGCGCGCAATTCTTCCAGAGCAGGTGCGATAATGTCCCTGTCTTCCAGACCCATGCTGCCATTTTCGCCGGCATGGGGATTGAGACCAGCTACGGCCAATCGCGGCCGGTTGATCCCGAAGCGGGTTTTCAACTCAGCATGACAGATGCGAATGGTCGTCTTGATCATCTCTGAGGTGAGCTGCAAGGGTACCTGGCTCAAAGGAATATGAATGGTGACCGGCACGGTGCGCAGCAGGTCAGAGGCAATCAGCATTACCGGGGTATAGGGCTGCCCGGTATGATGTGTTGCCAGAAAACCGAGATATTCGGTGTGCCCCGGATGGGCAAATCCGGCTTCGTAGAGATTATTCTTGTGGATTGGGCAGGTCACCAGCCCGGCGCATACGCCGCTCATGGTGGCGGCAACCGCCTGATCAATGGCGGCAATCACGGCGGCACCATTGCTGGGGTTCAAAGCGCCGCAGCAGTCGGGCTCTGCTGCCGGGATATCTATCACCTGCAGCATTCCGCAGGGCTTGCTCTGTGCGATCAAATCCGGTTCGAGCCGTGTGATGGACACGGAAACGCCCAGCATTCTGGCACGCAGTGTCAGGGTTTGCGCGCAACCAAACACGAGAAAGTCAGGCAATTGCAGGCGTTCGCGGTGCTGCCATGCGGCAATGACCAGATCAGGGCCAATTCCCGAAGGCTCGCCCATGGTCAGGGCAAGAGGGGTGGTCATCGATCGTGCCTATCTGAACCGCTCAGCGGTATTCTATGACCGCATCCTGGCGCAGGTCGCGAATATAGCGGCGCGCCAGCAATTGGCCTTCTTTGTCCATCATTTCCGCGCGTGTCTCGTCTACGGCCGCGATGTCGCTGGCGACTTCGCGGACATTGCAGAGCACCAGGATTTCAAATCCCTCGGCGATGCGCCCCGGCTCGGTTCCCTGGCTGACGCTCAGCGTCTCAAGCTTTGCTACCAGCTCCTCGGGTAATTGGGTTGAGTCACGGCGCCCGATGTTCTTGACCACCACATCGCGCATGCCCGAAGCCTGGGAAAGCACCGAATCGCATCCTGCTATGGTTGGCCTGAATCTTTCTGCGCTCTTCTTGACGGCATTTGCAGTTGCATCGTTGGAGCCTTTTGGAACGATGAAAATGACTTGTTTGAGAGTGAACTCCTTGACAAATTTCTTCTCTTCGCCCTTGGCGCGGACCGCAGCGATTACATCGGCATCCTGCACGTCTACAGTGCTGCGGAATCTGGCACGGACCACACGAGACCAGGCAAGTTCCGCTCTCAGCCGGCTTTTCAGAGCACCTGGGCTGACGCCTGATTTACTCAGCGCCTGACCCAGTTGCGATGCACTCATTTTTGTCCGCGTGGCGATCGTCGCGAATGCACCGTCAACTTCCTGGGGAGACGGGTTGATGCCGCGCCGCTTGGCCTCACCCAGCTTCAGCTTCTCTTCAACCAACTCATCAAGAGCCTTGGTTCGCGAACCGTTCCGGGTGGTTAGTTTCAGAAGCTTTGAGCGCTGGTCGAGTTCATAGCTGGTAATCGGATCACCATTTACCAGTGCAACAATCTTGCTCTGAGCCACGGCCGGCGCACTGATGGAAATAATAAGACCGGCAAACAGCAGAGCAGCCAGACTGCGAAGAGAGAAGGCGACAGACGACATGGAAATGCCCTTATGAATTAGATGTGTCTCGGCGATGTTAGCCAAGTTTGTCAGCAAGGTTAAGCTTGTGACGCACAGATTGGGGGAAAATGAGGCAGGCCGCATCCCGGAATCGCGAAATCTTGCCTGTTTTCACAGACCGATACCCGGCTATCAATAGGTTCCGGCTATCAATAGGATACTGACTCGCTTTCGCCGCCACCCAGATCCTGAGAGACCTTGCCGCCACCGATGGTTTTCAGATTGACGCGCAGATAAATCCGCTGATCGGTTTCAAGATCGGTATAGCGGTCATGGGTCTCAGTATAGGACAGCGACAGGCCGAAGCACTCATCATCATAGGCGATGCCGATACTGTCGCTGACAGCACCATTGTTCTCGATATCGTAACGGAAATCGCCGAATACGCGCCAGTTTTCATTGACCTGAAGGGAGGCAGAGCCGCGTATTTCTTCGCGTTCATTAGCAATGCCGAGATTGGGTTGTTCGGCAAAATAGGCGTAGCCGAGTGAGGCAGTCAAAAAGCCGCGTTTTCCGCTTGCAGTGATTTCAGAGCGGTTGACCGCGAAATTGCTCTCATCAAGCCGAACAAATGCATCCAGCCGCAGATCATTCGCCGTATCCAGGGTGAAGCGGGCAATGTAATCGGACCGGTCGGTTTCAAGGCCGCTGTCCAGGCCTGTTGCAGCAACATCTGGATTGGCGAATGAATTGGTTCCGAACAGATGCAGCGATTGACCCAGGACTGTGCGAATGGAAATGCCATTGTTCAGATCAGCCCGGTAAATCATGCCGATATTCACGCGCGAGCCGCCCTCAACACGGTCATAGCCGGAGAATTTGTTGACGCTGAACAGATTGGTATCGTCGAAAACAAGGCTCTGTGCATCCTCATTGGGCAGCGAGCCCAACAGATTTTCATTGCTTCTCAGAATCACCTGCGCGACCGGTTCAAAGCGTTGCGTGCCCCAGGTGTGCTGGGCGATCAGCGGCCAGCGCCATTCGATTCCGGCAAGTGCCAGCCCGCGGAATGCTTCATTGTCCTCGATGAAGGGCGCCAGCGGCTCATTTTGTTCCAGCCAGAACGCATCTCCGCGTAATGAGGCAAATGGTGTAAACAGCTGGCCCATCGGCCCAACCAGGGTTTTTTGCCAGGTGGCTTCCAGCGAGAGTCGCGTGTAAGTGCCTTTCGGGCCGACCACACGTCCGGTTGGATCGCCATTGCTGGTGCCGAAATCGGTGTTTTCCCGCGACAGGCTGGTGAAATTCAGATCAAACGACAATTCGCCGTTGAGAACCGGGTCGCCAAAGACGAGATTGTAATCCAGCACTGGATGAACCAGCGCCTGTTCTTCCTGAAAATCGGTTCCGATACTGTCTTCTTGATCTTCGCGCAGAGCGCGGAACTGATAACCGCGCAATTCGAAAAAGTTGCGTTCACTCTGACCGGTCAGATAGAGAGTCGAAACAGCTTCCTGGCGTTCCGTATCTTCCAGATCATAGTCGCGGGTAAACGTCCGGTCGCTGATCGCAGTGACGTCCCAACCCCATTTCCATTGCTGATTGATGTTGAACTCACCATCAGACTGAACATAGCCGCGCAACGTCTCATCGCCCTGAAGACCGGCAAACTGGTCAGGCGCGAACTGGGCAATGCCGGCAGCGCGAATTCTGTAGGAGCCGGTGATCAATTTGTGGCGCCACTCCGCATCCAGCAGCACGCCCTGACCACTGTAAAAAGTGGGCGAAATCGTCAGATCGTAATTCGGCGCCAGATTGAAAAAATAGGGGGTTGTCAGCCCGACCCCGATTGCGCTTCCGTAGCTCAGTCTGGGCATCAGAAAGCCGCTCTTGCGCTTCACTGACGGGTCAGCATGAGAAAAATACGGCAGATATGCCACCGGAACACCGAAGAATTCCAGCCAGGCATTCTCATAGTAGATCATCTGCTCCTTCTGGTCATGGATGACTTTCGACGCTTTGATCTGCCACAGATAGGGCCGGGTCGGACGCTTCTCGCAAGCTTTGCAGGCGGTATAGCTGCCCTGGTTGAAAACCGTCCGGTTGCCACCGGTCCGCTCAGCCGATTCGGCACCAAATGTTGCATTTTCCGGCGTCCGGACCTGCAATGACTTCACAAAGCCGTCGCGGAAATCTTCAGTGATATCGACCTGATCCGCTGTCAGAACATTTCCGGTTGGCTCGGTGATGCGCACATTGCCGATTGCCATCATCTTGCCGCTGCGCTGCTCGTAGACAACGCGGTCTGCGTTCAGGGTGTAGCCGTCATAGACAATTTCAACATTGCCCTGGGCGGTCACTGTTTCCGTGTCATAATTATAGATCAGGGCGTCTGCTTCCACGAGCATTTGAGCGTCGGGATTGGTCCTGATTCTCTCAACCAGAGCATCGGAACTCCGGGTCGTGTCCGAGGCAGCGTAGGCATTGAGAAGATCGGGTGCCAGCCCAATGGCCAGGGGCAGGGCCAGTGCGGAGGCTGACAGAAACAGCGCAAGTTTCCACTGTTTCAGTGGTCGGGAAACGCAGCCGAATAATCGTGATGGACCGGATTTTTTTGCACGGGGTACGGGCGCAACTACGCTGCAGCGCAGTACTGCAGCGCTAAATACGCGAGAATGTTCCTCGGACCGGGCGTTTGCACGCTGCCTCATCCGTCCTCCTGATACAATAAAACAGTCACGCCCGTTACAGATGCAATGAGCGCAGGAAGCCAAGCGGCAAGGGCAGGGTCAAGAAGCCCGTTGCTTCCAAAATCCCCAACCAATTCAGAAAGCACATAAAGCACGAAGCCTGCGCCAATTCCACCTAAAACCATATGACCGGTACCGCCAAGCCGTGTCAATTTTAATGAAACCGTAGCTGCAATGATAACCATCGCCGCGAAAAGCAGGGGCCGGGCCAAATGTGTCTGGAAATCCAACCGCATGCGATTTGTGTTTAAACCGGCGCGCTGGGCGGCTTCAATCGTACTGGGAAACTGCCAAAAGCTAGTTTTTCCAGTGCTTTCGGCCTGTTGTTGAGCCTGTTCTTCTGTGAAAAATGTGCTGAGCTGATACTCGGCGCGGCGCTCCGGAGGCGAATCAGCAGTGGTGATGAGTGCGTCATTTAGACGCCAGTAACCATCTTTCCAGTTTGCCGAAACCGCATCGACCTGTTCCTTGAAAGAGCGGTCTTTTTCGAACACCAGAGCCGTGACCCCGATCAGGGTCAAACCTTGGTTGGCTGTGCGTTTTGCAGAGAGAATAGACTCGCCCCGGGAGCCTTCCTGACGGAACCAGACACTTTTGGTCGCGCTTTTGCTAAATTCCTTGCCGTCGCTCATTTCCCGGAGTTCCAGCAGTTCAGAGCGTTGCTGCAGCCAGACAGCCAGAGGATTATAAGCCGCGCTCGCAAATGCGCCGATCAACACAGCCACAAACAGGGCAGGCTGCATGAATTGCCAGACCGACACGCCGGCTGACCGCGTCACCGCAAGTTCCAGTTTTCGGGTTAGCGAGAGAAACGCGACAATCGCCCCGATCAGCACAGCGAAAGGCAGAATCTGCTCGGCAATGGTGGGTGTCCGGTACAACGCCATCTTCACAGCGAACATGAATGAAAAATCGGCATGGCTGGAAAATTCCCTGATCTGTTCGACCAGATCGACGAGAAAAATAATTGCAAAGCAAATCAGAAAGACATTCAGAATCGAGCGCAGAAAGACTCTGGTGAAATACAGATTGAGGGTTCTGCGAGCGACCATCAGTGATACGCTTTGAGGTCATTGTCGGCAGACCAGCGTTTTGCCACCAGCTTTTCGCTGATGTTGACGAGCCTGTCGGCGACGCGCTGGGCAAAATCCAGCCGCACATTCTGCCACAGCAGTATCAGGCTGATAATCGCCGCCAGAACCGGAATGACGTAGAGGATGACAACGCCAGCCGGGCTGTTCTCAGCCAGACTTTCCGCCGCAAATCCCAGTCCCCTGATGAATACCGCCACTGCTGTGGCCGACAGAATGGCCACACCTTGTCCTGATCTCGTGGTCTGTGGGCTGGCCATAAACAGCATGGCAACCATGGCAAAGGCGAAGGCATAAAGCGGTGCGACAAAACGGCTGTGAAGTTCAGCACTTATTTTGGTGGTTGAGCCATCTTCTTTCGGTTCAGGACTGAGCATATCCTGCAGGAGCTCCATGGTGCTACGCTCCTTGGATCGATAGCCAGCTTTTGAAGTGCGTTCACGGAACTGCGAGAGATCAAATGCATAACTGTCAAATTCAATGATAGAGGACGAGTTCGCGGATTTCTCGCGGCGGACGATGTTTCCGTTCTGCATGACCAGGTAGGTGCTTGGCCCGGTTTCAACCAGCGCGCCCCGATCGGCCAGGTACTGAAAGGTAATGTCCGGGTTTCGCGTGTCGCTGATCAGGATGCCACCCAGAAACCCATCCACACTGCGCTCTTTGATGTGCACCATCAAACCACGGTCCATATTCGTAAAGGCTCCAGGCACCATGATGCTGCTGATCAAATCGGCCCGCACCTGAATGATATGTCCGCGCAACAGCTTCAAACCTGCAGGCGCAACATAAATGCTCAAAAATCCGGTCAGCAAAGCTACCAGAAGGCTGAGCCACAACAGCGGTCTCGTGACGCGCTTGGGAGAGCCGCCGGCTGCCGCGATGATGACGATTTCGCTGTCCTGATGCAGCGTGTTCATGACATACAGAGTTGCTATCAGCAGGGCGACCGGTGCCAGAATCACGACGAGGCTGGGGATCGCCAGCGACGAGATGATGAGAAACAGCTGTAGAGTCTGTCCTTTGGCCGTCACCAGGTCAATTTCACGAAGCGCCTGGGTCATCCATACAATGATGGTCAATGTAACTGTGGTCAGGGCAAATGCCGACAACCCCTTCCAGAAGACATAGCGCTCAATTTTGGCTCCAAGACCGAATGTCATCGTCACTGTCTGCGTTCTTCCAAGGGGGTTATATCAACGTCGTGTCACACCGGGTCATTATAGGTCAAGCGAACAACACCGACCGGATATTCGGAAAGATGATGCCGGGGGCTTGTCGTCATAGTTCATTTGTACCACTTTCCCACAAAACTGCTGATCCGTAATGCTGACCGGTCTGTTTATCACAGGTCCTGTCGTCCCGCCGGTCCATCTTCATGCCAAAAAAAGTAAACCTCCAAGGAAGCCAAATTCATGTCTCAACTGACTGACATCACTTTTCAAAAGAAAATGACCGGTTCGCCCAAAATTGTGGTCGCTGTGTGTTCGGACAGTCTGAACCTGCCGGCTGCACTGGTGGCCCATAGCGCACAATTGCAGGAGTTTTTCAAGAAAGCCGCTGCTGCGGCAGGTTTTGAGGGCAAAGCCGGCAGCAATATCAATCTGGTTTTGCCTTCCGGCACGCCGTTTGACCGCCTGATTGTAGTGGGCCTTTCCCCCAAAAAGGAAGAAACAGAACCAAACTGGCGCAATCTGGGTGGACAGATATCCGGTCTGCTGTCCGGTGACAGCGCGACACTCGTTCTGGATGATCTTGGCGCTGAAGATATGTCTTCCTGCGCCCAAGGTCTCTATCTGCGCAGCTACAAATTCGACAAATACAAGACCCGCAAGGACGACGACAAGTCGAAGTCAAAAGCACAGAAGCTGGCGCTTGTCGGAGACGCGGCTGCGGACGCCAAAAAACTATGGCAGACCGACCAGGCCGTGGCAGATGGCACAATATTTGCGCGCAATCTGGTCAATGAACCGGCCAACATCCTGACAACAAGCGAATTTGCCGAACGCCTCAAAGAACTCAAGGATCTGGGAGTCGAAGTTCAGGTGCTTGATGAAAAGGAGCTGACGAAAATCGGCATGCGCGCTTTGCTCGGTGTCGGACAGGGCTCGCAAATGCCCTCGAAAGTCGTGGTGATGCGCTGGAACGGCGGCAAGGACAAGGATCAGCCACTTGCCTTTATCGGCAAAGGCGTTGTGTTCGACAGCGGTGGCATCTCCATCAAACCTGCTGGCGGTATGGAGGACATGAAAGGCGATATGGGCGGTGCGGCTGCCGTGTCCGGGCTGATGAAGGCACTGGCCGGGCGCAAGGCCAAGGCGAATGTGGTCGGCGTGGTCGGGCTGGTGGAAAACATGCCGGACGGCATGGCTCAGCGGCCGGGCGATATTGTGACGTCGCTGTCCGGTCAAACCATTGAAATCATCAATACGGATGCGGAAGGCCGGCTCGTTCTGGCAGATCTGCTGTGGTATGTGGAAGACACATTCAAACCGAAATTCATGATCAATCTTGCGACCTTGACCGGGGCGGTTATCGTTGCGCTCGGCACCCACCATGCCGGTATGTTTTCCAATTCCGATGACTTGTCAGCAGCGCTTCACAAAGCTGGCAACGACACGGAAGAAATGGTGTGGCGCCTGCCTTTGGGCAAGCCGTATGACAAGCTGATCGACAGCAAATTCGCTGATATGAAAAACACCGGAGGACGCTGGGCGGGGTCCATCACGGCTGCTCAGTTCCTGCAGCGCTTTGTCAGAAATGTCGATTGGGCCCATCTGGATATTGCCGGTACGGCGATGGGCTCTCCGGACACGGAAGTCAGTCGCTCATGGGGGTCCGGGTTCGGCGTGCGGTTGCTCGATCAACTGGTTCGCGATGGATATGAACGCTGATTGTCCATGACGGAAATCCTGTTTTATCATTTGCAGACACAACCGCTTGAGGAAATTCTGCCTGGTTTGCTGAAGCGGTCTCTGGCACGCAACTGGCGGGTTGTGGTTGAAAGCGGACTGCCGGAGCGACTGGAAGACATCGACAGCTTGCTGTGGACCTATCGGGACGACAGTTTTCTGCCGCATGGGCTGGACAGCGAAGCCTTTGCCGAGCACCAGCCCATACTTCTGACCGGCGGCAAGGGCAATCCTTTCGGCGCGCAGATTCGCTTTCTGATTCATGATGCAGGACTTCCGGACGATCTGAATTACGAGCGGTTGGTGCTGCTGTTTGATGGTCAGGATGAATTTTCCGTGCAACAGGCCAGAGACCACTGGAAAGTCCTGAAAAAGACGGATCATGACTTATCCTACTGGCAGCAGAATGAGGCCGGGCGCTGGGAGAAAAAGGGCTGAGAGCAGACAGCAATTGATCCATCACCAGCACGGTCCATATATAGTATCCGGTGCATGTGGTATCCGGTCGATGTCGCATTTGGCGCGACGTCTGCAAAGTGTCGTGCTATCGTCCGGAAATGCTGGGTTTCGGTCGCGGTTCTGGTCATGTTTCTGAGTGTTTTTGAATTGTTCAAGATTGGCATCGGCCCCTCATCGTCTCATACGATGGGTCCGATGGTTGCAGCCCGCCGGTTCCTTACCGAGATACGCGACGGAGACTGGCCGCGACCCGCCGGTGCACAGGTGGAACACATCAAAGCCAGCCTGCACGGATCTTTGAGTTTTACCGGAAAAGGCCATGCCAGCGACCGCGCCATCATACTGGGATTGGCAGGCTTTGAAGCGAAATCCCTGGATCCGGACAAGGCTGCGGGTATTCTGGAAGCAATTGCGACCGCAAAAACGGTTTCACCAGAAGGGTTTGGGACATTTTCCTTCGATCCTGAATCCGATCTGGAATTTGACTACGGCCCCGCTCTTCCACAACACGCCAACGGGATGATATTCAGCGGATATGACCGCAACGGGCTGTTGCTGCTGAAGCGGTCGTATTTTTCGGTCGGTGGCGGTTTCGTCATGACCGAAGCGGAAATGGAAGCCAGCGTACGCGAAAAGCAGGACAGCAAGGCCGTTACAGACGAGGCCATTGAGGCGGTGCCTTATCCCTTCAGATCAGCTACCGAAATGCTGTCGATGGGAGTGGCAAGCGGTCTGAGTATTGCCGACATGAAACGCGAGAATGAGGTAGCCAATACCAGCCCCCAAATGCTTGATAGGGGTCTGATGGAGGTCTGGTCAGCGATGTCGGACTGCATGGACAGGGGTTTGAGCGGCAGCGGACAATTGCCGGGCGGGCTGAAGGTCAAGCGCAGAGCCCGCGAAATCCATGATCAACTTGTGGCGGAAGCCGGGAGCAATTCCTTTCATCCTCACAAGGTGATGGATTGGCTTGGTGTGTATGCAATGGCGGTCAATGAGGAGAACGCGGCTGGCGGCCGGGTGGTTACGGCCCCCACAAATGGCGCTGCGGGCGTCATTCCGGCGGTGATCCGGTATTATCTGGATCATTGCATCGGTGCGACGGAAGAAGGCGTGAAGACGTTTTTGCTGGTGGCTGCGGCGATTGGCGGCATCATCAAATACAATGCTTCAATCTCCGGCGCTGAGGTCGGCTGCCAGGGTGAGGTCGGGTCGGCGTCTGCCATGGCCGCGGCCGGATTGTGTGCCGTTCTTGGCGGCACCAACAAACAGATTGAAAATGCTGCGGAAATTGCCCTGGAACATCATCTCGGCATGACCTGCGATCCGGTTGCCGGTCTTGTGCAGGTGCCGTGCATCGAGCGAAACGCTCTGGGCGCTGTTAAAGCTGTAACCGCCGCAAGCCTGGCTTTGCGCGGCAGCGGCGATCATTTCGTACCGCTCGATACCTGCGTGGAAACCATGCGCCAGACAGGCCGCGACATGATGGACGAATACAAGGAAACCTCAAAAGGCGGCCTTGCAGTCAATCTCGTCGCTTGTTGATGTGGTAAAATGATACCTGCAATGCAAACAGCTGCAAAATAACAGGTTTTTTGGTCAAAATTCCAACAATTGGTCTTGACCGGGGCCGGTGGCTCGGCTACATCGCGGCCATTGCATGGCGGCTTGGAATTGGGCCGCTTTATGATTTTGTGACCTGATGCCTTGCAGCCGGGTCATGTCTCCACCGGATTTGAGCTGAACACATGAAAACATATTCTGCGAAAGCCAGCGAGATCGAAAAGAACTGGATTCTGATCGACGCTGAAGACCTTGTTGTAGGCCGTCTTGCCGCGATTGTGGCAACGCGCCTGCGTGGCAAGCATAAAGTTACCTACACCCCGCATATGGATTGCGGTGACCACGTCATCGTGGTGAATGCCGCCAAGGTCGCACTGACCGGGAAGAAATACGAAGACAAGGTGTATTACTGGCACACCGGGTTTCCCGGCGGCATCAAGCAGCGCACCGCGCGCGAGCTGATCGAAGGCCGTTTCCCGGAGCGCGTGGTGATGAAGGCCGTGCAACGCATGTTGCCGCGTGGCCCGCTTGGCCGCCAGCAATTGCGCAATCTGAAAGTCTATGGCGGATCTGAGCATCCCCACAGCGCTCAGCAGCCGGTGACATTGGATGTCGCAGCTTTGAATCCCAAGAACAAGAAGGCCTCCTGATCATGGCTGAAGAATTGCAATCCCTGGAAGATCTCGGCAACGTCATGGAAGCCGGCAGCGAAACTGTTGAAGCCGCGCCCGTGTATGTTCAAAAACTGGATAAACATGGCCGTGCCTATGCAACAGGCAAACGCAAAGATGCCGTCGCACGGGTCTGGCTGAGCCCCGGTTCAGGCCGTATCACCGTCAATGGCAAATCGTTTGAAGTCTATTTTGCCCGTGCCGTGCTGCAGCTCGTTGTGCGTCAGCCACTTGTCGCCGCAGACCGCGATACGCAATATGACATCAATGCAACTGTAGCCGGTGGTGGCCTGTCCGGTCAGGCCGGTGCCGTGCGTCACGGTATTTCCAAGGCTCTGACCTATTTTGAACCGACCCTGCGCGGCAATCTGAAACAGGGTGGCTTCCTGACCCGTGACAGCCGGGTTGTGGAACGTAAGAAATACGGCAAGGCCAAGGCCCGTAAATCCTTCCAGTTCTCCAAACGCTAAAGTCTGGATCATCTGCAGCAAGGGCGGCCAACTGGCCGCCCTTTTTGATTCGACTACGCAATTGGTGCCAGATCAAACAGCAGCAGATCTGCATTCTGACCGTTATCCAATTTGACGGGCCCGCCATTCAGAGCAGCGCCATCGCCCTGTTTCAATTGCTCTCCGTTGAGAGAAACTGAGCCGGAGGCGACCTGCAGCCAGAGTTTCCTGTCCGGCTCTGCATGATATTCGATCTGCTCGTCACCCTCCAGATTGGCGGCGTAAACGCGGGCATCCTGCTGGACGCGTATCGAGCCCTGGGCGCCGTCCGGCGATAGAATCAGCGCCAGCTTTCCGCGTTTGTCCAGATCAGCGGCGGCCAGCGTTTGATAGCGCGGCGTCACATCGTTCTGGTCCGGGATCAGCCAGATTTGCAGAAAATGAACTGCATCTTCCACGGAAGGATTGAATTCGCTGTGGGAAACGCCGCTCCCGGTGCTCATGAACTGCACGCCTCCGGCGGTCACCACCGAGCCATTGCCCAATGTGTCCTTGTGTTCAAGGGAACCTTCCAGGACATAGGAGAATATCTCGAAATTCTTGTGAGGGTGGGTCGGAAACCCGCCGCCCGGTGCAACGTTGTCATCATTGATGACCCTCAGAGATTCATAATGGACATGCTCCGGGTCACTGTAACCGGCAAATGAGAAACTGTGCGCGCTTTTCAGCCAGCCATGATCTGCAATGCCCCGATCAGCTGCGCGGCGAAGGGTGATGCGGTTGGAAGTCGTTGTGGTTGCGGACATAGTCGTGCTCCTGTTGAATGCGTCATGAGACTTATCTGGGAATAAATCGGAGCAAATAAACCATTGCCAATGTTGCAACACTGTTTCTCAATGGTAAACAATTGAAGCCGTGTATTTGACCGGGTGGTTTGGTACTAATTTATGACAGCGCAGATAGGTTTTGGTCGCGCCGGACAGTCATCAATAAGATGAATGCACCCTGGAAAACAGGATGCGGGGGCGAAAGCGATTGCGGCTGCAACCGTCATTGCGTTTTAACGTCATAGGGCGTATCTGCAGCGAAAGTCTATTATGGAAGGCTGGATTCAGAGCATGTCGAACAAGAAAATCAGAGTGGGTGTGTTGGGTGCCTCCGGTTATACCGGCGCGGATTTACTGCGTCTGGCGGTTCGTCATCCCAATATAGAGATCACTGTGTTGACGGCGAATTCCCATGCAGGAAAGCCGATCGAGGACGTCTTTCCGCATCTGCGCGGGTTGGGATTGCCGCCACTTGTGACCGTGGAAGAAGCCAATTGGTCGGATGTGGATGCGGTGTTCTGTGGTTTGCCGCATGGCACGACGCAGCAGATTACGGCGTCCGTGCTTAAAAGCCACCCGAGGGTTAAATTCATCGATATGTCGGCGGATTTCCGGTTGCGCGATGCTGACACGTATCGGCGCTGGTATGGCGTGAGGCATCAGGCCCCAGAGCTGCAGAGCGAGGCGGTTTACGGCCTGACAGAACATTACCGCCAGGAGATCGCCAAAGCGCGCCTGGTGGCCTGTCCGGGATGTTATCCAACGGCCGTGTTGTCCGCCATGCTGCCGCTGGCCAAACTGGGTCTGATTGACCCGTCGCAAATTATCATTGATGCAAAATCCGGCGTCTCCGGCGCTGGGCGCGGCCTGAAACAGAACACGCTGTTCTGCGAAGCCGGGGAGGGCATGTCACCCTATGCGGTGGGAACACATCGCCATTCGCCGGAAATCGAGCAGGAAGTCGGCCGCGCCTTTGGTGCGAAAGTGATCGTCAATTTCACGCCGCATCTGGTTCCCATGTCGCGCGGTGAATTGTGCACGCATTATGTGCGCTGTGCCGATGGCACGACGCCGGATGATCTGCGCGCAGCGCTTGCCGCATTTTATGCCAGCCAGAGCTTCGTTCATGTTCTGAAGGCAGGCGAGATGCCGGCGACCCAGCATGTGCGCGGCTCAAACAACGTCCTGATCGCGGTGTTCGCTGATCGGATTCCGGGACGCGCGATCATCATCTCGGCGCTCGACAATCTGGTCAAAGGATCAGCCGGTCAGGCTCTGCAGAATTTCAATTTGATGTTCGGCCTGCCGGAGACAGTCGGATTAGAGCAGGTTGCGCTGTTCCCCTGACACCCCGGCAGCGATTGACGCGACGTGCGGCCCGAAGTGGGATCGTGTCTGCGTAAGCGATTGGCGTGAAAACTTCTCTGCTCAAAGCCAGACAAATACTTGACTTTCGCAGCCTGTCATGTGTTTTTCCGCGCAACAAACTCGTGAACACCGGCCCTTTGGCCCAACAGAATTTCAGGACATAAAATGCACCGTTATCGCACCCATACATGTGGCGCTCTTCGTTTGTCTGACGCTGATCAGACCGTACGTCTGTCGGGATGGGTTCATCGCGTGCGCGACCATGGCGGTCTGCTGTTTATCGATCTGCGTGATCACTACGGATTGACCCAGGTGGTGGCCGACCCGGATTCGCCAGCCTTCAAGATGGCGGAGAGCCTGCGTTCGGAATATTGCATCCGCATCGATGGTGTGGTGAAGGCGCGGGACGGCGATACGGTCAATGCCAATCTTGAAACCGGCGAGATCGAAGTGTTCTGCTCGGACATGGAAATCCTCGGCGCGGCGGATGATCTGCCGGTGCCGGTGTTTGGCGAGCTTGACTATCCCGAAGACACGCGGCTGCGCAACCGGTTCCTGGATTTGCGCCGCGAAACCCTGCACAAGAATATCATGACACGGACCCGGGTTATCTCCGATATGCGCGCCCGGATGGCAGCGGAAGGCTTCAACGAATTTCAAACGCCAATTCTGACTGCATCTTCGCCGGAAGGGGCACGGGATTTTCTGGTGCCCTCGCGGATTCACGATGGCACATTCTACGCGTTGCCGCAGGCACCGCAGCAATTCAAACAATTGCTGATGATCTCCGGGTTCGACCGCTATTTCCAGATCGCACCATGTTTCCGCGATGAGGATCCGCGGGCCGACCGTCTGCCGGGTGAGTTCTATCAGCTTGACCTAGAGATGAGTTTCGTCACCCAGGAAGACGTCTTGAGCACAATGGAGCCGGTCATTCGCGGCGTGTTCGAGACATTTGCCGACGGAAAGCCTGTGACCCAGGAATTTCCGCGCATTCCCTATGCGCAATCCCTACGCAAATATGGCAGCGACAAGCCGGATTTGCGCAATCCGATTGAAATGGAAGCGGTCACCGAACATTTTGCCGGTTCCGGATTCAAGATATTTGCCGGAATGATCGAGCGTGATCCAAAGGTAGAAGTTTGGGCGATCCCGGCCAAAACCGGCGGCAGCCGCGCGTTCTGCGACCGCATGAACAGCTGGGCCCAGGGTGAAGGCCAGCCGGGGCTTGGCTATATTTTCTTCCGTAAGGAAGAAGGCGAAGTGGTTGGCGCGGGTCCACTGGCAAAGAATATCGGGCCAGAGCGTACCGCTGCGCTGCGCAGCCAGCTTGGACTGGATGATGGCGACTCGATTTTCTTCGTGGCTGGTGTGCCGTCGAAATTTGCAGCTTTTGCCGGAGCCGCGCGCAACCGCGTCGGCAGTGAGCTTGGTCTTGTTGACGAAGAACGCTTTGCCCTGTGCTGGATTGTCGATTTCCCGATGTATGAATGGGATGAAGACAACAAGAAGGTCGAGTTTTCTCACAACCCGTTTTCAATGCCGATGGGTGGGCTGGAGGCTCTGGAACAACAGGACCCGCTGACCATCAATGCCTATCAATACGACATGGTCTGCAACGGTTTTGAAATCGCCTCGGGCGCAATCCGCAACCATGATGTGGATGTGATGAAAAAGGCCTTTGATATTGCAGGCTATGATGAAGCGGTGCTGGAAGAACAGTTTGGCGGGCTTTACCGGGCCTTCAAATATGGCGCGCCGCCCCATGGTGGCATGGCAGCGGGCGTTGACCGTATCGTGATGCTGATTGTCGGCGCCAAGAACCTGCGGGAGGTGACGCTGTTCCCGATGAATCAGCAGGCCCAGGACCTGCTGATGGGCGCACCAGCTCCGGCAACGGCGACACAGCTGCAGGAACTGCATCTGCGTGTTATCCCGTCAGCGAAAGCCTGATTGTCAGATTTTCAAATGCTCTAATTGGGCAGTGACTCCGCCTCTTTGGCGGGGGCAGAGGTCTTGTTCTGGATGCTGACGCCGAGCAGCGAGAGCAATTTACGCGGATCGCTGCGCAGTTGACGCTCGACTTCGGACAGGGCGACACCGGCCTCAGGGGCAAGCGTCACGACCAGGCTCTGTGGGTCTGGCAAAAAGGCCTGCAGGGCGGCAACAAGCTCCTTCTGGAACCTTGGATTCTGCAGCACTGCCACCAGAAACGGCAAGGTGGCGCTGACCTGATTTCTCAGCACATCGCCCTTGGTATTGAGTTTTTTGGCCTGAGCATCAAAACCAGCTTCTACGACGCCGTAATTTTCGAATGTCAGCCGTGAATTCACAAGCTTGCCCTGACGGATGGATGACGCGGCCTCTGCCGGATCCGCAAAGGGCGAGGTGGCCACATCGGCAATCCTGGCGTTGGCCTGGAACCGACCCAGATCGCGAATATCAATATCCAGATCCTGCAATTCCAGAGCCTGTGCTGCCGCATCATATGTCAGTGTCAGCGACTGGTTGAGCTCGACAATCCTGATATTCATGGCATTCAAGGTCCCTGTCAGGCGGGCCAGCAGTGCGTTTCCTTCCGGAATGAGGGACGTTGGAACACGGAGTTTTTGAAGCGACAGGGCCACGCCTGAAGGTTTGCCGGATGTGTCAGTCTGCATAGTCAGGTTCAGGGATTCAACGCCGCCTTCCAGCGACATCTCGGGAACATCTGCAGCAAAACCGCTGAGGCTGGCCGCTGCGAGCTTCGGCACCAGAGCCGCCAGAGGAACCGGTTCGCCTGCCAGTTTGTTGAGCAGCACCTGCGTGTCCGGAAACATGACACTTTTGAGCGAAGCTTCTGTGAAATCGACACGGCCGACATCGGTCAGACCAGCGCGAAACCCTCGCAGTTCAAATCCGTCAAACCCTTTGAGGGATGATTCTGACAGCTTCATGGTATCCAATGTGAAATCATCGATGCCGAGCGCCTCTACCCGCAAGCCCTGCAGTTCCAGATTGCCAAGGCTGAACGCTGCCGCCATGTTGAGCAGAAATGGTGGAACTTCAGCGTTCGGGATGCCGTCGATTCCATTTTGACCGCTAACAACCCTGATCAGGGTTTCCTTCACGGCCGCGTCCAGCGGGTTGATGGTGAAATCAGCCAGCCGGATGGCATCAATACTCACCGTCAGTCCGGCAAGCGAGACCGCATAATTGCGGGCACTGAACTGACCGAGCAGGGTGCGCGCACTCGCAAAATCGGTTTGGGGGTCGAGCAGTGTCAGAACCGCGTCAATGCCCAGATTGTCAATTTTCGCGCCTTGAAAACTCTCGCGTAAGAGTGGCTCAACAGGAGGGCTCAGCGATCTGATGCTGGCAAAACGCCATTGGGCAATAGTCCGGTTGGCCAGCCCTTCCATAGCGTTGTCGCGGTAAACGCTTTCCGATATCAGTTCCGCTGTATTTTTGGACGAGTAGGTGCGCACAAAGAGCGTGGGAATCGATATCTGCCCGGCCTGCAGAGCGAATAGCTCCGCCAGGAAGCGGCGTTGGCGCTCAAATTTGTCCAGTTGATCGATATTCGAACTGAGCCGGGTGATGCTGAGACGCGGCAGCGCCGCCTTCTGCAACAAAATCCTGTCCATGGCGAATTCGGTTCGACCCTGTCTGATTGTGACATCATCAAGCGTGACGTTGTCGGCTTCGACGACATAGCCGCCATCGCGCCGCCGCGGCTTCTCAAGAACTGCGGATTTGATGTCCACCGTCAGTTCCAGGCCCGGTGCGCTCAGCGAGAGGCCGTCTATCAGCAAAGCGCCGTCTGACGCGCGGGTTGTGACGCTGCCGATGCTGCCGGTTGCAGCGCCAAGCCCGGTGGTCTGCTCCAGCCACTGCCTCAGCGAATTGTCGATCGTTCGCGCGAAAATGCCGCCGAGCGATTGCGCCATGAGATCATCAAGCGATTGGGCGCGCAGGGGCCCCACACTTGTCGCCAGAACAGTTGCACAAAGAACTATGAGAAATCTCAAACGCGTCATGAAATCAGATCCAGCGATCATTCCGGGTCCTAATCATTGGCACTGATCGACAGGCCCAGCAACTCGACAATGGTTCCCGGAGCGGAGGTCAATGCAGCGAAAACCTGAATGAAAGGTGTCGGCTTTTCCGGCTCCATGGTGATATTGAAATTTTCTGGCCCGTTCAGGAATGACGAGACTGCGTCTGCCACTTGCGTTTGAAAGGCATCATTTTCCAGCACAGCCAGGAAAAATGGCAAAGCGCCTGACAATTGCGCTGCGAGCGCCTCTGGCTCGGTTCCCATTTTCTGCGCCTGTGCGGTCAACACGCGGCCGGTCAGAGAATCATCGACAAAACGCAAGTCGAGGCTGCCGATGCTGGCAGTCGCGATAATTGTTCTTGGGTCAAGCGGTGATGCCATAAAGCTTTCCGGGATTCCGCCGATCGATGCGGAAAACGTCAATGTCGCGACATTGTCTCCAGTGAGTTCAAAGCTTTCCACTGTCAAAGTGTCTTCCTCGGGCGCGTATGAACCTTTGGCAGTCAGTGAGAACTGCATTTCGTCATATCCAAGCTGCTTTATATCGCGCTGGATACGTGACTCCTGCAGGTCCGACACCTGAATCGACACGTTGCTGACGGTCACTTCACCGGCAACCGGAATGTTGTCGTCATTTATGTCCGCGACCGTATCAATCGCGGCCACGGTGACAAGGGGTGCCTCTGGCGTTCCACCGATGCGGATGTTCCGCACCGATGATGTTTCATAGCGGAACCACTGACTGATCGCGCCTTCGACGATTTGATCCGCTGGCTGAACTGTCACATTTGATGCTTGCGCTGACGCGACGGTGCCTTTCACGGATCGGCCATGAAGGGCGATTCCCAGTGTGGTTACCGAATCCGCTGTAAAGCCGCCATTTTCCATCATTACCGGAGCAAGAATTCTGGCTGATTCAATCGTTACGCTGGGTTGTTTGGCTTTTTCACGCGTCAACGTCAGATTTTCCAGCACCACTGTATTGTCCGCCTCTTCAAAGCGTGCTGTTTCATAAGCGAATGTGTCGCCGCTGACCTTGGACATTGTTTGGATCAATGTCTGGCCAACTGTGTCTGCCAGATCTGATGTTGCGGCTGCGGGCGCTAATGGCGCAGTCAGCGCTACTGCCAGCGTTAATACGGGCACGATCAGGGAGCGAAAAAAATTGGTCATGAAGCTACTTTCTAAATGCCTCGGGAAGTTCCGTTAAGCTGGCCTTGTGACAGTCTTACCTGAACCGGATTCAGGCTCTAAAGTCCTTATAGGCAGCTTTATCGTGGTTGCAACTGAGTGCGAAGCTTTGGCGAAAAAAAGGCGGCAACTGAAAGTCACCGCCTTTTTTCCGCTCTTGGATGATTGAACTACTGATTGGCGACTACGGCAACACCAAGAAGATCAGGAACAGCCTTCGGCGAACTCATCGCCGCGCCTGCAATCTGGGCAACCGGAACAGGATTTTGCGGGGCTATTGTCACCGTCAGGGATTTCGGATTTTCAAGAAAATCGGTCACAGCGCTGGTGACCATTTTGGTAAAAGCCTCATTGTTGATCTGCGCCAGGCCGAATCCAAGCACAAACGGGGCCTGTGCCTTTAATTGGGCCGGCTCCTGTCCAGTCAGACCGGCGGCATAATCCAGCCCTTTGTCAAAAATCGACGCGTTGGCAAAACTCAACCGGGCTCCGCGCAAGGTTGCTGTCGCCATGAGACCCTGCATCTGTGCAGGATCACGCAGCATGTCCTTCGGGATACCGCCCAGTTGAGCCGAGAAATTGACGACGCCCATATTCTGAGCGTCAATGGTCAATGTGTTGAGGTCGAGGGTTTTGGTGATCGCGTCATAGGCAGCATCGAGGGTTACATCAAGCTCGAGGCTGTCATAGCCGGACGCCTTCATGAAGGCTCTTGCGTCGCCTTCCAGTATGTCTGCCGGTATTGAGAGACCGTCGATCAACAGGCTGCCATTGCCGCTGATGCCGTCGTCGCCGGTGTAGTTTATGGCACTTTTTACCGACGCGACCGTGATCGGGTCAGAGCCTTTCGGGATGGCACGAATATTTGACAATTCCAGACTTGTATATGTGACCTGATTCCAGGATTCAGGGTCGTCAGGATCAACGTCAACAGACGGGATATCAAGATTTGCAATGGTCAGTTCGGAAATCAGAATTTGCGCCTTGTCATTGACCAGCTCAAATCCTGTTGCTGTAATCCGGTCTGCACCGAAGCCGTCTGTATTGGTCTCGTCAAAGCCCCGAATGATTACCGTGGCGAAAGAGCCCGTATCCTCATCCTCGGTAAATGCGAGGTTGACGATTGTCACTGTGTCGTCCGCCGCATTGTATTGCGAACTGTCGTAAGATGCATCGGACGCGGACGTTTCGATGACCTCGACCAGTCGATCAGCCACAGCGACAGGGTCAGGTGCGGCTAATGCGAGAGCGGGAGCGAAAAGACCTGCCGATAGAGTTGCGCAAATGGCGCGTTGTCTGAAAGATATCATGAACTTCCTCGTTAATAAGGCGGTGACGACAGGGGGCAGCCCCGACTGTCTGAACAATAGGCCGCAGCCGCTGCGGATCAACCGGTGACAGGCAATAAAGGTTTGTGGCGGAGTTCAGATTCTGGTAATCCGTTGCTTTCCCTTACTGAGTTTTATTTGAAATAACAAGTTTTGCGTTCCCGGCAAATGGGTCGGATCGAGGCTGATTCCGACCGGTCTCTGGGTTGTGAAAACGGCTAAAATATTAATGATTTTGGAATTATATTGATCATCTGTGCCATGGTACTAACAGGCATGGATTCGTAAAGGAAAAATGGCGTTGCTTCGAGGAAAACGACCATTCTTATTGATGGTTTGTGCCGTGATATGCATCGCGGTGCCGTTCTTTCTTGTCACAATTCTGCACCAGGTGGCCCGCGAGCGGGACATTTCAAATGCAATGGAGCAATTGAAAACGGACTTGAGTAATCAGGTCCAACTCGTTCTTGAAGACGCTAAATCGGTGTTGGATACTTACTCATATCCGGCGCTTGCACCTTGCAACACTGCGTCGCAAGAGTTGATGCGGCGGGTGAGCTACACGAGTGTTTACGTCAAGGACCTGATGGTCAGCGACGGCAATAACAATGTCATTTGTTCTGTATCCGAGAAGCGGCAGACTATCCGCAGCCGAACTGCTCCGCAAAACCTGTCAGACAGTGCCTATCAGATTGAAGCCGTCCAGGTTGAATCCGGGCAACTCGAAGCGTTGCTGGTGTCGCGAAATATTGGCGAAAACCGGAAATTGAACGCTCTGGTGCTGTCAAATGCGCTCCTGTCGGCCAGAAAAAACAGTGCATTGCTCAATGGTGGATATGTGATGTTGTCTATGGCAGATGGCACGGATGTGGGCCGTTGGCCGGATTCCACTTTGTCACTGCCGAGTTCTGACCGGCTTGAGCAATATCGCATCATGGAAAGCGAACTCACCGGGCTGCCGTTTCGGATGACTGTTCTGGTGGCCGATACCGCTCTCGGGGCCTTGCCTGTAAATCATTCCGTTCCGATGCTGATTTTCGGCGCATTGATGTTCGGGACGGCTGTTTTTATCGGACTGTGGTTCCTGACACAAGCGGACGTCTCACCCATCGGCAATGTCGAAAGCGCCATCAAGGATGGTCAGCTTGTGGCCAGCTATCAACCTATTATTAATGTGCGGACTGGACGATATATCGGCTGCGAGGCGCTTGTTAGATTACGCAGGCCGGATGGCACACTGGCGCACCCGCACACCTTCATTGAAGAAGCGGAGGATTCCGGCCTGGCTGTGGAGATGACCGTGCTGCTTATGCAGCGCGTCCGTGCAGATCTGGAAGCGTTTTACAGCCATCATCCCTTCCTGAAAGTCAGTATAAATCTGTTCAGCGATCACCTCAACCGGCCGGAAACCATTGCAGAAATCGAGAGCGTGTTTGCCGGCTCGAATTTCCGTTTCGAGCAATTGACCTTCGAATTGACCGAACGGCTGCCGATGGAATCATCTTACAAGGCGAAGGAGATCATCGCCGGGCTACAGGCTCTGGGCTGTCAGGTTGCGCTGGATGATGTGGGGACAGGACATAACGGGCTGAAATATCTGATGGAACTTGGAGTCGATATCATCAAGATCGACAAATTATTCATCGACGGCGTGTCGGATTCCGGCTTCTCGAAAACCATCGTCGAGGCCTTGATCAAACTGGCCGGGGATATGCAGATCCAGGTGGTGGCCGAAGGTATCGAAAGCGTGGAACAGGTTGCCAAGCTGAAAGAACTGGGTGTCGATATGGCGCAGGGTTATTTCTACTCCCGTCCGCTTGGCCCGCAGGCCTATATCACCTTTATGGAAGAAGCGATTTTGAGAGAACATCGAGCCGGGACCAAGCCCGATCCGGATGACCGGACCCCGAAATTTCTGAAACTCGTCAACGCAAATCAGCACAGCAATTCCTGAAGCTTTTCGCATTGTTGTTGCAACTGCAGCCTTATAGTTAAGCATCCGTTTACACGCCGCCTGCTAGTTTGAAAGCGGACAATGAACGGGTTCTCACCTTGCGATTCTTGAAACGGATAAGACGACGGCTGATTATCAGTATAGTTGCCATCATTGTGTTCCTCGCAGTGGCAGGCTTTATCTCTAGTCAGACCCATAATGCCATGCGCAAGGATGCGCAGGACATCCTGGACACTGAATTGACGTCGATCGGCCGAACGCTTATTGGGGTTTTTGACCGCGAGGCTGCTGCGGTTATCAAAAACATCTACCAGTCACGGCTGGGAGAAGTTGCAGGATGCTCGCCGCAGTTCCAGAGTATCAGCCGCTACCTCGTGGGATCGCAGGATCATGTGCAGGATATCGGATTCGTGGCTTCCGATGGGACGCTGGCGTGTTCTGTGTTGCGTCCGGGCCAGCCGATCGAAGGATTTCTGAAACCGTGGAACCTCGACACGCCGGCATTGACGCTGGCGGTTCTTGAGGATGCACAACTGGAGCGCCGCCCGCTTGTGCTGGTGATCAATAATGGATTGAACCAGCGCTATGTCGTCCGGTTCGCACCGTCGGTTCTGCCGGAAGATATCGGCTCGACGCTTGTCAGGCCGTACCTTTCCTATGATGCGCTGCTGACCAGTGGGGACCGCTGGATCCACATCGACAATCAGGCCATGTACCGTCATAAGGTGGGGGCGATTGCAAGGTGGGCAATCGATGCCCGGAGCCTGCCGGAACGCTTCAGTCAGACCATGTCCTCCGAGGCATTTCCTCTGGTGGTCACCGTATCTGTCGGATCGGAAGTTCTGGCGATAATCTATGACCGGCTCGACAATGGCGCAATCCAGGTCGGCATTCTTAGTGGACTCGTTATTTTGTTCTTGTTGCTGCTGATTGGCTGGCGGTCAGGCCGCCCGGAATTTGAATATGGCGCGGTGTTTGATGAAGGCGAATTTCTGGCCTATTATCAACCGGTTGTGGATATGGGAAATGGCAACATTCTAGGATGTGAAGTTCTGCTGCGGTTCAGAACCAGAGAAGGCAAACTGGTTCAACCGGCAGCATTCATCGCCTATGCCGAGACCACTGGTGTCATCATGGAAGTAACGCATGATCTGATGAAGCGTGTGGTGACTGAACTTGATGAATTGTCCAAGGATTTCGGCCAGTTGAAAATCGGCATCAACCTGACTGGCAAGCATTTTGAGGATATGGCTGTTGTCGACGACATTCGGGCGATATTTGGAAAGAGCAACATCTCGTTTCAGCAATTGGTGTTTGAATTGACCGAACGGCACCCTGTACAGGATTTCCAGGTGGCGCGCATGGCGATTTCCGGCATGCAGGAACTGGGTGCAAGTGTCGCACTGGATGATGCCGGCACAGGTCATGGCGGTTTTTCCTACCTGCAGAAACTGGGCCTGGATGTCATCAAGATCGATAAGATGTTTGTCGACAGCTTCAGCAATGATGTCACTACAATGACGATTATCGATATCATTGTCGAACTGGCCAAGAGCCTGGATATGGGGATCATTGCCGAGGGTGTCGAGAACCAGCATCAGGTGGATTCTCTGCGCAAACTGGGGATTTCAGCAGCCCAGGGCTATTTCTTCTCGCCGCCACTTCCACCGGAGGACTATATCGATCTGGTCCGGAAATCCGTCGTGGCGGAGAATAAATTTTCCGTGTTTGAGAACACCCGAATTTCCCCGCTGCATGATTACAGGCAAACGGATATTCTCTATGAAACAGAAGCCGAAGTCGTCCAGCCGATAGCCAGAGCGTCCTGAGCTTCGAGCATGTTTGGTCAGTATCCGGCCTTTGCGGCTCCAGATCAGCCCAACGGATGGCGTTAGCCAACTTGCCCGATGCGCTGTATTGCGTGGCGTTTCCAAACCTTCAAACGGTTCAATATGAACCGGAAACGATCTAAGTACTTTTCTTGGTTACCGAAGTGTGGGACGAAATCACGACCACACAACCCCGAATGCCTGTATCGGGGATCCACCGCCTGCAAAGGAATACACAATGGCTGATGGCGATACGTCGAACGATGGCAAATCTGCAAATGATGATTTTGAGCAGAATGCTCTGTTTTACCATGAATTTCCAAGGCCGGGAAAACTTGAGATCATGGCGACGAAACCGCTTGGCAACCAGCGCGATCTGGCGCTGGCCTATTCGCCCGGTGTTGCAGCACCGTGCCTTGCCATCGAACGGGATCCATCGCTTGCCTTCAATTATACGGCGCGCGGTAATCTGGTAGGCGTGGTGTCAAACGGAACCGCAGTTCTGGGATTGGGGGCGATCGGTCCTCTTGCTTCCAAGCCGGTGATGGAAGGCAAGGCGGTGCTGTTCAAGAAATTCGCCGGCATTGATGTATTTGATATTGAGGTGGATGCAACCGGCGTGGAGCGGTTTGTCGACGTGGTCAGCGCTCTTGAACCAACCTTTGGCGGTATCAATCTGGAAGATATAAAGGCGCCTGAATGCTTTCAGATCGAGCGCGCCCTGCGTGAAAAAATGAACATACCGGTGTTTCATGACGACCAGCATGGAACTGCAATCATTGTTGGCGCTGCGGTTCTGAACGGTGTTGAGCTTGCCGGTAAACAACTGGACGAGGTTAAGGTCGTGGCGTCTGGCGCCGGTGCTGCGGCGCTGGCCTGCCTCAATTTGCTGGTCTCGCTTGGGGTGCGGCGGGAACACATCTGGGTGACGGATATTGAGGGCGTCGTTTATGAAGGCCGCGAGGCCTTGATGGATGAATGGAAAGGCAAGTTCGCTCAGCAGACAGCCTTGCGCACACTGGACGATGTCATTGAGGGGGCGGATGTCTTTCTCGGCCTGTCAGCCGGCGGCGTTCTGAAATCGTCAATGGTGGCCAAAATGGCTGAAAAACCTCTGATCATGGCACTGGCCAACCCCAACCCGGAAATCATGCCCGAAGCAGCTTTGGCGGCGTCTCCGGATGCAATGATCTGTACCGGTCGGTCCGACTATTCCAATCAAGTCAACAATGTCCTGTGTTTCCCCTATATTTTCCGCGGCGCGCTTGATGTCGGCGCAACGACGATCAATGAAGAGATGAAACATGCCGCTGTGCGCGCCATTGCCGCGCTTGCCCGCGAGGAGCCGACTGAAGTTGTGGCACAGGCGTATGGCGGCGTATCGCACACATTCGGTCCGCAATATCTGATTCCGTCCCCGTTTGACCAACGGCTCATCATCCGGATTGCCCCGGCAGTGGCAAAAGCTGCCATGGAGTCAGGTGTTGCGACACGGCCAATTGAAGACATGCGGGCCTATGTGGACCGGTTGAGCCAGTTCGTATTCAGATCCGGGCTGCTGATGAAGCCTATTTTTGCTGCTGCGCAGAATACGCCGACCCGAATTATCTATGCAGATGGTGAAGATGAACGAATTTTGCGAGCCGCTCAGGTTCTGGTTGAAGATGGCATCGCTATTCCCATTCTCATCGGTCGCCCGGCCGTCATGGACAGCCGGGCAGAGCGTTTCGGACTGCGGTTCCGTCCGCAACGCGATTGCGAAATCATCAATCCCGAAGACGATCCGCGCTACCGCGATTATGTCGATTTGTTTTTCTCCAAGGTGGGCCGCAAAGGTGTGACCAGCGATGCTGCACGCACAATCGTGCGGACCAATACCACAGTGATTGCTGCGCTGGCAGTGGAACGCGGCGATGCCGATGCGATGATCTGTGGACTGGAGGGGCGCTATGACAAGCATGTACGGGACATCCGCAACATTATCGGACTGAAAGCCGGAGCGCATGATTATTCGAGCCTCAGTCTTATCATCAACGCACGCGGCGGTTATTTCCTGACAGACACTTATGTGACAGAAAATCCGTCTGCAGAAGAAATTGCGGAAATGACAGTTCTGGCGGCCAGTCATATTCGCCGCTTTGGCATCGACCCGAAGGCCGCTTTACTGTCGCACTCCAATTTCGGATCACGGGAAACGGCGACTGCCCGCAAAATGCGCGATGCGCTGGCTGTTCTGCGCGCAATGGAGGTCACCTTCGAAGTGGATGGCGAAATGCATGGCGATGCCGCGCTGTCCGTTGCCATGCGGGCCAAGGCCATGCCTGACAGCCCGCTGCAGGGCGAAGCCAATCTTCTGGTGTTTCCAACACTTGATGCGGCAAATATCGCTCTCAATCTTCTGAAATCGATGACAGATGCGCTTCATGTCGGACCGATTTTGCTGGGATGTGCAAAATCGGCCCATATTGTGACGCCGTCAGTAACCTCACGCGGAATTGTCAATATCTCGGCCCTTGCAGCCGTTGAAGCCAATTCCGACACGGCGTAAAGCCTCAGCCACTTTGAATCGTGGAGCGACTATGACCGACCTTGCAGATATGAACTGGAGCGACACGCTGCTGACGCCGGAGCCCTTCGCGGCTGTGGTGACCAGTGATGTGGATGAAACGGTCAACCGCCTGATCGAAATCTATGACCGCAATTCCGGCTTCATCCAGTTGCATTTCAAGCAATTGCTGGAAGACGGACTGCCCACTGGCCGGGTCCGCGCCTGTTACCCCTACGCCCGCTTGACGACCACCGGCTATACGCGCCCGGATTCACGATCATCTTTCGGGTTTGTCGCCGGGCCTGGAACCTATCAGACGACATTGAGCCGGCCGGATCTCTTCCGAGAATATTTGTTGGAGCAATTCACAAAACTGATTGAAAATCATGGGGTTGGCATTGAAATCGGTGAAAGTGATTCACCCATTCCACTGCATTTTGCTTTTCCTGAGGGGATGCATGTCGAAGGCGGATTGTCGCAGCGCCTTGATGTCCAGTTGCGTGAAGTTTTCGACGTGCCTGATCTCGCGGTCACTGACGACGCGATCGCGAATGGAGAATTTGAGGCGGCGCCAGGTGAGCCTATGCCATTGGCAGCGTTTCCGGCCCAGCGGGTGGATTATTCGCTGCACCGGCTGGCTCATTATACGGCTACCAGTCCGACGCATTTTCAGAATTTTGTGCTGTTCACCAACTACCAGTTCTACATTGACGAGTTTTGTGCGCTGGCACAGACAATGATGAAAAGCGGTGAGGGCGAATATGAATGCTTCGTTGAGCCCGGTAATGTGATGACCCTCAAAGGCGCGGATGCGCCTTGCCAAGGCGAGGCCCCCGGGCGTCTGCCGCAGATGCCGGCCTATCATCTGTGCCGAAAAGGCCATGACGGTATCACCATGGTGAATATCGGTGTCGGGCCGTCGAACGCAAAAACCATTACCGATCACATTGCCGTTCTGAGACCGGCTGCCTGGCTGATGCTGGGACATTGTGCAGGTCTGCGCAACTCGCAAAGGCTGGGCGATTATGTGTTGGCGCATGGCTATGTACGGGAAGATCACGTGCTGGATGCGGATCTGCCGACCTGGGTTCCGATACCTCCACTGGCGGAAGTGCAGGTTGCCCTGGAACAGGCGGTCGCTGAAGTTACCGGTCTGACCGGCTATGAATTGAAGAGCGTCATGCGCACCGGAACAGTCGCCACCATCGATAACCGTAATTGGGAGCTGCGCGATCACAGGGAACCGGTGCAGCGTTTCTCGCAGTCGCGTGCGATTGCCCTGGATATGGAAAGCGCGACGATTGCTGCCAATGGGTTCCGCTTCCGGGTTCCCTACGGAACGCTTCTTTGCGTTTCCGACAAACCGCTGCACGGCGAATTGAAACTGCCGGGCATGGCCAGTGATTTTTATAAAAGACAGGTCTCAAAACACCTGCAAATCGGTATCAGGGCTGTCGAAAAAATGCGTGAAATGCCAGCCGAGAGCCTGCACAGTCGCAAACTCAGAAGCTTTGCCGAGACGGCTTTTCAGTAAATTCGGGCTGGTACACAGGAACGGTGATGGGAACAGAATGACCCGGCCTGAAATTCGGCCGGGTCAATCTGAACTGCGCTGATTACTTCCGGCGCCACCAGCCGCTGCGTTTTGGCGCTGCCGGTACAGGCGGTTCGGGAGCCCGTTCAACGGCCGGTACGGCTGTACTTTCCACCACCAGATCAACAGCTTCCTCGGCCTGCGGGTCGGCGACAGGCTCCGGCTCAGAAGGTTCGTTTATCTCGGCAGCTTCTATCGGCTCGCTGCCGACTGCCACCAGAAGGTCTTCTTCAACAAGCGACACGTCAGCAACCGGTTCTTCTGCAACAAAATCCGCAATCACGGTTTCGGCTGCCAGAGCAGGCGTGCTTTCAGTCTCAGGCTGAGGTGCGGCATCAGACTTTTTGGCCCTGGGCTTGCGGGCCCGGCGCGGTTTGGGTTTTTTCGCATCGGCGTTTTCTTCGCCGGCGTCCGGTGCAGGCGATTCGGCTGCAGCGAGGTCTTCTGAGTTTTCATCAGAGCTTTCGCCGTCCCGCTCTACGTCTTGGCCGCCAGATGCGTCACTGGTGTTGCCGGGTTCTTCTGAAACGGCTTCTGCGTTGTCTTCGCCGTCATTGCGTTTGCGTCTGTTACGCCGTCCGCCGCGTTTTCCGCGCCGACGTTTTCTGGGCTGGCCGTCAGTATCGTCACTGTCGTCAGAATCATCTTCTTCTGCATCGCTGGATTCAGATGGTTCGGTTGCAGCGTTAGCGTCTGCGTCTGTCGTCGCAGGGTCCTGAGTTGCCGTCTGATCCCCGTTTCCGCCGCGTTTGCGCCGCCGCCGCCGCCGCTTGCGCTTCGGCTCGTCATCCTGTTCCAGCTCTTCAGCTTCAACCTCGATTTCGGTGTCATCTTCCGCTTCGACGAGATCTTCATCTTCTTCGACCGGTTCGATACTGTCGACGCTGATCAGCGCTGCACTCGCCGCTGAGGCTGAGCGGCCCTCTGATCGTTCGCCCTTTTCCAGATTGAAACCCTGCATGCTGACGCTGCTGTCGGCATCGACTGTGATCTGAACTCCGTATCGAACTTCCAGTTCGGTGAGATGCGCCCGTTTCTGGTTCAGGATATATAAGGCGACCTCGGCTCTGACCCTGACCGATACATTGTTGCTGGAATGCTTCGCCAGATGGTCTTCCAGGCCGCGTAGCACCTGCAACGAAATAGAAGCAGGAGAGCGCACGTAACCGGTGCCCTCGCAATGCTCACACACCACCGTCGTGCTCTCCAGAACGCCTGTTCTGATGCGCTGCCGTGACATTTCCATCAGGCCAAAAGGCGATATGCGTCCAACCTGAATGCGCGCCCGGTCAGATTTCAGACAGTCTTTCAGCTTGCGTTCGACGGAATTGTTGTTGCGGCGTTCATCCATATCGATGAAATCGATCACAATCAGTCCGGCGAGATCACGCAGACGCAATTGCCGGGCAACTTCCTCGGCGGCTTCCAGATTGGTCTGTACCGCAGTGTCTTCAATATTGTGTTCGCGGGTTGATTTACCCGAGTTCACATCGACCGAAACCAGTGCTTCAGTGGGATTGATAACCAGGTAGCCGCCGGATTTCAACGTTACCTGGGGGGAGAACATGGCGTCCAGCTGCGGTTCAATGCCAAAAGCCGTGAACAGAGATTTATCGTTCCGGTAGGGTTTCACATTCTTGGCATGGCTCGGCATCAGCATTTTCATGAAGTCTTTGGCTTCACGATAGCCGGCTTCTCCCGCGACCTGAATTTCGTCAATGTCTTTGCTGTACAGATCACGAATCGAGCGTTTGACCAGACTGCCTTCTTCATAGACCAGACACGGCGCGCTGGATTGCAGTGTCAATGTGCGCACATTTTCCCACAGTCGCAGAAGATATTCAAAATCCCGTTTGATTTCGGGTTTGGTGCGATTGGCCCCGGCTGTGCGCAAAATGACGCCCATACCCGGTGCAACTTCCAGAGAATTGGCGACCGCTTTGAGCCGCTTGCGATCAGCAGGATTGGTGATCTTGCGGGAAATCCCACCGCCTCGGGCAGTATTCGGCATCAGCACTGAATAACGGCCAGCGAGCGACAGATAGGTTGTCATCGCCGCGCCCTTGTTGCCGCGCTCCTCCTTGACGACCTGGACCAGAAGGACCTGACGCCGTTTGATGACTTCCTGAATCTTGTACTGGCGGCGGCGCGGACGCCGCCGTTCCGGCACTTCTTCCATTGCATCTTCAGCACCGACGGATTCGACGCTTGGAGACCCATCTCCATCATCAGATTTGCCGCCGTTGTCGTCATCCTCGTCGCCGGAGTGATGCCGTCTGCTGCGGCTGCCGGAGCCACTGGACTCCGCCTTGGTATCGGAACCAGCCTCGCTATCATCAGATGTGTCGCCAGCGGCATTTTCGGCCGCAGTTTTTTCAATATCTGAGTCGCTGCTTTCCTTGGCTTCCATTTCGTCAGCCGCTTCTTCTTCAAGAAGTGCCTGCCGGTCAGCGATCGGAATTTGATAATAATCGGGATGAATCTCGCTGAAAGCCAGGAAACCATGACGATTTCCGCCATAATCGACGAAGGCCGCCTGTAAGGACGGCTCGACTCGGGTTACTTTTGCGAGATAGATGTTCCCTCTTAACTGAACTCTGTTTGCAGCTTCAAAGTCGAATTCTTCGACCCTGTTGCCCTTGACGACTGCCACACGGGTTTCTTCCGGGTGGGAGGCATCGATAAGCATTTTATTTGCCATTGATTTTTTTCTCCACAGGCCAATTGCCGGACGCGGTGCAGGGCGCAAAAACGCGTTCCAACTGCGGGCACGGTGTAGCCTGGTGTTTTGCTTGTAATGCGAAAAATACGTTCAGGAGAGGGCAGGACGGCGATCAACGCGAGGCGCGTCTGGGTAAAAACCCGGACGCTTATTTCCAGAATGCTTAGAATTCTGGAGCATGGTGCTGCGCAAGCCGTATCTGCGGTCTTTGGTCTCACCCGAAACGGAACCTTCAATTTTTTAAAGCCCGAACACAATTTGTCCGAGCAAGGGGCGGGTGCCACAGTTCAAAAATTACAGTGTCAGCTTTCCGGAAAAAAGCGCGGCCATACTGGCGTTGCGTTTTGGCTGATATCGACCTGAGGTCGATTGCCTTGCCGGTGTGCGTCCACAAAGAGATAGTGTGTACCCTGTTACCTTAATAGGTTTGACAGTGAATTTAAGCAAGCGCCTGTTTAATAAATCGGTGTCTTTTGATATGGCTTTGCTGCAGACTTTTTTGGACGTCGAAATGATCGAGTTCGGTTTGGCCTGCTGACTGGGTTTGTCAAACCGCTTCGCTGCAGGCAGGCACTTGTGACAAGTTTTCGCAGTATTGCCGTCCAGGCGCTGATTGCCGCCGGTTCGGTTGCGTGAAACGCACCTGAATTTGGGAACTGGCAGACACGGAAACGGCCACCGGCTTCAGCCGCAGTGTGATCACAGCACTATGATGTTGCGATCTGTTTTGCGTATCAATCCGGGCCCATCGGCGCGCCGGCTTAGGTCTGGTTTGCGGCGCCGATACTATTTTTGAGGATTGTCGGCCAGGAGTGCCAAAGACAAATTTAACCGTATTCGGTGATAGTTCCAGTTCTCGTCCCGCTGGCCTATGAGCTTCGCCCGTATTGCAGGAAACCTTTACCGCAGGATAGACAGACGCGAATGACAGCCAACCGCATCCTTTCCTTAAGCAGATTTAAATTGCTGGCACGGCTTTGCAGTACCGGGCTTTTTCTGTCACTGGCCGTGCTTTGGCCGCTTGATCATAGTTCCGCCCAGGAGAACGAAGAGCCAATCCGTACATTGGATGCACGTGCAGCGGGAAATTCGGAACGCACGAGATTCGTCATTGATCTGGAGAAATCCGTCGAATTTTCTGCATTTACGCTGGCCGATCCATACCGGGTGGTGATCGACGTTCCCGAACTTGATTTTTCGGAAATGAGCGAAAACAGCCGCAAGGGGCGTGGACTGGTCGGTACTTTCCGGTTCGGTCTGATTGCCAAAGGCAAGTCACGCATGGTGCTGGACCTGACACAGCCGGTGAATATCGATGAATCATTTGTTCTGGCCGCCCTTGAGGGGCAACCGGCACGCATCGTGTTCGACCTGGTGCCGGTAAGCCGCTCGGAATTTCTGGATGGTGTTGGCAAGCTCAAATCTGTTGGCAGTCTTTCAAACAATGCGCCCGTTGCATCCGCGCCAAAGCGACCTGCGCGTGGCAAAACGATAATCGTGCTCGATCCCGGTCATGGTGGCATTGATGATGGTGCCATCGGATCCAGCGGTGTCAGGGAAAAGGATCTGGTTCTGCAATTTACCAAGGATGTTCGTGAAGCGCTGAAGGAAAATCAGAATTTTGAGGTGCTGATGACGCGGGAGGACGACACCTTTATCTCCCTGGATGAACGGGTCGCATTTGCCCGCGAAAAAGGTGCACAGCTGATGGTGTCGTTTCATGCCGATACGGTTACACAGGCCTATGTCAGTGGCGCGACGGTCTATACGCTGGACGAAACCGCCTCTGATGAAGTTGCCAGGTTGCTCGCCGACAAGGAAAACCGCTCCGATACCATCGCTGGCGTTGAACTGACCGATAAACCCGATGAAGTCGCGGACATTCTTATTGATCTGGCGCGCCGGGAGACGAAGAATTTGTCGATTGCTTTTGCAAGACGGCTGCTGGGGGACGTCAAACCAGCTCTGAAACTCAACAAGAACCCGCGCAGATCGGCTGATTTTCGTGTTCTGACTGCTCCGGACGTGCCTTCGGTTCTGGTGGAATTGGGCTATCTGTCCAATACCGATGATGCAGAATTGCTGGGCTCCGCGTCATGGCGCGAGAAAGTTGCCGGTCGGATTGCCGAGTCAATTGGATCGTTCTTCCTGCGGGTTTCCGGAAGAGCTGGATGAAGATTTATCTGCGCGAGCCGGCATAAGCCTGCGCGAGCGCGCTAGAATTGATCCGCGTGCGATTATGGCTGTCGGTGTGCACTGTCAGAAGCGCAAGCAGCAATCCCGGAATTGCGCTTTGCTGGTCCGGAATCCGCGTTCGCTGGACATAGATTTGTAATAATTCTGCCACACACCGGGAAAAAGGCAGGCAATTCCCTGAAACTACCCAATTTCGCCCAAATTGGTTGAAAAGACGTATATGTCCTTTCGGATTAAGATTCGTTAGGAAATACACTGACATGGCCAGGTTTTACGTGTGGCCCTGGCAGTGGTCAGGTCCTGAAAGAGACAGGTTCGGGAGATCGTCACGAACCGCTTGATGGACTGGAAACAAGGATTACGCGTGAGATGAGTGGCGCAGGCAACCGCCGTGGCAAGAAGGCGAAGAGATCAATGTTTGTAAGGATTTTCGGCTTTCTGTTCGCTTTTGGAACAGTGGCAGCGCTCAGTGTCGGCGGCGTCGCCGCCTATTTTCTGACACAATATGCCGAAGAACTGCCGGATTATGAAGTGCTGAGCGCTTATGAGCCGCCGGTGATGACGCGTGTTCATGCGGCTGACGGTGTTCTGATTGCCGAATATGCCAAAGAACGGCGATTATACCTGCCGGCCGCGACCATCCCGGATCTTCTGAAAGCGGCCTTTCTGAGCGCCGAGGACAAAAACTTTTATCGCCATCAGGGTATTGATTATGTCGGTATTGCTACCGCAATGGCGCGTAATATTCAGGGCATTGGCAGTGGCCGGCGCTTTGCCGGTGCGTCGACCATAACCCAGCAGGTTGCGAAGAACTTTCTGTTGTCCAGTGAACGCACCATGACCAGAAAGGTCAAGGAAGCGATGCTCGCCCTGCGCATTGAACAGGCCTATACCAAAGACAAGATTCTGGAATTGTATCTCAATGAGATTTACCTTGGGCTTGGCTCCTACGGAGTTGCAGCAGCCTCGCTGAATTATTTTGATAAATCCGTCCACGAACTGACGCTGGAGGAGGCCGCCTATCTCGCAGCGCTCCCCAAGGGCCCCAACAATTATCACCCTTTCCGTGAAACCGAGGCCGCAATTGAACGGCGGAACTATGTTCTGGACCGTATGCAGATCAACGGATATGTCACATCCGAACAGTCGGAAGCGGCCAAAGCTCTGCCATTGCGGGTGCGGCTTCGCGAATATGGCGGTCAGACATTTGCCGCTGATTTTTTCGCTGAGGAAGTCCGGCGTCAATTGTTGGAAATTTATGGCGAAGAAAAACTGTATGGTGGCGGCCTGTCAGTGCGCACCACGCTCGATCCTGTAACCCAGGTTCAGGCACGCGCGGCACTGCAGAATGGCCTGATCAAATTCGACGAGGCGCGCGGATGGCGTGGCCCGAAGGCCAAAGTTGAACTGACAGCGGCGAGTGACTGGGGCAAACTTGTCGGCGAAATCGAGCCGTTGTCCGATGTTCCCGAATGGTCTCTGGCTGTTGTGCTTGACGTCAATGCCGAGCAGGCGACGCTCGGCATCCGCCCGGATTCCATTCGCTCCCGCGGCCTGTCGGATGATCGCAAAACCGGTGTGCTGCCACTTGAAAATGTCAAATGGGCCAAATGGTCTGTTGGTGAGCGCAAAGGCCGAGCGGTCAAAGGCGTCTCCGATGTGGTGTCGGTTGGCGACGTGATTTTTGTTGAACAGGTTGCCGAGACCGATGCAACCTACCGATTGCGCCAGATTCCGGAAATTAACGGAGCCATGGTTGTCATGGACCCGCATACCGGTCGGGTGAAGGCTCTGGTTGGTGGATTTTCCTTTGACGCCAGCGAATTCAACCGTGCGACACAGGCCAACCGACAGCCCGGCTCGTCTTTCAAGCCGATTGTCTATGCAACGGCCCTGGATAATGGCTATACGCCTTCTTCGGTGGTCATGGATGCACCGATCGAAATTTCGTCCGGAGGACAGATCTGGAAACCTCAGAACTATGGCCGCAATTATCTGGGTCCTTCGACGTTACGGACGGGCATAGAACGCTCGCGCAATGTGATGACGGTGCGCCTGGCGCAGGATATGGGGATGCCTCTGATTGCAGAATATGCGCGTCGCTTTGGTGTCTATGATAATCTTCAGCCGGTTCTGTCGATGGCTTTGGGTGCCGGTGAAACAACGGCGATGCGCATGGCCAGCGCTTTCAGCGTATTTGCCAATGGTGGCAGGAAAATCGAACCGACGCTGATTGACCGGATCCAGGACCGGTTCGGCAAAACGATCTTCCGGCACGATCAGCGGGTTTGCGAAGGCTGCGAAGCAACGTCGTGGGCCGGGCAGGAAGAGCCGGTTCTCATAGATGAGCGCATGCAGGTGCTGGATCCCATGACCGCTTATCAGGTCACCTCGATGCTGGAAGGTGTTGTCCAGCGTGGCACGGCCACGGTGGTCCGTGAGGTCGGCAAACCGATTGCCGGTAAAACGGGAACCACGAATGATGAAAAAGACGCGTGGTTCGTCGGATTTTCGCCTGATCTGGTTGCGGCTGTCTATGTCGGTTACGACAATCCCCGGCCAATGGGCCGTGGTGCAACTGGCGGTCAATTGGCGGCGCCCATTTTCAGGGACTTTATGATGGAGGCTTTGGCCGATTCGCCGGCTGTGCCGTTCCGTCTTCCCCAGGGCCTGACGTTGATTCCGATTGACCGAAAAACCGGCCTGAGAGCCAGTGGCGAAAGTGAAGGTGTCATCATGGAGGCCTTCAAACCCGGTACTGCACCTCCCGACGATTATTCGGTGATCGGTTATTCTGACGGGTTCAGTCGTCCTCTGACGGTTGCACCGGAATCTGACAGGGCGGTGATTTCCGGCACCGGCGGTCTTTATTAGAGTCAGACCCTAGAGCGCTTCAAGGTAACCATGAAGCGCTCTAGCCATTTTGGCGCTCTGCCGGCCCGTAACATTTGTAGCCTTGAACAAAGCGCGTGGGTCATGCATAAGCCCACGCGCTTTACTTTTTTGTTCCTTCGCGAACTCCGGAGATATGTCCATGCGGGCTGAGACGCAGCAAATTGTTGATGACATCGAGCAGGCACTCACCCTGCTAAGGAGGCATCTTTGACTGGGACAATGCACGTATTCGCCTTGCCGAACTGAACGCGCTTGTGGAAGATCCCAATCTTTGGGACGACGCCACGCAGGCACAGAAAATCATGCGTGAGCGGCAAAACCTGGATGAACAGATCACCGGCATCACCGATCTGCAAACGGCTCTCGCCGATAATGTGGAGTTGATCGAGCTGGGTGAGGCCGATGGCGATGACGACATTGTCACCGATGCGGAAGCCGCAATTTCAGAGCTCAGTTCCAAGGTCAGGAAACAGCAGATCCGCGCCATGCTGTCCGGGGAAGTGGACGGCAATGATACCTATGTGGAAATTCATTCCGGTGCCGGTGGAACAGAGAGCCAGGACTGGGCCTCCATGCTGCTGCGGATGTACACGCGATGGGGCGGACGAGACGGCCGCAAGGTCGAGATTATCGAAGAACAGGACGGCGAAGAAGCCGGTATCAAGTCTGCGACGATACTCGTCAAAGGCGCTGATTCCTATGGTTGGCTGAAAACCGAGTCGGGGGTGCATCGCCTGGTTCGGATTTCACCCTTTGACAGCAATGCCCGGCGCCATACCAGTTTTGCCAGTGTCTGGGTCTATCCCGTGATTGATGATTCCATTGAAATCGACATTCCGGATTCAGATGTTCGCATCGATACATATCGCGCCTCCGGGGCCGGCGGCCAGCACGTCAATACCACCGATTCCGCGGTTCGGATCACCCATCTTCCGTCGGGGGTTGTCGTGCAGTGTCAGAATGACCGCTCGCAGCACAAGAACAAGGCAACGGCCTGGAGCATGCTGCGCTCGCGTCTCTATGAAGAAGAGCTGAAAAAACGCGAGGAAGCCGCGATGGAAGAGGCCTCTTCAAAATCCACGGTCGGCTGGGGCCACCAGATTCGTTCCTACGTGCTGCAGCCCTATCAATTGGTCAAAGATCTGCGCACATCCATGGAAAGCACGGATCCGCAGAAAGTTCTGGACGGTGGCATTGATCCGTTTCTGGAAGCGTCTCTGGCACAACGCATCGAGGGCGGTGCTTCTGCGGACGTGGATGATATCGAATAGGCAGCGGACTTGCTGCCCGCTGCCGTGCGTTACCGGCACTTCAACTGTCAGATGATCCGGCTTGCGATCACCAGGCGGGTATCACAGGTGCGGGACCTGTTTTCCGGCGTTCATGAAAGTCTGCGGATTACGCACCTTGCCCTGGTTCCGTACTTCATAGTGAAGATGCGGGCCGGTGCTGCGTCCGGTGCTGCCGACCTCGGCAATTATGTCACCGCGTTTGACGGTTTGGCCAGCCTTCACTAGAGCTTTGTTGAGGTGGGCAAATCGTGTCGTCAGCCCGTTGGCATGCCGCAGTTCAACAATTATGCCATATCCACCTGAACGGCCCGCCTTCAACACCTGACCATCTGCCGTTGCCATCACCGGCGTGCCGGTTGGAGCCCGGTAGTCGATGCCTGAATGAAATGCGGCACTTTTGCGGAACGGGTCAATTCTGCGGCCGAAATTACTTGATATGTTGAGGGTTTTCAGCGGTTTGGAAATCGGCAACGAGGCCGACAGTTCACGCAAACGGGAAATGCCATTCAGTTGAGCGTCAATTTGTTTGGACGCTGCATCCAGGGCTTCTTCATCGAAGTCGGCTGGCAGGAATGGACCACCCACATCCTTCGTTTCTGATGGAAGCTTGAGTTCGACAGGCAGACCGGACAAAGCTGCCCGATAGGCTTCATGTTCGTCTGATATTGCTGTCGCTACGGCCTGTACCGAAACAACATTCAGCTCTTCCATCGCGTCCAGATCAGACTGAAATTGTTCAATGGTGTTGAATGGGTCGGCCAGACTGGAACGACGCTCAAAATCCTCGAACGAGTCGGGCATGGCTTCCATCCCATCTTCCAGAAGTATTTCAGAGCCGCCGACTGCGCTCTCGTCGCCACCCAGAGACATGCTGCTGTCTGCGAGTAAAGACGCGCTTCCCGGCTTGATAACCGGAGTGGGAGTTGCCACGGCTGCAACGCGGATACCCATCTTCCGGGCATTGTCGAGGACTGCTGCCACGCGTGCCTGTTTTGAAGCATACCGGTTCTGGCGCTCGGCCAATCCCGCCAATTCGCCGGCCAGACGCAGGCGTTCATCTGCAGATTGGTCGCGAATGGATTCCATGACAGTCTGAAAGCGTTGGAATTTGGCTTCATAGGCTTGGCGTAACTCGATTTCCTGTGTCGCGTTACGCGCCAGAAGATCGTCACGCTTGAACAGATACAAACCTGCGCCAACATTAAAGAATGCCAACAGGAGCAGAGCTGTCAGTACGCTGGTCAGGACCCAGGGATGAACCGCGAGGACAATGGTCTTCTGACCAAAACTCAGGATAATGCGCTTGGCATGTCTCTGATCTGCCGGGCGGGCTTTACGCTTGTCTACAATTTTCAACATTTTTAACACTCATACGCAATACAAACTAAGTGTTATTACACATGATTAAGGTTAACGCCTGCTTTCCAAAAGTAAAACAACCCGTTAACGCCATGCATGAGTGATGCTGACAGTGCCGTGCCGCATGACGCCTGTGACGTCTCCCATTGGCACATCGTACAGGCGCAGCCTCGCTTAACCCTGTGATTTTAATTACATCACAGTGCCCTGGCGGCAGCGAGAACCTCGTCAACATGGCCGGGAACTTTCACTTTTCGCCAGGCCCGGACAATGACGCCGTCCTTGTCGATCAGGAATGTCGAGCGTTCGACGCCCATATATTTGCGGCCATACATGCTTTTTTCTACCCAGACGTCATAAGCGGACAACGCGGTTTTCTCCTCATCCGATGCCAGCGTGATATTCAGATTGTGTTTGGCAATGAATTTGTCATGTCTTTTGACCGGGTCCGGCGACATCCCGATGATGGAAACGTTGAGGCTGTCAAACTCAGATTTCCGTTCAGAAAAATCGGTGGCCTCTTGGGTGCAACCGGACGTGTCGTCCTTGGGATAGAAAAACAACACCAGAGCGCTGCCGCGTAGTGCTGATAGCGAAACATTATCATCGCCATTTGCCGGAAGCGAAAAATCCGGGGCTGTATCGCCTTGCTTTACTGACATGAACTGCCTTTCTTTGGTCTTGATTAGATGCAAATTGAATTTGCTGGATGTTGAACCTGACGCGGTCCATGATGGGATTCCGTCTGCCCGGATGGTTTGCTCCAGTGACTTTCAAATGTATCCGATTTTTTGCTTTTAACCTGCGGATGGGCTCCTTAGAGACAAGGTCAAGAATGCGTCTTCGATTCGTCATCAGACTGTTGCAGATTTATTAGCTGTTCATGACCCTGGACCATGAAATAGACGGAACTCATTCTGACGCTGACTCACCCGCGCCTGTCGATCATGGTAGTGCGCCAGCGATGGATTTGCCACAGCAGGACGAAAAATACCCGCCGCCGCCGCAGTCTCCCCTCCCGGCCACACCTGCGCGCCGAAAATTCTGGCGCCGCAAGCTGTTTTACATTCCGGCGATTTTGCTCTCAATCCTGTTGCTTGCAGTTGGTGCGGTTTATTTCCAGTTGTCCAGAGAAGCGTTTTCTGCGCAGCGGCTGACCGATCATGTGACGCAAAGTGTTCAGGCTGCTCTGCCCGACGATGTGTCGTTCGATTTCAAAGATGTTTCTGTTTCTATTGATCCGCTGCGCGGATTGGTGGCGCACATCACGGATCCACGCTTGAAGGATCGCGATTCCCGGGTGTCGCTGGCCGCAGACAACCTGTCATTCGGGTTGCAACTGACCGGCCTGGCACGCGGCAAGATACGAATTCGCGACATAGAAATCGACCAGCTTTCAGTGTCCGTGAGTCTGACCAGTGAGGCGCAGCGCTCTCTCCGACTGTTGAATCTGTCTGCCAATGCCTCCGACCGTGCGGAACTTTCAACCCCGCTGGCGCGGGTGGGCAACGGTCTGGCACAGTTGCACGAGGCGGCACAACGGGTGATCGATGTGGCGGCGCAGCGCGGTCTGGAACGGATTACCATTCTTGACGGGTCCGTTGCCGTGACGGTTCAGGGCAGTGAGCAGCGCGCCTATTGGAATATCAGTTCGACGCTGGACATTGAGCCGGCGACCAACAGACTTTCGGTACGGGCATCGGGCATTGGCCGCGGTGGCGCCTGGCGGTTTGAAGGCAGCGCAAAGCCGGTGAAAGATGGCCGCGGCAACGAAATCAAACTTGCGCTGAATGACATAATTCTTCCCGAAATCATTCCTGCGTTCGGTCGCGAGAATTTTTCCATACGCAGTGATGCTCCGGTGACACTATCGATGCGCTCCAAATATGTCGGTGACAATGAAGTCCCGACAGCTGCGTTCAAAGCTGTGATCGGCAGTTCCTACGTTAATATTGGCAGCAGGGATGTCGCACTTCTCGACAGGGGAATTGTCTCGCTGATCTGGTCCCCGGAACTGAACGCGGTGAGCGTAGAGGAAGCAAGTCTGAAATTCGGCGATACGGTTCTGCCATTTGCCGGATTTGTGAAACCGTCAGAGAACAACCCGTTGAGCGAACTTGCCATCCGTCTGGTCGCGCGTGAAGCCGTTCTTGCTCCTCGGGACGTGCCCAATATGCCGCCGCTGCCAGTGGAACTCATTGGCATCAATGGCCGGTTTGATGTCCCGAGCCAGTATCTTACCCTTGATACGATAGAATTCCGAACCAAGCTCAGCAGGATTATCGGATCGGCAAATGTGGACTTTCAATCCCGGTTTCCGTCCGTGGCCGGTGCTTTTTCCTCCACGGCAATTCCCTCCCGCGAGTTCAAGCAGATCTGGCCGCCAACACTGGCCGGCGGGGCACGGCGATGGTTTATTCGCAATGTCAAAGACGGGATCATCGACGGCGCGGAAATTTCCCTCGCCATTCCGGAGGGACTGGTGGGAAACCGCGATCCGGAAAAAGTGTTTCCGCAGGGCGCATTTGAAGGAAGCCTCGACTTTTCCCGTGCCCGTGTCAGAACATTTGGGAAGTTGCCTGACCTCAGCGCCCGCAGCGGGCGTGTTGGCTTCGACGCATTCGGCCTGACGATTTCCGTAGAACAGGGCAGTGCTGCCGCGCCGTCCGGAAAAACCGTGGATATTCCGTCAGCCATATTCAGACTGCCAGTGCTTGGTCCGCGCAACCCTGAAGCTCAGGTCACGGTGTCGATGACGGGTGACGCGCGCGTCATGGCGGAAATTTCCAACCTTGATCCGCTTGGCTTCATGCGCAAGCGCGGGCTGCCTCCCAGCGCAATCAGTGGCACTGCGGTCGCGGAAGTGACGTCAAATTTCAAACTTGACCAGAAAATCGATCCTGAAGATGTGCGCACCATTGCAACCGTCCGGCTGACCGACTTTTCCAGCACTGCGCCAATCCAGGGCCGCATGATTACCGATGGAGATGTCGTTGTTGAGAGTAACGCCGAAGGCACTGTGGTGCGCGGCAAAGCCGAGCTCGATGGAATAGATGCGGATGTCGATCTGTTCCTGCCGAATGGTGACAGCAGCGGTACGCGGACAGATATCAGATTGGTTTTGAATGACAGTCAGAGGAAAAAGCTGGGAATTGACCTGGGTGACATTCTGGCCGGGCCTACTCCGGTGGCGGTCGGAGAAGTGGATGCGCAGGGCCGGCGTGCTGTATCGGTGGATCTGACGCGGGCGCAATTGTCGCTGGCGGCGCTTGGATGGAGCAAGGGTGCCGGGGTTCGCGGCACCCTTGATTTTCTGATGGAGGAAACAGATGGCGGGCAGCATCTTGAGAATATCAGGCTGACCGGGGACGGCTTCTCTGCGTCGGGAGATGCCACAATCAGTTCGGCACGAGGGCTTGAACGGCTTGACCTGCGAGATGTATCTCTGCGCCGTGGCGATAAAGTTGCTGTCGATGTCAGCCGAACTGCAAAAAATTCTTATCGAATCTCCATTAGTGGTGAGCAAATCGATGCCCGTGGCCTGATCATGGTCCTGAAAAAAGATGCCAACAGCGGCACCGGTGGCGACAAAATCAGCTACGTCATCGATGGTGATGTGAGCTCTTTGGCCGGATTTGGTGGGGAATTCATCAAAAATGCCAAATTCTCGCTGCGCACCGATGGCGGTGTTCCGTCGTCACTCCAATTCTCTGGCTCACAGGGCGGCAATGCGCCGGTCAATGCTACCATTGAAGGCGGAAACGGCTCCTCCTGGCTGAGCCTGAATGCGAAAAATGGCGGTAGCCTGATCAGTTTTCTGGATATTACCAGCAATGTAAGAGGTGGCTCGCTGACGCTGTCGGCCTCACTCGGCCGGGGCGATCTGGCAACCGTGGGCCAGATGGTGCTGGCAAAATTCCGTGTTGGTGGCAGTGAGAGCCTGGAGCAATTGGCACGTAGTATTCCGGGTCAAAACGGCAGAGCGGCGGCCGCACCTGCGGTGCGCAGCTTCGAAGAGGCAAGCATGAATTTCAGCTTGCGCAATGGCCGCCTTGTCATGGACGATGCCCAGGTCCGTGGTCCCGCCATGGGTGTTACCCTGAATGGCAGCGTAGATCTGAAAGCATCAGAGTTGCGCCTTAACGGCGTTTACGTGCCTGCCTATGGGCTCAACAACGCGTTTTCGCGCATTCCGATTGTCGGAACCATTGTTGGCGGGCGGCGTGATCAGGGCCTGTTGGGCGTAACCTTCCGCGTGTCGGGCAAAATGAGCAGCCCGCTGCTGACGGTCAATCCGATCTCCGCCATTGCGCCGGGTATTTTCAGACGTATTTTTGAATATCGCTAACGAAATTTCAAAAGCACATGTTTCTTCTTGCCCAGAGACAGCTTGATGACGCCATCGCCGGTCAGGTTCTGCGGGCCGATGGTGCCGCGCTCATCGACAAAGGCCACATCATTGACCTTTACCGCACCACCTTTGATATGGCGCCGGGCTTCGCTGTTTGACGCTGCCAGCCCTGCCGTGACGAGGGCCGACAGAATGCCGAGATCCGTCAGATCCTCTGCCGCCATCTCGACAGTTGGCAAATCAGCGGAAATCGCGCCTTCCTCAAAAGTCTTGCGGGCGGTTTCGCGGGCTTTTTCCGCTTCTTCGCGGCCGTGCAGCAGGGCGGTGATTTCCGTCGCCAGAATTTTCTTGGCCTCGTTGCGCTCACCGCCTTCAAGTGCTGCCAGTTTTGCCACTTCATCCAGCGGCAGGGTGGTGTAAAGCTTCAGAAAGCGCTCCACATCGTCATCTTCGGTATTGCGCCAATATTGCCAGAAATCGTACGGGCTGAGCAATTGCGGATCGAGCCAGACCGCTCCGTTGGCCGACTTGCCCATTTTTGCGCCCGAAGATGTCGTCAGCAACGGTGTTGTCAACGCGTAAAGCTGTGGCGCATCCAGGCGGTGCCCCAGATCAATTCCACTGATGATGTTGCCCCACTGGTCCGACCCGCCCATTTGCAAGCGGCAGTCGAACCGCTTGTTCAATTCGACAAAATCATAGGCCTGCAAAATCATGTAGTTGAATTCCAGGAATGACAGCGATTGCTCGCGGTCCAACCGCTGCTTGACACTGTCAAAGGCCAGCATCCGGTTGACCGAGAAATGCACGCCGACATCGCGCAGAAATTCCAGATAGTTGAGTTTCAAAAGCCAGTCGGCGTTGTTCGCCATAATCGCGCCCGTCGGGCTGTCATCATATCTGATATAGGCTGAAAAGCTTTTCTTGATGGCTTCGACATTGCTGTTGATCATGTCCGGCGTCATCAGCTTGCGCGCTTCGTCCTTGAAGGACGGATCGCCGACCATGCCGGTGCCGCCGCCCATTAGCGTGACAGGGCGATGCCCGGTCTGCTGCAGCCAGTGCAGCATCATGATCTGAATGAGACTGCCGGCATGAAGGCTGCTGGCGGTTGGATCGAACCCGATATAGGCCGTCACCACCTGCTTGCTGAACAGCGCATCCAGCCCTTCCAAATCTGAAATCTGGTGGACAAAGCCGCGTTCAATCATGACGCGCAGGAAGTCAGACTTGACTTGAGAGAGGCTGACGGACATGGGACAAGCTCTTGAGTGGGTGTTTTTCGATTAGGTTGCGGCGCTGTCCTAACAGCGATTTTCGGAAAATGCATCCCAAAACAGGGTTTGCGCATGAACAACAACTACACCATTGCCGGAACCATGAGCGGAACATCGCTCGACGGCGTCGACATAGCCGTGCTGACCACAGATGGTGAGACGCAGCTTATTCCCGGCGCCACCAGTTTCACCGCCTACAGTGATGCACAGCGCAGCGTGCTCCAGAGCGCTTTCGATGCAGGCGCCAGGATGCGTGAGCGCACAGACCGAAGCGGTGTGATTGCAGAGGCGGAAGAGATTGTTACTGATGTTCACATCCGCGCATTGAAACACCAGATCGATAACTCGGACCAGACCATTGATCATGTGGGATTTCACGGTCAGACAATCTTTCACGATCCCGGCCGCAAACTCACCGTGCAGATCGGTGATGCGCAGCGGATCGCCGATGAACTGGGCGTTCCGGTGATATATGATCTGCGCCAGAATGATGTGGCCCATGGCGGCGAAGGCGCGCCGCTGGCCCCGATATTTCACGCAGCGCTGGTCGAAGCACTGGGCGCGGCAAAACCGGCCATATTTCTGAATATCGGCGGGGTTGCGAATGTCAGCTATATTGGTGCTGACGGGGAATTGCTTGCATTCGATACCGGTCCGGGCAACGCCTTGCTGGATGATTTCATGCAGGCTGAATTCAGTGTGCGGATGGATGAGGACGGCAAAGTGGCCGGGCGCGGCCAGGTTGTTGACGATGTGCTGGAGCGTTTAATGGCGCATCGCTTTTTTGAGCGCAAACCGCCGAAATCTCTGGATCGCAGGGAGTTTCATGAATTCGCTCTGTCATCTGTTGCGGGCCACAGTGCCGAAGATCGCATGGCGACTTTGACGGCCTTTACCGTGGCAGCCATTGGCGCGGCAGGGCGCTGGTATCCGGACCAGCCGAAATCCTTGATCGTGTCAGGGGGCGGTGTGAAGAACCCGCTGATGATGCGTCTTCTGACTGCCTCGGCAACGCTCAAACCCCAGATTGCGTCCGATCTGGGCTGGGATGATGTGTTTATCGAGGCGAATGCGTTTGCCTATCTGGCGGCGCGGCATTTACGCAATCTGCCAATCTCGTTTCCTGGGACGACTTGCGTCGCCAAACCTTTGACCGGCGGGGAAATTGCCTATCCCCAAACCGTCTGAGCTAAGGAAAAGCCATGCTTTCTCTGGACAAGATGCGTGGCGACCATTAGATAGCAGCACTTATATTTCTTTCAGCGCGGATGACCGACGCTGACATGCACGGCCAGAACGGACTGTCCGCAAGGACGTGCACGAAACCAATGTTCCGAAAGTTTTATCATGACAGAGTTCCAAGGCATCGTCCCGGCGCTTGCCCAGGCGTTGAGCAAGCGCGGCTATAGCGAATTGACGCCGGTTCAAACAGCGGTTCTGGAGCCGCATGTGGCCGGTGCCGATATGCTGGTTTCGGCGCAAACCGGCTCCGGCAAAACGGTCGCCTTCGGTCTCGCCCTGGCTCCGACATTGATGGAGGGCGCTGACCGCTTTGAGCGCGCGTCCGCTCCGCTGGCGCTGGCCGTGGCGCCGACCCGCGAACTGGCCCTGCAGGTGAAGCGCGAACTGGAATGGCTGTATGGCGAAACCGGCGCCATCATCGCGTCCTGTGTCGGTGGCATGGATATGCGCACCGAGCGCCGAACCCTGGGGAAGGGCGCGCATATTGTCGTTGGCACGCCAGGGCGGCTGCGCGACCACATCACCCGGAAATCGCTGGATACCACGCAGTTGAAAGCGGTGGTGCTGGATGAGGCTGATGAAATGCTGGATCTGGGTTTTCGTGAAGACCTGGAATTCATTCTTGAAACCACTCCGGTGGAACGCCAGACACTGATGTTTTCCGCAACCGTTCCGCGGATGATTGCCAATCTGGCGAAGAAATATCAGCGCGATGCGGTCCGCGTATCGACGTCCGAGGAAAAGAAGCAGCATATCGATATTGAATATCGCGCACTGGTGGTGGCTCATAATGAGAAAGAAAATGCCATCATCAACATTCTGCGTTTTTATGAAGCGAAGAATGCGCTGGTGTTCTGCAATACGCGGGCAACTGTCAATCACATGACTGCACGGCTCAACAATCGCGGATTCGCCGTCGTGGCGCTGTCAGGCGAGTTGAGCCAGAATGAACGCACCCACGCCTTGCAGGCGATGCGCGATGGTCGTGCCCGGGTGTGTGTGGCGACCGATGTTGCCGCGCGCGGCATAGATTTGCCGAATCTGGATCTGGTGATTCATGCTGATCTGCCAACCAACCCGGAAATCCTGTTGCACCGGAGTGGCCGGACCGGCCGGGCCGGCCGCAAAGGGGTCAGCGCGCTGATCGTGCCAAAGAACGGCCGCAAACGGGCCGAGCGCCTGCTCGGCAGTGGCCGTCTGACCGCTGCCTGGGGACAGCCGCCATCCGCTGATGAAGTTATGCGCCGAGATGATGAACGGCTTCTGGCCGATCCAGCGTTGAGCGAACCGGTGCAGGAAGAGGAACAGGCTTTCGCGCGCGAACTGGTTGAGCTTCACGGAGCGGAACAGATTGCCGCTGCCTTTGTGCGGCTTTACCGGGCCGGACGTTCGGCACCGGAGGAACTTCAGGAAGTCTCTGTCGCTGAACCGGCGAAGAAACAGTTTGAGGAGTTTGGCGCAAGCGTCTGGCTGTCCCTGTCCGTTGGATACCGGCAGAATGCCGAACCGCGCTGGCTGATACCGGTGTTGTGTGAAGGCGGCCAGATTACCAACAAGCAGATCGGTGCCATCAAAATCAAGGATGACGAGACATTTGTGCAGCTTGATGCTGGCCATGCGGATAGCTTCATGGCTGCAGTCGGACCTGACAGGATGCTGGACCGAAAAGACCGGAAGGTAATTGTCACACGGCTTGAGGGTGTGCCGGCAATGATCGACGCGCCACGCAGCCGATCGAAACCCGGCAATTCATTCGGCGATCGCAAAAAACCGTCTGGTGATTGCGACCGGCAACCTTCTTCCGGGCCAAAACACGAGCGCTCTAGCCGCCCGGAGTACAGCAAAAAGCCGGATTCTTTCAAAAAACGCGCGTTTCCCGATCGAGACAAGTCGGCGACGACGGGTTCCGACAGTCAACCGCGCGCTGCTGCACCTTATTCCAAAAAACCAAAATTTGAAAAAGACCGTTCGCAGAATTCTGACCGCCCGCGTGCTGACCGTCCGGCATACAAGGCTGACAGGAAGACCACGGATGACAGGCCGAAACGCCCATTTGCGAAAAAATCCGGATTTTCGCCGCTCGACGCCGCCCCTGTCGCCAAATCCGATTATCAACCGGCCACAGATCCAGCCTCAACCGGTGCCAGCAAGCCGGTTTTCACAAAGCACGGCAAGCCGGTTGAACGGGTCGAACGCACGTCCGCCGCAGGCGAAAAGTCTGAACGCATCGGTGGCAAGCCAAGATACGGGAAGAGCAAGAAAGCCGGCAAGGCAGCTGGTGGCAAAGCGACAAGTGGCAAGGCTACGGTCAGTAAAGCGCGTCCCGGCAAATCCAGCGATGCGACGCGGGCCGGGATGGCGCCGGTGAAACGGCGCAAGCCAAAGGCGGGCGCATAGTTTTTACACCTCGACCTTGCCCAGGACTTCCAGACGCTTGTCGACATAATTGCCGCATAATTCCAGCAAGGTGTCGGTTTGTCCGGAAAAGAAATGATTGGCTCCGGGCAATATCTCATGATCAATGGTGATGCCCTTTTGCGCTTTCAGCTTGTCAACCAGCGCCTGGACATCCTTCATCGGCACAACTTTGTCCTCATCACCATGGACCATCAGCCCTGAGGCCGGGCAGGGTGCGAGAAACGAGAAATCATACAGGTTTGCCGGCGGGGCAATGGAGATGAAGCCTTCGACTTCCGGACGGCGCATCAGCAATTGCATGCCGATCCAGGCACCAAAGGAAAAGCCGGCAATCCAGCAGCCGCGTGAGTCCGGGTGAAAGGTCTGCACCCAATCCAGTGCTGCTGCCGCATCCGACAATTCGCCAGTCCCATGATCGAATGTGCCTTGACTGCGGCCGACGCCACGAAAATTGAAACGCAGCACGGTGAAGCCGCGCCTGACATACATGTAATAAAGTTCGTAAATGATCTGGTTGTTCATGGTTCCGCCAAAACGCGGATGCGGATGCAAAATCATTGCGATGGGGGCGGTTTTCGACTTTGAGGGCTGATAGCGACCTTCCAGACGGCCTTCCGGTCCGTTGAATATGACTTCTGGCATGATTTCAGTCCTCTTGACGGGCACTTTGACAGTGCACAGGGTTGTGCATTAAGGGTTTTTGCGGCGGGCGCATGACGTATTTCTTGACAGCGTTTCGGGTGCGTCCTACTTGGTAGTTTAGAATGATTAAAAACTAGCTCGGGATGCGCACCAGCTCGGATGCGCTTGTAAACACCATTTTCTACCCGGCTGGCAACAAAGTCCTGCAGCTTGTCAGGCAAAGAAGGCGATTTTTTTCTGCCATGAGGGTTTATCTCGACCATAATGCCGGTTCTCCCCTGCGCCCGCAGGTGAAGCAGGCTGTCGTGGAAGCGCTTGATCTGGCTGCAAATGCCTCCTCAATCTATCAGGAAGGCCGCAAGGCGAAGGGACTGGTGGAACGTGCCCGGCAGAGCGTTGCCGGCATGGTTGGTGCAGTCAACGGAGCTGTGACATTCACCAGCGGCGGCTCGGAAGCCAATGCCACAATCCTTCAGCCCTCTATCATTGCCAAGGGTAAGACCATTTCGATTGACCGGCTTCTCGTCTCGGCCACCGAGCACGATTCGGTTCTGAAGGGCGGGCGGTTTGCGCCCGGGCAGATTGACATCATTCCGGTTGATGCGGATGGTCTTGTTGATCTGGCGTTCCTAGCAGAGCGGCTGTCGAGCATCCGGTCCAATGGCGAAACAGCGCTTGTTGCCGTCATGCTGGCCAATAATGAGACAGGCGTTCTGCAACCGGTCGAAGCTGTCGGCCAACTGGTGGCAGAGAACGACGCCTATTTCCTGTGCGATGCTGTCCAGGGCCCGGGCAAGCTGGCTGTCGATATTGAGCGGATCGGAGCGCATTTCCTGACGCTGTCGTCGCACAAGCTGGGCGGCCCGCAAGGGGCCGGCGCCATTGTCAGACGGTCAGAGGCCTATGCCTTCCAGCCGCTGATACGCGGCGGCGGACAGGAGAGTTTTGGCCGTGCGGGAACGGAAAATATCTCAGCCATTCATGGCTTCGGCGTAGCCGCTGAATTGATCGTAAATGAGGCGGCTGAGCGGGTCCGGATTGGCGCAATGCGCGATGCCATGGAGCAGCAACTGTCCGGCGTGGTGGTGTTTGGCGCAAATGTGGACAGACTGCCGAATACAAGCTGTTTTGCAGTGCCGGGTCATACAGCGGAAACCATGCTTATCTCTCTTGATTTGCAGGGATTTGCCGTGTCATCAGGCTCGGCATGTTCCTCTGGCAAAGTCGGCGTCAGCCATGTATTGACGGCGATGGATGTGGCGCAAAGCACGGCGCGCGGTGCTTTGCGGATCAGCCTTGGCTGGAACACCACGGACGAACAGGTAAAACTCTTTGTCGAAGCCTTTAATAATATGGCGGAAACCCTATCTCCCAGACAACGGGTAACTGCCGCCTGACACCTTGCAATGTGCAACAACCTGCAGCCTTTGAAGCTGTGACGGATGGAGTAAGAAATGCCAGCAGTTCAAGAGACAATTGAACAGGTCAAAGAAATTGATGTCGACAAATACAAATACGGATTTGTCACCGATATCGAAATGGACCTCGCGCCCAAGGGCCTGAGTGAAGACATTGTCCGCTTTATCTCGGAAAAGAAGAACGAGCCGGAGTGGATGCTGGAATGGCGGCTCGACGCCTACCGGCGCTGGAGAACACTGGAAGAGCCGACCTGGGCGCGCGTTGAGTATCCCAAAATCGACTTTGACGATCTGTATTATTATGCTGCTCCCAAATCCACGTCCGGACCTAAAAGTCTGGATGAGGTGGATCCGGAATTGCTGGAAACCTACAAGAAACTCGGCATCCCGCTCAGCGAACAGGCGGTTCTGGCCGGCGTTGAGGGCGCGCGTGTTGCGGTCGATGCGGTGTTTGATTCCGTTTCGGTTGTCACCACCTTCAAAGAGGAACTGGCCAAGGTCGGAGTGATTTTCTGCTCAATATCCGAAGCCGTGCAGAAATATCCCGAACTGGTGAAGAAATATCTCGGCACCGTGGTGCCGACGACCGACAATTTTTATGCCACGCTGAACGCGGCGGTGTTTTCCGATGGGTCGTTCGTTTATATTCCCAAGGGCGTGCGGTGCCCGATGGAACTGTCGACCTATTTCCGCATAAATGAGGAAAAGACCGGCCAGTTTGAACGCACGCTGGTTATTGCCGATGAAGGCTCTTACGTGTCCTATCTGGAAGGCTGCACAGCGCCGATGCGCGATGAAAACCAGCTGCATGCCGCAGTGGTCGAACTGGTGGCGCTGGATGATGCGGAAATCAAATATTCAACCGTGCAGAACTGGTATCCCGGTGATGCCAACGGCAAGGGCGGCATCTATAATTTCGTCACCAAACGGGGCGATTGTCGCGGCAAAAACTCGAAAATCTCGTGGACACAGGTGGAGACCGGGTCTGCCATCACCTGGAAATATCCAAGCTGCATTCTGCGCGGCGAAAATTCACGAGGCGAATTTTACTCGATCGCCATTTCCAACGGGCGGCAGCAGGTCGACAGCGGTACCAAGATGATTCATCTGGGCAAAAACTCCTCCAGCCGTATCATCTCGAAAGGCATTTCGGCCGGGCGTTCTCAAAACACCTATCGCGGACTGGTCTCGGCCCATCGCAAGGCAGCGGGAGCGCGCAATTTCACCCAGTGCGACAGTCTGCTGATCGGCAATGAGTGCGGCGCCCATACGGTGCCCTATATTGAATCGAAGAATTCCACCGCCGTATTTGAGCATGAAGCGACGACGTCGAAGATTTCAGACGATCAGATGTTCTATTGCCAACAGCGCGGCATGAATGACGAAGAGGCGATTGCATTGATCGTCAATGGTTTTGTCCGCGATGTCATTCAGCAATTGCCCATGGAATTCATGGCTGAAACCCAAAAACTGATTGGCATCAGCCTCGAAGGCTCCGTCGGTTAATTTATAAAAAACAATGATCTGGCCCGAAAAGCTGCCAGAATGATTCAGATATTCAGGACTTACACATGTTAGAAATTAAAAATCTTCACGCCTCTGTTGACGGAAACGAAATTCTGCGTGGCATCAACCTGACCATCAATGCTGGTGAAGTTCATGCCATTATGGGTCCGAACGGCTCGGGAAAATCGACACTGTCCTATGTTCTGGCGGGCAAGGATGATTACGAGATCACCGAAGGTGAAATCCTGTTCAAGGGCGAGAATCTTCTGGAGATGAAACCAGATGAACGTGCCGCAGCCGGTGTGTTTCTCGCCTTCCAGTATCCGATTGAAATTCCCGGTGTCGCGACCATGACCTTCCTGCGCACGGCGATGAATGCCCAGCGCAAGGCGCGCGGCGAAGCGGAATTGAACACACCTGACTTCATGAAAATCGTGAAGCAGAAAGCCGCTGAATTGAAAGTATCGCCGGATATGCTGAAGCGGCCCTTGAATGTCGGCTTTTCAGGTGGTGAGAAAAAGCGCAATGAAATCATGCAGATGGCTCTTCTGGGGCCGACGCTGTGTGTACTCGATGAAACCGATTCCGGATTGGACATTGATGCCTTGCGGGTTGTATCCGAAGGCGTCAATGCATTGCGCAGCCCGGACCGCGCCATGCTGGTGATCACGCATTATCAGCGTTTGCTTGATCATATCGTTCCTGATGTGGTGCATGTCATGTCGGCTGGTCGAATTGTCAAATCCGGCGGCAAGGAACTGGCGCTGGAACTGGAAGAAAAAGGCTATGCCGACTATGTGGTCGCGGCGTAGGGGCAGGGACAGAGATTATGACTGCTCAACCGCAGAACTTACAAACCCAGGCCGAAACTGCACTTCTGCAGCTCCTGGCCAATCTGAACCTTGATGGCGCGCGCCTGCAGGCGGCTGACCGGCTGCGAAAGAAGGGTCTTCCGCACCGCCGGGTCGAGGAATGGAAATACACCGATCTTCGGGCGCTGCTGAAGGATGTGCCGTCCTTACCCGGACGGGTCGCACAAGCGGCCGCAAAGGCCGGCGGCGGAGCTGCGCTGGTTCCGGCAGATCTTATTCTGAATGTCGTCAATGGCGTTCCCCAGGACCCTGAAACAGACACGGATAAGGCTGTTTCAGTCAGTCTTGGAATCGCTTCGTCAGCGGGCTTCCACGAGAAAGCCAGCGTCACTGTTGATCTCAATCTGGCTCTGGCGGCTTCCGGTTTTGTCATAAAGGTCGGCAAGGCTGAGCAGGCACCGGTCATCTTCATTGATCATACCGTATCTGGCGGCGATGCAGTCACCGCGGCCTGCCGCCATTCCATTGTTGTGGAGGCTGGGGCAAAAGCGGTTCTGGTGGAACGCTTTTCCGGCCCCGACGGGCTTGGCTATATTTCCAGCGGCGGACTGTCGGTGCGGGTTGAAGATGGTGCAAGCCTCACTCATGCGCGCGTTGTCAGTGAGGGATCACAGTCCTCGCATCTTGGTGCCATTGGTGCACGGATCGGGGCTGACGCCACTTATGAGCCATTTGTCATGACCATCGGGTCACACCTGGTGCGGACTGATATGCACGTGACCTTTGAAGGCGAGCATTCCCATGCCGGTATTCGCGGCGCCACACTCGTCAAGGGCAAGCAGCATACGGATATGACGCTTGAGGTCGATCACGCATCGCCCAATTGCACCAGTGTCGAGCAGTTCAAATCGGTCATTACCGATGATGCGCGGGCGGTGTTCCAGGGCAAGATCATGGTTAAATCCATTGCCCAGAAAACCGATGCGAAGATGATGAGCCAGGGATTGCTGCTGTCGGAACATGGCGAGTTTCTCAACAAGCCTGAACTGGAGATTTTCGCCGACGACGTGGTTTGCGGTCACGGTGCAACCTGCGGCGATATCGATAAGGAGATGCTGTTTTATTTGCTGTCGCGGGGCATTCCAATTGCCATTGCCGAAACCATGATGGTTCAGGCATTTGTTGCCGAAACAATTGAGAACACCGAGCAACCTGAGATCATCGAAGCTCTGGAATCCATCCTGGCTGACTGGCTGGCCGGGCGTTGAGCCTTAGAGCGCTCTAAACGAGGCAAATTGGAAATGGACACACTCTCACAGGACGCGCATTCTCATGACCCCCATTCTCAGGAGGCTATGGCGGGCTATGCCGTCATGGAAATCCGCAAGGATTTTCCAATTCTCGCCCGTGAAGTCTATGGCAAGCCGCTGGTCTATCTGGATAATGGCGCGTCCGCGCAAAAGCCGACAGCCGTGCTGGAGGCAATTCAGAGCGCCTATTCCGAAACCTATTCAAATGTGCATCGCGGCCTGCATTTCCTCTCCAACGCCTCTACGGATTTATACGAAGCTGCCAGAGAGACCGTGCGTGGTTTCTTGAATGCCGCTTCGGTGGACAACATCATTTTCACCCGGTCGACCACGGAGGCCATTAATCTTGTGGCCCAGTCGTTCGGCGGAATGACAATCGGCGAGGGCGATGAGATCGTACTCTCCATCTTCGAGCATCACTCCAATATCGTGCCCTGGCATTTTCACCGCGAGCAGCGTGGCGCGGTTCTGAAATGGGTGCCGTACCGGGAAGATGACAGTTTTGATCTGGAGGCTTTCGAGGCGGCGCTGAGTGATCGCACTAAAATTGTGGCCATCACACAGATGTCGAATGTGACTGGTACGATTGTTCCGATCAAGGAAATCTGCCGTATTGCGCACCAGCGGGGGATTCCCGTTCTGGTCGATGGCAGCCAGTCGGCGGTGCATATGGCTGTCGATGTCGAAGCGCTGGACTGTGATTTCTTCGTCATGACAGGGCACAAATTATACGGTCCTTCGGGCATCGGCATATTGTACGGCAAGCCGGAATATCTTGAGAAGATGCCGCCCTATATGGGCGGGGGCGAGATGATTCTTGATGTCATGGAAGACACCATCACCTACGCGCCGCCGCCGCATCGCTTTGAAGCCGGAACGCCGCCTATTGTGCAGGCTATTGGGCTTGGGGCTGCGCTCACCTATATGCAGACTATAGGGCTGGACAGAATTGCGGCTCATGAAGCGGATTTGCGGGATTATGCGGCCAGGCGGCTGGGTGAGATGAATTCGGTCAAAGTGTTTGGAAATGCTCCGGGAAAAGGCGCGATCTTCTCATTCGAAGTCGAAGGTGCCCATGCCCATGATGTTGCAACCGTGCTGGACCGTGAAGGTGTTGCCGTGCGGGCCGGAACACATTGCGCAATGCCGCTTCTGGCGCGCTACGGCGTAACCGCCACATGCCGGGCCTCATTCGGCCTTTACAATACGCGGGATGAAGTCGACAGACTTGTGAACGCGATCACAAAAGCGCAGAGTTTCTTCAGTTAAGACAGTCTGCTTGCACAGGTGCTATGATGAGTGACGATGAAATGGGAAAATTTCTGCCGGAAGATCATCCGCTGCATGTGCCGGAGGCCAAACCTGCTCCCGACATGAAACTGATGGAAGACGGGACCGGTCAGCCGCAGCCTGCACCCAGCGAGGGAACCAACCTGTCGCCGGAAGAGCAGCAGCGTTTGACAGATGATATCGTCGCAGCGCTGAAAACGGTCTATGATCCGGAAATTCCGACCGATATTTACGAACTCGGCCTGGTCTACAAGGTGGATTTGACAGATGATCGCGATCTGGATGTGGATATGACGCTGACTGCGCCGGGTTGTCCGGTTGCCGGTGAAATGCCAATCTGGGTCGAGAACGCGCTGAGTTCCGTGCCCGGCATCGGGCAGGTCAAGGTCAATATGGTGTTTGACCCGCCCTGGACACCGGAACGTATGTCCGAGGAAGCCAAAGTGGCTCTTAACTGGTTCTAGGGAGCAATCCAATGAATGCTTTTCAGGTTCTGACACTGACGGATGCTGCAGCTGACCGCGTGCGCGATATTACATTGGGCTCGGACGGAGCGGCGGGCATTCGGGTCGGCATCAAAAAGGGCGGTTGTGCGGGCATGGAATACACGATCGATCTGGCCCGCGAACCCGATCCAAAAGATGACAAGGTTGAAGTGGACGGCGCCACTGTTTTCGTTGATCCAGGCGCTGTGCTGTTCCTGCTTGGCACGCAGATGGACTATGAAATTACCAAGCTGCGGTCCGGTTTCGTCTTTAAGAACCCGAACCAGACATCTGCCTGTGGCTGCGGCGAATCTGTGACGCTGCAGGCTGCCGTTGTAAACGGCTGAGTGTTCCTGAGTGGACTTTTTTGAGTCTTTGAAGGAAAATTGCGCAGAACAGTGGCACGCCTATACGCGCCATGAGTTCGTTCAGCAGCTTGGCGCTGCAACGCTTCCCAGAGCCGCATTTCAAACCTATCTGGTGCAGGATTATCTTTTTCTGATACAGTTTGCGCGGGCTCATGCGCTTGCGGTTTACAAATCCACAAACCTTCAGGATATGCGGGATGCCGCTGCAGGTGTGACAGCTATTCTGGATGTTGAAATGGATTTGCATGTCCGGCTGTGTGCGGATTGGGGTCTGACGGCGGCGGATCTGGAACACAGTAGAGAAGCTCCGCAAACCATTGCCTATACGCGGTTTGTCCTGGAAGCCGGGCACGCCGGTGACATTCTCGATTTGATGGTTGCTCTTGCACCCTGCATGCTTGGCTATGCTGAGATCGGCCGCCGGCTGGTCGCGGACTTCGGAACTCCCGATGCCAACCACCCCTACCAGGCCTGGATCAACGAATATGCCGGGCAGGCCTATCAGGACCTTGCGCGGGCGACCCGGCTGACCCTTGAAAAACACGCTTCTGAACTGCTGACACAAGGCCGGAGAAAACGGCTTGACCATCTGTTTTGCCAGGCGACCAGGCTGGAAGCTGAATTCTGGCAGATGGGACTTACGTCAGTCTGAAGAAATTTTCCCGCGGCTTTTCGGCCATGGCATCTGCCGCTTCATTCGCGGTACCGGGATGCTACGGCCCTTCGAAAATGCAGCTTTATTTGTCTAATTTCAGGGTTGGAACCAGACAAAAATTCGGTAAATAATAGGGTTGCCGGAATTCGCTCTTCAGATATGGTCTCCCCAGAAGGAAATGCTGGCGAACCGGTAACCTTCGTCCCCCCAAGCTGAGAATCACTTGATGCCCAAAGCCTCTATTCGCGTTTATCTGATTTTCCTGGTGGGAGCGATTGTCGTTCCGATGCTGATCTTTACTGCTTTTCTGCTGGCGGAACTGGGGGCGAAAGAAGCCGCTGCACTGGAACGCAGAACCTTGCGTGAGGCGCGCAGCGTCGGCGGCAAGATTGAGCCGATTCTTGCGGAAATGAGAACCACTCTGCAGGCGGTCGCGTCCGCTCCTGAACTGCGCTCAGGTGATTTCCGGACTTTCCACAGCAGAACCCGGGAAGCGCTTAGTCAATCCAACATTTTTGTGATTGTTCTCGATGGCGAAGGAAACCAGCTTTTAAACACCCGTACGCCTTTCGATCAGCCTTTGGGCAAAACCTCCAATATGGATGCATTTGCGGAAGTCCTGGAGAATGGCGATTTTACGGTTTCGGATGTCTTTCTTGGCAAAACCAGCGGCAAGTTGGTTTTCAATGTCATGCATCCCTTGAAATTCGGCTTGGATAATCCGGCTCGGATAATCATCACAACCAAGAATGCGGACGAGCTCGGTGAGGCAATCCAGACGGATGGATTGCCGGAGGGATGGCAAACGGCAGTGCTGGACAAGTCGGGAAATGTCGTATCGGCCACAGATCCGGATTTGGAAGTCGGCGTTCCGCCGCCGTTCTATAGCAGGCAAATTGAGGGTGGTCTGAGACTAGGGGGAATTTACCGGGGCGATTTTGATGGCGTGCCCGGTATTGCTGCACGGGTCGCCTTTAATAACTGGCAATGGAGCGCCATTGTCTGGGGGCCGACTTCGACCGCTCAGGCGACTATTTTGTCGACCTGGAAAAAACTGATTTATGGAGGCCTTGGCCTGTTTGCGCTTTCCATTCTCGCGACCTATTTCGTTGCCCGATCATTGAGCGCCAGCATTCGCAGACTTGCGCGGATGGCAGACCGTATGGGTGAGGGCGGAATCGTCTCTCCAATTTCGTCCAATATCAACGAATTCAACATCGTTGCCAAAACCCTGTCCACTGCGTCCTTCGACCGCGACCGGGCTGAAGAACAGCTGCGGATCGTAATGGATGAACTGGCGCACAGGTCAAAAAATCTGATGGCGGTCATTCAGGCCACCATCCGCCAATCAGCCAGGGGCGCAACATCTGTGGATGAGTTCAAGGAAGTTATTGTTGGCAGGATAGGGGGCTTGGGCCGGTCGATCGATCTGTTGACGCAGACCCACTGGAAAAATATCAGCCTTGAAGGTCTGGTTAGGCATCATCTGCAGAATTTCATGAATTCAGATGCGCAGTTGACGGTTACCGGCAAACCAATTCTGCTGAAATCCGATGCTGTTCAGAATATTGGTCTGGCGCTTCATGAACTGGCCACCAATGCCGTCAAATATGGAAGTCTGTCCACACCAAAGGGGTCTGTCGACATCAGTTGGGAAACCTTCAGCGGAAGTGACGACAGCGAGCAATTGAAACTCACCTGGGTCGAGAACGGCGGACCGCAATCTGCCCCACCGGAAAAGTCCAGTTTCGGAACACAGATCACGACAACCCATATGGAAGCTGCATTTAACGGAACTGTTGAACTCGAATACCCTCCAGAGGGCCTGAGATGGAGCTTGAAGGCGCCATTGAGGAATTTTGTCGAGGACGATGCATCCAAACCCTGACGAGGGCGCCTTGAAGGCCGGAAACGCTTAGATGTAGAAGTTCACACTTGATCTGACAGTTAGCCGTTCCCCCATATCAGTCCTGTCCAACAGTGACGTGATAAGTTGGCATTCCAAAACAGGCAAAAAGGCGCACTCGCGCTGCGAAAATGGTCTTTCCATTCCAAGAAATCTCTCCCACATCAACTTCGTGTAAGTTGGACGAAGGGTGATTACCGTCATTCCATATATGCCCTACGTGATCGAAATGCTTTTCGTAGGGTACCTCTCTTGATACAGACATTCGAATTAGGTCGGCAACGAACATGTGTTTGGGTTTACGTCTAAGCCAAGCCACAACCGATATATGAGCAATTTTTGCAATCAGTTGGGAGAAACTCAAGGTATCGAATTTTTCGGAGTTAATGTAATTTTCGTCTGGCAAATTAGTCGCATCGGGATCGACGTTTAGGTTGTGGAATACCATGTTAAACACCGGATTGCTCTGCCTTGTGCGCCGGCTGTATGAAGTGGCTGGATATAAATTCGGCATAGTCAAAATGGTGGGATGTGTTGCAATGTGAACGGATTTATTGTCGGAGATTGATAATCCAAAATCCGCTTCAAATTTACCTTTTTTCATCCTTCCCTTTTTACCTTTTAAACCCAAGTTTTTGCGAACTGCTCCAAAAATAGAGTCAGAAACAACGCTTTCAAATTTCATTGTTGATGATTGGCAATCTGAACACGATGCGTTCTTCAATTCTATGCCTGCCCCTAAGTGTCTGACTCAAAATGATTGCTATTGATTTCAATATCTTGCGAGTCTTTT
>CAXBCI010000007.1:0-121296 GCA_963974065.1 uncultured Hyphomicrobiales bacterium | reverse complement strand
CTGAGGACCGTAGACCGGAAACCCGTCAAGCAGCAGGCCGATCATCGCCGAATGCTGGCCTTGTGTATCGACAACCTTGGTAATGCAGAACGGCACACCGTGGTAATGATAGGACAACCCGCTTTGCAGCGGGTGGGCGTTGCAGGCGTCGACAAAGCTTGCGCCGTCGATCTGAAGATTGTCATCAAGCGCAACGACACTCCGGTTCGGCGTTTCATAATCGTTGAAGATCCGTGCACCGCTGAGCGCAACACCGATAATGCCCAGCGGCGTGTCTGTTGTCGTGTCAGAATAGCGCGGCGTCAGGGTAATCAGTTCATCAACCGGGTCAGACTGCAGAAACTCCGCCGTATCTACAATGATGAAGTCTGAAGTTGCATCGCCACTGAAAGGCGGCTGGTTGCCATCCGCAGGCACCACAAACCGGTCCGGCACAGCATGATCGGGAAGTCCGTCGGACTGGTAACGCACCACATCGCCGTCAATCGTAATCTGGACGTTTTCCGCCCACGGCGCGGCTGCAACCGCTTCGGCCGTGGAAAGGGTGGTTTGTTGCGCCATGGCACCAGCCGTTGCAGCCGATGCAATGACAAGTGCGGCAATAAACGCCTGGAATTTCGGGTATCCGGTGAAATGCTGCATACTATCTCCGGGGTGCCATAGGATTATGGGTCTGAAAGCAGAGCCTGCAAGTCTCCGTCGCGACATTTTTCGTTCAATCGCATCAGTTGTAAGCCTTCCCGGCGATACGCAGCGGCCGGCCGTTGTCCCGGTGCCGTTCAGGACGCCAGCGCGCCCTTGAGGGCGGGATAGAGCGCCAGATATTTGCGGTAGACCTCTTCATATTGCACCATGGCCTTGGGATCCGGTTCAATCACCATTCCGGGCTTTACCATTGCCTCAATGCCTTCATCGATGGTGGCGAAATACCCGGCGCCGTGGGCTGCCAAAATGGCTGATCCCATGGAAGGGGCATCGGGTGAGGCTGGAATACGCACTGGCAGGCCTGCCGTATCGGCATGGATCTGCATCCACAACCGCGAGGCGGTGGCGCCGCCGCCAACGGTGATTTCGGTGCCTTCATAGCCGCCATCGCGGAATGCATCAAGGATCGCACGGGTGCCGAAGGAGATGCCCTCCATGACGGCGCGAAATACATGGTGCGGTTCATGGGCCAGCGTCAGTCCGGTAATCGCGCCACGCGACTGGGCATCGGTATAGGGCGTGCGGTTGCCCTGAAAATGGTCCTGCACGATCAACCCTTCAGAGCCAGGCGGCAGCGCTGACGCCTTTTCATTCATCACATCGAAATCCAGCGAGCCACCGAGAAACCGCTTCAGCCAGTTGATGATCGACCCGGTCGAGGTCTGGCCGCCTTCGACAATAAAGCGCTCGGGATAGACGATATCGGCATAGGCACCCCACACGCCCTTGGCATGAAACGGCGCTTCGGTAACGCCGAACTGCAAATGCGACGAGCCAGTGATCAGACACAATTGCCCGGGCCGCGCCACGCCAAGGCCGATCATGCCGATCAGCGCATCCGCACCGCCCTGCACCACTTTGGTGGCGGTGGTCAGGCCCAGCGCCTCGGCGGCCTTTGGTGTCAGCGTGCCGACCACTTCGCCGGGCGCTGCCACGCGCGAGGGCCATTTTTGCACCAGTTCGGGCATGCCAAGCGCATCGACCATGGTGCTGGCCCAGCCGCTGCCGCGATTGTCATAATGCCAACGCAGGCCGACATTGTTCAGTGAGGCGCAGCGTTCGCCAGTGAGTTTCAGCGTCAGATAATCCTGATATTCGCAGATCGTCGTGGCCTGATCGAAGATGTCGGGCTCATTGCGCTTCAGCCACAGCGCTTTCGGGATCATCCATTCCGCCGAAACCGGCCCGGTGCCATTGCCATTGAGAACCAGACGTTCATCACCTGTGGCCAGAACCTCTGCCGCTTCCGCATCGGCCCTCACATCCATCCACATCAAGGCGGGGCGCAGCGCATCGCCCTTGTGGTCCAGCGCCACAACCGTGCAGCAGGTTGTGGCGTAGGCCATGGCCTCAACCTGATCGCCGCTGACATTGGCGGCAGCCAGACAGGCGCGGGTGGCTTTGACGAGACAGTCCCACCAGTCCTGTGGCCGCTGTTCCGCCCGCGCACCGGTGAGAAACACGGTTTCATAGGCTTCCGCATGGGATGCGACGCAGGTGCCTTCAAGGTCATAAAGCCGGGCGCGAAGGCTTTCCGTGCCGCCGTCAGCGGTGAGAATATAGGCCATGAGTTTGCTCCTCCCGAGCCATCATACTGGTCAATCCATGCCTTGCGTCAACAGGCGTTCGACCTGAGATGGCGCATCCCATTGCGGCATGTGGCCGGCGCGCAGCACATGGACCGCAACGCGCGGCGGCATGTTGAAGATCTGGTCGCGGGGAATGATCGCATCCGCGATACCGAACAGTGCCGATACCGGCAGGCTTTCCGGCAGGGCGGCAATCGCGGATATCGTGTCGATGCATTGCGTATTGCCGCGCGCCATGGCGGCGGCCAGAGCTTTCAACCGGCCTTTTGCCAGTTGCGCTGCCATGGCCGACAAACCCTCCGCTGACAGGGTTGCAGCCTTCGGCCCCAGCAGCCGCAGCAAATGCGACAACTCCCCAACAGACTGCGCCTGGGCCATGCCGGACACAAACGCGCCATTGATCTCCAGGCCGCAGCCTGCGGGTGCAATCAGTGTCAGCCGGGCAACAGCCTGCGGCACTTCAGCGGCGGCGCGCGCCGCCACAAAAGCGCCCAGCGAATGCCCGACCAGATGCACGGGTTTTGCGACCCTGTTCAAATGCGCCGACAGCCAGGCGACAAGATCTTCCGGATGGTTGGCAACGTCCTCATTGCCGCCATGTCCAGGCAGATCGACCGCATCCACCATATGTCCGGCACGGCGCAGCGCGCCTGCCAGAGCGGCCCAGCCCGTTTGATCGCCAGCAATACCATGGACCAGCACAAACCCGCCTTCGGCATCTGCAGGCGCGTCCGGCCCAGCGGGAGCGGCGGATGCAATAGTATCGCCACCACACGCCGCATCGACGTCACTTGCCTCAATCCGCCCGCGCCGGCCGGTGCCGGAAATATCAGCCAGGGCAAAACCTGCCTGCTTCGCTTTTCTGCGGGCCAGCGGCGTTGCTCTGATGCTGCCGCCGGTAGATTTGGTTGCAGTTTTGGGTTGGGAACGCGCGCTTGGTGCTTCGCCAGCCGTTTCCGGCTCCGGTACCGGCGGTGTCGCCTCCGTGTTCATCGCGGGATCATCGCTCTCGATTTCCGCAATCGGATCGCCGACATCCACCACGTCGCCCGGCGTTGCCAGAATCTTCACCAGCTTGCCCGCGCCAAGGGCGGGATATTCAACAAGCGTCTTGTCGGTTTCCAGTTCAAGCAGCGGATCGCCGCGCTTGAAACTCTGCCCCGCCTCCACCAGCCAGCTGGCGATTGTGCCCTGCTCCATGGTTTCGCCAAGACGCGGCATGGCCAAGGTAATCATGGTCATGCCAGCATCATCTTTGCCGCATCAACGATCAGCTGCGGCGTGGGAACGGAGTTTTTTTCCAGCAGCGGCGACACGGATATCGGAATATCCTCGCCGGCAACCCGGATCACCGGATCTTCCAGGAAATCGAAACATTCTTCCGAAATCCGGCTCGCCAGCTCTGCCGCGACGCCGCAGGTCATGACGCTTTCCGCCACCACCATGGCCCTGCCGGCGCGCTCGACCTGCGGGCGGATGGTCTCAAAATCAAGCGGGTTCAGCGTGCGCAGATCAATCACGCAGGCCTGCACGCCGGATTTGGCCAGCGTTTCCGCCGCCGCCAGCGCGTAATGCAACTGCCGCGAATAGCTGACGATCACCAGATCATCGCCTTCGCGCATGATTTTCGCCTGGCCCCACGGGTCCGCTTCTGCCTCCACATCCAGCTCGCCCTTCATTGTGTAAAGCCCCTTGTGCTCGATAAACACAACCGGGTCGGGCTGGCGCATCGCCTGGCGCAACAGATGATAGGCGTCGGAGACAGTTGCCGGCATCGCAAGCCGCAGACCGGGCGTATGCATGACGTAGGATTCAAGGCTCTGGCTGTGCTGCGCCCCAGCGGAACGGCCTGTGCCACCCTGTGTGCGCAGCACCATCGGCACACCGATCTGACCGCCGAACATATAGCGGATCTTGGCCGCCTGATTGGCCAGCTGATCCATCGTCATGCCGATGAAATCGACATACATCAATTCGGCCACGGGCCGCAGGCCGGCCATCGCCGCGCCCACCGCCGCCCCCACAATGGCGGCTTCGGAAATCGGCGTGTCGATCACCCGTTCGCTGCCGAACTGGCTGATCAGATCCTTGGTCACACCATAGGCGCCGCCATAGCGGCCAACCTCCTCGCCCATGATGATGACATCCGGGTTGCTGGTCATTTCGTCCAGCAATGCCTGGCGCAATGCGTCTCTGTAAGTTGTCTCAACCATGATCGCCCCTCAATCCCGTGCCAATATGCGTTCAAGCCGGGTGCGGACCGGCTCCGGTTCGGGCTGCGAAGGGTCGTAGACATCGCGGAACATCGAGGTCAAAGGCGGCTCTTTCTGAGCGATGGCAAAATCGATCGTTGCATCCATTTCTTCGGCGATTTTGGCATCCAGCGCGTCCAGTGCGGCGCTGTCCATTTCTCCGGAACTGAGAAGGTTTTCGCGGGCCTGCAGCACCGGGTCTTTCTGCCGGCCTTCGGCTTCTTCATCCTCAGCGCGATAGGGCGATTTGTCCTTGCGGGCGTGTCCGTAAAACCGGTAGCAATCAATCGCCAGGAAGCCCGGTCTGCCGCGCCGTGCGCCGGAGACAAGTCTTTTGGCGGCTGCAACAACATTCAGCACGTCCAGCCCGTCGACGGTTTCAGCGGCAAGGCCAAAGGCGCTCGCCCGCTCATGCAACTCAGTGTTAGCCGTTGCCTGATCAATCCGCGTGCCCATGCCATACTGGTTGTTGATGCAGACAAACAGCACCGGCAGACCCCATAGCGCTGCCATATTCATGCTCTCGTAAAGGATGCCCTGTCCGGTCGCACCGTCACCGAAGAATGCAACGCTGACGGCTTCGGATTTCCTGTGCCGTGCCGCCAGACCTGCCCCGACCACAGCGGGAATACCGCCGCCGACAATCGCATTGGCACCCAGATGGCCAAGGCTCATATCGGCGATGTGCATCGATCCGCCCTTGCCAGCACAATAGCCCGCTTGCTTGCCGGCAATTTCCGCCATCATCCGCGCCGGATCGGCACCACGGGCAAGAAAAATGCCATGGCCGCGATGGTGAGTCGTAAAGCTGTCGCCATCACGCATCTGCGAGCAGACGCCAACCGCGGCGCTTTCCTCGCCGATCGACAAATGCAGCATCGAGCCGGCCGACTGGCCGCGCACAAACAATTCTCCGACGCACTCTTCAAACAGGCGCACCCGTTGCATCATGGCGTAATGGGCAGCCAATTCCGAATTGCTGCCCTGCTGTGTCTCAAGCACTGTCATATCAATCCGTATTGTCTGGCTTTGTTGCGCAAGAATGGCAGCCCGTTTTCCATGACTTCCGCTTCGCCGCTGGCCACCGGCCGCCACACCGAAAGCCCGAAGGCCAGTTCCGGTGGCATATTGATGAAGCTTTCCATCGCCAGTCCGCCCTTGAAATCGACCGCCCGCAATGTGGCGAAAATTTCATCCCATCCCACCGTTCCGGCACCAGGTGTGCCGCGGTCGGATTCAGACAGATGGATGTAGCGCAGGTGATCGCGGGCATCGAGAATGCCTTGCGCGATTCCCTTTTCCTCGATGTTCATGTGGTAGGTGTCGAGATGCACGAACATGTTGTCCGCGCCGACCCGTTCGATCATCGCGACAGCCTGCCAGCCGGTATTGAGCAGATGTGATTCATAGCGGTTGACCGGTTCGATACCGAACAGCAGACCAAGCGATTTCGCATGTTTTGCCGTGGCCTCAAGCGCCTTGGCAACATTATCCAGTTCCGCGTCGGTTGCCGGCATACCGCTGCGCTCGCCAATGCCGCCATAGGTGACGCCTGACAGCGCCTCGCTTCCCATTGCAGCCGCCTTATCAAGTGCCTGTTTGAGAAAATCCACGGCGCCATCGGGATTGCGCGATGCCCAGACCGCTTCCGGCAACCCCAGAGAACACACCGAGCGCATGTTGTGAGCCTCAAGGGTTTTGCGGCTGTGTTCCGCATCAACCGAAGGCGGATCAAGCAGCGCTATCTCGAGAAAATCCATTTTGTAGGACGCCGCTTTCGCAACCGCCCGTTCGCAACCTGCTCTGTCCCAGGTCATTGTCCACATACTGGTATGAACGCCAAAGCCTTCCATCGGATCCTCTTTTTTCAACTGTTCTGCAAAATCGCTTCTGCAAGTGTTTCATCCAAAAACAACCGGTCGACAAAACCGGCCCGCAACACTGCCACAGTAGCTGTCGCCTTGGTAGCGCCACCGGCCGTTATCACCACATCCATGGCACTCATTTCATCGGGCTTCACACAGGGCGTGCATTTGTTCAGTGGCATATCGGCGATTGAACCATCCGCCTTGAAGAACACGCCGCAACAATCACCGACCACATCATTGTCGCGCAGCTCATCAAGCTGCTCGGGACTGAACAGCCCGCTTTCAAACAGAATTGCACCATCGCGGCATTCGCCGACACTCATGATGGCATGGGTCGAACTGCGTGCCACTTTCATCGTCTCGCGCACCAGCCGCTGGCTCATGATCAACTCACATGCGGCGGCATTATCGGCGACAAACGGCGCTGGCATCAGCATCGCTCTGCCACCGGTTTGCGCAGCCAGCCGCACACACACATCAACCGGTGCTGTGTGGATCGCATGGGTCACCGACCCCATCAGCGACACAAAAGTCAGATTCTGGTTTTTCAGACCGGCAAGATTATCCGCCATTGCCGACAGGGTGCGCCCCCAGCCGATGCCGATTGTAAAAGGCTGATCACTGCCGGCGACACGCGTCAGATAGGACGCAGCGAGAATGCCGACCGCAAGCCGGGCATACTCATAATCGTCGGGGGCCACGGGGACCGGTGCAACCCGCACTTCCTTGAGATTGAACTGTTCCGCCAGCTTGTCCGCCAGCGCCAGTGTCCGCGAGGTGCGGTGCTCAAGCGATATGCGAACCATGCCCCGGTCGCGCGCATCGGCCAGCAGACGCAGCACCTTGAAACGCGAAATACCCAGGCGGTCGCTGACTTCCTGTTGACTTAATTTGCCTACATAATACAGCCACGCCGCATGCGCGATCTCGTCATCTTGGCGCGTGACAGCCAGCATTCAGATCAACTCCTCCCCGACTTGGTTTTGACTCGCTTCGGGTCCTTTCGCCAGACTTCCGCCAGCGTATTGTAATTTTTTCAAAACGCCTTGACCAACACCTTTATCGTTATATAGTCACATACGTGCAGTCAATGCACAAGTGTTGCGAAGCGTCACTATGCACCGCTACAGCTTCGACAGAAACCGGCGTTCGCAGGCTTGCGTTGCGTCCGGTTTGTTGCTGGTATAGCGACTGGCTGCCAAAGATGAATTCGGCCGGAAACGTCCAGAATAGGACGTCCGGAGTAAACGCCCCCAAGGGCATCATGGAGGAATAGATGAAAAAACGTACAACTCTACTCGCCGGAGCATTGCTTGCCGGTACAGCGCTCGCCGCTGGTTCAACTGCGGTGATGGCTGAAGGCAAGTCAATCGCGACCGTGGTCAAGATTGCCGGAATTCAGTGGTTCAACCGGATGGAAGAAGGCGTCAAGGAATACGCTGCGGACACCTCCGACAATGCCTTTCAGGTTGGGCCTGCACAGGCCGACCCGCAGCAGCAGGCTGCGCTGATTGAAGACATGATTGCCCAGGGCGTAGATGCCCTTGCTGTTGTACCCATGTCACCGGAAGCATTGGAGCCGGTTCTCAAACGCGCAATGGAAGCGGGCATCACCGTCATCACCCATGAAGCGGCAAGTCAGCAGAACATCAATTACGACATCGAAGCTTTCGTCAATGAAGATTTCGGCGCCAATTTGATGGAACAATTGGCCACCTGTATGGAAGGCAAAGGCGAATATGCTGTTTTTGTCGGTTCGCTGACATCGCAGACCCACAATCAGTGGGTTGACGGCGCCATCGCCTACCAGAAAGAAAAATACCCCGACATGACAATGGTCGGCGACAAGAATGAAACCTTCGACGATTCCCAGAAAGCTTACGAGAAGGCACAGGAAGTTCTGCGCGCATTCCCCAACATCAAGGGTATGCAGGGCTCCGCATCCACAGACGTTGCCGGCATCGGACTTGCCGTTGAAGAACGCGGCATGGAAGATGCAACCTGCGTCTTCGGCACATCACTGCCCTCGATTGCCGGACAATATCTCGACACCGGCGCTGTTGACGGCATCGGCTTCTGGGATCCCTCGATTGCCGGTTATGCCATGAACAAACTCGCCGCGATGGTCATCGATGGCGAAGCCATAACCGACGGCATGGATCTCGGCCTGCCGGGTTATGAGAACATCACTCTGGACGGCAAGGTCATTTATGGACAGGCCTGGGTGAATGTGAACAAGGAAAATATGGCAGACTATCCGTTCTGATCCATACAATGCGGGCGGCGGCCCTATCCGCCGCCCAATCCTTTCTCATGACCTGAAGATTGCTTATGACCGAAGCAACGCCTGACGCCTTCATCAAGATGCACGGCGTCACAAAACGCTATGCGGGCGTCACAGCTCTGGATGATGTGGATTTCACAGTCAGTCCGGGCGAGGCTGTTTGCCTTGCCGGTGAAAACGGCTCGGGGAAGTCCACCCTCATTAAAATACTCGCTGGTGTCGAACAGCCGACCTCCGGTGAAATTTATATCAACGGCCAGCGCAGAGTGAATTTGAACCCGCGCATCTCGTCTGCAGCGGGCGGGATGGTGATTTTCCAGGATTTCTCGCTGTTCCCCAATCTGTCGGTCGCCGAAAATATCGCATTTTCTACCCAGCTCAGCAGCCATCGCCGGTTTTTCCAGCGCGCCAAATCGCGTGAACTGGCGAAAGAAGTGCTGCAGCGTGTCGGCGTTGATATTCCGCTCGATGCAAGGGTGGAAAATCTGCCCGTAGCCCATAAACAGCTGGTCGGCATCTGCCGTGCTCTCGCCTCCAACGCCCGCCTGATCATCATGGATGAGCCGACAACGGCACTGACCGAACGTGAGGTGCGCTCTCTTCTGGAGATCATCCGCCGCCTGAAGAACGATGGCGTCGCCGTTGTCTTCGTCAGCCACAAGCTGGCCGAAGTGCTGGAAGTCAGCGAAAGAGTATTTGTCCTGCGCAATGGCAAAAAAGTCGCCGAAGGCCCGGCAGACGAGTTTGATACCGCCTCCCTGACCCGGCATATGACGGGCCGCGACGTTGCTGAAGTGCCGCCCTCCGCGATTGACCCCGGCGCGCCGACTCTGATGAAAGTGTCCGGACTTGGCAAGGAAGATGTCTTCAGCGATGTCAATTTCGATCTGAAGGCAGGCGAAGTGCTGGGCATCACCGGCCTGCTCGGCAGCGGCCGCACATCCCTTGCCAAAGCCCTGTTCGGTCTGGCCGATCCCGATCAGGGTGAAATTATACTCAACGGAAATTCCATCCCGCTGGGTGATCCGATTGCGGCAGCTGCCGGCGGAATTGGCTATGTTCCGGAAGACCGCCTGACCGAAGGCTTGTTTCTGACCCAGTCTATCGTGCGCAACGTTGCGGTCGGCCGCCTCGAGGCCCATGAAAAGCACGGCTTTTTGAATCTGACCTCGCTGGTGGCGGAAGCCGCAGACTGGCTCAAGCGGCTGAAGGTCAAGACGCCGGATATCGAAGCGCCTGTCAAATCCCTGTCAGGCGGAAATCAGCAACGTGTCGCACTGGCCCGCTGGCTGTCGCGCAGACCCGGTGTTTTGATCCTCAATGGTCCAAGCGTTGGCGTTGATGTCGGCTCCAAGGCGGAAATTCATGGCATTATCCGCGATCTGGCCCGCTCCGGTATCGGCATCATTGTAATTTCCGACGATCTGCCGGAATTGCTCGCCACCTGCCATCGCATTCTGGTGATGAAGGCGGGCCGCATCGTCGACGAAATCGAAGGCATGTCGGTCAGCGAAACTGAACTCGCCCACAGGCTGGCATCATGACCAACTGGCTGCCAAAAGGATTTTTCATCCGCAATGAAACGCTGGTTGCGATTGTCATCATCGGTTTCTGCATTATTGCAACCTTGTCCGATCCGCTGTTTTTCTCGGTTACGACCCTGAGCGATCTGTTACGCGCCTCCATCGTGCTTGGCATCCTCGCCGTGGCGGCCATGCTGGTTCTGGTGTCAGGCGGTATCGATGTCAGCTTCACCGCTGTCGCAGTGTTCGCCATGTACTCGACAACCGTCCTCACCCTTGGCCTGTGGCCGGAGATGCCATGGTATCTGATTTTTGCCATCTCCATGGGAATCGGCGCATTGCTGGGTGCCGTCAACGGCATCTTCATCGCCGGCTTCGGCCTGCCAACGCTGATTGTCACGCTTGGAACGCTTTCAGTGTTTCGCGGCTTTCTGCTGACCTTTGTCGGCTCTGAGCGGATTTCCGCCCTGCCCCCGGAAATGCGGAACTTTTCCCGCCTGATGATTGCCCGCGGCACCACCGAAGGCGGCAATTTTTATGCCCTGCCCTGGGCTTTGGCGGCCCTGGTATTCGTTGTCGTGCTGACCTGGTTCATCCTGCAGAAAACCATGCTGGGCCGGTCGATTTTCGCCATTGGCGGCTCGGTCGAAAGCGCCCGCCGCATTGGCATCAATGTCCGGGCGACGCAATTCTTCATCTATGTCTATGTTGGTGCACTTGCCGGTCTTGCAGGCATTATTTTCGGTGCCATGGGGCGCATGGCTGATCCGTTTTCGCTGGTCGGCCTGGAATTGTCGGTGATCGCAGCCGTGGTGCTCGGCGGCGCGCGTCTGGTCGGCGGCTATGGCACTTTGACCGGCACATTGCTGGGTGTCGCACTGATTGTGCTGGTGCAGAACAGCCTGATCGTCATCGGTATTCCATCAACCTGGCAGTCGGTCACTATCGGCCTGCTGATCCTGATCGGAACCGGCCTGCCCGCTTACGAGGCGAAACGCGCCGCAGCCAAAGCCGCCTGAGGGAAACCCATGAACACAAACCCCAACAACGCAAATCTGATGCACACACCGGAATTCCGCCTTGCGGTGATTGCGATTGCGGTCTTCGCGCTGATGTCGTTTCTGTCGCCGGAGCGGTTTCTGTCGCCTCAGAACCTGACCTCGATGGCCTTTCAGTTTCCCGAATTTGCAATCCTTGCGCTGGCCATGACAATCACCATGATGACCGGCGGCATCGATCTGTCCGTCGTCGGCATCGCCAACTTCACGGCAGTCATCGCCGCCACAATTCTGACCCGCTTCTCCGGCCCCGAAATGAGCGTCAGCTTTGCGTTGCTCTGGTTCGGAATCGCGATCATCGTGTCGCTGGCGATCGGTGCCATTTGCGGTTACATCAATGGCGCGCTGGTGGCCTATTTCGGTTTGCCGCCGATCCTTGCCACGGTCGGTTCCGGCCTGGTGTTCACCGGTTTTGCTGTCGCCATGACCGGCGGCAGTGCGGTTATGGGATTTCCCGATGTGGTGGCATGGCTCGGCAATGAACGCCTGTTCAGCATCCCGGTGCCGCTGATCGTCTTTGCGGTGATGGCGATCGGGCTGCACATTGTGCTGACCCGCACAAGCTTCGGCCTGAAAGTCACGATGTATGGTGCCAACCCGCTGGCCGCGCTGTTTGCAGCGATCGACATCAACCGCATGCTGCTCAGGGTTTACATCATGTCCGGCATGTTTTCGGCGGTCGCCGGACTGGTCATCATGAGCCGCGCCAATTCCGCGAAAGCCGATTACGGCTCCAGCTATCTGCTGTTGGCGGTTTTGATTGCGGTGCTGGGCGGCGTCAATCCCTATGGCGGTTATGGCCGCGTGGTGGGCGTGGTGCTGGCCGTGCTGTCGATGCAGTTCCTGTCCAGCGGCCTCAACATGTTGCAGGTATCGAATTTCGCCCGTGAACTGATCTGGGGCGCATTACTGATCTTCGTTATGGTGATCAACACAACCAATTGGGCCGCGTTCAGAATGTTCCGCCCTGGCCCGGCTAAAACTGGCTGATCTGGCCGATCCGGCTGATCTGAAAGGAAACCATGAAAAAGATTCTCAACAATCCAAATGACTATGTCGATGAGATGCTGGCTGGCTTTGTCGCCGCCCATCCGCAATATTATCAGCTTTACGGCGAGACGGGAAAAGTTGTGGCGCGGGCCAGCAAAGCCCGGGACGGCAAGGTCGGTATTGTCACCGGAGGCGGCTCCGGCCATCTGCCGGTGTTCACCGGTTATGTCGGCGAGGGCCTTCTCGATGCCTGTGCCATTGGCGATGTCTTTGCATCGCCTTCCGCTGAACAGATGGCCGACGCCATTCGTGCCGCCGATCAGGGAGCCGGCGTTTTGCGGCTCTACGGCAATTACGGCGGCGACGTGATGAATTTCGACATGGCCGGTGATCTGGTCGAATTCGACGATATCACATGCAGCACGGTCGTGCTGGCAGATGATGTCGCCTCCGCGCCACCGGAGGAACGCGAGAAACGCCGCGGTGTGGCCGGCATGGTTTATGCCTTCAAGATAGCCGGGGCAGCAGCGGAAGAGGGCCGCGATCTCGACGCGGTGACGTCTGTTGCCCAGAAAGCCGCCGATGCCTGCCGCTCGGTCGGCGTTGCGCTGAGCCCGTGCACCGTACCGCAGGCCGGCAAGCCGACCTTTGAAATCGCCGATGATGAAATTGAAATGGGCATGGGCATTCACGGCGAACCCGGCGTATGGCGCGGAAAAATGCGCCCGGCTGATGAAATTGCCGGGGAAATGATGGACCGGCTTCTCGACGATATGCCACTGGCGTCCGGCGATCATGTCTCGATCATGGTCAACAGTCTTGGCGCGACGCCGCCGGAAGAGCTTTATATTCTCTACCGCATTGTCAAACAGCGCCTGGACGCGGCCGGCGCAACGATCGTCATGCCACTGGTGGGCCGCTATGCAACCTCAATGGAAATGTCCGGCGTCTCCTTTACCCTGTGCAAACTGGATGATGAGCTGGAGACCCTGCTGAAGGCACCGTGTGATTGTGAGTTCTGGAGGGTCGGATGAGCATTGATCGCGCCGCATTGATAGACGGCATCGCCCGCCTCAACGCTGCCATGCAGCGGGATTTTGACCTGCTCAATACCGCCGATGGTGCTCTGGGTGATGGTGATCTTGGTATCACCATGACACGCGGCATGTCGGCGATCAGCGAAAATGCCGAAAATCTGCCGGAGGATCTCGGCATGGCGCTGCTGCAATGTGCCCAGGCCTTCACCAAATCATCCGGGTCGTCCTATGGCACATTGCTGGCAACCGGCCTGATGGCAATTGCCAAAACGGTCAAGGGCGAAACCGAAATTCCGGCGGAGCGCATCTCGGAACTTGCCGCGCTGGCGCGTGATCAGATGCAGGCGCGCGGCAAAGCGGAGCTGGGCGGCAAGACCGTGCTGGACAGTCTCGACGCGGTTGCCAAAGCCACCGATGGCAAAACCGGCGAAGCCGCGATTGCCGATGCAGCGGCGGAGGCCGCTGATGATGCGTTGAAGTCCTTCAAAGACAAAAAGGCGACCATTGGCCGGGCCCGCATATTCGGCGAAAAAAGTGTCGGAATGGATGATCCGGGCATGCTGGCCATGAACCGCATCGTCAAGGCTCTGGCGAACCGCGAGGGCTGATACGCCCCCGCGTTAGAGCACGCTCTCAGATGAGAGTATCTTCTCCGCCGTAATGCCGATCCGGATAATCATTGTGGAGCGCCCGGTCAGCTTCACTGAAACGCGCTTGAGCGAAATTATGCTGATGCCAGTAGGGATAGATCAGCGGCAGGCGGCTGACATCATTCAGCCGCTGCAAATCTTCCTCACTGAGCTTGATATCAACCGCTTTGAAATTCTCCTGGAACTGGGCTTCATTGCGGCCGCCGACCACAAGCGAGCTGATTGCGGGACGTGTCAGCAGCCATGCCAGCGCAATCTGCGCCGCAGACACGCCGTGTGCTTCGCCGATTTCAACGAGACAATCGACAATATTCCAAAGCCGCTCTTTGTCGCGGATCGGCGGTTCGTTCCAGCCGGCTGCCTGACGCGAACCATCCGGCGCACTTTGGCCGCGCCGGTGTTTGCCACTCAAAAGCCCGGCTGCAAGCGGGCTCCAGACCAACACGCCGAGGCCCTGATCCACCGAAAGCGGCAGCAATTCATATTCCGCTTCGCGCGCTTCAAGCGTATAATGGATCTGCTGGGTGACAAACCGCGTAGCGTGGCGGGCATCGGCAGCAGCAAGCGACTTCATCACATGCCAGGCTGAATAGTTGGAGCACCCGGCATAGCGGATCTTGCCCTGCTGCACCAATGTATCGAGCGCCGCCATTTTCTCTTCAACCGGCGTCGTGCCATCCCATTCATGCATGTAGTAGATGTCGATATGATCGGTGCGCAGACGCTTCAGCGTGCGTTCGCATTCGCGGATCAGATGCCAGCGTGACACGCCTTCATCATTCGGCCCCTCACCAATGCGCATCCGCGCCTTGGAAGTCACCAGAATATCGTCATACCGCCCTTCCAGCACTTCACCGAGAATCTCTTCCGCGCGGCCGGTTGAATACATGTTGGAGGTGTCAAACAGATTGACACCATTATCGATGCACAGATCCACCAGCTTGCGTGCTTCGGGGACACCCTGATTGGCGGCCATGCCGAAGGCGCCTTCGCCACCGAAGGTGAATGTTCCCATCGTAATCGCGGATACTTTCAAGCCCGTGCGGCCAAGCGTTCTGTACTGCATCATGCTTCCTTCCTGTTTAACCTAACTGATAGTGGGACACCCGCAGGGAGCGTCAAAGCGCTGTCGCAAAGGCAGCGCGATCTTCGCAGAGAACCGGGATCTGACCACAGGCCTCACACGCCAGCAGAAGACATTGCATCGACCCGTCGATTCGTGCGGCAAAGACTATTTTTGGTAGCCGACCCCTTCGACGCTGGCACCATCTAACTGGTATTATGGCCAGACCATTATATCAACTGGATTGTGACATTTCAGGGTAAAATAGCGCAGTACGTTTTGAGACGATCCCCGTTCATCAATATATTGAATCGGACGGCTGTTGCGCTTCTATCCCCCTTTCCTGAGACCCATTCGGGCCTCAAGAAATTCCTTCGTCGTGCGGTAGATGCGCATTTCATGTCTGGCAAATGCGGCTACGGCCGCTTCCGGTTTCCGGCTCTCCAGCGCGGCGACGATCGCGCGATGATCTGCGATACTCGCAATGATCGACCCGCTGCGCGCCACAATGCGGCGGCGATGCTCCAGCTGGTAATTGTAAAGATCCATTGCAATGTCTGCCAGCAGACCATTGTCACAGGCGCGGTAAATCAAGCTGTGAAATTCCCGGTCGCACAGCAAAAACCGCACAGGATCATCATGGCACTCATCCTGCGCACTGAGAGATTTGTGCAGTTGCGCGATCTGTTGCGGCGAGATCAGGCCGGCCGCTCTGGCGACCACACGCTGCTCTACCAGCAGCCGTGCATCATGCACCGAATCAAGATCGTAATTGCGCGCGAGCGACGGGCTCGCAACACCCACCGCCAGCGCGCCGAGATCGGATTTTGCCACACAGGTCCTGGCACCATGAGACACTTTCAAAATACCGTGGGCGGAAAGAATCTGGATCGCGCCGCGAATGGTTTCGCGGCTGACGGACAGGGACGATGCAAGCTCCCGCTCGCCGGGCAACTCGTCGCCAACCGCCAATACGCCGGTTGCGACCAGCGCCGCAATCTTTTCAGCAATGACATCGCGCACCGACCGCCGCGAGACGTTACCCAGAAGCTGCGCCGTTTTATCCGGCAGGTTTATTTTTTCCGTAACCATGGCCGCTGCTCCGTTTCAGATCGCTGCGTGACCGCGTAGCAGTATTGCAGACCTGCTAGGAGTGCAACAATGACGCAATCCGCGCTGCCAAGTTGACATGCTGAACAGCCTGCCATATTGGTATGGTGTCCCGACCAGTAGTCCAAAAAAAAATGGCCGGCGGGACAGGGAGGAAACCGGGCATGGATGTTCGCGCATTGCTGGCAGATGACGCTCCCGGACTGGGACAGGTCTCGCGGCTGTCGATGAAAGACAGCATTGCCGACAAACTCGCCACGTTGATCGGCTCAGGGGTCCTGTCCATAGGCGATGAGTTGCCCGGCGAACGGGAACTTGCCGCAGCCCTGTCTGTCAGCCGCGAGACGGTGCGCGGCGCTCTTCTCATCCTCTCAACCCGCGGTATCGTCTCCATCATCCAGGGTGCCCGCACGACGGTTGCTTCCTGTGAGGTCGGTGATCTGGCGGTCGCCGCTGCGCGCTATCGCAATGTCGCGCAGTATGGATTGAAAGATGTCCATGAAGCGCGTCTGCTCGTTGAAGCCCGCGTTGCGAGGGCGGCGACAGAACGCATCGACGCCCAGACCCTGGATCTGCTGCGTGCTTCCATCGAGGCCCAGCAGGCCTGTGTTTCCGACCCGGTGCGGTATCTCATCTGTGACCGCGAATTTCATACCTCAATCTACCGGTCCTGCGGCAATGCCCTGCTCGCCGACATGGCCGCTGATCTCTATTCATATCTGCTCGACTATCGGCGTCGCGCTGTGGCCCTTGCGGGAAGCATTGCTGTCAGCATTGCCGACCACCGCGCCATTCTGGCCGGGCTTGAGCAGCGCGACGCAGACGCCGTGATCTGTGCATTCAAAATACACGAAACCCGCATCTACGAAACGACACGCGATCTGCTGTTACGGGAACCCGGAACAGCATGATCGGTGCAAACCGTCCCACAGGGACACAACAGGAGGAACCAAAATGGTAACACGCAGAATCTTTACAACGGCCGCCTCACTGGCCTTTGCCGCAATGATGGGATTTTCAGCTCCCGCCACTGCACAAACCAAACAAATCGTCTACATGACGCCAGGCCTTGATCTGGCTTTTTGGCGCTATGTCTCGGAAGGCGTTAAAAGCGTAGCGGAAAAGAACGGATACGGCTTTGCTGCGCTGGATTCCACCAATGATCCGCAGACCCAGCTGCAAAATGCCCAGGATGCGATTGCACGGGGCGTCGCCGGCATTGTGCTGTCACCGACTGACAGCTCCACGGCTCCTGCGATTCTCTCCCTTGCCAAGGATGCCGGTATCCCGGTGGTAATCGCCGATATCGGAACTGACAGCGGCGAATATGTCTCGTTGATCGGGTCGAATAATTATGAAGGTGCAAACGGTGTCGGCAAGGCTCTGGCTAAGGCCCTGGCCGAAGAAGATAAAGCGGGTGGATCCATCGGCATTGTCGGTATCAGTCAGGCTCGGCTGAACGGTCAGGCCAGAACCAAAGGCTTCAAAGATGCGGTCAATGAGGCTGGCATCACCAAAGAAGCCGGGCTTCAGCAGATGCAGGCCTACACCGCCGAAGAAACTTTCAAGTTTACCCAGGACATGCTGACTTCGAACCCCGACATGACCGGTATGTTCATCCAGACCGACGGACCGACCCTGGGCGCTTTGCAGGCCATCAAGGCAGCACGCATGACCGGTGATGTGCTGGTTGGCGCATTTGACGGAATCCCCGAATTCGTTCCACTGCTTCAGTCCGGCGAACTCGTCGTCTCGGGTATGCAGCAGCCCTATCTGATGGGAGTGCGGTCAGCAGAAGCGATGATGACCCATCTTGACGGCGGCACGCCGGAGAAGGAAATTGTTGTGCCCATTCTGATTGTCACCAAAGACAATATCGACGAGATGCTGCCGACAATCAAAGAGACTGTATTCGCCAACGAGATCGAATAGTCTCGGTTTCTGTTATCCGGGGCGGCCGCTTCTGCTGTCCGCCCCGGCATTTTTCATTCGACTGAAAAGCAAGCCGCCTATGACCCCTTCCCCTGCGGCACCCCGCGCCGAGCCGCTCCTGAGCGCAAGCTCGGTGGCAAAGTCATTCGGCAGCACCAAGGCCCTGATCAACGCCAATCTGACCCTGAGGCCGGGCGAAGTCTGCGGCCTTCTGGGTGCGAACGGGGCCGGAAAATCAACCCTGTCCCGGATCATCTCCGGCCATATCTCGCCGAGCAGCGGCGATATTACCTTCGCCGACAAACCATTTGCGGTGCACTCGACACGGGACGCGCTGCGCAATGGGATTGCCCTAGTCGCGCAGGAAACCAGCCTTGCGCCCGATATGAGCGTGCTGGAAAACATCTTTCTTCCCGATCTGGCCACGCCGGGCCGTCTGTCCTTCCGCCGCCTGCGCCACCGCGCCGCTGAGATTCTCTCAAGTCTTGGTCATGAGCACGCGCTTCCGCTCAACCAGGAAGTACGGACCCTTTCCGCCGCGCAACGCCAATTGGTCGAGATTGCCAAAGCTCTGGCTCTGGACGCCCGCTTGGTGATTTTCGACGAGCCCACCGCTTCGCTGAGTTCCACCGAGGTGGACCGGCTCTTTGACATTATGGCGCGTTTGCGTGATGGCGGCCGGGCACTGGCCTTCGTGTCGCATCGGTTGGAGGAAGTCTTTGCAATAACCGACCGCGTCACCATCCTGCGCGAAGGCATCTGTGTTGCCGAGGATCTCGCCACATCCACGCTCACCCAGGCCGACATCATTCGCCACATGGTCGGGCGCGACATTGGCGCAATCTATGCCGCCCGCAATCCGGCACACCGCACCGGCGATTCCGAGACAGTCTTCGAAGTATCGCATTTGAAATCTTTGCCCTGGGTTCGCGACATGTCATTTTCCGTCCGGCGCGGCGAAATTCTCGGCCTTGGCGGTCTGGTTGGCGCGGGCCGCTCCGAAGCAGTCGAAGCAATTTTCGGTCTTCGCCCGCGCCAGGGCGGAGATATCAAGGTGCGCGGAAAATCCATGCGCCTGAAAAAACCCGCAGATGCCATCGCAGCGGGCCTCGGCCTCGTCGCAGAGGATCGCCGCGCCCAGAACATTGTACCCGACATGACCGTGCGGGAAAATCTGATGCTGGCCCATATGGGTCAGCACAAGGGGTTCGGGCGGGGCTTTGCAAAACGCGCGGCCAAAGTGGACCAGATCGTCAAGGATCTTGGCCTGCCTGCCGACCGCATGGATACAAGCCTGCTGAATTTTTCCGGCGGCATGCAGCAGAAAATCATCATCGCCCGCTGGTTGCTCACCGACCCTGAAATCCTGATCCTTGATGAACCGACCAAGGGGGTCGACATCGGTACCCGCTCGTCGATTTACCGGATGCTTCAGGAAACCGCCGATGCCGGCCTGGCGGTGATTGTCATCTCCTCGGACTTTGAAGAGCTCCTCGGGGTCGCCGAACGGATTGTCGTGGCAAGCGACGGCATCACCATCGCCGATTTGCCTGCCGAGCGTCTGACCGAAGAGAAGCTAACGCTGCTCGCCGCACCACGCACCTCGACCGACCGCAATGCCTTCGTGCTGCGCCAGTTGAGCGAGACCTATCAAGGCGAGGCATTCTGGACGCTGATTGACGGTGATGAGCTGATCTGTCTGGCAGTTGTATCGCACCCGGACGCTCCGCGAACCGGTCTGGTGCCAGGACAGGCAATCCGGGTGGAAGATACCGGAATTCCAGCGGCGCTTGCTGCCCGGGACACGGGTTTTGTACCCGAGCAAGATGGCCGCAGCTCCACATTGCTGGTCCAGATGACGGACCGGCGCGGCCATGATCTCGGCTGGATCGGCCTGACCGTTTCCGGCGACAGGCCATTGCCGCCCCTCGATAAAATAACAGCGCAGGTCAGAAACCTGACACGAATGGATGGGGAGAAATAGACCATGGCGTTGACACGAACCACGACCGCACCAAAACTTTGGGGCAACATCGCCCGCAGCCTTGAGTTCCGGATGCTGGGCCTGGCGCTCCTGCTGGCTGTGACGCTGTCATTTCTGTCACCCTACTTTCTGACAGAACGCAATATTTTCAACATCCTTGATCAGTCCGTGGTGATCGGCATCGTCGCAGTCGGAATGACCTTCGTCATCCTGACCGGCGGTATTGATCTGTCGGTGGGTGCGGTATTCGGCCTGACCGGCGTCATCCTCGCCCTTCTGCTGCGCGAGCTTCCGATTCCGCTCGCCATTCCACTGGCTATCATGGCCGGTGCCGGTATTGGATTATTCTCCGGCGTCCTGGTGGCGATTTTCGGACTCGCGCCCTTTGTCGTGACACTCGGCGTGATGGCCATCGGCCGCAGCCTTGCCTTCATCCTGTCCGGCCAGAGGTCGCTGTCCGGCCTGCCATCTGACCTCGCCAATATCGTCTATTCGTCGTTTCTGGGCATTCCGGCCAATGTCCTGTTTCTGATCGTTCTTTATCTGTGCGCCTGGGGTTATCTGACTTATACCAAGGGCGGGCGGACGATCTATGCGGTCGGTTCCAATGCCGAAGCAGCGCGGGCAGCGGGCCTCAGCACCGTATTTTACTCGGTCCTGCCCTATGTCGTTTCAGGCGCGCTGGCAGCCGTCGCTGTGACGTTTTCTCTGGCTCAGATCATGTCTGCTGATCCACTGGCCGGCAATCAGCTTGAACTCGACGCGATTGCCGCTGTGGTGATCGGCGGTGCCAGCCTGTATGGCGGCCGCGGGTCGATCATTGGAACGCTTCTCGGTGTCCTCATCATGGTGATGATCCGCAATGGGCTGAACCTGATGGGTGTCTCGCCCTTCTGGCAGGGCTCGGCCATCGGCTCCATCATCATCATCGCTCTTTTGGCGGAACGTCTGATCAACTGGCGTTCCACACGCAACTGACCGAAGGATAAATTCATGACCGATACACTCTCTGCCGCTGTCTGCCTTTACGGCACAGATGAACCCGTCGCTCGGCCGCATGTATTGAGAGCCGGGCGTCTGAGCGCAGAACTTGAAGGCGGAAATCTGCGCTATATCCGCTATGATGGTGCGGAAGTCCTGCGCGCGGTGTCCTTTATCGTCCGCGACAAGGATTGGGGGACCTACAATCCGGTTATTTCCGATCTTGCAATAACGCAGCAGGACGACCGCTTCAGTGTCTCCTTTTCCGCAGTTGCCGGCGACGCTGCACAAAGTTTCGCCTATGATGCCCGGATCGAGGGCTATGCCGATGGACGGCTTGTGTTTCACGGGCGCGGTACCAGCGCGGACGGCTTTCTGACCAACCGCACCGGCTTTGTTGTCCTGCACCCCATCGACGGCGTCGCCGGAGCGCCGGTGACGATCACCCATACAGATGATGAAATCGTCGAGGGCCGGTTTCCGGAAATTATCGATCCGGTTCAGCCGATGATGAATCTGCGTGCCCTGACCCATGAAACGCCGGACGGATTGCGCGTCACCACACTGATGCAAGGTGACACATTTGAAATGGAAGATCAGCGCAACTGGACGGACGCATCCTACAAAACTTATGTCCGCCCGCTGGCCCTGCCCTGGCCCTATCGCATCGAACCGGGCGAAATCCTTGATCAGACCATCACCATTACTGTCGCCGGACAGGTGGCAAACGACCATGCCGGGTCAGCACCCGTGATTGCGCCCGGTGTAGCACTGGGATCGGTGCCGCCTCTAGGTCTCGGGCTGCGTCCGGAGAATGTCGCGGAAACCCAAAGACGCGCGGAAGCCGTGCAGGCGCTGGCTCCGGCCTATCTTGTGCTGCATCATGATCCCCGCGCCGGACATGATGGCGACAGCTTGAAGAAGCAGCTCGAAATTGCCCGCAATATCGGCGCGGAACCGTGGCTTGAGGCCGTCATTGCTGCAGTTGATGATGCGGCGGCGTCCGATGAAATCGCAGCGCTGGGAGAAATCTCTCGCGCCTTGGGCGATCCCTTCCGCACAGTCCTTGTCTCGCCCGCGCCGGATCTGAAATGCACCCTGCCCGGCAGTGTGTGGCCCGCCGCCCCGGATGCGGGTCAGCTTTATGCGGCAGCCCGCGCCGCTTTCCCCGATGCCCGTATCGGCGGTGGCATGTTCAGCTATTTCACCGAACTCAACCGCAAACCGCCGCCGCAGGGCGCGCTTGATCTTGTCAGTTTCACCACCTCGCCCATGGTTCATGCCGGTGACGACCGCTCGGTCATGGAAACCCGCGAGGCACATCCGGCAATCATTGCCTCGGTCACAGCGATAGCGAAAGACACGCCATGGGCCGTTGGACCATCGGCCATCGGCGTGCGTGACAACCCTTACGGGGAAGCGGCCAAACCCAATCCTGACAATATAAGGCAGGCGATGAACTGGAACGATCCGCGCCAGCGCGGTCTTCTGGGTGCTGTCTGGGCGCTGGGCTATTTTGCGGATTTTGCCCAAGGCGGTGCTGCGGGTATTGCGCTCGGTGCCCCGGTCGGTGCTTTCGGCGCTGTCTCATCCAGAACCGATTTCCCGCAACCCTGGTATGATACGCATCAGGGGCTCTATCCGGTTTTTCACGTTCTGCGCGGCCTGTCACGGCTTCGCGGACAACGCATGCGCGAGTTGGCCTTGCGGCAATCCGGCGACCTTACCGGCCTTGCGGTGGAGACTGTCGACGGTGTTGAATTATGGCTTGGAAACACCGGGCCAGAACCCACCCGCGTGACGCTTGGAGCCAGCAAGACCCGGCTCGCGGTTCTGGATGCGGACAGTTTCGAAAAGGCCGCGCATTCCGCAGAATTCATGGACCGGCTGCACGATCATGACACATCCGGGCTGACGCTTGAGAGCTTTTCCATCGCCCGCATTCAAATCAAACAATAAACACTATTTCTCAATTGGGAGCACGGCAGATAATGCATGTAATGATAATCGGAGCGGCCGGAATGCTGGGCCGTAAACTGGCGGAATCGGTAACAAAGACTGGGCGCCTTGGCGAGCAATCCGTTTCAAAACTGACCCTGGCGGACGTGGTGATGCCGAATGTCGGTGAAGACTTTGACGGCGAGCGCCATGCAGTCGCAGTTGACCTGTCCGACCCGGCTGTAGCGCCTCAACTCATCAGCAGCCGCCCCGATGTAATCGTGCATCTGGCCGCTATCGTGTCCGGTGAAGCGGAAAAGGATTTCGAGAAAGGCTATCGTATCAACCTTGATGGCACGCGGTTCCTGTTCGAGGCGATCCGCCTGGAGGGTCAGTCTGGCGACTATTGTCCACGGCTCGTCTATGCCTCCTCGCTCGCCGTTTTTGGTGCGCCTTTCCCGGACAGGATCGACGACACTTTCTTCCTCACGCCCCTGACCAGCTATGGCGTTCAAAAAGCGATGGGCGAGCTTCTGCTCGATGATTACTCGCGCCGGGAATTCCTCGATGGAGTTGGCTTGCGACTGCCCACAATCTGCATCCGGCCCGGCACACCCAACAAGGCGGCTTCGGGTTTTTTCTCCGGCATCCTGCGGGAACCGCTTGCCGGAAAACCCGCCATTCTGCCGGTCGATGATTCTGTGCGGCACTGGCATGCAAGCCCGCGTGCAGCCGTCAGCTTTTTAGCCCACGCCGCGACGATGCCGACCACACCGCTCGGCCACCGCCGCAACCTGACAATGCCGGGCGTCTCGGCGACAGTCGGCGACCAGATAGAAGCTCTGCGCAAAATTGCCGGCGATGAGACCGTCGCCCTGATCCGGCGCCAGCCCGACCCGGATATACAGCGGATTGTCGCTGGCTGGCCGCGGGATTTCGACACCCGGCGCGCCCGGCAAATGGGGTTCCGCGCTGAGGCTTCGTTTGATGAGATTATCCGCATCTATATCGAAGACGAGCTTGGCGGAAATCTGCCCGCACGGCATGGTAATTAGCGAACTGCGTATCAGCAGCGTTTCCGCTATGATGCGAATTGATCTGTGATGGCCACCGCAATCGGCTGCCATCTTGCGCCAGCCCGGCAATTTGCACATAATGCGTGCGGGGACATGAGAGAAGCAACCGCTTTGGCCGGTAGTCTGTCTCATAGCGGCGCGTTGTCGTTTCCCCATTCGACAACAGATCTGGTTTCAACACTCCGGCAACAGGCGGGTCCGCTCTTGGTCGACATAACGGGTATTCAGGCGCGGCTGTTTCAGGTCCCGCTGGCAGAAGTTCTGGTCGATGCCAAACATGGTGACCACACATTTTTCGAGCTGATCACGGTCACCGTCACCCTGTCTGATGGCACAAAGGGCGTTGGCTATAGCTATACCGGCGGCAAGGGCGGCCATGCCATTGTGGCGATGATCGAGCATGATCTGGCACCGATGCTGATCGGCCGGGACGGCTCGCAGATCGAGCAGCTTAACGACGCGATGCAGTGGCACATTCACTATGTCGGACGCGGCGGCATCGCCTCTTTCGCCATTTCCGCGATTGATATTGCGCTGTGGGATATCAGGGGCCGGCAGACCGGCCGGTCGTTGCGGAACATGGCCGGCGGCGCATCGGACCGCTGCAAGGCCTATTGCGGCGGCATTGATCTGGGCTTTCCTCTGGAAAAACTACTGGCCAACATCCGCTCCTATCTGGATAACGGCTTCAATGCCGTCAAGATCAAGATCGGCCAGCCGGATCTGGCCGAAGATCTGAAGCGCATTGCCGCAGTGCGCGAGTTGATCGGACCTGATGTTCAGTTCATGGTCGATGCCAATTATGCGCTGACGGTTGAGGAGGCGATTATTGCCGCCAAGGCGTTTGCGCCCTTCAACCTGCTGTGGTTCGAGGAACCAACCATTCCCGATGATTATCTGGGCTTTGCCAAAATCGCCAATGCCAGCGGCATACCCCTTGCCATGGGTGAGAACCTGCACACCATCCATGAATTTGAACAGGCCTTCCACCAGGCGAAGCTGTCCTATATTCAACCTGATGCCTCGAATTGCGGCGGCATCACCGGATGGCTTCAGGTCGCAGCTTTGTCGCGTCAACACAGGATACCGGTCTGCAGCCACGGCATGCAGGAACTTCATGTCAGCCTTCTGTCAGCCCAGCCCAATGCCGGCTGGCTTGAAGTTCACTCCTTTCCGATAGACACCTACACCACGCGGCCTCTGGTCGTCGAAGACAGTCTTGCCATCGCCCCTGATACGCCCGGCACCGGCGTTGTCTTCAACTGGGAAAAACTCACACCTTATGAGATCTGAAACACCATGAAACCCTGCCTTTACACCCGTGCCAAAACCTTCGCCATTGGGGCGCAGGTCCGTTGCAATGAAACATTTGAGCAGGGCGCCTGACATGACCAATCCAGCTTCATTTGATTTGTCCGGAAAAACCGCCCTGGTAACCGGATGCAAACGCGGTATCGGCAAGGCAATGGCGTTGGCGCTGGCCGGGGCCGGTGCGGATATTATCGGTGTCAGCAACAGCCTTGAAGCCAAGGGCAGTCAGATCGGGGCCGGAGTGGAGGCGCTGGGCCGCTCATTTACCGGCTATGCCTGCGATTTTTCCGACCGCGCCGCGCTGACGGCTTTCGCAGCCCGTGTCCAAAAGGCGCATCCCCGGATTGATATTCTCGTCAACAATGCCGGCACTATCAGAAGGGCACCGGCCGCCGAGCATTCAGATGCCGATTGGGACGAGGTGATTGCGGTCAATCTGTCGGCGCAATTCATCCTGTCGCGGGAAATCGGCAAACACATGATCAAGGCCGGCGGCGGCAAGATCATTTTCACTGCGTCGCTGCTGAGTTATCAGGGCGGCATTACCGTTCCCGGCTATTCGGCAAGCAAGGGCGGCATTGCCCAGCTGACCAAGGCGCTGGCCAATGAATGGGCGTCCAAAGGCATCAACGTCAATGCCATTGCACCGGGCTATGTCCGCACCGACAACACCCAGGCGCTGCAGGACAATAAGGACCGCCACGACTCCATTCTGGAACGCATTCCAGCCGGCCGGTGGGGTGATCCGGATGACTTTGGCGGACCAGTGGTGTTCTTGGCATCTTCCGCTTCGGATTATGTGCACGGCACGATTTTAACCGTCGATGGCGGCTGGATGGGGCGCTGAGCCGGCTGTCCAGCGCTGTCGCACGGGCACTGCGGCCATTGGCTCCGAGCCCTGCAAATGCTAATGATGCTGAACGCTTGCCGCCACCCGATGGAGGATCACGGCGATGGATGACAGCGCATACGGAACTGAAGACAGCCGCGGCCACTGGGCTCCGGAAAAACCCGTCAGCTACGGCCCGGCCTTTGCCTGGCCGCCCCGTCCAAAAGCCCTGTTGAAATGGTTTTTCGGCTTTCCCGGTTATTTGCTGCCGTGGAATCTGTTTTACGCTGTCGCCGCAATTCTGATCTGGCTGTATCTGACACCGCCGCTGCAAACTCTGCAGACACTCTCTGTCGATTGGGTGGGGCTGATACTTGCCCGCAATTACGCATTGGCATTCGCGGTCTATGGCGCATGGCATATGTGGCTTTATGTCTGGCGCAGACAGAACACGGCCTTTAAATATAACCGCAACTGGCCAAAGCAAAATTCATCGGTTTTTCTGTTCAATAACCAGACCGCCGACAATATGGTCTGGACCCTTGCCAGCGGTGTTCCGATCTGGACCGCCTATGAGGTGCTGCTGTTGTGGGCCTATGCCAATGGCATGATACCGATGGTCAGCTATGAGCAAAATCCTGCCGGGTTCATCGCCCTGTTCTTTCTGGTGCCGCTTATTCATGAAGTCGGGTTTTACTTTGCCCACCGGCTGCTGCACTGGCCGCCGCTCTACCGCCTGGCCCATAAGCTGCATCACCGCAACACCAATCCGGGGCCGTGGTCGGGCCTGTCGATGCATCCCATCGAACATGTTCTGTATTTCTCCACAATCCTGCTGTTCTTTCTAATTCCCTCGCATCCGATTCATATGATCAATCTGGCCTCGCGTCTCGGCGTTGCCCCGGCCCAGGGTCATACCGGCTTTGACCGCATTGTGGTCGGCGAAGAGGTCAGTATGGATGTGTCCTATTACGCCCATTATCTGCATCACAAATATTTTGAGGTGAACTACGCCGATGGCATGGTGCCGCTGGACAAGTGGTTCGGATCGTTCCACGACGGCACGCCCGAGGCCCATGAAGCCATGAAAGCCCGCCGCCTGCGGCGCGGCGTTTAGATTTTCTCTGGAAATGGGCTTTTACTTAACAGCGTCCGCAGATCGAGCCGATTGGTGCTGATAAAAAAGTTAACGTTGACTCGATACTGGCTTTCGGGATAGCGCTGACAAACTGGTAGGAGATTGTTATAACAATTCCTTGCCATATCTCTCCGTGACAAAAAGGCCCTCAACTGGTGAAAGATTCCTCTTCGACACCACTGGCAATCGACCCAGCAGAAATTATTGCGACTCTGCGAGAGGGTCTTCTCGTTCTGACGGAAGACCTTACTGTCGAATACGCCAGTGACAGATTTCTGCAAACCTTTGGGGTTGATAAGACAGAAACCGTCGGTCAGGCGCTGGCAGATCTGGGTAATGGCCAGTGGAACATTCCCGCCTTGCTGGAACCGCTGAGCGAGATCATCGCACATAATGATACACTTGAGGATTTTGAGGTCGAGCACAATTTCGAGCACATCGGCCGAAAAGTCATGCTCCTGAATGCGCGAAAAACCGTGCGGCCGGGCAACCAGTCAAAACTGATCCTGCTTGCCATCGACGATGTAACCGAAGCTGCCGCCCATGCACGCGAGGTTTTCCATTTGCGCCAATTGTCTGAGGGGATCGTCGACACATTGCGTGAACCTTTGCTTGTGCTGGACGGGCAGTTGCGCGTCATCGGCGCCAGCCGCGCATTCTATCGCACATTCCAGGTCGAAGCTGAACAGACCATTGGCGAACAACTGGTCGGTCTGGGTGACGGGCAATGGGCGAACGCAGAGTTAATCCGGCTGCTGACGGAAATCATTCCCGAACACACTATCGTCGAAGATTTTGAAATAGATCATGACTTCCCGAATATCGGCAGGCGTTTAATCCTACTGAACGCACGCAAGATATTTCAGGAAGGCAACAATACCAAAACCCTGCTTCTTGCAATGGAGGACATTACCGCCCAGCGTCGTCTGGAGGACGAGCGGAAAGAGGCATTGGATCATTCTCATCGGCTTATGGAAGAATTAAACCACCGCGTCATGAACTCGCTTGCGATGATCGGGGCGGTTATCACAATGGAGGGACAGACGCTGACCGATCTGGAGTGTCGCGCTGCGTTTTCGAGCATGCGCAACCGCATCAACTCTGTCGGAAAACTCTACCGCAACCTGTCCCAGACAGCATCTGTTGACACGGTGAATGCGGATATCTATCTGGGCTCAATTCTCAAAGACACCATCAGTTCTTTCGAAGATACTGTCGGAGCGGTCAAGCTTGATCTTTCGATTGATGCCATTCCGCTTTCAACCCGGACAGCCGTGCCCCTTGGGCTGATTGTCAATGAACTGGCGACAAACAGTCTGAAATACGCCTTCAAGAACCGCGACAAGGGGTTGCTGGGTTTCAAGCTGGAAGTCAAGACGAACCGCATTGAGATCAATCTTTGGGACGATGGCCCCGGTATCGACGGAAAGGCACATGTGGAGTCCGGGATTGGCCAGAAACTGATTCAGGCGTTCGTCCAGCAATTGGACGGCGAACTAAGCGTTAGCAGCGGTCCGCAAGGAACGCGGCACGTCCTGAAATTGCCAATAATTGAGCCGTCCGGCAGTGAACACGCGACCCATGATGGGCCGATTTGAACCCACAAATGACCTGCCGTCTCTAAACCTTGCTCGTTTGAAACTTACGGGACGAGTATGATCTTCGGCGCTGCCGCCTGACCGGTTTTGATATCGCGAAACGCGTCAGGCCCCTCGCTCAAAGGCCGGAGCTCTGGCCAGTCCAGAGCCCCCAAATGCCCATCAAAAATCGCCTGCGCTGTATCTCTGAAATCCTGTTGGCTATAAGTATAGGTGCCGATAAAGCTGATTTCCTGCAGTGTCGCGCGGCGCACATCAACGCCGCCACTGGCAGAGCCCAGCCCGATATGGGCAATCACGCCGCCCGGCTTGACCTTGGCAAAGGCGGTGCTGCGGGTCGCTTCAAAGCCGACCCCGTCGATGACCAGATCAACCTGGTCCGGACCGGATTCCTTGGTCGGATCATAGGTTTTGAACGGGCCGCGTTGCGCAATCAATTGGCGCCGCGCCGGGTTTGTCTCGGCAATCCATATCTCGGCGGCATCCTTTGCGGCCAGAACCAGCGCGGCCCCCAAACCAATGGCACCGCCACCAAGGACAAGGCAACTCGCCTGCGACACTGGCCGGTCAAGAATCCGGCTGCCGAGCCGCACCGCATGCCAGCCGCAGGCAATCGGTTCGGCCAGCGCCGCTTTCCAGGTTGGAAACCCGTCGGGAATCGCCACCAGATTGCCCGCCGGCATGGTGACAAATTCGGCAAATGCGCCCTGACGCGGCGGCATCGATATGATTTCGCGCTGCGCACAGAGATTTTCCCGCCCGCTCTGGCAGACTTCACAATTGCCGCAGGACACCAGCGGGTTGATGGTGACATGCTGGCCCTGCATCGGGCCTTCGATCACCAGACCGGCAGCCTCATGTCCCAGAATCAAGGGCGCCGGACGGCGGTCATCATGACCGGCCCAGGCGTGCATGTCCGAGCCGCAAATCCCGACATGACGGATCTCAATCAGACACTCGTCACCGCTGACGACCGGATCGGGCATATCCTGAACGACCAGAGCTTCGGGCCCCGTATAAACCAGCGCTTTCATTTGGCGGTAAAACCTCCATCAACAAACAGAATCTGACCGGTCACATAGGCGCTGGCATCAGAACACAGGAACAGGGCTGGCCCGACGAGATCTGCCATGGTGCCGTTGCGGCCGATACAGGTCTGCGCCGCATTTCGTGCCGCCAGTTCCGGATTGTCGAATACCGGCCCGGTCAGTTCGGTGGGGAAGAACCCCGGCGCAAGCGCATTGGCGGTAATGCCGGATGTCGACCACGCTTCCGCCATGGCGCGGGTCATCTGGCCGACCCCGCCCTTGGACGCGCCGTAGGAAATGCCGCCGGGAAAGGCGCGCTCTGTCTGCAGTGAGGCAAAATTGACAATCCGGCCCCATTGCTTTGCGCGCATCGACGGGACCAGCGCCTGGGCCAGGAAAAACGGCGTCGACAGATTGAGATCAAGGGTCTGCTGCCAGCCTTCCAGCGTGACCTCATCGGCCACTTGCCTGGTGTTGACGCCAGCGGCATTGATCAGAATATCCGGTGGCCCGAACGGCTCGCCGGCACGCTTTGCAACCGCCGCCATTTGCGCCGGATCCGACAGATCGCAGGCGACAAAGGCGGTTTCGCCACGGGATTCAGATTGCCATGCCTGCAAAGCCTCCTGCCGCCGTGCGAGGCCGACAACCCGCGCCCCGGCCGCACTCAGCGCCGAGGCCAGCGCCCGGCCCAAGCCGGAACTGGCACCCGTAACGCAGGCGATCTTTCCTTTTACGCTGAACATATCCGTCATCGGTTCATCCTGCTGTCAGATCAAAGCTTTCACCGGGAAAGTATTTTTCAAGCCTTATGTCGGCTGTACGGGCATGACCCTCCATCCCTTCCAGCCGCGAGATCCGCGCCGTGGCTTGGGCAACCGCCTTGGCGCCATCCCGGGTGACCTTCTGCCAGGTCACAAGTTTCATATATTTATGCACTGACAGACCGCCGGTGTAACGTGCCGCCCCGGATGTTGGCAGAACATGGTTTGGCCCGGCGGATTTATCACCAAACGCCACTGTCGTTTCCTCGCCAAGGAACAGCGAGCCATAACAGTTCAACCGACCCAGGAACCAGTCCGTGTCCGCCGCCTGCACATGCAGATGCTCCGGCGCGTAATCATCGGCAATTTGTGCCAGGCCTTCGCGGTCGGCGACCAGCATCACTTCCGCCATATCTTTCCATGCAGCAGCCGCGTTTTGTGCATTTAAGTCAGGCAACTTACTGATGTATTTTGGTACGAGTTCCATGACTTTTTCTGCGAGAGGGCGGTGGGTCGTCGCCAGCCACACTGGAGAGTTGTAACCATGCTCCGCCTGTCCCACCAGATCCCAAGCCACAATATGCGGATCGGCGGTTTCATCGGCCAGAATGAGGCTGTCCGTCGGTCCCGCGAACATGTCGATGCCGACCCGGCCAAACAGGATGCGCTTGGCTTCGGCGACGAACTGATTGCCGGGGCCGACCAGTATATCGGCCTTCGGCAAACCGAACAGACCAAACGCCATCGCGGCGATGCCCTGAACACCGCCAAGCGCAAGTATCTTGTCAGCTCCGCACAGATCGGCAGTATAGACAATCGCCGGCGCAATGCCGATACCGGGCCGCGGCGGTGAGCAGGCTGTGATATGCCCGCATCCTGCGACCTTCGCGGTCGTCACCGTCATCAATGCTGACGCAATGTGGCTGTAGCGTCCCCCCGGCGCATAACAGCCCGCAGCCCGGCAGGGAATTGCTTTTTGCCCGGCAAACATGCCTGGCCGCAATTCCACCTCTGTGTCCTTGATGGTTTCTTTCTGTGCCTCGGCAAACAGCCGCACATTGTCCCAGGCAAACCGGATATCATCCTTCAGCCGCTGCGGCACCAGATCGGAGGCTTTCTCGATCTCTTCACGGGTGAGGACGACATTGCCGTCATACTTATCGAACTGGGCGGCATAGCGCCGTGCAGCGTCATCACCACCCGCTTCAATGTCATCCAATATGGTTTTGACAATCGCATGCACATTGTTCGCATCGTCAGTGGATTTTCGATCGGCTTTCTTGAGATATTCAACAGTCATGACAGCCCTCACTTATAGATATCAGGTAGGAGTATGGTGGAAACCACAGGGACGTAGGCAATCAGCAACACGACCAGTAGCATGAAGAAAACAAACGGCACTGCACGTGCGGCAATCTTGAGGATCGATTCACCGGTGAGGCCTGAGACCACAAACAGGTTCAGTCCCAGAGGCGGCGTTATGAAACCGACCCCCAGAGCCGTAATCATCATGATGCTGAACTGAATTTCGTTCATTCCGATCTGGTCGGCCAGCGGCTTAAGAAGTGGTGCCAATATAACAATGTTCGGCGTTGTTTCCATGACGCAGCCGGCGGCGATCAGGATGGCGATCATCAGAAGGATGAGAATATAGGGATTATCCGTGATCGATGTGACAGCAAACACAAAACCTTGCGGCACGCCCATTGCAGCCATTGCCTGCGCCAGAGGAAGCGACATCGCCACAATCGGCAGAATGATGCCATTGACCTTGGCGGAACTGACCATCATGGCCGGAAAGTCGGATAGTTTGAGGGTGCCCAGAATGAAACCAAGCAGAATGGTAATCATCACTGCAGTGGCGCCCGCTTCAGTCGGTGTCAGCCGGCCGGAAAAGATTCCCCAGAAGATCACACCCGGCACCAGAAAGGCGTACCAGCCGCGGGCCAGAGCCTGCCCCACATTGGCAAGCCAGTCGCGGAATGAAATTAATCCGCCGCCTTCATAGGCATGTCTGCGGTTGACGACGATATTGGTCACCAGAATTGAAATGAGGATCAGAATTCCGGGAATAAGCGCCGCCTGAAACAGGGTGGAAGCGGAAATCCCCAGCACCAGACCAATCACGATATAGGCAATTGAGGGTGGAATGAGAATGCCGGTACAGGCGCCCGCCGCGACCAGAGCGCAGGCATAGGGGCGCGGATATCCAGACTCCACCAGCCGGTCGATAGTCATCCGGCCGACAGCTGCGGCGCCCGCCGCATCGGATCCGGAAATTGCCGAGAACATGCCGCACACCAGCACTGTCGCCGAGCCGAAACCGCCGCGTGCCCAGCAGGTCAGCGCTTCAGCAACATCGAGAAACTTTCGACTGAGCTTCGTGCGCACCAGCACATCGCCGGTCAGAATGAACAGCGGCACCGCAGTCAGGGCAAAATGATCAATGCCGTCAAACAGGCTTTCGCCAAGCAGTGACAAGGGCAGCACTTCGGAGATCAACAACATCGACACTGCACCGGCACCGATCGCCGCCCAGACCGGCACGCCGAGTGCAATCAGGGCCACGAAGATCAGGACGGGGCCATAAAAATCCCAGCCGATGACCGTTGCTTCCTGTTGAATCTGGTTCCAGAGCATGTCGCGTTCTCCTAATCAAACAGACGTTCACCCTCATAAACGGGACGTCCTGACCGCAGGTCAGCGACATCTCGAATGAGGGATTGAACAAGGCGCAGCAGCATCAGGCCGAAGCCCAGTGGCACAGCCATCAGGAACCAGACCATCGAGACACGCAGACCGTGGCTGACAGAGCCGAATTTCCAGGATACGGAGACGGTTTCAAACGACCACCAGAACGCCAGCACGGCTATCGCCAGCATCACCAGGTCGCCGAAAATATAAAGCAGGCTTTTGATCCGGGGAGAGACATAGTTGAAGATCACATCGATGCGGATATGGCCTCGCTCTCGCACGGCTGCCGCCGCTCCGATCCAGGCCAGATAGATGAAAGAGTACCGCACGATCTCCTCACCCCAGATTGAGGAGTAGGAGAACACCTCGCGGCGAATGACTTCAACAGCCATCGTCACCACCAGCAGGGTGTAAAAGACAAGCAGGGCCCATCGTTCCGCGTTTTTATTCAGCGCTTTAAGCATTTCTTCCCCCTCCTGCCGCGCGAACACGCCGCCTTACAGGCGATCTTTGTGATGTCGGGCAGAGTTGTAAAATGGGCGGAGCGCGCATGGCTCCGCCCAGTGGCCATTTGGTCAGGCGTCGTGGACGTAGTTCCGGCCTTGTGTGCCGGCGGCTTCGACCATCTTGTCGAAGGCATCCATCGAGCCAGCAAGTTCTGTCTTGTAGCTGTCCCATTCGCTGCGCTGGTAGCCGCCGGTCGCTTCCCATTCGGCCAGTTCATCGGCGGTCGGCGTATAGAACTCAACACCGGATTTCGACAATTCAGCCATGGCATAATTTCGCGCAGCCGGCACTTTCGCCAGATTCTGCTGGGAGGTGATCTCGGAGGCGAATTCGATGCCTTCCTGAACATCGGCCGGCAGTCCGTTGAACCATTCCGCGTTGCAGGAATAGACCTGACTATCCGGAACGGCGCGGGTGAAAGTGATGTAGCTCAAAATGTCCTTGAAGCCGAAAACATGCAGCGCGCCCACGGCAGGATCAAGCGCATCGGCCACGCCCTGTTTGATCGCGGAAGGTGTTTCACCCCAGGCCACCGGCGTTGGATTGGCACCGACCATGCGGTAATATTGCTGCAGCATTTTGGAGCCGGGAACGCGGAACTTCACGCCCTTGAGATCGGCTGGTGTTTTAACCGGACCTGCCCCGCCTTTGCGTACAGCCACAACCCGTGGATCAATCACCACATAGTAAAGCGGCTTGAAGCCTTTTGCTTCAACCAGCGGATTGACGGTGTTCTTCCAGTGATCGGAGCTCACCAGATTGACGAAGCGCTGGTTGGCGCCGCACAGATAAGGCAGGTTGATCAGATCAACCACTGGCGCGAAGGGCGCAAAATTCGACAGCGAATGCTGCGCCGCCTGAATGGTGCCGCCCTGCACCTTTTGCACCAGAGCACCACCGGCACCAAGCTGACCGCCAGGGGCCAGCTTGACATAGACTTTGCCGTTCGTGGCGTTCTGGATGTTTTCCTTGAAATCAAGCTGCATGATCGGATAGCTGCGATCAGCGGTCATCGCATAGGCTGTCGCAATCGTCATGATGTGGTCTGCAGCCCGCTCACGGTCGGATTCTTCTTTTGCCGTCTGGGCAATCGCCTCGGACGACCACAAGGTTCCGGCAGCACCGGCCACAGCGGCCACTGTAAAGCTGCCGGCGGCAGCCAGTTTCATAAAGTTCCGCCGCTCCAGCGACGCAATTTCGGTATGTGGGTTGTTGGATTTCATTTTGTTTCCTCCCGGTTGGAATTTAGGTGCGGTCCGCATCGTCCTGCTCCTTGGACCGCGCTTCGCATCGCAAGATGCCGACGACGAATAGAAAGACGGATGCGAGCAGCAGCAGCATTTGGGGAACATCACCGAGAAACTCGGTATTGCCAGCCGCGCCAATTCCAACATTCGTGAAGAAAATCACGAACAGAACCAGCGACGCGATCAAAATTGGCTTAGCGAAAGCAGTCATATTTTGAACGTCCTCCCAAACGTGCAAGCACCTGTCTGGGCACCCTTGTAAGCGCTTGCAAACATAAATGCAAGCGCTTACATTATGGATGTTGTAGAAATTGTGAGTATGATCTGGCCGCAATTGCGGGAACTCTCTGTGCCATATCTGTTTTTTGACGCGAAAGTTGGTTTTCGATTGGTCTCACTCAAACATGGCTCAGTATGGCCAGTTGTTATGGTACGGCGTGTGTGAGTGTGAGTTGCGGAAACAGGTGTTCAACACATCCGGCAATCGGCTTTCCATGTCCGCATCGCGCAACTAGAGTGCTGACGATAGGATCAATAGCAAAAAGATGCTGCGACCGATGACATCAAGCGGAAAAGATTGCACACTGCTGGTCTGGCATCCAGTGCCGTGCAGCGGCATCTCCGATTCCGGCAAAGCGGTCCCAAAGCGCGCCGCCAATGCCCGATTTCCGGACCGGGCGCCTGTCCAATGAGCACACGAACCCTGCCGACGCTCGATGACGTTGCCCGCCTCGCCGGGGTCTCTACCGCGACCGTGTCACGCTGCGTCAATCTGCCGGACCGTGTGCGCCAGAGCACCAAAAACCGGGTAGAGGCGGCCATCGCCGAGTTGGGCTATACGCCGCATTTTGGTGGCATGGCGCTGGCCTCCAACCGGACCAATACCATCGGTGCTGTCATTCCAACCATGGACAATGCGATTTTCGCCCGTGGGGTGCAGGTTCTTCAGGAAGAATTGTCTCTGGTCGGCATCACCTTGCTGGTGGCATCCTCTCTTTACGACCCCGAAAAGGAAGCCCGGCAGATTCGTGCCCTGCTTGGCCGCGGTGTCGATGGCCTGATCCTGATCGGACGGGAGCGTCCGCAGGAAACCTACCGGTTGCTGGCCGACAGACAGATCCCCTTTGTTCTGATGTGGACCTATTCCGAAGATTTGACTTACAGCCAGGTCGGCTTCGACAACCATCGTGCGGCCTATGATATGACACAGCATGTCATCAGTCGCGGCCACAGCCGCATTGCCATGATAGCCGGCACCACGGCAGGCAATGATCGTGCCCGCGAGCGTGTTGAAGGCGTCTCTCACGCCATGCGCAACCACGGCCTGCTGTTAGCGCCACCGATGCTGATCGAGACGCATTACTCCGTGGAACATGGCAAGCTGGCGGCACAGCAGTTGTTTGCGCTTGACGAGATGCCGACAGCTATCATCTGCGGAAACGATGTTCAGGCGGCCGGCGCACTGAAAGCCGCGCATCAGGCCGGATTGAGGGTCCCGCAGGACATGTCGATCGTCGGCTTTGATGATATCGATCTGGCCGAAGCGGTGGAGCCTGGCTTGACCACTGTCCATGTGCCGCATCGCCGCATGGGCCGGGAGGCCGCCCATCTCATCATGCGAATGGTGCGCAATGAACAGCCCGGTGAAAGCATCCGCATATCCACCAGCATTGTCGAGCGCGCTTCGCTGGCGGATATTTCCTGAGCCGGTGATTGGTTTCGCCTCAAACTCGCCCTATGTGATACGACTGAGATACCCTCAAAAATCACAGAAGGAATGGTCTTGTGAAAACAGCACAGAAATATCTCGACGATGCCAATAAAGCCGTCACCCGCGTCCCTACCGAAGAGGGAATTGCAATTCACAAAGCCGGAGACACAGTTTTTGTCGACGTGCGCGATTCAAAAGACATCGCCGAAAGTGGCACGATTGCCGGCGCTCTGCGTATTCCGCGCGGCTTTATCGAATTTGCCGCTGACGAGGCAACACCGTTTTACAATGATGCCCTGAAAAAAGACGCCAAGATCGCCCTCGTCTGCGGCCTTGGCGGCCAGGCCGCCCTGACCGGAAAAACCCTGCAGGATATGGGCTATACCGCAGTGGTCAATGTCGGCGGCATCGGCGACTGGAAAAAAGCCGGCGGTCCGATGGAAAGCTGAGGCGCTTAAGCCCGCCGATAAAAACACTCCGGACTTGCAACAAGTCCGGAGGCCGCCTTTTGCTGATTTTGAATAGAAGAGTCACACCGCAGATTCTTCTGGCTTGAACGAGAGCAGAGATTTACTGCGAAAAACCCCCGCGACTCCAGCTTCCTGAGATTTAGCAGTGTCCTGCTATTCAGCAACGCGACTGCGTTGTTGCAGGACACACGATGCCAATTCGTTTCGGTCAATATTTTTCAATATTGCATATTTGGATTTTATTTTTCATACTTTGCCCGGAGGATCAGCTGGCTGCTTCTTTTCAAGACAGCAGATCCGCTCAGATAATTCCATAAAACCAGGGAGTGAATGACATGCTTGGGAAATTGAAAATGCTCGCCGCAGGGCTGGCACTGGCGATTGCGCTGCCGATGGGCGCGGCGCAGGCGCAGAAGACGTTTTACTGGGTTTCGCATGGCTCGCCGGCAGACCCGGTCTGGACCTATTTTCTCGATGGCGCCAAACAATGGGGCGAAGATACCGGCAATACGGTCAATACCTCATTTCACAGTGGTGACGTGCCCTCGCATCAGGAAGCCATCCGCGCGGCAATTGCCTCCGGCGCGGACGGAATTGTGACCTCAAGTCCTGATCCGGGCAGTCTGGTGGAAGTGGCGAAAGAAGCCAATGCCGCAGGCATCCCCATCATCAACATGAACACTCCGGATCCATCCGCCAGCTTCGATGCCTATGTCGGCGGTGAACTTGTCACCTACGGCCGCAACTGGGCGCAATATCTGGTCGACAAAGGCCTCGTCAAGGAAGGTGACTTTGTCTGGATGCCCGTCGAAGTTCCGGGCGCTACCTATGGCGTCCAGGAAGAGCAGGGCATTGCCAGTGTGTTCGAACCTCTCAACATCACCTGGGAAGTCACCGACGCAACGCTCGATCAGGCCGAAATCATCACGCGGATGTCCGATTACATGACCGCCAATGGCGACAAGATTGACGCCATCATCGGCTTGGGAGATCTGGTCACCGGTTCGGTGAAGCGGGTGTTTGACCAGGTTGGCGTCAAAGCCGGCGACATCCCCGTCGTCGGCTGGGGCAATTCGCTGGACACCACCCAGTCCGTGCTTGAAGGATATGTCAACGCAGCGCAATGGCAGGACCCCCAGGCCACCAGCTATGTCGCGCTGTCGCTTGCGGCCATGGCGGCCAGCGGCATCCCCACCGGTTTTGATGTCATCACCGGCGCGCTCTACGAAAAAGACACGGCGCAGGTCTATGACGACGTCCTGAGCGGAAAATAATGCGACGGGCACAGCGCATCGCAGCGCTGTGCCCGCTTTGCCGATACGACAGATCTTTTCAGCCGACCCAAAGTCGCATGCCTGTGCTTTGGCCCCAACAGCAAGAGGGTAAAACCGGCAATGCACTCCATTTCCCAGACCTTGCGCACACGGCCTGAAATCGGCCCGGCCATCCTGCTTGTCATTCTCATCATTGTTTTCACATCGATCAATCCAAGCTTTCTGTCGATTCTGAACATTGGAAATACGCTGGCATTCACAGTTGAGCTGGGCATGATCGCACTGGCAATGACACTGCTGATGACGTCAGGCGAATTTGACCTGTCCGTTGGTTCTGTCTTCGGTCTGACACCTGTCATTATGTGGGCGCTGTTCAATGGTGGCATTCTGCCGCTGGAAATGTCGTTCCTGGCCTCCCTCGCGATCGCCGTGGCGATCGGTCTCACCAATGGATGGTTTGTCACCTATCTGAAAATTCCGTCATTCCTCGTCACCCTTGGCATGTTGCTGATGGCGCGCGGCACCGCGCTCTACATCACCAACGGCTTTCCCCAGCGCACCTGGAACGCCAGTGGTGAATGGCTGGCGCAGGCTCTGGTGGGTGATTTTTATATCGGCTCGCTGCGGCTCTACATGTCGCTGTTCTGGTTCATCGTGATCGCCCTGCTGCTGCATTATGTGCTGACCAAAACCAAGGGCGGCAACTGGATTCAGGCATCCGGGGGCAACGCTCAGGCAGCGCGCGCCCGGGGCGTCAAAGTGACCGCCACCAAGGTCCGGCTATTTGTCCTCAGTTCCGCTTTGGCGGGCTTTGCCGGGATCATAAGTTCAATACGCACATCAGCGGCCAATCCCAACAGCGGTACGGGCTATGAGCTGGAAGTAATCGCCATGGTGGTGATCGGCGGCACATCGCTTTTGGGCGGCCGCGGCACCATCATCGGCACGGTTCTGGGTATTTTTATCCTCAGGCTGATGCGCAACGGCATTGTCATGATCGGCGTGCCGGGACTGGCCTACAACATTTTCATCGGCGCCATCATTCTGGGCATGATGGCGCTGCATTCGTGGCTTGATCGCCAGAACCATTCGGGAGATTGAGATCATGGCCGAAACCCTTATTCAGATGGACCGGATCACCAAGCATTACGGCCCGGTCAAAGCCCTTGAGGACGTCAATCTGTCCGTCAAACGCGGTGAAGTGGTCGGCCTGCTGGGAGACAATGGAGCCGGCAAATCCACCCTGATCAAGGTTCTCTCAGGGGCGGTTCAGGCAACCAGCGGTTCGATCAGCATCAAAGGCAAACAGGTGGATATGCGCAGTACCACCGATGCAATCGACAATGGCATTGAGACAATCTATCAGGACTCCGCCCTGGTCACCCAGCTGTCGATCGCCCGCAATCTGTTCCTCGGACGCGAGCCGGTTAAGGGGCCGCGGATTTTCAGCCGGCTCGATATTGCAAAGATGGAGGAGGTCGCATCAACCCTGCTGAAAGAGGTCGGGATCTCAAAAGACATTCCTCCGGCGACACCCATCAGCTCCCTGTCCGGCGGTGAACGCCAGGCCGTTGCCATCGCCCGTGCGATGTATTTTGACAGCGACCTGATCATCCTTGATGAGCCGACAAACAATCTCGGTGTTGCGGAAACCCAGGGCGTTCTGCAATTCGTCAGAAATGCGCGCAGTTCCGGGCACTCCTGTATCTTTATCGCTCACAACATCCACCATGTCTTTCAGGTGGTCGACCGCATTGTGGTGATGCGTCGCGGCCGCATTGTGGCTGACAATATTGATCCCAAGCAGACAAGTGTCGATGCTGTCGAACGCGTCATCACCGGTATGGAACATTGAGGGAGCAGACCGATGATCCCGTCAAAGCGGTCGAGAAGAGTTAGAAAGTTGATATGATGAAAGGGGCTTCCCTGCTGTTCTAAACACAAGCTGGCGCATTGGGACATAATCGATCATGCAAGCACGCCTCGACGCAAAGATCATTCTGATTACCGGTTCCACCCAGGGCATCGGCCGGGCCATAGCCATTGAGGCCGCGACCAGCGGTGCGGAAGCCATCGTGGTTTCCGGCCGGAACGCCAAAGCCGGTGAAGCTGTGGTGGCAGAGTTGAAAGCGCTTGGCACCGATGCGCTGATGATCGCCGAAGATCTTGCCAGTCCGGGGGCCGCAGAGCGTTTGTTTTCTAAAGCCTTGTCCGGTTTCGGTCGCATCGACGCGCTGGTCAATTCTGCAGGTTTGACCACCCGCGCTTCGGCCAGCAATGCCAGCCGTGAGGTTTGGCAATCACTGTTTAAGGTCAATGCGGAGGAGCCATTCTTTCTCTCACAACACCTCATCAATCACCTGAAGGCGGAAAAACGGCCCGGTGAAATTGTCAATATTCTGTCAATCAATGCCCATGGCGGGGCCGCTGATCTGACTGTTTACTCCGCCACCAAGGCGGCGCTCTCCCTGATCACCAAAAATTCGGCCCATCAGCACCGTTTCGACCGCATTCGCATCAATGGCATCAATGTCGGTTGGACAGACACGCCGGCAGAGCGAAACATGCAGGCGCACATCCTCGACAAGGGCGAGGGCTGGCTTGATGACGCGATCAGCCAGCAGCCATTTGGCCGTTTGCTGGTGCCGGAAGACATCGCGCGGCTGGCAGTCTATCTGCTGAGCGATGCGTCCTCTCCGATGACCGGATCGATCATCGATCAGGAGCAGTCGGTGGCCGGCGGCGTCGACGGTTAGGCTGCATAGAGATTTTCAAAAGGAGTGCACCATAAATCCAATGCCAGAGAAGAAAAGCCCGCCAGTCAAGCCGCAACCCATCGACGATTTCCAGAGTCTGGTGGCGCTGCTGATTGCGCGACAGGACACTCTGCCCAGACGGCTCAGCCAGCTGGCGCAGTTTTGCCTGAACAACCCGGAAGATGTCGCGATCTACAATATCGTCGGTCTGTCCAAGCTGGCCGATGTTCCGGCCGCCAACATCACCCGCTTTGCCAAAGAACTGGGTTTCGCCGGTTTTGCCGAGTTGCAGGACGTGTTTCGCCAGCGCCTGGTCGGTCCGCGCATGACCTATGCCGACCGCATCAAGGCGCTGGGTGATGCCGGTGACCAGAATGCAGAACGCGGCCTCGACCTTGACCATCCGCGCGCGCTGTTTGACACATTTGTCCAGACCGCAGTCGATTCATTGCTGCGGCTTCGCGAGGACGTTCAGGACCAGGCTCTGGAGAGCTTTGTCGACTGTCTGGCCGAGTGTGATTCCGTTTACATCGCCGCCGCACGAGGTGCATTTGGAATTGGCGCCTATTGTTTTTACGGCCTTTCGCAGGTCGGAAAACCTGCGCATATGATCGATAATCTCGGCGCCATGCGCAACGAACAGGTCGGCGCAATCCGCAACAAGGATGCGCTTCTGGTCCTGACATTTGACGATTATACCCCCGAAACCGTGGCGATTGCTGAAATGGCCGCGAAGAGCAAATGCACTTTGCTGGCGATCACCGACAATGAGTTGAGCCCCGTCGTGAAACTGGCGGATCACGTGTTGTATGTGAAGGAAGCCAGCCTCGGACATTTCCGCTCCCAGGTTCCCGCACTTGTCCTCTGCCAATCCATCATTGTCAGCCTTGGGCGGCGCGGCAGCACGTCAGATTGACCGCGATATCAGGTCCTCACTCCAGCATCTTCACCTGAAAATGCACCAAAATTACTAAAATTGAAAAAATGAAAATATTCTTGTATTTCTCATTGCCTCATGAAAAGCTGGCTGTCGGGAGGCAGGTTTTGAATGGACCCGCAGGCGTATTTTGATTTCTCAGGCCGCAAAGTTCTGGTCGTCGGCGCAAGCCGTGCGGGGATCGGTTCTGCGATAGCCGCCGCCTTCAAGGCGGCGTCTGCTGATGTCACGATTACCGGCATTGAAGCTGGCCCAGCGGAAGCGGATCACGGCAAATTCAACTATGTCCGATTTGATGTCACCAACGGCCAGGAAATCGCTGATTTGGCTGCGGCGACAGATCGCCTCGATGTTCTGGTGAATTGCGCCGCGATCACATCACGCGGCGAAGAAATGGATCCGGATTTTTTCGCCAGAGTGATCGATGTCAATCTGCAAGGCAGCTTTCGGGTGTCATTGGCATTCCTCGACCATCTCAAAAAAAGCAAGGGTAGCGTGATCAACATTTCATCGATGTACGCGTCCTTCGGCAGCCCGCAAAACCCCGCATATGGCGCTTCGAAAGCTGCGGTCAGCCAATTGACCAAATCCCTGGCGATTGCCTGGGCTGAACATCAGATCCGGGTCAACTGCATCGCGCCGGGCTTCATCCTCACGGAACAATCGGCCAGAAGCCGTGCCAACCCCGCCCATGTTGAAGCTGTCAATAAGCGGACCCCGATGGGCCGATGGGGCGAGCCGCAGGATATTGCCGGTCCGGCGCTGTTCCTGGCATCGCCCGCCGCCAAGTTCATCACCGGTACCTGTCTGAATGTTGACGGAGGTTACTCTGTTGCGTGAAGCTGTCGGTTCAGGTCCCGGATCCATCGGCGCCGCCGTGATCGGCACGGGCTTTATCGGCACGGTTCATGTTCAGGCGCTGCGCCGTTTGGGCGTCAATGTGCTCGGCGTTCTCGGCTCCAGCCAGCAGCGCGGAGACAAGGCGGCGCAGGCGCTGGGGGTTTCCAGAGCCTATGATACGCTCGACACGCTGCTCGGTGATCCAGCGGTTCAGATCGTGCATGTCACCTCGCCCAACCAGTTTCACTTTGAACAGGTCAAACAGATTCTGGCTTCGGGGCGCCATGTGGTTTGCGAAAAGCCCCTGACAATGACCTCCGCCGAATCCGCTGAATTGGTGGATCTGGCAGCGAAGAGCAATCTCATCACAGCGGTCAACTACAATACCCGGTTTTATCCGCTGAACCAGCATGCCCGCCAGATGGTCGCCGACGGTGAGCTAGGTGACATACGGCTGATTTCCGGTCACTACATGCAGGACTGGCTGCTGTTTGACACCGACTGGAACTGGCGGCTTGAACCCGACAAGGGCGGTTCGCTGCGTGCTGTCGGTGACATTGGCACCCACTGGATCGATCTGACCAGCTATATCACCGGCCTGAAAGTAACCTCGGTGATGGCCGAACTCTCGACCTTCGTCAAAACCCGGCAACAGCCGGTCGGACCGGTGGAAACCTTCTCACAAGCCGGGTCGGGCGAAACCATCGCCAGGGAAATCACCACCGATGACACAGCCCTTTTGTTGCTGCGCTACGAAAATGGCGCGCGCGGCTCAGTTGTCATCAGTCAGGTCAGTCCCGGCCGGAAGAACGCGATGCAATGGCAGATCGACGGGTCAACATCCGGTGCCTCCTGGGATTCCGAAACACCGGATCATCTGTGGATCGGGCACCGCGACCGTGCCAATCAAATCCTGCAACGCGATGCGGCCTTGATGAATGCGCGCGGAGCCGCAGCCGCAACCCTGCCCGGGGGCCATGTCGAAGGATTTGCAGATTCGTTCTTTGCCTTGTTCCGCGAAATCTATGCGGACGTCAGCAACGGCAAAGCGTCCTCACATCCGGGATATGCCAGCTTTGCTGACGGACACTATGAAATGCTGGTGTGTGACGCGGTGCTGCGCAGCGCCGAACAAGGCTGCTGGGTCGATATTTCGCCCCGCGACCAGCACTGATACAAGGGAGGAAATATGCAACTTGGAATTCTGACAGCGCCTTTTCCCGATACGCCCTTGATGGATGTGGCCGATTGGGCTGCGGCATCAGGATTTGAGGCACTGGAAATCGCCTGCTGGCCGGTGGCCGACGGGCCGGTGCGGCGCTATGCCGGCACAACCCATATTGATGTAACCGGGATGTCCGAGGCGCAGGGCCGCGAGATTGTCGATCAACTGGCCGGCAAAAACCTCTCCATCTCCGCCCTTGGCTACTATCCCAACCCGCTGCATCCTGACGCGGCGCACCGCGACATGGTGATCGGCCATCTCAAAAAGGTCATCTCCGCTGCAGCGAAGATGGGCGTTCCCCTGGTCAATACATTTTGTGGCGGTGATGCCGCCGAAAACCTGGATGAGAACTGGCAGCGCGCCCTGAAAACCTGGCCCGATATCATCGCTTATGCGCGGGATCACGATGTCCGCATCACCTTTGAAAACTGCCCGATGATTTTCAGCTATGACGAATGGCCGGGAGGCCATAACATCGCCTATTCGCCATATATCTGGCGTCGTATCTTCGACACCTGGGACGGGGATGTTGGAATGAATTTCGATCCGAGCCATCTGATCTGGCAGATGATTGATCAGGGCCGCTTCATCCGCGAATTCGGCGGCCGGATGCTTCATGTTCATGCCAAGGATCTGATGATTGATCATGACGGGCTTTATGAACGTGGCATCATGTCAGCCGGCATGGGTTGGCAGATACCAAGAATGCCAGGGCTTGGCGATGTCGACTGGAATGGGTTCTTCTCAGGTCTTTATCGCGCCGGTTATGACGGCCCTGTCATCATTGAGCACGAAGATCGCGATTTTGAAGGAACTGACGAAAAAATTAAAAGTGGATTTGCCTTGGCGCGGGATATTTTGCGCCCTTACATAAAATAGCAAAGGCCGCGAATGCGGTTATCTATTCAAACAGATCCGGAAATTGCGGATCCATCTAACGGAGGAAACTGGCATGAAAAAAACGATAGTGACCGGCGCTGTTCTAGGCGCTCTGACCATGGGCTTCATGGGATCGGCGATGGCACAGGAATATACAATCGGGATTTCCAATACTGTGCAGGGCAATGGCTGGCGCGAGGAAATGGTCTGCGCCATGAAAGCCGAAGCCCTGGCATCCGGCAAAGTGAAATCGCTCAACATCGCCCATCGCAACACCGATGCTGCCGGTCAGATCGAGGATATCAACAATCTCATCCAGGCCGGTGTTGACGCCATCGTCGTCAATCCGTCAAACCCGGACGGCATCAAATCCGCTGTCAAGGCCGCGACCGACAAGGGCATTGTGGTGGTTGCCGTGGATCAGGGCGTCAATGAAGAGTCCGCCTATATTCTGTCAAACAACCAGGAACAATACGCCTATCTCGGCGCCAAATGGCTGTTTGAACAGATCGGCGGTGACGGCTCGGTGATTTACATGCGTGGCGCGGCAGGGGCATCCGCTGATGATGATCGGGACAAGGGATTCAAACGCGCCCTCGCCGAATATCCGGATGTCAAAGTCGCACAGGAAGTCTTCACCGGCTGGCAGCAGGATCAGGGCAAGCAGCAGATCCTCGACTACATTGCCACCGGAATTCCGTTTGACGGTGTCTGGACCTCCGGCATTGACAACGTCATTGTCGACGCTTTCGTGGAATCCGACACGCCGCTGGTGCCAATTGTCGGCGCCGATAACGCGGGCTTTGTCGGCCAGTTGAACAGCGTTGATGGTCTGGTCGGTGCAGCCGTCACCAATCCTGGTTCCGTTGGTGGTGCGGGCGTTGCGCTGGCGATTAAATTGCTGGAAGGCGAAAAACCCGAACAGCGCGTCGTTCTGGTTGATCCGGAATTGTGGGAAAATGGCACGGCGGAAGGCAAGGCCAAGCTGAAGGTTGCCGCCGACCCGTCGCTGGATCCGGAATGGCCTGTTTCCATCTTTATTCCGGGCTGGACCAATTACACCAAAGAACAGATTATCGCCTGTAAAGGCCCAGGTGAATAAAGCTGACCTGACAATGGGCCGGCGGCTGTTTCAGCCGCTGGCCTTTCTTGCCATTTTCGCCCGCAATAAGGACATCCTGTTTCATGGCGAATAGCTCCTTATTGAGCGCCACCGGCGTTGCCAAAAACTACGGTGCCGTGGCGGCGTTGCGCAACGCTTCGCTGGAAGTGGCCAGTGGTGAAGTCATCGCCTTGATGGGTGCCAATGGTGCGGGAAAATCCACTCTGGTAAAAATTCTGACCGGAGCAATTTCCGCAAGCGCGGGAGACATCCTCATTCGCGGCGAACGCAGGCCCATCCGCTCGCCAGCCGATGCGCGCCGCGCCGGACTGGTTCCGGTCTATCAGGAACCATCTCTGATTCCCGATCTCGATGTGTATGACAATTTGCGCCTCGGCAACACGCCGGTCGAGCCCTTCCGCGACTGGCTTCATCAGTTGGGTATCGACAATCTCGATTTCAGCGAAACCGCTCAGCGCCTGCCCCTGGCCATCCAGCGTGTCGTCGACCTTGCCCGTGCATTGGCAAGCGAGCCTGACATTCTGCTGCTGGACGAGATGACCGCGGCGCTGCCGACCAACCTGGTCGAAAAGGTGCTCGACGTGGTCCGCAAGCAGAAGCAACTGGACCGTTCGGTGATCTATATTTCTCATCGGTTTGCAGAAATTGCCGCTGTCTGTGATCGCGCCAATGTTCTGAGAGACGGGGAAACCGTCGGCGATGTTGTCATTGAGCCCGGTATTGAGGATCACATTGTCGAATTGATGCTCGGAGAGAGCATGCGCGCTGTGCGCAAATCGGTCAGCACGAAGAAAACCACTGTCGCAGCCACAACCAGCACTTCTGTGCCACGGCTCAAGGTACAAAACCTCGCTGCCGGCAGCAAACTGACAGATGTATCATTCGAGCTGCATGCAGGCGAAGTCCTCGGCATCGCCGCATTGGAGGGCCAGGGCCAGGATGAATTGTTCGAAGTGCTGGCCGGGATGATGCACCCGGACAGCGGGACCATCGAGATTGATGGAAAAAAGCAGGAATTTCATCATCCCGCTGACGCGATCTCTGCCGGTCATGTCTATGTGCCGGGCGATCGTGCCGACGCTTTGCTGATGCAGCGCTCTGTCCGGGAGAACATAGCAATCCCGTTTCACACCCGTCCCTCGCAATGGGGCCTGATCAATATGGCCGCTGAAAAGCAGAAGGTCGATGCGGCGATTAAGCGGCTTCAGATCGATACCCGCGCCCAGGGCGAAGTGCAGCGGCTGTCGGGAGGCAACCAGCAGAAGGTGACGATCGCCCGCTGGCTTGCGCTGGGCGTCAAGACACTGCTGTGTTTCGATCCAACGCGGGGAATTGATATCCGCACCAAACGCGAAATCTATCCGCTGCTGCGTGAATTGGCCGACCAGGGCTCATCGGTGCTGCTCTACACATCGGAACTTGAAGAAATTCAGCTGGCCTGCGATCGCGCCGTGGTGATTTTCGGCGGACGGGTGGTTGATGAGATCAGCGCCGAGAATGCTGATGAACCGACCCTGATGCGCGCGGCCTATGGCCTGACTGATGGATCAGCTTCGCAAGCTCAGCACGCGGGATTGTGAAGCTGCCATGATGAAATTTCTGCGCAATCACTACTGGAACATCGGCCTGGCGACGATCTTCATTCTGTTGTTGGTCTTCACACGGACTATCCAGCCAAACTATGGCGCCTTCGGATTTGAATCCCTGTCCCGCGCCGCGCTGACCTTTGCATTTGCAACGGCGGCCCAGGTCGTTGTCGTTATCGCCGGAGGCATCGATTTATCGATTGCATCGATGATGGCCGTCACCAGTGTCACCGCTGCCGTGATGATGGATGGAGCCAGCGAGCAATATGCCCTGTTTGTCGTGCCCTTTGTGCTGCTGGTCGGCGCCGGCATGGGCGCAATCAATGGCCTGCTGATTGTGTTGACCAGAGTTCCGGATATCGTTGTGACGCTGGCCATGCTGTTTGTCTGGGAGGGCGTGGCGCTGATCATACTCAACGCACCTGGCGGCGGTGCTGCCGAATGGCTTAAAAATCTGCTGGTCGGATCAATTTCCATTCCGGCTGTGCCGGAGGATCTGACCAGATGGGTGCCGCAGGCCCTGATCCTTCTGATCGTCAGCCTCGGCATTGTCTGGTGGCCGTTCAGACGGTCACGCTTTGGCCTCTCGGTCTATGCCATCGGCTCTTCCAGCCTTGCCGCATTCCGCTCCGGTGTTGCGGTCAGCCGGACAAAAATCGCCGCCTATGCAATGGCCGGACTGTTTGCTGCGATGGGCGGCCTGGTACTGACCGCCAGCACCGGCATCGGCGCGCCAATTCCGGGTCCTTATCTGCTTGCAAGCGTCGCAGCTGTCGTCCTCGGCGGTGTCACTCTGGGTGGCGGCCGTGGCGGGCTGGTTGGTCCGATCATTGCCGTATTCATATTGCGGCTTGTGCGAACCGACCTGACGTTGATGTCGGTTGACCCCAACATCACAACGATTGTTGAGGGTACAATCATGGTGATCGTCGTCATGGCTGGCGGATTGCTGGCAGCAAGGGCGCGCAAGAGATGAACACAACCGCATCCAGAACCTCCCGCTTTACCGGATCATTCCGTTTGATAATGCGCGATTATCCACTGCTGCCGTTGATGGTCCTGCTCATCGGGCTGGTGGTCGCGCTGGAAATTATGGTTCCCGGGATCGTCAATCAGCGATGGCTCGCCAATACCATCAAATTTGCCGTTCCACTGGCCATGCTGGCAGCCTGCCAGTCCCTGACCATGCTGACCGGAGGGATAGATTTGTCAGTTGGCGTGGCCGCAACGGTCAGCGCCTTCGTGGCGGCCAGCCAACTTTCCATATTGGGGCCGACCGGAGCCATTCTGGTGGCGCTGATACCGCCCGTTCTGATCGGCCTTGCCAACGGCATTGGCGTCGGCCTGTTCAGGGTTCACCCGCTGATCATGACGCTGGGAACCGGCTTGATCGGTACCGGCTGCCTTCAGGTCTATCAGCGCACAGTAATCGCATCGGGTTCCTCGGTTCCCGATATTCTGTCATGGCTTGGCACTGGTCTGAGCTATGGTGTGCCCAATTCACTGTTGGTGTTTCTGCCTCTCGCCATTGTCATCATCGTCGGACTGCGGCGCACCGGCTTTGGCCGGCTGTTATATGCAATTGGTGAAAATGAAAATGCCGCGCGTCTTGCCGGTGTCCGCACCTGGCAGGTTCTCATCGCGCTTTACATTTTGTCAGGACTGATTGCAGGTCTGACCGGGCTGATTTATCTCGGTCTTATCAAGGCCCCGTCGCTGTCTCTGGTAGAGCCGCGCGTTCTGCCCTCGGTGGCTGCAGCGGTGATCGGCGGCACCTCCATATTCGGTGGACGCGGCAGCTATTCCGGCACCATCATCGGTGCTCTCATTCTGACTGTGCTGGCCACCATGCTGACGGTCATGCAGATCCCCGAAGGCACGCGGCGCATTTTCTTCGGCATGATCATTCTTGTCGTCACTGCGATCTATGTGCGTATCACCGAAGAAAGCTGAGGCGCTTTACAGACCGAAATGTCTACCGTCAAACGGCAGCGTAATTTCAGCGCCGCTGACATCAACCAGCGTCAAATCAGAAACTGTGACTCGTATATCCGCAATTTCACGCCAGTGCGGCGGTGCTGGAATTGCGCCGAACCCATAGCGGATTTCGCGGATCGTTGAGTCTTTGAGGACGAGACCTTGCACCAGGCCGCTCGGCGATTTGGTGTCGCTGCTGGTAAATGCTCCGCTGGCGTGACAGGCGGTCGCCGCTTCTTCTATCCCCAGAACGCAGGTATGTCGGCCAGACCAGGGGGCGTAATTTCGCCCGCCATTGCTCATCCACAAAAGCGTTTCCGGCAGAGCTGCGGCGTCTTTGACTGCAAAAAACAGGAACCCGTCCTGGTCAGCCAGCGCCGCTGACCAGCCAATCTCCTGGCCTTTCGCCTCGGCCATCACCACAATATCCTCATGCCGCTTTGAAAACGGATAGAAACTTGCGTCAACGCTCTGGTCTGCCGCAGTCCAGACCGCGTCCAGTCTTTCAAATCTTTGCGGATAAGCCAGCATCGAAAAACCGCGTCGCGGATCACTTTCAGGCGGGGCTTTGGGGGTGATGCCGAACTGCTTTTTCGAGAAACTCAGTTGTGCCCCTCCGGGCACCCTGATCATCGCGTGATGCGCCACCGGCAGATGTCCTGAACCTCCCTCAAACCTGTGAGATTGATAGAGCATTGGATGGCCGGGCCGGACGGTCATCGTTTTGGTCACAGCTGCACCAAGCACGCGGTCTTCCAGCAGGTAGGTATGACGTGCCGCGCCATCGACACTGTCCACCCTGCCCGCTGGCTGCCAGAGCCGATTGGCTGTCGGGCCATGGATCGGCCCGACTTGGTTCACGCCGAAGGGAGCACAAAAAAAGTCGCCGGAAAGCTGTCGTTCAACAAGGTCGATGTCATCAGACAGGGTTGCAGCCTCGCTCGCCCACGGCGCTGTATGCAGCGGCCTTATGACCGTTCCGCCCTCTGAGGTGACGGCAAAATTCTCTATGTTTCCGCCCGACCGGTTAAAGTCAAAGGCAACGCTGCCGCTGGCGATGTGGTCAAGATGTCTGCTCATGTTTCTGCCGGTAGGTTCTCACGAAAAATAGCATGGATGGGGATTGCCGTGGGATTAATATCGCCGCTGTGACGCAACGCCGCCACCAGGCATTCGATGGCCAGGCGGGCTTCGTCTGCCGCGCTTTCTTCGATGATCGCATCCATCACGCCATTGACCAGATGGTTTCGTGTATCTGTCGAAAGGCCGTGGCCGATAAACATCACCGACGCCCCACATCCGCAATCAATCAGGGCTTTTGCAACGCCGGACTGGCCGGCACCGATGCAGTAAATCGCGTCAAGATCCGGATGCACCGAAAGTATTTTGCTGACTTCCCGGTAAGCAAGATCAGCGTTTTCCTGGACCTCACATTCTTCGACAATGCGCAGTGTCGGAAACTGCTCTCGCAAGATGCTGCGAAATCCCATCTCACGCTCTTCATGGCCAAAATAGGCTCTCGATCCGAGCACCAGTCCGATTTTTCCCTTTGGCCGGTTCAGCATCCGGCCGGTCAGATATCCGGCCAGTCGGCCAGCCGCATGATTGTCGATCCCCACATAGGCCGTCCGCGGCACGTTGCGGATATCGGACGCCAGCGTCACAACGGGAATATCCCGGCTGCCAAGCTTGCGGACTGCCTCCCGGACTTTTCGGCTGTCGAGGCCGATCAGACCGACCGCCTGGGTTGTCGGCGCGATACGTTGCAGCACCGCAACGATTTCGTCCTCACTCGCCGTATCAGGATGGTGGATCGACAGGGAGACAGTGCCAAGCTGTTGCGCGTAAGACTGCAACTGATGCGCCTGTTCCAGCAAAAAAGCATTGCCGTGATCGGGAATGATGAAATCCAGATGCAACAGATCTTCTGCGGTGTCAGCCGTGGCACCGGTGCGTTGGCAGGTCAGTTCATCGATCACGGACAGGACATGCCGGCGCGTATGCGCCTGAACGCCCGGCCGCTTGTTGATAACCCGGTCAACCGTAGCCCTTGAGACACCCGCATGCTCGGATATCTCTCGGACTTTTGGCAGTTGGCGATTTGCCTGACCCATGAGAACCATTCCAGATTAAAACAATGCAGGTATAAATACATCATTTTGAGGCATTTAGATATAGTGACCCGTAAATTATCTCAGATCCTGCCTTTTCAGTGCCGTTTGTCCGGGTTATGGCTTGACGAATGCGCAGATTGCATCAGACACTATGGCAGTTACATCAAAATGATGGGTTTTCCTGTGGAGCCGACACCCCGTGATTACAGTCTGGTAGGCCGTGACAGTGCGTTGGCGGAACAAAACGGTCTGGCGGCTGCCGAATGGTATTCGGTCAGGATCGACCGCAAAGTCCTGAAAGGCTTGATGCGGCGCTCTGACGGACCGGCTATACGCGATACTTTGATCTGGCTGGCAGCGCTGCTGGGCTCGGCCACCGGCGCGGTTTATTTCTGGGGCAGTTGGTGGTCGGTTCCGTTTTTTCTGATCTACGGCGTTCTGTATGGCTCATCCTCTGACAGCCGCTGGCATGAAAGCGGCCATGGCACGGCGTTCAAAACCCGCTGGATGAACAATGCGCTCTATTATCTTGCCAGTTTCATGATTCTGCGCGAACCGACCATCTGGTTGTGGAGCCATACGCGGCATCATACCGACACGATCATTGTTGGCCGGGATCCGGAAATTGCCGCGCCAAGGCCGCCGGATATCAGAACCCTGCTGCTCAACATATTTGCCTTGGCCAGCACCTGGAAAACACTGCGCTCTTTGGTGCTTCATGCCAGCGGACGGCTGACGCCTGATGAGGCCAGTTTCGTGCCGCAGACAGAGCGGCCTAAAGTCTATCTGATTGCCAGAATCTATCTCGCAATCCTGTTCGCCGTTGCGCTTGTGTGTGTCATAACCGAATCCATTCTGCCCGCCATGCTGATCGGCCTGCCGACCATCTATGGCGGCTTCATGGCGATTTATTTCGGGCTGACGCAACATGCCGGCCTGGCGGAGGATGTGCTGGACCACAGGCTTAATTCCCGCACGATTTACATGAACCCGCTGTTTCGCTTTCTCTACTGGAACATGAATTATCATATTGAACATCACATGTTTCCAATGGTGCCCTATCACGCCCTGCCCAGGCTTCATGAGATCATCAAGCATGATTGTCCGAAGCCCTATCCAAGCTCCATCGCCGCCTATCGTGAAATTATCCCGACATTGCTGCGGCAGGTGCGTGAACCAGCCTATTTCGTTGCCCGGCAATTGCCCATGGGACTTGACCCGGTGCCCCACAATCATGGTGCCGTTTTCCGGCCCGCTGAATGAGTTTATCAAAACAAGGACCTGACTATGGAAGCCCAATGGATTGAGGCCTGCCAGCTGGAGGACATTGATCCGGAAGACGCGATTACCTTCAAGCATGAAGGCCGCTATTTCGCGCTGTACCGCACTGATGATGATCGCTATTTTGCGACCGATGGCCTGTGCACCCATGAGCGGGTGCCCCTGGCCAACGGGCTGGTTATGGGCACTATTATCGAATGCCCGAAGCATCAGGGCCGGTTTGATTTTATAACAGGACATGCCAAGGGCGCGCCGGTCTGCGTAAATCTGAAAACCTATCAAACCCAGATACGCGGTGAACACCTGTTTATAAAACTGGCCTGAGTAAGCTTCAGTCGGGCCAGAATCATGCAATGATCCGGGAGGGAGAAAACCATGACAAAGTGGCGTGTCGCCGGAATTAATTTCGACCATATGCATATGGGTGATCTGCTGCGCATGGTCGATCAGCATCCCGATGCCGAAATCGTCGGCCTCTACGACCGCTCGCGCGACCGCATGGCCCAGGCCATAGCTGATTTTGCGCTTCCTGATTCGGCCGTGTTTACCGATCTGGACACCTGCGTCCGGACAGCCAAGCCGGACCTCGCAATTGTCTGTGCGGCAACCGCAGAACATGCCGATCATGTCGAAGCGCTGGCACGGCACAATATCCATGTGCTGGTTGAAAAACCCTTCGCCGCCTCCGTGTCCGACGCCAGACGGATGATTGATGCCATGGCCGCTACCGGCAGGCAAATGGCAATCAACTGGCCACTGGCCTGGTATCGCAGTCACAACACTTGCAAGCGGCTGATTGATGAAGGCGCAATCGGTGACCTGATCGAAGTCCATTTCTATGATGGTAATCGCGGCCCGCTGTTCCATCTGGCTGACAAGGTCGAGGTCACGCCGGAGGAGGTGGAGCGCCAGAAGCCGGATTCGTGGTGGTACAAAAAATCTGCCGGTGGTGGCAGTCTGCTGGACTATCTTGGCTATGGTGCCACACTGGGCACCTGGTTCATGAATGGCGAAGCGCCTCTGGAAGTGACCTGCGTCGTTGATGAAACGCCGGGCATTGAGGTCGATCAGCACTCGATCACCATTTGCCGATACAAAACCGGTCTGTCAAAACTGGAAACAAGGTGGGGCACACTGACCGACCCCTGGACCATACAGCCGCAGCCCAAATGCGGATTTGTCGTGGTTGGCAGCGATGGCAGCATATCAAGCTATGATTATGATGATTTCGTCACCCTGCAAACCAGGGACCGGCCGGAACCGGTCGCAGTGCCCGCAGATGAACTGGCTGCCGGGCGGACCAACCCGGTCGAATATGTTCTGGGCTGCATTGAGCGCAATGAGGAGGTGAGCGGACCGCTGTCGCCCGCCCTTTGTCTGACCGGCCAGCGTATCGTCGATACTGCCTATCTGTCTGCGCGGCAGAAGCGGACACTGGAACTGATCCCGTGAGCAACGATATGCCCGATGCCGATACCTATGCACTTTCGGCTGCGCCTGTGCCAGACGTTGAGGCACCGGATCTTGCCTATCAGCCCCCCGCACCGAAGAGCTACAATCCGCGTCTGGCACTGATTGGCGCCGGCGGAATTGCCGCCGCGCATCTCGATGCTTACCGGACCGCGGAATTCGATGTCGCGGTGATCTGCAACCGTACCCTTGCAAAGGCAGAGGCACGGCGCGATGAATTCTTTCCCATGGCACAAGCAACCGATGATTTTGAATCGATTCTGGCAGATCCTTCTATCGAGGTTCTCGACATTACGCCGCATCCTTCGGACCGCTTTGAGCTGATTCAAAGGGCGCTGGCGGCCGGCAAACACGTTCTGTCGCAAAAGCCATTTGTGACGGATCTGTCAAAAGGCGAGGATCTGGTACAACTGGCGCGCGATAATAACGTCAAACTGGCGGTCAATCAGAACGGTCGCTGGTCGCCGCATATGGCATATATGCGCAAGGTGATTCGCAGCGGCCTGATCGGTGATCTGACAAGCTGCCATACGGCCATTCACTGGGATCACAGCTGGATTGGCGGCACACCATTTGAAGACATTGAGGATCTCATCCTGTTTGACTTTGGCGTTCACTGGTTCGATTTTCTCGCCAGTCTGGTCGGCACGCGAGCGAAAACCGTGTTCGCAACAAGAGCCCGAGCCGAAGGCCAGTCGGTGCGCCAGCCGCTGTTGTCTCAGGCGCTGGTCAGTCTAGAAGGCGGTCAGGCCTCCCTCATCTTTGACGGATCAACGCCGTTCGGTCCCCTCAACACGACCTATATCAGTGGCACACGCGGCAGCATCTCCAGCACCGGGCCCGATCTGGCTAAGCAGCAGGTCACTTTGACCACAGAGGCAGGTCGCGCTACTCCGCGTCTCACCGGCACCTGGTTCAATGACGGGTTTCGCGGCGCCATGGGAGAGTTGCTCTGCGCCATCGTAGAGGACCGTGAGCCCGGTCACGGAGCCGCCGCCAATCTGCACAGTCTGGCCCTGACCTTTGCCGCACTCAAATCCGCGCAGGACGGTATTACGGTTGATATCGGCGCTGTCAGAACATTGCCGCAGACCGGATGATCCGAAACATTACGCGCCCTTGAGAAAAGGCTCTATTGCGCTATTGAATGCCTCCGGCGCATTGATATTGGCGACATGAGCCGCGCCTTCGATGCTGTGGTATCGGGCATCCGGTGTGGCGTCAGCCATGGCCTGCATCACCTCCGGGGCCGCGCCCTTGTCCAGCGCCCCGCCGACAAACAGCACTGGCACTGAAATCTCCGGCAGCCGGCGCAAATAATCCAGCCCCTGCAAGGCCCGGCAGCAGGCTATATAACCAGCCGGATCATTGCAGAGCACCATATCAGCGATTGTCCGCGCGGCTTGTGGATTGGCGGCGTGCCAATCCGGGGTCAGCCAACTGGCGAGCGTGCCCTCGACAATGGCTTCAAGACCGCCGCGTTCCACTTTTGCAATGCGCTCGTCCCACGACGTGCGGAATCCCTCCGGCGCATCCGCTCTGGCGTCGGCACAGACCAGTCGCTCGATCCGCTTGCTGTGATCCAGCGCAAGTCCAAGCCCCGTCATTCCGCCCATCGACAACCCCATAAAGGCGGCGGTTTCAATCTCCAGATGATCCAGCAATGCAATGACATCGCCAGTCAGATCATCAAAATCATAAGGCCCTGCCGGGGCATCGCTGCCGCCATGACCGCGCGTATCATAGCGCAGCACCTGGAAAGTTTGAGTAAGCATGTCCATCTGCGGTGCCCACATATCTAATGTAGCACCCAGACTGTTGGACAGCACGATCCATGGTCCTGCATCCGGTCCATCAATCTGATAATTCAGCTGGGACGCGCCAGGGCCGGTGCGGCCGGCGCGACGGCTGCGCGACTGCTGCCGCATCATTCAGCCGCCATTGTGGTTTCCGCAGCGATGGCATCATTGACCTGATCTTTGACCTTTTCCGCCAGCAGGATCATCGAGCGCCGTCCCAGTTCGGGATCAGCCCAGTCCTTGCCGGCATACAGAAGAGTGCCGAAATCACCGACCTCTTCGCGGAACGCCAGAAGATCGTCAGCCACCTTGTCGGGTGTGCCCCAGATGATCAGCCGGTCGCAGATATCTTCCAGCGTGACATCGTCATCAGGTTGCTCGCGATAGGACTTGAACAGTTCCAGACGATTATGCTTGCGCATTTTGGTCAGCAACTGGCTGTAATAATAGACATAGGGGCTATCCGGCCCGAGCGCATAGTCTCGAGCGGTCGCCAGATCCTCGGCAACGAAAACGCTTTTGGCGACACGCCAGTTGGCGGTGGAAACCTCGCGGCCGACCCGTTCACAGCCCTCGACATATTTCGGCCAGTGGCTTGCCACCCATTGCGGCATCAGGAAATTCGCGCTGATCGGGTCCCAACCGCGCGCGGCGGCTTCCGTCACGCCCTTGGAAAACGGTGCGACGGCAGTGACAACAATCGGCGGATGCGGACGCTGTAACGGCTTCGGCATGGTGCCCTGACCGATATCGGTCAGGCTGGTGCGTTCAGTGGAAACCGACCAGTATTTGCCTTCAAGCTTGTAGGGAGAATCGCGCTTCCAGATTTCCAGAACCATATCGATGGCTTCCAGAAACATCTCATTGCGATTGGCATCCAGATTGCCGAACGCCTCAGCATCCGAAGCCAGACCGCCAGGAGAAATGCCGAAATTGAACCGCCCGTCGAGCATGTGATCCAGCATCGCTACCTGTGCGGCAACCGTAGCCGGATGGCTGTTCGGCATATTCACCGTTCCCGTGCCCAGACGGATCTGTTTTGTCGCCGCCGCCAGCGATGCGATGAACATCGTGCAACTGGTGATATTTTCCGCCTTGTCGGTGACATGCTCGCCGACATAGGCTTCGGTGAACCCCAGCTCATCGGCCAGCAGGAACGCCTCGCGATCCTCCTGCAATGATGTGCGCCAGTCCTTTTCGACCGGATGTATCGGCATTGTGAAAAAGCCAAGTTCCATGATGAACTCCCAGAATCTGTCGCGTCCTGACAGGATGTGAACGCGTGTTATGTTGTCAGTCAGTCGCAGTGTATGCTGCCGATTGCCTTAAGCATAATAATAATGGATAACGTTTCCCATTAATTTTTATGATGGAGTAGCTTCGGCCATGGTAACTTTGCGGCAGATCAGATCGGTTGTGGCAGTTGCCGAAGAAGGCTCATTCACCAAGGCTGCTGTCCGCGAAAATGCCACCCAATCCGGCATTTCACAGCATATTGCTGCGGTCGAGCATTTACTCGGTGTGGCGCTGTTTGAGCGCACCAGCGACGGTGTGCAGATGACGCCGGCCGGACGGCGCTATTACCGCCACGCCATTACGGTCCTGCGCAATCTGGAAACCGCGGCCGGCGAGGCGCGCGCTGCCGGAACCGGCATTTCCGGAGATGTCCGGGCCGGATTGATGCCTGCCTTTACCCGTGCCGCCCTGGTGCCGCCACTGCAGCGCGTCATCACGGACCACCCGCAGATCAACATTCATATCATTGAGGGCTACAGCGGAACGCTGACGGAAATGGTGCGCGCCGGGCAATTGGATTTTGCCCTCGTTCCGGCATTTTCCGGCGGCGTTGGCCTGACTGTCAGCCCACTTGCAAGAGACCGCGAAATGCTGGTGTCCGGTCCACAAATGGGTCTGCAGCATGGCCAGCCGGTCCGCCTTGCCGACCTGCCGCCGTTGAAAATCATTGTGCCCTCAGTCAGCAATGTGCGGCGCGGCAAACTTGAGGAATATTTCGAAAGCCATGGCGGCCGGATTGAGCGGCTGCTGGAGATGGATGCCATGAACGGCACCCTCGGGCTGATCGCCCGAACCGACTGGGTGGCGGTGCTGCCCGGCCTGATCTGCGTGCCCGATCAGGACGGTGACCTCCGCCGCATCAGCCCGATTATTGATCCACCATTGTATTCCGATTTTGTCGTGATAGAGCCGGCCCGCAAGCCGATTTCGCAACAGGGTCTGGTATTTCTTCAGGAACTGCGTGAGGAAATCAACAGACTGGTTGTCAGTTAGGGTCTGGACTCAATCACAGCATCAGTTGGGGCAGCCAGGTCGCCAAGGCCGGCATGAACAGCACCAACAGGGCGGCCACCAGAATCAGCAGGAAATAGGGCGTCGAACCCCTGAAAATCTGGGCAAGGGTCACCGTCGGGTCGGGCACAGCACCCTTCACCGTGTAAACCAGAAGGCCAAAGGGCGGCGTCAGCAAACCCGCTTCAATCACCAGAATGCCGAAGATTGCAAAGGCAATCGGATCGATCCCGAAAGTCGCAGCAATCGGCGCAAAGATCGGCACGGTCAGCAGGATGATCGAAACCGAATCAATCAGCATGCCGAGAATGATCCAGATCACCATCATCAGTCCAATCACCAGGAACGGATCGACACCCATGCCCAGAAACAGCGCCTTGATGTAATTCACCGCGCCGCCAATGGCCAGCAGCCGCGAATACATCTGCGCCGTGATCAGCAGAAACATGATCGGCGCGGTGGTGCGCCCGGCCTGGAAGATGGCATCGACAATTTCACGCCAGCGCATGCCTTTGATAATACCGATCAGCAGCGCGCCGATAGCGCCAAATCCGGCAGCTTCAGTGGGTGTGAAAATACCGGTCCAGATGCCGCCGATGACGAGCAGAATAAGGGACAGAATTCCGATGCCGCCAATCAGCTCCGACTTGACTTCAGCCGGTGTCATTTCCACCGTATCGCCGTCGAATGCAGGTGCAATCTCCGGGTTGCGGATGGCGGCAATAATCACATAGGCGGAAAACAGCACCGCCAGAATGATGCCCGGCACAATGCCGGCGATGAACAGCGCTCCGACACTCATTTCCGTCAGAATAGCCCAGACAATCAGCAGCACGCTGGGCGGTATCAGCATTCCCAGACAGGCGGAACCGGCCACGGCCCCCAGCGCGAAGGTCTGCTTGTATCCGACTTTCTTCATTTCCGGATAGGCAATCCGGGAAAACGCCGCTGCAGCGGCAATGGAAACACCGGTGACCGCAGCAAACACCGTATTTCCGGCGATGGTCGCAATCGCAAGGCGTCCTGGAAGTCGCCGCAGGGCGCGATCACAGACCCGGTAAAGGTCCGACGCGGCCCCTGATCGCGATATGAAATCCCCCATCAGCACAAACAGCGGAATAACAGCAAACACATCCTTGCGGATGGCTTCATAGGCCGTATTGCCAAGAATGGAGAGTGCAGCCTCGGTACTGCCCAGCATCAGATACACGCCCAGCGCCGAGCACAGGGCAAGCGAAATGCCGATATGCACGCCCAGCAGGATCAGAAAAATCAGCAGGCCTAACATCCAGAGCGCAATATCTCCACCCATGGTTCAGATACTCCTCTGGTTACTTGAATTGGCCGCTTGTCAACGCGTGCGGCGCTTCCGCTTCGGCAAGAAGACGACCGGTCCAGTCGTAATAGATCATCGTCACATAGGCCCATGCGCCGAATACGGACATCAACAGAACTGTGCCGCGCACCGGCCATGTCGGTACTCGCAACGAGCCCTCACCTTCATATTCTCCGATGCGATAGGCATCCTGGAACGCTGGCCAGGTGCTCCACACCAGCCCGAGAAACACGGCAAAGCCGAACACCGCGCCAATGGTGCGCAAAACCCGGCGCCCCCCCGGCGGCAGCGCGTCGGCAAAGATCGACGTCCTCAGCATCGAGCCGGAATAAATCGCCAGCGGCAGCTGCAGAAATGTAATGGCGACCACGGAATTCTGAATGATTTCCTTGGTGCCGGGAATCGGCTGTGACAGCAGGCTGCGTCCGGCCACATCACCAAAGATGAGCAGCGCCAGAGCCAAAGTCCAGAATGCCGATACAAGATGGACCGTTCTGGCAAATTTAATCGGGCCGCTCATAAGTCCTCCCAAACCCATGGAATTGCAATTTCGCCCGCAAGCTAACTTCTGGCGGGGCCAAGTCAAGCAAGAAAGTTAGCAATCGATAAATAAGGAAATTAAATGAGGCAAGCTGCCGCTTGACTGCGATCGAAAACTGTGGGGAAATGCAATTAGTTTAGCAGTCGATAAATAAGAAGCTGCGTCTCACCCCGGAATGGCCCGTCTAACAGCGTCAGCCACCGGGGATCATACCAAAACAACTCGGGAGGAAAAGAGTGTTGTTAAAGAAATCAAAACTGGCCAGGGGCATCCTTGCCGCTGCGTTCGCGTTTGCGGCCACAGTCGCCAGCGCAGGTGACACGATCACACTGCGTATTGGTGCCGGCCATCCGAACGGACCTGCGGTCTATGTGGCGGATGTGGCAAATTATTTTGTCCCTGAAGTCAAACGCCGCGTCGCTGAGGAAACCGAACACACGATAGAATTTGTCGAAGCTTATGGTGGCGCCATTGCAGGCGTGGCTGAAACCCTTGAATCCGTGCAGAACGGCATTCTCGACATTGGTGCCTATTGTTTCTGCTTTGAACCGGCCAAACTGTTCCTGCACAATTTCCCTTATTACGCACCCTTCGGCCCGCAGGATTCCGAGCAGCAAATGACTGCTGTTCGTGCGGTCTATGATGCCAATCCCTGGCTCACCGAAGTCTTTGAAAAAGAGTATGACCAGAAGCTGCTTGGCCTGCATGGCTGGGACAATTATCACCTTGGCACCACGGATCCGTGGGATACAGTGGAAGATCTCAAAGGTGTGAAAATCGGTGGAGCCGGGCCCAATCTGCCATGGCTGGAATATGCCGGTGCCGTGCCCGTCCAATCGACACTTCCAGATGGCTATCTGTCCCTGTCGACCGGCGTCTACAATGGCTGGCTGATGTTCCCGTCGGCGTATCTCGGCTTTAAATTCTACGAGCCAGCGCCGAATTACACGTTGATCGGCTTTGGTGCCATGGGCGTCAATGGCCTGACCATCAACAGCAAATCCTACGCAAAACTGCCGGAAGATGTTCAGAAAATCATCACCGAAGTCGGCCGGGGCTATGAGGCCCAATCCGGCATCTCCAACAATGAGCGGCAGAAATCCGGGCTGGAAGGTCTGGAGAAAGCCGGAGCCAACATCAAGAGGCTGGGCCCTGAAGCCCGCGCCGGATGGGCGAAATCCCTGGCTGAATTCCCCAAACGCCAGGCCGACGATGCCGACGGACGCGGCATGCCGGGCACCGCAGTGATGAAATCCTACATCGAGGCGGTCGACGCCACCGGATATGAATGGCCGTTCACCTATTCTCTGGAATAGGCTTTAGCAAGCGAACGCAAAAAGGGCGATCCAGCTGGATCGCCCTTTTTTTATAAACAACCGCGCAACCGGAAAATCAGATCCGCCCCAACGCCTTCAACACCCGTTCCGGTGTCATCGGCATCTGGTGCAGACTGGCATCAAGCGGCCGCAGCGCATCATTGACAGCATTCAGAATGGCTGCGGGCGCACCGCCGGTTCCCGCCTCGCCAGCACCCTTGGCGCCAAGCGTCGAGGTTTTGGTCGGTGTCTCGATATGCTCGACAACAATGTCCGGCATTTCCGCGGCCATCGGCACCAGATAATCCGCCATCGTCGCATTCAGCATCTGGCCGTCTTCGGAATAGATGCATTCTTCATACAGCGCACCGCCAATGCCCTGCACCACGCCGCCGCGCACCTGTTCGTCCACCAGTTGCGGATTGATCACCCGGCCGCAATCTTCCACCGCCCAGAATTTGAGCACTTTGACAAAGCCGGTTTCAATATCAACCTCGACATGGGCCGCCATCGCCCCGTTGGTGAATACAAACGGAAAATCTGTCACCCGGTAATGCCGGGTCGCCACAAGTTCGGGCTTCAGATCCGATGGCAGTTCGTTGCCGCGATAATACACGATCCGGCCCAGATCGCTCAGCGCCATGCGTGAGGTGTCTGTTCCCAGATCGACAATCTCGCCGGCCTGAATGTCCAGCTTTGCTGCCTCGCTCTGCAGAATCACCGCAGCCACGTCCAGCACCTGCTGTTTCAGCGCGTAGGCGGCCTGGAGCATGGCTTCACCGCCAATGCCGGCGCCGCGCGACGCCCAGGTTCCGCCGCCATAAGGCACGGTCGCCGTGTCGCCCGTGGTCACCCGGACCCGCTCGATATCAACGCCGAACACACCGGCTGCAATCTGCGCCATAATGGCATTGGTGCCCTGGCCCTGTTCGGTGATGGAGGAGGAGATATGCAGCGCGCCGCCCGCATCCAACCGCACGGTGGCACCATCCTGACTGGCAATGGCAGCGCCGCCGGCGCCGTAAAACATCGGGCTTGGATTGGTCACTTCGACCATCGAAACGAGCCCGATTCCACGATAGATGCCCTGATCGCGCAGCCGCTGCTGTTCCGCCCGCAACTCGTCATAACCCATCGTCTCGACAAGCTTTTCCAGCGTCTTGTGGTGCGACAGATCATCAAGTTTCATGCCCGAGGCCGAGGTGCAGGGATAGGCATCGTCGCGAATCAGATTGCGCCGCCGCATCTCCACCACATCCATCCCGATGATCTGCGCTGCATCTTCCAGCAGGCCATCGGCCACCGCCATGGCAATCGGATGGCCCACCGCCCGGTACTGGCAGGTCAGATTCTTGTTCTGGAACACCACCTGGCCATGGGCGCGGTAATGCTCGATCCGATAAGGCGCGCCAGTCAGATTGAGCACCTGATTGCACTCAATGGCGCTGGTTCTGGGATACATCGAATACGGCCCGATACCGGTCAAATCGAGAAAATCCAGCGCCACGATTGTGCCGTCTGCCTGCACTGCCATTTTCGCCGTCACCACATGTTCGCGGGCATGAATGTCGGTGACAAAACTTTCATTGCGGTCGGCGACGAATTTGACCGGACGCTTCAGCAGTTTGGCAGCAACGGCAGTCGCGATATCATCGCCATAAGTGTGAATCTTGATGCCGAATGAACCGCCGACATCATGCGACATCACCCGGACATTTTCCTCCGGCAGATCGAGATGATTCGACAGGATAAACTGCATCATGTGCGGGGCCTGACCGGAATACCAGTAACTCATCCGGTTTTCCGACGGGTCGTAATCCACCATCGAAACGCGCGGTTCCAGCGTCACACCGGTATGTCGGCCGAACTGGAATTTGCGTTCCACAATGGTCACATCATCGCGCGCAAAGGCGGCCTCGACATCACCGGCAGTGACGGTCCGCTCCCACGCCAGATTGCTGCCAAGTTCCTTGTGGATCACCACCGCATCGGGCCCCAGCGCCGTTTCCATGTCGCAGGCCGTCGGCAACGGATCAAGATCCACCTCGACAAGCGCTGTTGCATCCTCGGCAATCGCCCGGCTTTGCGCCACCACCATCACCAGCGGCTCGCCCTGCCAGCGCGCCACATCCAGCGCAAGCGGCATCTGCGGTGGTGACCGCAGGCCGGCCATATGCGTCAGTGTGCCGACATAAGGTTTGACGTGCGGAACCAGATCGGTGCCGCGATAGACCGCGATGACGCCGGGCAATTCCTGTGCGGCCGTCATATCGATGTCGATAATTCTGGCATGCGCATAGGGCGAGCGCACAAAGGCGGCGTGAACCATCCGCGGCAACTGCATGTCGTCGACATACCGGCCGCGGCCTTCCAGCAGGCGGCGCGCATCGGCGCGCGGCACGGCGCGCCCGATATAGGAGTTCGGCTTGTCGAATATGGAAAGCGGGCCGCTCATGCTGCACCTCGTGGTTCGATAACATCGCAAATGGCATCGACAATCGACTGATAGCCGGTGCAGCGACAGTAATTTCCGGAGATATGATCGCGGATTGCAACCCGATCTGCAGAACCGCCGGCCTCGATATATTCCAGCGCACTGGCCAGCATGCCCGGCGTGCAATACCCGCATTGCAGGGCATTGCGCATTTGAAACGCAGTGCGCAGCTCTTCGCCGCGCTTGCTGTCTGCCAGCCCTTCCACAGTGGTCACGCTAGCGCCATCGGCCTGCACTGCCAGCATCAGACAACCTCGCACCATGCTGCCATTGACTTCAAGTGTGCAAGCCCCGCAAACGCCATGTTCACAGCCCACATGAGAGCCTGTCAGACCAACCTCATTGCGCAGGAAATCCACCAGGTTGAGGCGCACTGGAACGTTCGCTGAAATCTGCTCGCCATTCACCGACAGGGTGATGTTGTTGGTTTGTGTCATCGTCTCACAACTCCGCTAAAGCGCGTCTTAAAACCACGCCGGACAAATGTTTCTTGGTTTCCGGCCGGGCATTGAGATCGCCCATGAAATCGATCTCGCCAAGGCTTGCCACCGCCTTGTCGATCGAGGCGGCATCGTCGGATCGGCTTCCGGTCATTACCGCTTCCGCGCCCGCAGCACGCACCGACTTGTCGCTGACCGCGAAAAAGGCAATCCGGCAGCTCTCGATATCTGTGTCTCCGCGCACCACCACGGCCACACCGGACATGGCATAATCGCCATGACGCCGCGCCAGTTCATAAAACCCAAACCGCTGGTCCGGCCGGGCTTTCGGGACCAGAATTTCAGTCACCAGTTCACCCTCTTCCAGGGCGGTCTCGTAGATGCCGAGAAAAAAATCATCGGCACTGATAATTTTTTCACCGCTTTGGCCGAGCACCTTGATCCTTGCATCCAGAACCATCAGCAGGGCCGGCATCTCCGCTGCCGGATCGGCCAGCGAGACACTGCCGCCAATTGTGCCACGGTTGCGGATTGCGGCATGGGCGATATGTGGCAGTGCCATCGCCATCAGCGGAATGTGTTGGGCCACATCCTGCGAGGCCTGCAGTTCGGCATAGCGCGTCATCGCCCCGATGATGACATCATCACCGTCCAGCCGGATGCCCTTCAGCGCCTCGATTTCATTCAGATCGACCAGCAGCCCAGGCTCGGCCATACGAAAATTCATCATCGGCATCAGACTCTGGCCACCGGCCAGAACCATGGCCTCATCACCGTTATCACACATCAATGCCAAAGCCTCATCCAGCGATTGCGGGCGTTCATATCTGAAATCAGATGCTTTCATGCAGCGTTCCCCGTCCAGCAGCGAGCCAGGCCGTGCGATAACACGGAAGCTCATTACGGCCTCTTGACTTGAGACCTCATTCGTTATTTATCAACCTATAAATAAGTAAAGCAAAGAAGGGAAGGGATCAACATCACCCGCATTCGGACAATTCCCGTCTGTTGACATGAATCTCACGGTGATCAGCCAGATCCGCCCCATGCCGGAAGGCAGTCCCGCCAACCGGATTTGCGACAAACTGTCCATTTGGCCGCGTCATGCGCGGCAGCGGCACAGCCCCACTGGGCACTGCCCAACTGAACACTGCCAAGCCAGCCTTTTTGAATTTTTTATCCTCTTTGAATTTTTTAATTGGAGACACACTGATGAGCAAGAAACTGACACCTGAACAACAAGCCCCTGCCTTGTCGCTGCCGACAGTTGGTGGCGGCAACTGGTCGCTGGCCGACCAGACGCCTGAAAATTTCACCATGGTTCTGTTTTACCGTGGCTATCATTGCCCGGTCTGCAAGTCCTATCTCGACAAACTCACTAAAATTGCCAAGGCCTACGCCGATTCCGGTTTTTCTGTTGTCGCCGTATCCATGGATGGCGAAGAGCGCGCTGCCAAATCGGTCTCTGAATGGGGTCTCAGCGGCTTTCCCGTCGCCTATGGGCTGAGTGTCGAAACCGCCAGGGAATGGGGTCTGTGGATTTCAAAATCCATCAATGACAACGAAGCCAATATTTTCTGCGAACCCGGCCTGTTCTGGGTGCGCCCCGATGGCCGGCTCTATCTGATCGACATTTCAAACATGCCTTGGGCGCGGCCGGATCTGGAATTCCTGCACTCCAAACTGCCGTTTGTGATTGACAAGGGCTATCCTGCGCGCGGCACATTTGAGGGCTGAAACACGGAATGCCTTTGGGGGCCTGATGCAGATCAGGCCTCTTCGCCCAAGAGCCGCAATTGCGCGATAAAGGCATCCATTGACGCTTCGATCATGAAGGATTTGTCGTCGATGCTCTCGGCGCCTTCATAGATCAGCTTGCGGATACCGAAATGGAATATGCCGCCATGCATCACCCAGGCATATTCGATCTCGCGCTCTGATGCATCGCGGGGCGCAAAGCCCGCCTCATGGCGGCATTCCCGGATGATCGGTTCCAGAATGCGCTGGCGCACACGTTTCAGATAGCGGGTGTTGATATCCACGCCTTTCAGACCGGAAAACAGAAAAATCCGCATCCAGTCCCGGTTGAACACCACATCCGTGTAGGCCTGGTAGAATTCCACCATCCGCTCGCGCACGGGACGTGACCGGTCCGCAAGCAGACCTTCCCATTCGTGGCGCCAGCGTTTCAGATAAACCAGATTATAGACCTCGGAAATCAGATCGTCCTTGCTGGGAAAATACCGGTAAAGCAACGGCTGGGTGACGCCCAGTCGGCGGGCCAGTTCGCGGGTTGAACTTTGAAATCCCTCCTCGGCGAAAAACTCGACAGCCTTGGAAATAAACTCCTGACGTCGTTCTTCCGACGACAGCCGGCGGCGTATCGCCGGTCGTTGCCCATCGGAAGACTTGGTAGCCGTCGCCTTAGGGGCCGTTTCACCCGCATTGCGTGTCACTTGTCAGGCCTCTTTCCATTCACCGTCGATTTTCAACCGGTGGCCCACCGCCAGGCCCTGCGCCAGCGTCTGCTCGATGAAGCAGCCCTTCTTGGCATGGTTGAGCAATGTCTTTAACTCTGCTTCGCTTGCCGGACTGTCAATATCCACATCCAGATCAAATCCGACAGGGGCAGTCACATAAGGCTCAGAGCCTTCCTGTTCGCCCTTCCAGTGCAGCTTTGCATGAACCTCCACTGAGGTGAGTTCGATTCGAAGCCGCTTGGCAAACACCCTGATCTGGGTCATCAGACAGCCAGTCAGAGCGGCGGTAAACAGCGCCAGCGGCGGCGGTGCGGAGCCGTCACCGCCATGAAATGGCCCTTCGTCGGTGGCCAGTTCAAAGCTCTCTTTCATCATTGGCCATTCCACCGAAATATCATTGCGCATTTTGCCGCTGCTGCGTCCTGTCCCCTCGAACACCACGTCAAATCGTTTCTTTCCGGTTTCGCTCATACAATGTTCCTGATCAAAAAATACCACTTCAGTATTTACCTTATTCGTTATTTATCGTTTGATAAACACATGAAAGGGATTCATTGAAATTCCTTCAGCACCAAGGCGGGAGACCATTGATGACGAAACTCACCAGACAGGACATTTACGACACCGCAAAGCAGCTCTCAAACTGGGGACGCTGGGGCGATGACGACCAGATCGGCACGTTGAACAACATCTCGCCGCAGGACATTGTTGATGCGGCCGGACTGATCCGCAAGGGCAAGACCTTTGCGCTCGGGCTGTCACTGAAAGAGAAAATCCAGAGCGGGCTGTTCGGCGGCCGCTGGAACCTCATTCATCAGATGCTGGCGACCGGCACCGATGCGGTAGCCGGCGTCCAGGATGGCGACGGCAAGGCCTATCTGCGATATGCCGATGACGCCATTAATGTGCCCTGTCAGGGCTCAACCCAGTGGGACGCGCTGTGTCACATCTTTCTCGATGACAAAATGTACAACGGTTTTGCCGCAACCGAAGTGACGGTCAATGGCGCTGGCAAACTGGGTATCGAGAATGTTCGCGACAAAATGGTCGGACGCGGCGTGTTGCTGGATATCGCCCGATGGAAAGGCGTGTCCTCCCTTGATGACGGCTATCCCATCACCAATGCGGATCTGGATGAGTGCGCAAAGGCGCAGGGCGTGGAGGTCCGCAAGGGCGATTTTGTGATTGTCCGCACCGGACATCAGGAGCGCTGTCTGGCCTCCGGAGACTGGACAGGATATGCTGGCGGCGACGCACCGGGACTGGCCTTTGAAACCGCCCACTGGATCAAAAACAAGGATATTGCGGCGATCTGCGCCGATACCTGGGGATGTGAGGTGCGCCCCAATGAAACCGATGAGGCGAATCAGCCATGGCACTGGGTGGTGATCCCGGCAATCGGCATTTCCATGGGAGAAATCTTCTATCTCAAGGACCTCGCAGAGGACTGCGCCGAAGATGGCGTCTATGAGTTCTTCTTTACCGCACCGCCGCTGCATGTTCCCGGCGCTGCCGGATCTCCGATCAATCCGCAGGCGATCAAATAGCGCCCGGTCCGGGCCAGCGCCAAATCAGCTGAGATCAGTCGAAATCGGCGATAGCGGTGTTGCGCATGATTTCCTCAAGATTGGGGTTTGACCTGCCATCGCGATTCGTCCCGGTGGCAGGGTCTTCAAAAATAAAGCGGCCGAGCCTGCGCGAGCGTTCAAACGCCGCTTTCGCAGCCGGCACCCGCTCCGCCGAATAGGCCTCCAGCGCGTCTTCCACTGAGCCCTGCTCAAGCTGCCGGGCAAGGCTGAGCGCATCACTGGCAGCTTTCGTCACTCCCATTCCGACATGGGGTCGCGCCACACAGGCCGCATCTCCGGCAAGCGCAACCCGGCCTTCCGCCATGCGCGGGGAGTGATGATCATAGATCGGCGTGAAGAACGGGCGCTCACTTTGCGCCAGCATCTCGACAAAAGCCTGCGGCAGAATTTCCTTTGCTTCCCGCTCCATACGCTGCAGCACCGCTTCGCGAATAAGCGGCGGTGGAATCGAGAGCGCATGGTGCCGGCCGCTCTCGTCGGTCAGCATATCCGCCAGCTGCTGCGCGGAAACAGGCGCATACCAGACAAAATTATAGCGCCTGTGACCGGGGCGCAGATCATTGCCGGTCCCGGCGATCGGATAGCCCACGATCTGTGTGCCGGTCGGCAGAAAAAATCCGAATTTGCCGAAAATCAGTTCAAGCAGCTCGGCACTGAAATCGGCTTCATTCGCCAGCGCCCGCCACACCACATAGCCGGAATATTGCGGCGTGATCTGAGGCAGCATCTGGTTGCGCACCACCGAGCGGAACCCATCACAGCCGACGAGAATGTCGGCCCGCGCGGTCTCGCCATTTTCAAACCGCACTTCCACCCCTTCTTCCGACTGGCTGTAGCCGGCAACAGCGCGGCCAAGATGGTGATGCTCATCCGGCAGAATACGGCGCAGCAATTGATGAATGCGGTCCCAGGAAGTCACGGTCTGGAAATAGGGCAGGCTGGCCACGATTTCGCCATCCAGATCAAACGCCACACGGTCATGTACATCGACACCCAGAGCTTCGGTGCCTGCACCGACATTGTTCAAGGCATCGATCAGAATGTCATGGGTGACAATTCCGGCACCCCTGCCGGCCAGTTCGACAGCGCTGCGTTCAAAAACGTCAACTTGCCATCCCTTCGCACGCAGAGCGGCGGCGGCAAATAATCCGCCAATGGAACCGCCACAGATTATCGCCGTTCGTGTCACAGACTCACCTTTCATCGGGGCTGGAAATTTCTTATTTATCGATCTATAAATAACGTAAGCTAACTGAAGGACAACGTCATGGCCACACTTAAAGAAAAACAAACGGATGCATTCTCATCTCCGCACTGGACGCCGGAACTTGTCGGCGAACTCAAAAGCGCGGCACGTAGTGGCAATGTCGGTTCAACACTTGTCAGCGAAAGTGACCGTGCCCGAGTCTGGCTGATTGAGATGCAGCCCGGTGAGCGGCTGCCGTTCCACACCCATGTGCTGGATTATTTCTGGGTCGCGACATCGCGCGGAAAAGCGCGCTCGCGCTATGCCGACGGCAAGGTTGCCGAAGTCAGCTATGAGGTTGGAGACACCAGGCACTTCCACTTTGGTGCCGGTGAATCGATGACCCACGATCTGGAAAATATCGGCGATACGGTGCTGTCATTCACCACGGTTGAATATCTCGACGCGGATAAGAAGCCGCTGCTGTAACCGAAATTCTACAGCCGGACCGTCTCTCCGGTATCTGCCGACTGGATAATTGCTTCCAGCACTTCGATATTGTGGCGCAGTTCAAAATCGCTGAAGGGGTAAGGTGCCTCCCCTGCGATCGCTTTGGCAAAACTGTTCAGATTGTCCGACACCGTATCGGTCCAGGGATAATGTTCAAACTGCATCTCCCGGCCGCTCTCTGACAGGCAGAGATGGGCTTCGCCGCCGGGCGTATCGGGATGCGTATCATTTCTCACCTCGACCCATTTGTCGGAACCGAAGACATGATATCGGATGAAATGCGGCGTGTTGAGGATTGCTGATAATGTCGCGGTCATACCAGCCTCGAACTGCAGCTGAACCGTGACCAGATCGCCGGTTTCCCAGCCCAGTGTCCGGTCCGCCGTCAGCGCCTGAACGGTTTTGACGGGCCCGAACATCCAGATGAAGAAGTCGGTCAGATGAATGCCCATGCCGGTCATGCCGGCGGCCGGCGCCGTTGCCTTTTTGGCGCGCCAGTTTTCCTGGTCGAGCGTGGCCAGCTTGTCATGACTGAACGCCGCCTCCGCATGCATGATGGTGCCGAGACTCTGGCTGCGGACCAGCTCTGCGACACGCTGCATCGCCGGTTCAAAGCGCCGTTCATGGCCAACTGCCAGCACACGGCCCGCATTGGCACAGGTCGCAACAATGCGGCCCGCGCTGGCCGCTGTCAGAGACAGCGGCTTTTCGCAGAACACATGCTTTCCTGCCTCTGCGGCGGCTACAGCCTGTTCTTCATGTAACAGATTGGGAGAGGTGAGAATAACGGCCGCAGTCTCCCCGTCATTCAACAGGGCCTGCATCGAAGAATAAATTGGAATACCATCGATCTCGGACTCGCCGGCAAGTTCCGGCGCGTAAATACCGCTCAGCTCAAAAAACCGGCTGTCCCGCAGAAGCCGCGCCATATGCTGCCCCCACCAGCCATAGCCGACAAGGGCAGTTTTGATCATGCTGCGTCAATCGGAGAGAAGGATGCCAGCTTGCCCTTGCCGTAAACCAGCGGCGCGTGATCACTGTGCCGGTGGGCGCGGACTTCCCCGAGAATAATCTCGTGGTCACCGCCCTCATAGGTGCGGTAGGTCGAACATTCCAGCGTGGCTGCACAATCGCTGATGACCGGGACGCCTGCAAAACCCTGCTCCCACTTCAGCCCGTCAAACCGTTCGGCAACCGGCGCGGAGAAAATCTTGCACAGGCCTTCCTGTTCGGCGGACAGAATATTGATGGCAAAACCGCGATGCGCCCTGAAATCGGGCAGACTGCCGGCGGACAGCGCCAGACTCCACAGTACCAGAGGCGGTGCCATCGACACGGAGTTGAACGAACTGATGGTCAGGCCGACCGGTGTACCGTCGCGGCCAAGCGTCGTGACAATCGCCACCCCCGTTGGAAAACACGACAGCGCCTTGCGCAGTTCCAGCGGATCGACTTCACCTTGCATATGTCCTGTCATCGCATTCATCATAGTGCCCTCTTTGTTGACACTGACAATAAGGCCGAGCTCTATAAGATCAAATTATAATAAATGATTTTTGCCATTAATTTTTTAAATGTCACGCACCGACAGTGCGGCCGGACCAGCCAGCCAGTCAGCGCCGCATTGACCGAAACCGGATTTTCCAGCGGCGTGATGTGACCAGCATGCGGCATGGTCACGAGTTGCGCGGTCTCCACCAGATCTGCCATTTCGCGGTGGTGCAGTGTCAATCAGGGCGGCGGCATCAAGACACCCGAGCAAGTTGAAGTGCGAGTCGTTTTGCCTACGCAGACAAGAATTCCAAATGACGGCGATAAAAAGCGGGCCGCCAAGGCTCTTAACGGCATCCGCTTATCAATTGATGATGTTGTGCGGCTTGTGCAGCATCGGCAGAGCCTCTGCTTTACCATCCGAACTGGAAGGTTGCTCCGGTGCCGCCATTGCCGTTCTGCGCAACATGGCCATTGTTGTTTTCGCCAAACTGGAACAGGCCGTAAGCATTGTTGTTGCCGGTCTGCTGAACGGTTCCGTTATTGCCATTGCCCTCCTGATGCACAATGCCCAGATTGCCGCTTCCACTTTGGGCAAGCCCGGCTGTATTGCCGTTTCCGTTCTGGCCGATCAGGCCGCCGTTTTTGATGCCGTTTGCAATGCCGTAGATCAGCAGTCCGGCGCGCATGGCCTGTTCCTGTTCGCTATCCTGGGGACTGAGCGAGATCGATATCGAGCCTCCGGCCAGAGCCGGGGCGGATGTCAGAGCGGCAGCGGAGGCGATGGTCAGCGCTGCAATTGCAGTTTTCAGTGTTGAGCGTTTCATGGGTCTGTTTCCTCGTATCCGGTTTGTTTTTTTAAGGCTCGAAACCCACCGGTTGCGTTTCGATAATGACACCATGCAACGCCCTAAATGAACCGTTTTGGAACCCGCCATTCATGTTGGGTTCACGCGTTCCGGCAAAGGTAAAACACCAGGAATTGAGCCAAACCGGACACAAAAAGGGCTCCGCAGAAGTGGAGCCCTTTAACGCTTGGGGATCGAAGATGCAGGGTTTCAGGTCGCACCGCCAATGCGTTCCGCACAGCTGAATGTGACACCGCTGACGGTTATTTCCAGGCTTGCATCATAGACGCTTCCTGCCGACAGCATCATTCGGCCGATTTGAACCGGTTCTCCGGCCTTGGCGGTAAAATTGCTGCCCTGCGAAATATTGCTGTTGCCGGATTGTCTGGCGCTTTGCACCTTGAAGCGGTACTGACCACTGATGGCGGTGTCGCTGTGGATCAAGCTTTCCAGCGTGATCATGCCGCGATTTTCCGTGCTGCGGATTTCACAGCTGATCGGTTCATCTGATGACCTTTCCGTATGAGCACTTGCCAGCGCAATGCCTGTCAGGCTGAGAGCCAGAAGGGCAGCTGAACCGGAGGCGAGATGTTTTGATAATCTGGTCATGGGATGTTCCTTTTTAAAAGCAGGATGGCCGGGTGTCTGAAGACTGCCCTGCGCATCGAACTGTTTCAATTGATCCAACGCGGCCTAAGGGCAGGTCTGGACAAAGGCTGCCACGTTTCCGCTTCCGGCCTGCGAGACATTGGCATCGCAATTGTGGCCGAGCTGAACGCCGGCTGCGATGTTGCCATTGCCGTCCTGGGTCAGAACTGAAGTATGATCAGCTCCGAACTGGCCAACACCGGCCTGATTGCCGTTTCCGATCTGCAGCGTGTCAGCGGAATTGTTGACGCCGCTCTGGCCGGTCGCTGCGACATTGCCATTGCCGAACTGTTGGGTGATTGAGTCGTTGAAGGCGCCATCCTGGAAAACACCGATCAGATTGCCAAACCCGGCCTGGCCGCCCCCGGCAGAATTGCCGAAGCCGAATTGTTCGATGTTGATGCCATTTGCCATGACAGGGGCAGAAAGGCTGGTGACGATTGCAACTGCTGTTGTAATAAGTGTGAGGCGTTTCATGGTTTCTCTCCTGGATTTAAGTTTTTTGGCAACGCCATTTGCTTGACGTTGAAAAAAATCTAGAAGGTCACACCGGAACCCTGCCTGAACCACGCGTTCAGAAATCGTTCATCGGGAGAAATATGTGTCTTTTGACACATCATGGCTGAAAATACCGCAGAAACGCCGGGTTTCATAAAAAATTTATTTCGTCCTGTTTTTAGTTTTTTTGGCGCTGATCGGGCTTCAGCTGGTATTTTTCGGTCAGATGAGCGGGACCGGCGGCTCTGCATGCCGCCGGTCCGCAACGTCTAGCAGCAGGTTGGCGCGGCTTACAGGGGCAGGTCCGAAATCGGCGCGGCAGCGCTATTGGAGTGCCGCGCCGCCTGTCTGCGGCGGTCGCGCAAATGCACCAGCCGCAGCATCAGAAAGGCAAAGCCGATCGCTATGGCAGCCAGAACCATATGATAGGGCGAGTGTATGACATGCTGGAAGGCCGCGCTCAGACTGGCTTCGCCATGAACGCCGCTATGGGCGACGGCCGGTTGTGCGAGACTTACGGCAAGGGCGGCAAGGGCGGCTGGCCGGAAGGTTTTGTTAGTGGTCATGTGTGTGGCCTTTCTCTAAAATATCGGTTCGTTGGTTGAGCAGCGTTAAAAGATCCATGTCGACCCGTTCGGTAAGTGAGACATAGACAAAATTCATTGTTTCGCGGGCCTCAACCATCGGACCGGGAAACGGCAAATAGGCCAACTCCCTTGAGCCGAAGGCCGGAGAGGCCGTGCCGATCTGCCAGTTGGAGATGATCGTCGCATCCACCAGATTGAGCGTCAGCCCGTCCTGGCCCTTCTGCTGAAAGGGAATCCCGGACAGACGCAGATAGCTGGTCTTGTCCTCGGCACTGCGAAAGCCTTCCACAAAACTGGCGGAGAGGATTTTCAGCTCTTCCGCCCGCGCCTTATCGCCCTGGCCGTGAATGTGGGAATGCAGATGATCACCATGCGGATGATTGTGCCCGACGCCATGGCTATGGCTGTGATCAGGACCATGGTCGTGATCAGGGTCGTGACTGTAATGTTGGTCGTGCTTGTGAACATGATGTCTGGTCATGTCACACCACATCCGGTCCGGCAGGAATGCTGACCGGTTTGTCGATGATGTGTTTGTGGGCGCCCATCTTGCCGTGGGAGACCAGCGTTCCCAGCACATCCACGATCACCCGGGTTGCCAGAAGCGCGGTGATATCGGAGCAATCATAGGGCGGAGAGACTTCCACCACCTCCAGGCCGCAAATGCCTTCCTTTGCCACCAGCGACACCAGTTCCAGCGCCTCGCGCGGCAGAAAACCGCCTGGCTCCGGCCACCCTGTTCCCGGCACAAAGCCGCAATCGACGCTGTCGATGTCAAACGAGATATAGACCGCGTCAGCATCCTTCCAGGCCAGTTCCAGAGCCCGTGCAGCGGTTTCAGCAAGCCCCATTTCCTCGACGTCTCGCATGGTGAAGATATTGGTGTTGCGCTTGCGCGCTTCGGTCACCCCTTCACGCGGCACCTGCCAGCCGCCAATGCCGACCTGCACCAGATTAACCGCCGGCACATTGACCAGATCGGTGGCATGGAACCACGGCGTTGTGTGCATCCGTTCATCCAGATCCTTTTCCTGAATGTCGATATGGCGGTCGAAATGCACAATTCCGATGCGCTTCGACGTGCATTGCGCTATGCCGCGCACACAGGGAAAGCCGATGGAATGGTCGCCGCCGATCATGATCGGTAGCGCCCCCGACGAGGCGACATGGCTGACAGCCCGGGTGATCTGGTCAAAGGTCTTCTCGATATTGGCGGGAATAGTAAACACGTCGCCGACATCACACAGCGTCATCTGCTCGCGCAGATCGACACCCATTTCGTAATTATACGGTGTGTAGAGCGCGGAGATTTTTCGCAGCGCCTGCGGGCCGAACCGGGTGCCGGGCCGATAGGTTGTGCCGCCGTCGAACGGAATGCCCATGACCGCCGCGTCATAGGCGCCGACAGCGGTGACATCTTCAATATAAGGCGCCTTCAGAAACGTGTTGATGCCGGCATAATGCGGCAACTCGCCCCGCGCAAATGTCGGAATCGATTTGTCCTCCAGACAGTCAGATCCGGTCAGCCCCATGCGCAACGCCCATTGCTTTTCCTTTTCCCAGGCCGCAGACGGCAGTTCGGCCTCTTTTTCCGCCGCCTTCCAGCCGCGCATCTGCAATTTGTCAAAGTCAGGGTGATGCCGCCGGCTGGGCTTGGCTCGCGTCACACCGCCGCCAATCCGGCTGGACTTGGTGGGGCCTGTGGAAAATATGTCGAACATGAAGTGTCTCCTGTTAATTATGCAATTCACTCGCAAAGAGCTCATGTGGCTCCGGTGTTGTATCTGACCTGTCCTTGGACAGCGGCAGGTCGTAGGTAATCGTCGCGCCATAGGCCTCCGGATTTTCCGGATCATGACGCACTTTGTCGAACACCAGCATTCTGGTGCCCAGTTTGAAGGCTTCGGCAATATCGTGCGTGACCATGAATATGGTCATCGACAATTCCTGCCAGAGCCCCAGCAGCAATTCGTGCATATCTGCACGGATGCCGGGATCAAGCGCACCGAAGGGCTCGTCCAGCAGCAGAATTTTAGGCCGTTTCAACAGCGCCTGGGCAATGGCAAGCCGTTGCTGCATCCCGCCGGACAATTGCGCGGGATACCGGTCCTTCGCGGCAAACAGGCCAATTTTGTCCAGCGTTTCCGCCACTCTGTCGCGCGCATGCGTCCTTGATGCACCGAACAGGCGGCCGCCAAAGCCGGCGCTTTCAAATTCAAATGCCAGAATGAGATTTTCTTCCACGCTCAAATGCGGGAACACCGAATAGCGCTGAAACACGATGCCCCGATCCGGTGTGGGTTCAGGCGGCAGCGGCGCGCCATCCAGCAAAATGCGCCCGCCGGTGGGTTGCTCCTGGCTGAGCAGCAGGCGCAGAAAAGTCGACTTGCCACAGCCCGACGCACCGACAATCGTACACAATGAACCCGCCTCAACGGACAGGCTGAGGCGTTCCAGCACCCGGTTGTCGCCATACTCCATGCTCACGCCCTTCAACTGAATTCTGGGCAAATTGGCGTCAGGAGTTCTCGGATCAGGAACGAGGGTCACAGGCTGTCACCTCCCAGATGGTGCCATGGGAAAGCACGTTTGGAGGCCAGCAGAAGCAGCCGGTCAATGATAAAGGCCAGCAGCGTAATCCAGATCACATATGGCAGGATCACATCCATCGCCAGATAGCGCCGCACTAGAAAAATCCGGTAGCCAAGACCGCCGGTGGAGGCAATCGCCTCGGCGGAAATCAGAAAAATCCAGCCTGGCACGAGGCCAAGCCGAATGGCGGTGACCAGTTTCGGCAGCGTCAGCGGCAACACCAGCCGCCAGATCATCTGCCAGACGCTGGCTCCCAGTGTTTCCGCCTTGATGACCATTTCCCGCGGAATATCCATCACTGTCTGGGCAACCGAGCGAACCATCACCGGGGCCGTTCCAAGCACAATCAGCATGATCTTCGAGGCTTCACCAAGGCCGAAAACAATGAACAGAATAGGCAGAATGGTGATCGGTGGAATCAGCGAAATACTGGCCACAAACGGTGCAAACATCTGCCTTGCATGAGGAATGAAGCCGATCGCGATCCCCGCCACCAGTGCAATGCAGGTGGCGGTGCCCATGCCGATGCCAAGCCGCATAAGGCTGTCATAGCTATCGCTCCATAACAGGTAGTCGCCAGATCTTTTATCCATCTCGAACGCCATCCGCCAGAAACTGGCGCCCATGGCCTCCAGCGATGGCAGAAGCTTGTCAGCCGGATTCTCCAGCCGCCGCAAATGGCTTGCCACAATATAGATCAACAGCACCGTGATGAACGGCGCTGCGCCCATGAACAGTTTTTCATGGCGTTGCAGTTTTCGGTTGATAATGCGCATGGCAATCTTCGGTTTGCCCGGCCCGCCAGAAGGGAGAGGGGCCGGGCGATGTTGCGGAGGTTTTCCTAAAGCTCGCCGTCGGCGGCCATCTGCATGAAACTCGTGTCGAAGCGCAGCTTCACATTGGCCTCATCGCCAAACACGGAGCCATCGGGAAAGGCAACGCCGACAAATTCGGCACTGGGTGCGCCTTCCCCCAGAATTCCTTTGTCAAACAGAAATTCAGCGACAAATTCCATGGTTTCGGGAAGGTCAGTCGAGCTGGTAAACGCCACAGCGTCCTCAGGCAGAAAGAACATTTCCGTGGTTGCCAATTGCGCATCATAGCCGGCCAGATCGGTCCCGGAAGCTGCCGCCATGCTGTCGCGTGCTGCCTGCCCCTCTGCCGTCTGCGAGGCCATCAGCGCCATCACCTCAAACCAGGCACCGGTCAGTGCCTTGCCGAAAGCGGGGTTGTCGGAAAGTGTCTTGGTATTGACCATCATGATGTCGATGATTTCACCGGGAATCCCGGCGCTGTCGAACACCTTGGTTGCATTGGCTTCCGCTTCGATTTGCGACAGCAGCGGGTTCCATGTCACCACGGCCGTAACGTCATCGGTGGCATAGGCCGCAATCATATCCGCATCGGATGTGTTAACCACGGTCAGATCTCTTTCCGACAGGCCGACCGTGTCGAGCGCCCGCGCCAGCAGGTAATGCGACACGGACAGTTCCACCAGATTGACATTGCGGCCTTTGATCGCGGGCAGCGCGTCCGCGTCTTTCAGAATGATCCCGTCATTGCCGTTGGAAAAGTCACCGACAATCAGGGCCGTCGTATCGACACCGCCGCCGGCAGGAATCGACAGTGCGTCCATATTGGTCATTGAGCAACCGTCAAATTCCCCGGCGGTATACTGGTTGATCGATTCCACATAATCATTGATCTGGACGATCTCGACGCTGATGTCATATTTGTCGGCCCACTTGTTCATGATGCCGGAATCGGCCAGATAGCCCCACGGCATCCAGCCCACATAAATCGACCAGCAGACGCTGAATTCGGTTTTTTCCTGCGCCCTTGCATCGCTCATGCCGGCTGGCACCGCCAGGGCAGCGGCAACGCAAAGTGCTTTGCTAATATTTTTCAAAATGGTCATGCGCATCTCCTGTTTCGCTCCCGGTCGTCAGACCGGTCTGTAAGGAGTTTGAGCGCACAAACCGGGAGGAGGTTCGCGCGCGCAAACCTGTGCAGTACTCTCCCGGGTTTTTATCCCGCCGTGTTACCGGGCTTTATTGCCCGGCTTGCATCTCTCGGTCCTGCATCCGGCTGACAATATCAGCCGCACCGGAACCCTAGATGCGCTGCACAATCAGACTTTGCAGGAACCATGCCATTTTTGTGAAAAAGAAAATTAATGAAATAAAACAGATAGATCAAAAATCTACAACGTCAGATCAATCATCACAGATTTCGATCTGCACAAAATTTATGCAGATCTACAAAGCTGACTAATTATTTGGCGATTGATGCGCCGCCATCAGACCGCGCAGTTCCGCCAGGCCCCGCATCCGCCCGATCAATGGGTAGCCGGGCATGCCGCCGCTGCCGATATCCTGCAGCAATTCCTGGCCGTGATCCGGCCGCATGGCAATGCGCCAGTCGGCTCGCCCGGCGGCCTTGCGCTTATCCTGCTCGCGCATCAGCGCGGCGACAACGCCGGCCATATCCGTGTGGCCTTCCAGATGCGCCGCCTCATAAAAGCTGCTGCGGTCCGGCAGGGCCGGCTCTGTCCGGCTGGTGTTGCGCAGATGCGCAAAATGGATCCGGCTGCCGAGCCGCTCGACAAAGCCGGCCGCATCAAAACCTTTGGCAACGCCCAGAGAGCCGGTGCAAAACGTAATGCCGTTGGCGGGACTGTCCACCGCATTCATGACATGGGCATAATCGGCCTCCGACGACATGATGCGCGGCAGACCCAGCAGCGAAAATGGCGGATCATCCGGATGACAGCAAAAGCGCAGGCCAAGCTCGTCTGCCAGCGGGATGATGTCAGCGAGAAAATCAATCAGATTGGCGCGCAGTGATTCAGCAGTGACCGTACTATAGGTTTGCAGCAGCGCGCCGATATCATCCAGCGTCCAATTGTCATTGGCACCGGGCAGTCCGGCAACAATATTGTTCTGCAGAGCGGTTTTCTGCGCGTCATCCATGGTTTTGAACAGGCGATCCGCCTGTTCGGTAAAGTCGGCGGGATAGTCCTGTGCCGCGCCGGACCGGCGCAGGATAAACAAATCGAATACAGCAAATTCGAGCAGATCGAACCGCATTGCCGTGCCGCCATGGGCCATCGGTGCGCGCAGATCAGTGCGCGTCCAGTCGAGGATCGGCATGAAATTGTAGCACACGATCTGCAGGCCGCAGGCCGCTAGGTTGCACATGCTCTGGCGGTAGGCCTCCAGATGGGCGCGATAATCGCCGCTGCGGGTCTTGATGGCCTCCGAGACCGGCAGGCTTTCCACCACCTCCCAGCGCAGTCCGGACGCCGCACCATTGCGCCGTTTCGCAATCTCGCCCTGGCGTTTTTCAATCTCCGCCACCGGCCACACCGTACCGGGAGGCAGGTGATGCAGGGCGGAGACGACGCCCTCGGCGCCCACCTGCAGAAGATCATCCATCGAAATCGGGTCCAGCGGACCGAACCAGCGCCAGGTTTGCAGCATGTTTTTGCCTTTCATCTGTGTCAGGCTGGCAACCAGCCTTCATAAATTGGATCATTCTGCCAGCGTCACTTCAGCGCCGCGTCATTGCGAGGAGTCCATCGTTTGATCGGCCAGCATCTGCGCTTTAATGCCCAGTTCCGTCACCTTGAAGGCGTGGGCCTGCGGCATGGCGCTTTCGCTGCGCTGGCGGATGTCATTGGCAAGGTTTCGGAAATACGGATAGCCAGCCTTTGAACAGTCAATTTTTTCGCAGCGTGAGCCATTGACAAGATAGAGGTGATCAATCCCCTCATCCTGGGCGACATCGACATATTTGCGCAGTTCAATATAGCCTTCCGTCCCCAGAATGGTCAGCCGTCCGTCGCCCCATGTCGGCAAGGCGTCCGGCGTATACCAGTCGACCCTTATATAGCCGTGGCCGCTCGCGCTGCGCAGGGCGATTTCGCCAAAATCCTGCAGGCCCGGATCATCCGGATTGGCATAATTGGCGGCAGAAGCCAGCGTGATTTCGGCATCATCGGAATTGGTGAAGTACAAAAACTGGTCGATCTGGTGCGAGGCGATATCGCACAGAATGCCGCCATATTTGTCGCGCTCGAAAAACCAACCGGGACGGGTTGCGCGGTTGAGCCGGTGCGGTCCCAGCCCCACGGTCTGAACAACTTTGCCGATGGCACCCTGCTGCACCAGTTCGGCAGCTTTGGTGACACTGGCAACCTCGAACCGCTCGGAAAAATCGACTGACCATATCTGTCCGGTTTCGGCCACTGTCTGCTTGATCTCAGCAAGCTGCTCGAGTGTGGTGCAGCCGGGCTTGTCAAGCATGACGTCCTTGCCATGGCGCATTGCTTCAATGGCAAGTGCGGCCCTGTCGACAGGAATGGCGGCAATCAGTATAAGATCAATGGTGGGGTCCTCAAGCAGCACTTTGCGCTCGGAAGCACGCGGTGCTGCCGGAAAGCGTTTGACAAACCCGTCCAGCGTTTCCGGCTCTCCCTCGGTCCACCAGCCCACCAATTCGCCGCTGACGGCGAGCATGTTCTCGATCTGGCCGTAAATATGCCGGTGATCAATGCCGATTGCGGCAATCCGGATTGCATCAGTCATCTGCATATCCATTCACCGAGAGCTCACATGCGGCATCGCCGTATGAAGACCGGTTGATGGCATCAATCAGGTAATGCACGGCCAAAGCCTCGCGTCCCGGTGCCAGTGGCGGCCGCCCGCTGCGTATTGCATCGGCGAAATCCTCAATCATTGTCTGATGCCATTCATGGGTAAAAGCCATCGGGTCGGCACCGCCTCCGGTGGCCATATCCTCGCCCGAGACCTCATGCCGCCCATCGCGCCAATCCAGCTCCAGTTTGCCGGATTGCAACCGGGCCGACACTTCGTCGCAATGCAAGGTGATCGATTCAGCGCGTCCGGGATAGCTCGCTGTGCTGGCCATCAGGGACCCGATCGCGCCATTCGCGAAGTCCATGCCGGCGGTAACGAAATCTTCCGCTTCCATATCGTGGAAAGCACTGCGGCGGGTCGTGGCCTGGACCGTGATCACCGAACCGACAAAAGACAGCGCCAGATCCATGGTATGAATAGCCTGGGAAATCAGCACGCCGCCGCCGTCGCGCTTATAAGTGCCGCGTCCCGGCTCATCATAATAGGATTGCGGACGCCACCACGGCACCACAATCTCCACCACCCGGATGGGCCCGGTTGCGCCGGAATCAACCAGCTCTTTTAGTTCTCTGGCAACAGCTCTGGCACGGTGCTGGAACACGACGCCGAGCGTCACTCCGGCTTCTTCGCAGACCTTGACGAACCGCGAAGCAGCTCTCGAGCTGCGCTCGATCGGCTTTTCCAGAAGAATGTGTTTTTTGCCCGCCACAAGCTGATGCAGGATCGTGTCTCGGGCATTGGGCGGTGTAGCGACAATTGCGAAGTCAATTTCGCCGTCCGCTGCAATCTCCTCGAGGGATTTGTAGCGGCGCAGGGATCCATCATCGTCGGGCAGATGCTCGGCAATGAATTCAGCGACCTTTGTCTCGGAGCGGCCATAGACACCGCGCAGATTGATCCCCGCTGTACTGGCCTGAATCGCCTTGACATGGGTGGCAGCCACCATCCCCAGACCGATCAGCGCAATATTCATCGCAAATCCTTCCACACAATTACACTGCCCCAATACCCTGCCTCGAGCAGGTGAAAATATGCCAGCATACTTGTTGTGCAAACTTTGTATACCGGTATACTTATAAATGACAAGAGGACCGGGGCCATGAAAGATGACAAATTGATGCCAGCGCAAAGCCAGTTGCCGGAAATATTGGTGCCCGAGATCCGTTTTCCCGAAATCGACCCGGAACGGCCAGCTGGAATCCAGATATTCGACGCTTTGCAGAGCATGATCCTGACTATGGAACTGCCGCCAGGCCAGGCTCTCCCGGAAGCTGACATCGGTACCAGATTTGGCGCCAGCCGGACCCCGGTGCGTGAGGCTTTGCAGCAATTGCGCCAGAGCGGGCTTGTCACCACCCGGCCGAGCCGTGGCCATTTTGTCACCAAACTGAACACCGGCAAGATTCTCGAAGCCCGCTTTCTGCGCGAGGCGCTGGAAGTAGCGACCGTTAGCCGGCTGTGTGAAGTCGGCATTCCCAACCGATTTGCAGTAGAACTGAAAGACAATCTCAAACGGCAGAAAAAGGCGATCAAGAAGCGCACCACGGCAGATTTTCGCCATCTTGATGATGAGTTCCACCTGACCCTCGCACGGGCCACGCTGTATCCGCGTGTTGCCGACGTCCTGAGCCGCGAAAAGATGCTTCTGGATCGTCTGCGCGTTCTGGCACTGCGCAGTAAGGCTCACCAGAAACACCTGCTGAGCGAGCATCACAGCATACTGGATGCGATCACCGCTGAGGACAAGGCGATGGCTGTCAACATCACCAGATTGCATCTCAGCTCGGTCCTCGACACCTTGTCTGATCTGGCAGCAATGCATAAAGAGTATTTCGACCAGAACGCCACGACAATGGAACATTCATGACCAGCACCCTCAACGACAATTCTTCCGGCACCGTCCACCTGCCGCCAACTGCCGATACGATCTATCAGCATATTCGCGATCTGCCGATTGTCTCGCCCCATGGTCATTGTGATCCGGCCTGGTTCGCTGAAAACAGCGCCTTTCGCGATCCCGCGGAATTGCTCATCATTCCCGATCATTATGTGTTTCGCATGCTCTACAGCCAGGGCGTCCCGTTGCAGGATCTTGGCATCGGGGTTGATCCGGAGGCCCGCGATCCGCGGCGCATCTTCCAGATTTTCGCGCAGCACTGGAACCGCTTTCTCGGCACTCCCAGCCGGCAATGGCTTGAACACACATTTGCCCATGTTTTTCAGATTTCAGAGCCGCTGACTGCCCAAACTGCTGACCATTATTACGATCTCATTGATGCAAAGCTGAAAACACCGGAGTTCCGGCCAAGGGCGCTGTTTGAGCGCTTTGGCCTGGAGCTTCTCGCCACAACTGACGCCGCGCTCGACACCCTGTCTCAGCATCAGCAGATCCGCGACAGCGGCTGGCAGGGCCGCATCATCCCGACATTCCGTCCGGACACGGTGCTCAACCCGGCCTCGCCCGATTTTGCCGCCCATATCCGCCAACTGGCCGATCTCACCGGAGAGGATACGGCATCCTTTCCGGCCTATCTGAACGCGCTGCGCCAGCGCCGTGCCTTCTTCATCTCGCAAGGTGCCACCGCCACCGACCATGCCATCACCGCCATCCACACCTGTGATGTTCCGGATACGGAGATGGCAACTCTGTTGCGACAGGCGCTGAACGGCCAGCTGAGCCACGCCGACGCCACCCGGTTCTACGGCCGGATGCTGATTGAAATGGCGCAGATGTCCATCGATGACGGCCTCGTCATGCAGATCCATGGCGGCAGCAACCGTTCCACCAATGAGGCGTTGTACCGCCGCTTTGGCAATGATATGGGAGCGGATATTCCGATCGCGGTTGATTGGGTCAACGGTCTGTCGGCCCTGCTCAACCGGGTCGGCAACGATCCCGCTCTGAGCCTCATTCTGTTCACACTCGATGAAACAACCTACAGCCGCGAACTGGCGCCGATGGCCGGTCACTGGCCGGCTCTGCGCCTTGGGCCGCCCTGGTGGTTCCATGACAGTCTCAACGGCATTGCGCGCTATTTCGACAGCGTGGTGGAGACCGCCGGCTACTGGAATCTGGCCGGGTTCAATGATGATACCCGCGCTCTGCTGTCGATTCCCGCGCGCCATGATCTGTGGCGGCGCGGCGCGGCGCTTCACCTGGACAGGCAAGTTTCCCGCGGCCTGTTCGGACTGTCGGACGCACTCGATATTGCCCGGCTGCTGGCCCGCGATCTGGCGGTGGACGCTTACAGACTGAAGGATCTCTGACATGAACCAAATCGTGCATTTCGGCCCCGGTAATTTTCACCGCGCCCATCAGGCCTGGTACACCCACCTGGCCAACCAGCAGACTGACACTGAATGGCAGATCATCGCCGTCTCCATGCAAAGCAGCACGGCGCGCGACCAGCTCGCTCACCAGGATTTCGCCTATACATTGGTGATCAATGGTGACGGGCCAACCGATTATCAGCGCATTTCCGTGCATGACAGGATTCTGGTCGCCCCGGAAAGCCCGGATTCCGTGCTTGATCTGATCGCCGACCCTGAGACCGCGATTGTCACACTGACGGTGACGGAAAAGGGCTATCATATTGACGGCTCGTCTGGCCATCTCAACACGGAGAATCCCGAGATTGCCGCAGAACTGGCGGGCGGCAAACCGACCACTGCCATCGGCTTTCTGGCGTTCGGCCTGCAGCAGCGGCAGCGCAACGGCGCGGCACCGCTGACAATCATCAGTTGCGATAATCTGTCTTCAAATGGTGAAACCCTGCAACAAATGGTCCGCGAATTTGACCGCCATGCCCGCCTTGACCTGGCATCCTATATGGACAAATCGGTCAGATTTCCCGGCACCATGGTGGACCGCATCACACCTGCCACAACCGACGCCTTGCGCGCCGAGGTCTTGAAGGAAACCGGCTGGGCGGATCGGTCCCCGGTCGCAACAGAAGCCTTTTCGGAGTGGATTATTGAAGACAATTTCGCCGCCGAAAAACCCGCCTGGGACAAGGTGGGCGCAGAATTTGTCGAAGATGTCTCACCCTATGAGCTGCGCAAGCTGCGTCTGCTGAACGGGCCGCATTCCTTTCTCGCTTATGCCGGGCTGTTGTCCGGCCACACTTATGTACATGAGGCAATTGACGATGCGGTATTGCGCCGCGCTGTCGAAGAACTGATGCTGGAAGCCACCTCCACCCTGCCGGCTCGCATGCAGGCCGAGGCGCCGGACTATTGCCAAAAACTCATTGAACGCTTTGCCAATCCCGCCCTTAAACATGAACTGGCGCAGATCGCCTGGGATGGCAGTCAGAAACTGCCGGTGCGCATTCTTCCGGTCATTGCCGCGCGGGACAAGGATGGGTTTGACTCGCCGCGCGCCTGCGATGCCATTTCCTACTGGCTGGTCCACATCTATCAGCGCGCCAGCGACGGGACGAAGATTGTTGATCCGCTGGCTCAGAAATTCGCCACTATGGTGCAATCGAACTCCGGCAGGCGCGAAACCTTTGAGGCTATTTTGAAAACGCTTTCGCCCGGCCCCGGCATTGATCAGACCAGAATCCTTGACCGTGCCGAGGAAATTATCGAGCGATGACGACGCCCTCGCTGTCAAAGCGGTACACCCGGTCGGGCTGAAACCGGGCGAACAGTTTTGCGTCGATGGCGAAGTCATGCTCGCCGAACAGGCGAATTGCCAGCAGGCCCGCCGCACCGCAATCGAGAAACAGATTGGTGTCTGCGCCCAGATGCTCGACATGGGATACCACACCCTCCACATCGCCGCCCTCGGAGCTGACCGAAATATGCTCCGGGCGGATGCCGATCGTAGCTGCGCCGGTGTCTCCGACAACAGCTGCATCAATGAAATTCATTTGCGGTGAACCGATGAAACCGGCGACAAATCTGTTGGCCGGATGATTGTACAATTCCATCGGCGAGCCAATCTGCTCCACCCTGCCGGCATTCAGCACCACAATGCGATCGGCCAGGGTCATGGCTTCGGTTTGATCATGGGTCACATAGACCATGGTCGCCCCCAGTTTCCGGTGCAACCGGGCAATTTCCAGCCGTGTATGAACCCGCAGCGCCGCATCCAGATTGGATAGCGGCTCATCAAACAGAAACAGTTTTGGCTTGCGCACAATCGCGCGGCCAATGGCAACGCGCTGGCGCTGGCCACCGGATAATTCGGCAGGCCGCCGCTCCAGATAATCTTCCAGCGACAGCATCCGCGTCGCCAGATCGACCCGCTGGACAATCTCGTCCTTGGGGGTTTTGGCCTGTTTCAGTCCAAGGCTCATATTATCCCGCACCGACAGATGCGGATACAGCGCATAGGTCTGGAACACCATGGCGATGCCGCGATCCGTCGGCGGTTTGCCATTCACCACTTCACCGTCAATTCGGATCGTCCCGCCGGTTGCATCCTCCAGACCGGCAATGGTGCGCAGCAGCGTGGATTTCCCGCAGCCCGACGGGCCGACAAAGATCACGAATTCACCATCCGCGACTTCAAGATCGATGCCGTTCAGCACCTCGACCGAACCGAATTTCTTGGAAATGTCGTTTAACTGTAATGAGCCCAAAATCTTGCTTTCACCCCTTGGAGCATTGTGTTGGTTGGATCTACAACCGAATTTCCCGGCCGCTGCGGATGCTTTCATCCGCTGCCATACAGATGCGCAGCGACTGCACCGCGTCCTGCATATGCCGGGACAGATCGATATCTTCGCAAATCGCTTTCAGCACAAAGGCCTGCTCACGGTCACAAAGCCCTTGATGATCCGGCTCATCTTCCATGGAAAGCAGCCGGTCAGGAGTGGAAAACCGCCCGTCAGCGCCGGTCTGGCCGCTGTGTATGCGAATTTTCGAGGTTCGGGTATGGGTGTCGATATCATCAGATTTGGCGGCATCATCCATGACAATCGAGACGCTGCCATTCGGCGAAATGATATCTTTCACGAAGAACGCGGTTTCCGACATCATCGGCCCCCATCCGGCTTCATACCAGCCGACGGAACCATCATCGAAGATCACCTGAAAATGCCCGTAATTATACATGTCAGGCGCGATTTCCTCTGACAGCCGCAGGCCCATGCCACGCACCTGCACCGGCTTTGCATCGGTGATCTGGCACATCACATCGACATAATGCACGCCGCAATCGACAATCGGCGACATGGTCTGCATCAATTGCTTATGGGTCTGCCAGGTAGCACCGGAAGATTGCTGGTTGAGGTTGAGGCGGAACACGAATGGCCCGCCCAGCGCCCGCGCTTCGGCAATCAATGTCATCCACGAGGGATGGTGCCGCAGAATATAGCCGATCACCAGTTTGCGGCCGGTGGCCCTGGCTGTGTCCGTCACCCGGATTGCATCTTCCACCGTGGTGGCAATCGGCTTTTCCAGAAACACATGCGCGCCCGCCTGCATCGCCGCAACGGCATAGTCGGCATGGCTGTCAGCATAGGTGTTGATCGACACCAGATCCGGCTTCAGCGCAGCAAGCGCCGCCGTAAAATCATCGTGAAACGGATAAGATGTCAATTGGTCCGGCAAGTCGACTTTTGAGCGGTTCACAAGTCCGATGATCTCAAATCCGGGATTGGTGTGATAGGCCAGCGCATGGCTTCTGCCCATATTGCCAAGCCCGGCGACCAGCACCCGCACCGGTTTGCAAGTAGTGCTCATTTGACCGCTCCTGCAGTAATGCCCCGGATCAGTTGCCGGGAGAAAATCAGATACAGCAGCAGCACTGGAACAATCGCCAGCGACAGCGCCGATAGAATGGCATTCCAGTTTGTGACAAACTGGCCGATGAACACCTGCGCCCCAAGCGTGATCGTCTTGGTTTCCTCGGCCGGAGCCAGAATCAGCGGGAACCAAAGATCATTCCAGATCGGGATCATGGTGAACACCGCTACGGTTGCCATGGCCGGGCGTATCAGCGGCAGCACAAGGCGGAAGAAAATCCGGTATTCGCTGAGCCCGTCAATGCGGCCGGCATTTTTCAGATCATCCGAGACCTGCTGCATGAATTCCGAGAGAATAAACACGGCCAGCGGCAGGCCCTGCGCGGTGTAGACCAGCACCAGCGCCGTCAGCGTATTGACCAGCCCGCTGGCGACCATCAATTGCAGGATCGCCACCGTGCCAAGTCGGATCGGGATCATGATGCCGAGCGCCAGATACAGCCCCATCATCCGGTTGCCGCGAAAGCGGTATTCAGACAGCGCAAAGGCGGCCATTGCACCAAACAGCAGCACGAATGTTAGCGACAACACCGTGACGACAAAACTGTTCTGGAAATACAGCAGAAAATCGCCCTGTTTCAGAACCGTTTCATAGCCGACAAGGCTGAAGCTGCTTTCGTTGGGCAGTGCCAGAGGTTCACGAAAAATCGCTTTGCGCGACTTGAAGGAATTGATGACGATGACAAACACCGGAAACAGCGCGATCAGCGTATAGCTCATCAAAATGACATGGGCTGCAACGGATTTCCCAATGGAACTTCTGGCTGATTGCATCGCGCAGTGCTCCTAAAACTGATAGCGGCGTAGCCGCGTCTGAATGCCGAACAGATAGATGCAAACGCCGACCAGAATGATGACGAACATGGCGGAGGCGATTGTCGCCCCCATATTCGGATCGCCCAGTTGCAACTGAAAGCCAAAGAAGGTGCGGTAGAGGAATGTGCCGAGAATATCGGTGGCGTAATTCGGCCCCGCCAGCGCCCCCTGCGCCGCATAGATCAAATCGAAGGCATTGAAGTTGCCGACAAAGGTCAGCACTGAAATAATGCCGATCGAGGGCAGAATGAGCGGCAGCTTGATTTTCCAGAACTGCGCCATGCCGGTAATGCCATCGCACTCCGACGCTTCCAGAATTTCATCGGGAATCGACAGTAGCGCCGCATAGATCAGCATCATCGGAATTCCGACAAACTGCCAGACCGAAATCAGCGCCAGAGTGGTCAGGGCATAAGCCTCCTTGCCAAGCCATGGCTGGAACAGGCTTTTCAGACCAATTGCATCCAGCATATTGGGGGCGATACCCCAGATCGGGCTGAGGATCAGTTTCCAGGCAAAACCGACAATAACGAATGACAGAATGGTAGGAATGAAAATTGACGTCCGGTAAAACCCGCTCATCCGCAGACGCGGGCTGCTGAGCAGCGCCGCCAGCAGGATACCAATCGGATTCTGCACCAGCATGTGGATGACAAAGAACCAGGCATTGTTCTGCAGCGCATTCCAGAAACTGTCGGACCAGCGCTGATCGCCGAACAGAGTTTTGAAATTCTCCAGACCGACAAATATCTGTTGCTGCTCAACATCGCGAAACAGCGACAATTGCAATGTGCTGAACAGCGGCAGGATCATGATTGCGGTATAGACCAGAACGGCTGGCGCAAGGAAAACCGCTATATGCCAGCGAAACGGCCTTCCCGGATGTGTTGCCTGTGTCATGAACCTGTCTCTGTGCCGCTTGCCGTGTTGCAAAAATCCGGGCCGCATCAGCGGCCCGGATCAGATCATTGATGGTCCATCACATCTGTGGTTTGTACCAGCTGGCAAGACCGTCCTGAAGCCGTGCAGCGGCATCTTCAGGGGTTTCGGTACCCTTGATCACATTGGCCGATGCATTCCAGGTTTCGTTCTCCAGATTTGGCGTGCCACGCGACAGGATCTGGTAGGTTGAACGGATCGTGGAGTTGCATTCGCCGCGCCAGGATACAAATTCCTGGGCCAGTTCATCATCCATCGCGACTTCATGTTTCGACAGCGAGAAGAATCCCGGCAGTGAATTGGCATACAGATCGGCAAATTCCGCCGACGCGACCCAGTTGAGGAAGGTTTTGGCCGCTTCCGGATTTGGCGTTTTCGGATTCATGCCGATGGCAATATCGGTGTGATCGGAGATATAGCACGCGTCGCCAGCTTTCTGTACCGGCGGATAGAACGCCCCCATTTCAAATTCGGCAAGTTCGTTGAAGCCGGAGATTTCCCACGATCCGGCCGGATAGATCGCGGCGCGGCCAAGGGTAAACAGGTTCTGACTGTCGGGATAAGTCTGTGCTTCAAAGCCATCGCCCAGATAATCCTTCCATTTCGCCAACTGGCGGAACGGGCCGATCCAGGCTTCATCGGTCAGCTTCTGATCGCCCTTGATCAGCGCGAGCCGGCCTTCTTCGCCTTTCCAGTAATTCGGGCCGATATTATTGTAGCCCATGGTTGCGGCTTCCCACTGATCATTGGTGCCCATGGCCAGCGGAATATAATTGCCGTCTTCCTTGATCTTTTCGAGCACGGCGAAGAATTCAGCTTCGGTCTTCGGCACGTCCACACCGACTTCCGCAAAGGCGTCCTTATTGTAGATAAAACCGTGGATCACCGATGCCATCGGCACACAGAACGTCGCCGAGCCATCATCCGTGCTCCAGCCGGATTTGGCGACGTCACTGAAATTTGCCATGCCTTCCAGATCCTGAAGCGCGGCCAGCTGACCTTTTTCATAAAGGCTCAAAGACGCATCGAATGGCCGGCAGGTGATCAGATCGCCAGCTGATCCGGCTTCCAGCTTGGAGTTCAGAACCGCGTTGTATTCCGCAGGCGCTGATGGCGTGAAATTGATCTTGATGCCGGGGTTTTCCGCTTCGAACGCCGGAATGATCTTGTCCTGCCAGATCGACAGATCATCATTGCGCCAGCTTTCAATCGTCAGCGTCACTTCCTGGGCAAAGGCAGATCCTGCCGTTACCGCCACGCAGGATGCCAGCAGCATCCGTTTGAGTAATTTCTGCGTCATTGTGTCGTCTCCTCTGTGTCGGCGCTGATCCGCGCCTTTGCGTTAAGATATTCAAGTCTGCTGCAAATGCTGCAGCGCCGGACGCAAAGCCTGACCGGATGCGGCCAGCATGTCCAGCGCCTGCTGCGAATTCGGTGCCCCTGCCGCCAGCAGAATGGCAACTTTCACCGATCCCTCTGCCGCTTCCAGATGGCGTTCCGCTTGCTCATGGGTGCATTTTGATATTGCACAAACGATGCGGTTGGCCCGCTGCCTCAGCTTGGCATTATCCGCTTTCAGATTGACCATCTCGCCATCATGGACATGGCCAAGCCGGATGGCCGTCAGGGTCGAGATCATGTTGAGCGCGATTTTCTGGGCGGTCCCCGCACCCATCCGGGTCGAGCCAGCGATAATTTCCGGCGGGGTCGACAGGTGGATGGCAATGTCTGCCTCGCCGAGCAGTGGCGCCGGTGCATTGTTGGCAATTGCGATTGTGGCTGCGCCAGACGCCTTCGCGCCGCGCAGAGCTGCCAGCGCATAGGGCGTCGTGCCACTGGCAGAAAGCGCGATGATGCAATCATCCGGGCCCACAACTGCCGCTTCGATATCGCGACCTGCCTGATCCGTATCATCTTCCGGCCCGCCGGCAAGATCGTGGAGATTCTTCATGCCACCGGCCAGCAAGATCACCACCCGGTCCGGCGCAATGCCGAATGTTCCCGGCAATTCCAGAGCATCAGCCATCGCCATCAGGCCGGAACTGCCAGCTCCGGCATAGATCAGACGCCCACCGGATGACAGCGCTGTAGCAGCCGTGTCGGCTGCACGGGACAATGCGGGAAAACAATTCGCAACACACCGGGCCGCTTCAAGCTGCCCGTGATGCAGAATGGACAGAACCTCCAGCGGCGCGCGCAAATCCAGCGCCTCAGCCTGATTGCTTGAATGTTCTGTCGCTTGCAGTGGCATATCCAGATCCTCCGCCTCGTATAATGCCAAAATAATACCAATTGTCCATAGCGACGTTACGGCTGCCGTTAGTCATAAAGTTTTGACAAAAAATTTATCTTTTATTATCAATTATTTATATGTAATAAAAAAGTTATGAAAAAACCGCTTGGTTAATGGTATCATATTGGTATGATATCTCTACAGGAGGATCAGGTGGCGCTTTTTGTTGGAATTGATGGCGGTGGAACCGGGTGCAGGGCATTGCTGTGCGATGCATCCGGCGCGCAGCTTGGCAGCGGCCGGGCAGGCTCGGCAAACATCGTGTCCGATCCCGCTGCTGCGCGCGAGCACATTTTGCAGGCGACGCAATCGGCCATCGAAGACGCCGGATTGTCCGCCGCTATCATTCCCGAGTTGTCAGCCTATCTCGGTCTTGCCGGTGCCAATGTCGACAATGCCGCAGCCCGGTTCAAAACCCAGCTACCGTTCCGGCAGAGCCATATCGCATCCGATGCGGTGATTGCCCTCGACGGTGCGGTCGGTGAAGGCGACGGGGCGGCAGCAATCATCGGCACCGGATCGGTGTTTATTCAGCGCAAGGCCGGTATTGTATTAACCAAGGGCGGCTGGGGATTTGCCGTCAGCGATCTGGCCAGCGGCGCGAGGTTGGGCCGGTCGCTGCTGGAACTCTCGCTGCTTGCCCATGAACGGATCCGCCCCACTTCCACCGCCACAAAGACGATCATGGAGCGCTTTGCCGGAAATCCACAAACGCTGGTGGAGTTTGCCCAGGTCGCAAGCCCGGCCGAGTTCGGCACATTCGCACCGCTTGTATTTGAACTCGCCGGCCAGAAAGACCGCAACGCAATTGCCATCATCAGCAGAGCAGTCAATGCCATTGAGGCTGTACTGCAATCCATGGAGCTGGCACGCGACCACCCGTTTTGCATGTTGGGCGGTGTCGGCCCGAATTATACCCCCTATCTCAGCCCACATTACCGCAAACTGGTGCGGCCACCGCTTGCCAGTGCCGTCGAGGGCGCCGCCGCACTTGCGGTTCGCCATTTTGCCGGATCGCCGCCTGATCAGGGGGGAGCCGGTTGAATGGAAACCTCTGTCGCCGCTTTATTGCAGCGTGAAAACTGGGTGCGCGATCGCGGCGGGCCGCTCTATCTGCAACTGCGCCAGCATCTTGAAGAGGCGATCCGCTCCGGCAAACTGGATGCCGGGCATCCGCTACCCTCGGAACGGGAAATTGCCCAGATCACCGATGTCTCGCGCGTCACCGTGCGCAAGGCAGTTCAGGAACTGGCACGCGATGGGCTGGTGGTGCAAAAACAGGGGTCCGGCACGTCGGTCGCACCGCTTGGCGAGCGGGTTCAGCAATCCCTGTCGCAACTCACCAGTTTCAGCGAGGACATGGCGCGGCGCGGCCTGACCGTGCGCTCAACCTGGCTGGAACGCGGTCTGTTTTCGCCCTCGCCAAAGGAAACCATGGTGCTTGGCCTGTCGGCAAACAGCCTCGTCTCACGGGTGTCGCGGCTGCGCATTGCCGGCGAGGTTCCGCTTGCCATCGAACGGGCTGCACTGGCCCCGGACTTTCTGCCGGAACCGCAACGGGTTGGCCGCTCCCTGTATGCATATCTGGCGCGATCCGGCAACAAGCCGGTGCGTGCCATCCAGCGGATTTCCGCCAGCATACTGGAAGGCGAAGACGCCGAACTGCTGCAGGTTCCGGCCCGCACCGCAGCGCTGAACATCGAACGCGTGTCTTATCTCGCCAGTGGCAAAACGGTTGAGTTTACCCGGTCCGTCTATCGCGGCGATGCCTATGATTTTGTAGCCGAACTGACTATCGGCGATGACACCGGAGAGAATGCATGACCACCACACCGACTAAAATGGCCATGGAAATCGAGGAAATTCCGGATGCTTTGCGACGCCTGCTCGGCGGTTCAAGAGCCCGCATTGAGGCCGCCGCCGACGAATTGCGCCGCGCCGATCCCCAGGTCATAACGACGGTTGCCCGGGGCTCATCCGACCACGCCGCCACCTATCTGAAATATGCCATTGAATTGCTCGCCGGTGTACCGGTCGCCTCCATTGGCCCCTCGATTGCTTCGATTTATCAGGCCCGGCTCAAACTTCAGAACGCCGCCACCATCGCCATTTCGCAATCAGGCAAATCGCCCGATATCGTGCAGATGGCAAAGAGCGCCAGACAGTCAGGTGCCGTTTCGATCGCGATGACCAATACGCCGCAATCGCCGTTGGCCGATGTCAGTGCCCATGCCATCGATATCGCGGCCGGCCCGGAACTCAGCGTTGCCGCCACCAAGACCTTTGTCTCGTCGATCACTGCGGGCCTTCTCTTGCTGGCCCACTGGCAGAAAAATGATGCGCTTCTGGAAGCCCTTGAACGCCTGCCGGGCCAGGCGCAGCAGGCCATTTCCTGTGACTGGTCCGCACTGAGTGACCGGCTTTGCAACGAGTCGTCGCTGTTCATTCTGGGCCGTGGCCCGGCGCTGGCAATTGCCAGTGAAGTCGCGCTGAAATTCAAGGAAACCTGCCAGATTCACGCCGAAGCCTATAGCGCCGCTGAAGTGATGCATGGTCCGGTTTCGATTGTCGGATCGGGTTTCCCGCTGCTCGGGCTGGCAGCACGCGATGCCGCCGAACTGCCGGTCGTGGATGTCTGCGAAGCCCTGGCCGGACAAGGCGCCAGTGTGTTCCTCACCTCCAGCCTCGCAAGGCGAGCCGTATCATTGCCAAGCATCGCCACCGGCCATCCGCTGACAGATCCGATGCTGCTGATTGTCAGTTTTTATGCCTTCATCGAAAATCTGGCACGCCGGCGTGGGCTTGATCCCGATGTTCCGCCCAATTTGAGAAAGGTCACGGAAACCATATGAGCCAAATCGACGCCTATTCCGGGGCCACAATCTTTGACGGCGAACACCGCCACGAAGGCGCTGTCCTTCTGGTTCAGAACGGGCAGGTTCTGGGCGTGGTTCCCGAAGCCCGGATTCCGCCGGACTGCACCCAGCATATCCTGGATGGCGGCCTGCTGGCACCCGGATTTGTCGATCTGCAGGTCAATGGCGGCGGCGGTGTGCTGTTCAATGAGCGCCCGGATGTTGAGGCGATCAGCACGATTTGTGCCGCCCATGCCCGATTTGGCACAACCTCGCTGCTGCCGACACTGATCACTGACACGCCGCAAATCCGCGACGCGGCGCTGCAGGCCGGCATCGCGGCGGCGAAGGCAGAGCAGCCGGGCTTTCTCGGACTTCATCTTGAAGGGCCACATTTGTCGATTGCCCGCAAGGGCGCTCATGATCCGGCGCTGATCCGCCCGATGAGCGACGCGGATCTGTCCTGCATCAAACAGGCGCGTCAATCTCTGCCCTTTCTGATGACCACGGTCGCGCCGGAATCTGTCACCAATGCGCAGATCGCAACGCTCTCGTCAGCCGGTATACTGGTCAGTCTGGGTCACAGCGAAGCCAGTTTCGACACGGCCACTGCTGCCGCCATTGCCGGTGCCGGTGCCGTGACCCATCTGTTCAACGCCATGAGCCCGCTCGGCCACCGCGAACCGGGACTGGTGGGCGCAGCCCTTCACACTGAAAGCCTGTCCGTCGGTCTGATAGCCGATGGCATTCATGTTCACCCCGCAGCGATTTCAATTGCGCTGGCGGCAAAGCGGGGACCGGGGCGGATCTTTCTCGTTACCGATGCCATGTCGACGATTGGCACCGACCAGCAATCCTTTTCTCTCAACGGGCGCACCATCCGCCGCGAAGGCGGCAAGCTGGTGCTGGAGGACGGCACACTGGCGGGTGCCGATCTGGATATGATCTCTGCAGTCCGATACATGGTCAACACCATCGGGGTTGAGCTCGACGAAGCCCTGCGCATGGCATCGCTCTATCCGGCGGCCTGTCTTGGTGCCGATACGCTGCGCGGCCATCTGAAGCCGGGCGCGGCAGCCGACATGATCCATCTGAGTGAAGCGCTGGATATCAGATCAGTGTGGTTGCGCGGCCGCCCGCTGGACTGAGTGCCCTGCACTAAAGTATGGACCGCAGCCGCAGCATTGCCACCACGCCGAACAGCGGTCCAAGCGCCATCCCGGCCAGCACCAGTGGCCAGCCAAAGGCCGCTGCCAGCATCGGCGTTATCTGCACGGTGACAATCGTCAGGGCAAAGCCGAGCGCGGTCTGAAAAGTCATCAGGCTGCCGGCCTGTTCCGGTGGTGAGTGATCGGCGACCAGCGCGGAAAACTGGGCGGAGTCCGGGATGATGCTGATGCCCCAGATCACCACGACGACAAAGGTCAGCCAGGCTGGACCGCCAAAGCTCAGCGCAACCGCCAGCGCCGAAGTGCCGCTGACCAGCATTGCAACCAGCGCGACCTCGGCCTTGCCGATCCGGTCTGCCACCAGTCCGGCCAGCACGCTGGCGAGGCCCCCGGCCGCAATTGCCGTAAAGGCGGTGAGTGTCGCAAGCCTGATGGCCTGATCCGCAGGCATTGTCAGCGCATAGGAGGTGGCGGTTGCCAGTCCGATCCAGGCCCACATGGCATAGAGTTCCCACATATGGCCAAGATAGCCGGCATAAGCCAGACGCACCCGCCGGTTGGTCCAGGCTGTGGCGATCACCCGCGGATTGAAGCGCGGCGCTACGGCGTGATACGGCCCCAGTGACACCAGCAGGCAGAGCAGTCCGCCCAGCGCTGCCGCCAGCGAAACCGCCACCACCGTGCCGCGCCAGTTGGCCCCGCCGGCCAGAGCCAGAAGATGCGGAAAGGCCGAGCCAAGCGTCAGCGCCGCAATCAGTGCGCCGACCAGAAAGCCCCGGTCTTTCCGGCCCCATCCGACAACGATTTTCATGCCCACCGGATAGACCCCGGCCAACAGGGCGCCGGTAACAAACCGCGCCAGTATGGCCGCTGTGCTTCCAGGCACCGACACAATGAGGCTGAGATTGACCAACGCTGCCAGCACGGCTGAGATCGCGAAAATCCGCCTCGGATCATACCGGTCCGCCAGTCCGAGGAACGCCACTACCAGCGCGCCAACCACAAAGCCGGCCTGCACCCCGCTCGACAGAGCAGCCTGTCTGAGACTGGAAATATCGGCTTCCCGGATCATGTCCGGCAGAATCGCCGAGGACACAAACCACAACGACATGCCGGCCACTTCGGCAAGCAGCAACAGGCTCAACGAGCGAAATCGGGAATCCGGCAAATGACAACTTTCAGGGTCTGAAGACAGTCAGACCCTGATCTTATCGAAAGCAGCACCGATAGCAAAGTCAGATCGCAATTCCCGCCGCATCAAACAGATGCAGATTCTCGGTTGAAAACGACAATCCGATGGTCTCGCCATGGTCAGCGGCAACCTGCCCCTCCTGGACCACCAGGAATGTTCCGGCACCCTCGACCTCGATATGGAGCAAGGAACCGGCGCCGGTATATTCACTGACAGAAACGCGGCCCTGCAACAGACCTTTGCCTTGCGGCACAATTTGCAGATGTTCCGGCCTGATGCCGAGTTGAGCCGCCGCTTTCAAATCGAAATCCGGTCCAGACAAATTAGCGGCCAGTGCGGAGGCCGGAAAAATATTCATTTTCGGGCTGCCAATGAACTGGGCAACAAACACATTGGCCGGACTGGCGTATAATTCGCGCGGCGTGCCGACCTGCTCGATGCGCCCGTCGCGCAGCACAACAATCCGGTCTGCCAGGGTCATCGCCTCGATCTGGTCATGGGTGACGTAGATCATGGTGTTTGACAGCCGGTTATGCAGCGACGCGATTTCCGCCCGCATATGGACCCGCAATTCCGCATCCAGATTGGACAGCGGCTCGTCAAACAAAAACACCTGCGGATGACCGACAATGGCCCGGCCAATGGCGACGCGCTGGCGTTGCCCGCCGGACAATTCGCGCGGATAGCGCTGCATCAGCGCATCGAGTTTCAGTGTGGCCGCTGCCTCGTCGACGCGCTGGCGCATTTCGGCAGGCTTCACTTTCCGCACCTTCAGACCGAACCCCATATTATCCCGCACGGTGAGATGGGGATACAGCGCATAGGACTGGAACACCATCGCCACGCCGCGCTTTGAAGCCGGCACGTCATTCATGGTGCGCTCGTCAATCACCAGTTCCCCGGAGGTGATGTCTTCGAGCCCGGCAATCATGCGCAGAAGCGTGGATTTACCGCAGCCTGACGGGCCGACAAAAACGATAAATTCTCCATCCTCAATCGTCAGATCAACGTCGCGGATGACCTCGACGGGGCCGAAGGATTTTTTCAGATTTTTCAGGGCAAGACTGGTCATGTGCTGGTATCCGTCTGTCTGTCGGCGGTGAGGGTCATCCTTTCACCCCCGACATGGCAAAACTTTCGATAATCTGGCGCTGGGCGATCAGATAAACCCCCAGTATCGGAACCACTGCCAGGCTGGTGGCGGCAAGCTGCAGATGCCACAGCGGCAGCCCATAGGCATCGGTAAAATTGGAGAGCGCCAGAGGCAAGGTGAATTTTTCGAGGCTGGAGAGGAATACAAGCGGCTCCAGAAACAGGTTCCAGGAATGCAGGAATGTGATGATCGCCACCGCCGCCAGAGCCGGACGCGACATCGGAATGGCAATTTTCCACCAGATGCCGATCCGCGACAGACCGTCCATCTTGCCGGCCTCTTCAAGCTCTTTCGGCAAGGCGACAAAATATTGCCGCATCAGAAAGGTTGCCATCACGCCATGGGCACCAAACACCGGCAGCAGCACCAGCGGCACATGGGTATCCATCAGCCCCATCCAGCGGATCAGGAAGAAATTGGGAATGATGGTGACCTCTTCGGGAACCATCAGCGCGGAAATCAAAAACAGCATCAGCAGGCCGGCTCCGGCAAACCGCAAGCGTGCCAGCGCATATCCTGCCAGAGACGAGATCACCAGCGTCAGCAGCGTGACGCTGCCGGAAATATACAGCGAGTTGAAATATTGCCGGGCAAAGGGCTGATGATCGAATACATCGAGAAAATTCTGCCAGCGCCACACCGCAGGGAACAGCGAGGGCTGGCCGAAAATCTCTGCTGCGCTTTTAAAGCCCGATGAAACCATCCACAGAAAGGGAAACACAAAGGGCACGGCAACGACAAGCAGCGACAGTGTCCAGAGCACGCGCTTGATCCGATCCAGCTGGGGTTGTGAAAGGCTCATCCCGACCCTTTCTGGCGCAGGATCAGCTGCACGATTGTCAGCGAAAGCACGATCACGAACATGATGATGGCAAGCGCAGAGGCGTAGCCGATATTGAAGAATTCAAAGCCCTGCTGGTAAATGTAATAGGCCAGTACCAGAGTGCCGTTTTCCGGTCCCCCGCCGGTCATCAGATAGATATGGTCAAATACCTTGAAGGAACCGATGGTGGTGATGATCATGATGATCAGTGTGGTCGGTGCCAGCAGCGGCCAGATCACCATCCGGAAAATCTGCCAGCGCGATGCGCCTTCCAGCCGTGCGGCCTGCTCATAGTCGCGCGGGATCGCCTGCAGCGCGGCAATATAAAGGATCATATTGAGCCCGACCATCTTGATGACACGGGTGACAATGACCGCAAGCATCGCCCAGTCCGGTTCGCGCAGCCAGTTGGGGCCGTCAATGCCGATAACAGCGAGCATCTGGTTGACAGCGCCGGCCTCGCCCTGAAGCAGAAATTTCCACACAATCGCCCAGGCAACTGCCGAGGTGATGACCGGTGCGAAAAAGATTGTGCGGAAAAACACCACTCCGAAAAACGGCCGCGACAGCGCCAGCGCAAGGGTCAGAGCCAAAGCCATATTAAGTGGCACCAGCCCAAGGGCAAACACGGCTGAATTGCGCACCACATGCCAGAAATCCGGATTCTGCGTCAGCGCATCCTGGAAATTCTCAAGTCCGACAAAGGTCGAGCGCTGGCTCAGCAGGTTCCACTCGGTCAGGCTGTAGAAACCCACCGCGACAAGCGGACCCAGAAAGAAGATCAGAAAGCCGATCAGGGTGGGACTGACGAACAGCCAGGCTTCCAGCGTTTCCTGGCAGCGCAAGGTCAACCATGGCGCGCGTCTGCCGTGCGCCATGGTTGCTGTCTGTTTGTTCGGTGTCATTGCCCCGATCTCACCACAAGGTCCGGCCTAGAGCTGGGACTGAATTGCGGCGCAGACCGCCTTCAACGCATCCTCGACATTGGCATCTTCTTTCCACAACGCGTCAAAGCGTGGCTTCATGGCAGCTTCGATCTGAGGCGTGCGCACATGGCTTGGCAGAACCCGGCCTTCCGAAATCGCAGCCTTGACATTCGCCATCTGCTCGCTGGGGATCAGCGCATTGGCATTGATGAATGCTTCGCTGTCCAGCACCGACACACGCGCAGGCGGGAAGAACTGCGCCATCACCGCGACATTCTCGGCATTGGTCATATGGGCAATGAACTCTTTCGCCAGTTGCGGATTTTTGCTCTGGGAAAACACCACCAGACCCGCCTGACCGATGACGGGCGATGCGCCTGCCGGACCGGTTGGCAAAGGTGCAATGCCCCAATTGAAACCAGCATCTGGCATTTTCGAGGCGCGGGAAATCTGGTTGATGGTCATGGCAGAACTGCCGGAGAAGAAATCGCCCTGTTCGCCCGGTGGCACAATCGAGCGATCCTTGAACACCATCTCATGCAGTTGGGTCACCGCGGCGACGGCTTCAGGATTATCAAAGCCACATTCGCCAGCGTCAAAGGCGTTGCCGCCATAGACCCGGATCGGCGGCATGATGGCGTGCATGATACGGCTGTCATAGCCCTGGCCATCCTTGAATTCAAAACCCCACTTGCCGTCATTGGCCTGGGTCAGCGCTGCCGAGACTTCACGGAACTTGTCCATGTCCCACTCGCCCTTATTGGCCAGTGTCAGCGGATCTTCAACTCCGGCTGCGTCGAACATGTCCTTGTTGTAAAACACCATGAAGGGCGAGGTTGAGAACGGCACGCCGTAAATGGCATCGCCTTGCTTCCACAATTCCATGGCCGGCGCGGAAAAATCCGCCAGATCATAGCCGTCGGTATTTTCCAATACGTCAGTCAGCTCTTCAAGAACCCCGGCTTCAACGAAGGCCGGCATGGAATTTTCAAACATCCAGCCCAGATCCGGCGGCGTGCCACCAGCCAGTTGGAATGTCAGTTTCTGGATATAATCGCCAGCGGGAATGGTCTCAAACTTGACCGTCACGCCGGGATTGGATTCCTGAAAGCTCTTGCCAATGCTGTTCAGCATATTGAGATGGGCGTCATTGCCCGTCCAGACTGTGAAGCGCAGTTCCTGCGCCATTGCCGGGGACACCAGAAAACTGGCGCCAAGCAACGCTGCTGCGGTGAGTTTAGTTCTGATCATGGTCATTATACTCCTCCTTTATATGATGTCTGTCCGGACCGGATGCACAAGTGAATGCTCCGAAACCAGATCGGTTGAAGATGAAGATAAGGGGTCACTGGCAGACTGTGTCATTAGCCGGACTCCGGTAGATTTCCGGGTGCATCGCCGATGCCCCAGCCGCCATCGACGGGAATATCCGCGCCGGTAATATAGCCTGCCGCGTCACTGCACAGCATCGACACAGGCGCAATACAGTCCGCAGGCCGGCCCGGCCGGCCCATGGGAATTTTGGCGGCAACCGCCTGGCGGAATGCGGCATCGGCATAAAGATCCGCCATCCGCTCGGTTTCAATTGCGCCCGGTGAAACCACATTCATGGTGACACCACCCGGTGCCACATCCCGGGCGATGGCGCGCAAGGCTGTCAATTGTGCCGACTTCAGGGCCGCATATACAACCGTTTCGTCGCGCGGCCTGGTGGCCAGAATGCTGCCGATGGCGATGACCCGGCCCCAATTGCGCTCAACCATTGGCGGCACCAGATGGCTGGTCAGCAACAGCAGGGATGTGAAATTTGCCGCCACATGGGCGTTGATCGCAGCGGCGTCGATGTCCTGCCAGGGACGTCTTTCCTCGATCGCTGCGTTGGCAATCAGAATGTCCACTGGGCCGGTTTTCAGCACAGCGTGCGCCAGATCAGACACGGCCTGATCCTGCAGAAAATCCGCCTCAAGCACCGGGCAGGTGTCAAACAGATGCATATCGTCGTGGCGAGGCCGCGCTCCGCCATGGCAGTGCAGCACCAGATCGGCCCCGTCGGCCGCCAGCGCGCTGGCTATCGCATAACCAATGCCCGAATTGGCACCGGTGACGAAGGCACGTTTGCCGGAAAGTGGGCCAGTTCGATCAGCCATTGGCAACCTCGAAGGATGCGATATTGGCGGCATCATAATGCTTGGCCAGAGCCTTCTGCGCAGCGCTCTCATTGCCGGCTGAAATGGCATCGTAAATAGACCGATGCCGCAGAACGGTGGCCTGCCAGTCCGCGGTGGTGCGGTTACTGCGCCGGGAAAACAACTCGGACACTTCGCGCTGCACCGAGCGCATACCCTCGACCTGAACCCGGATCATGGTGTTGCCGGTGGCCAGCGCCATGCCGTGATGAAAGTCGATATCCGCTTCGGTAAAATCTTCAGGTTGACCAATCGAGGTCAACATTTTTTCAACTGCTTTCTGCATCACTGTCAGGCCGTTTTTTGCCCTGCGCCGGGCCGCGAGACCGGCAATGCCCGACTCCAGCACAAGCCGCATTTCATTGGCTTCCTGCAGGCGTTTCAGGCTGGAGCGCACCGCATAGCCGTAAATCCGGTCCAGCGGCTCCCCGGTCATCGCCTTGGCGCGCGCGACCTTGCCTTGTTGGGTGTGGATCAGTCCGGCACCGGCCAGAAGCCGCAGCGCTTCGCGCGCAATTGGTTTGCTGACTTCAAATTGCCGCGCAATCTCGCCTTCGGAAGGCAGCGCATCCCCCGGCGCAATGCGCCCGTCAAACAGAGCGGCCGCAATCTCGTCGGACACCGTGTCGGCAAGGCGCAGCGGTGCCGCCCGTTGCGTATTGAATGTCAGATTGTCTGTGGTGGCTTTCGCCATGCCAGCTCCTCGCATTTCAACCGTTTCTAGCACAGCTGTTGCCAACATAGCAACTATGTTATTTATTTGCTATGTTGAGTTGTTTGCGCTAAAACCGGCCAATCCAGATGGAGTCACAGATCAATGAGACAGCTTTGCCACCGAACCGCAGATATTAAAGTGCGCGCGGAAAAAGGGTTCTGCCAATGAGCGCGCCTGATCTCACGCCGCAGGCCGCAGGCCTGATTGCACCGGATATCACCATCACCGATGTGATCGCCCATCCATTGACGCAGAAACTTCCCAAATCCACGGTGACCTCCTGGGGCACCTATGAACATGTCTCGATTGTTCTGGTGGAAATTCGCACCGATGCTGGGATTTCAGGTATCGGCGAAACTCTGGCGCGGTTTGCTCCCAAAGCCTATGCCGAACTCATCAACTCAACGCTCGGGCCGCGTCTCGTCGGGCAGCCGGCGCATCAGATCAGTGCGCATTGGCAATCCATGCGCCGGGCGCTGTCCGGCCGCAGCGGCGGCATGTTGTTTGAAGCCATAGCCGGCGTCGATATTGCGCTTTGGGACATCCTCGGCAAGGCCGCCAATATGCCGTTGTGGAAGCTGCTCGGCGGAGAGGGCCGCACCTCCATTCCGGTCTATGCCGCTTCGATCAACTGGGTGGACGACGCCCAGGCTGACGCCGAACTTGATGCCTATCTGGAGGCCGGCTTCCCTCGCATCAAAGTCAAGACCGCCAGTCCGGTCGGCGAATCCTGCCGCCGTATCGAACGGCTGCGCCGCAGGGCCGGCGATGCAATTGAACTGTGTATCGATTCCAACTGGGCCTATGAGCTGGACGAAGCTGTTGAAGTGGCGCGAGCGCTGGAGGCCAATGGCTATTTCTGGTTTGAAGAGCCGCTGAAACCGGAAGATGAAGCTGGCTACGAGGAGTTGCGCCAGCGCTGCACTGTTCCGCTGGCAGCAGGCGAGAGCAATTTCACCGTCGATCAGGCGCGGCGTCTGGTGCAAAACCGCACATTGTCGGTGCTGCAGCCCGATATCGCACGCTCCGGCGGCATCACTGAAACGCGGCGCATGGCAGACTTCGCCCATGCCTGCGATGTCGGCTATGCGCCCCATATCGGCATGTCGGGGATTGTCTGTGAAACCGCCAGCATTCATGTCGCATCCGCCATGCCGAACCTGCGGATGATGGAATGTCACAGTGATCTCAGCCCTTTCAAGACCGAACTTGCCGATCTGGCATCCGCCAGCATGCGCCAGAAAGATGGTCAGCTGAGCGTGCCGACCGGGCCCGGCCTCGGCCTTGAGATCAATTGGGACGTCGTCGAACGATTGCGGACCCCGTGATGCATTCCGCTGAAAAGGAGACAAGCCAGGTGATACAGGAAACTGCCGGACAGGAGCTGGAAACCACATTGCTGCGCGCCCTGCGCCTGAGTGACCCGGCAATGAGCCGGTTCGATCCGCTCCGCCGCATCATCAGTTTCGACACTTTTGCAAACGGCTATTCAGGCTGGTCGCAACTGGTCGGCAATTACGAGGACAGCCTCGACACCATGCTGCCCGGCTACGCCCAGCACACCAGCCCGATGCTGTCGACGCTGTCCCACTGGGATGCCGGCTCACATGGCGCAGCAACCAGTTCCTATGCGTTGAAAATTGCCACCCGCCCGGTTGTCGGAGCACAGAATGTCGCCATCAAGCGCCATACATTCCGCAAACGCGGCCCGATCCGTTTCGAGCTGTATTTCACCTTCAAACCGGAGGCGACCGAATTGCAATTGAGCGAAACCGATGTGCGCTCGGTCGGGTTTCTGTTTGATTTGCAGGGCGGAGATCAGGACAGAAAAGACGCCGAACGTGTGATGCCGCATATGCGCTTTCTCAATGCCGAAAACGGCCAGCACGCGCAAAAATGGCAGTTCAAGCCACACACCACCGACTTTACGCCAATTGGCGATGGCACCAAAACCGCAAGTCACTATCATCTGCAACCCGAAGGCTGGCTTGATCTGCCCGGCGGCGCGCAGAACCTGTGTTATAATGAAATTCCGACCAAGGTGAACTGGACCTATCTGCGGTTTGATTTTGATCTTGAAAACATGAAGGCCCTGTCCTTCCAGTGCAATGATCGCAAATTTGACCTTTCGGAATTTGAATCAATCCGCATCCCGGCGATGAAAAATCTGTGGTGCATGCTGAACTTTGCGCTGTTCGCCGAAACCGATGTGGCAAAACGCGCGTTTCTCTATGTCGATTCGGTCTGCATTTCGGGGGATTTCTGATGCTTCCTGAAAGCCACACTGCGATTGTCGCCCGCAATGAACACTGGTCAGCGGACGCCGCCACGCAACCTTATGAATGCGGCTGGGCGCGCGAAGCGGTGTTTTTCGTCCGTGCGCTGAAACCATCCACCGGACCCCAGCCAACAGGCATTGTCGAGATTTCTGCGGACGGCATGCACTGGATAGCCGAAGGCACCAGTTTTGCCATGCCGCAACACACAGATGACGTCGCCGTTGCCCGCCTCTCGCAGTTCGGCAACTGGTTGCGCGTGCGCGCCAGGTTCGAGAACGGCGCGTCCAGCACCGTTCTGGTGACGTTGCACCTCAAGGCTTGAAAATACCGGCTGCCTCAGCTCTTCGGCAGAAGGACGGGTCCGGATCTGGCGAAGTTCATTGCCACGTTCGCGCCGGTATCGAATATCGAACTGACATTGCCGGACACCGCAAACAGGGTGCCGAAGCTGGTTTCCACCGTATATTCCATATGGCTGCCGACATAGGTTGCCTTGATGATCTTCGCTTCAATGGCGTTTTCCGAAGCCTCGGTAGTCAGTTCCACACGGCTTGGCCGCACCGCCAGAGTTCCCGGACCCGGTGCCATGCCGCGGGCCGGGAGCTTGTGCTGGTAGGTGCCGACGCTGACCGTCGCCACATCGCCTTCCACGGCCTCGACGGTGCAGGGCACAAGATTGGCTTCGCCGATAAAGTCGGCAACAAAGGCATCAATCGGCAATTCGTAAAGATCACGCGGGCTGCCCTCCTGGGCAATCTGCGCATTGCGCATCACCACAATGCGGTCCGAGACCGCCAGCGCCTCTTCCTGATCATGGGTGACATAGACCACGGTCAGCCCCAGATTTTGCTGAATTTCGCGGATTTCCTCGCGCACCTGACGGCGCAGTTTGGCATCCAGATTGGACAACGGCTCATCGAACAGCAGCACCTGAGGTTCCAGCACCAGAGCGCGTGCAACCGCAACCCGCTGCTGCTGACCGCCTGACAGCTCCGAAGGCAGCCGGTCGGCGTAGCCGTTCAGCCCCACCAGATCCAGCCCGGCCAGCGCCCGTTCGCGGGTTTCCACTTTGTTGAAACCGGAGAATTTCAGCCCGTAGGATACGTTTTCCAGCACATCCATATGCGGAAACAGCGCATAGGACTGAAACACCATGGAGACATCCCGGTCAGTCGCCGGCAGTTTGGTGACATCCTGATCGCCAATCAGAATTTGCCCCTGTGTTGCCATTTCCAGTCCGGCAATCATGCGCAGTGTGGTGGTCTTGCCGCAGCCCGAGGGACCAAGCAGCGTCACCAATTGCCCCGGTGCGATATCCAGTGAAATATCGTCAACCGCCAGCACGTCCTTGCCATAGACCTTTTTGACATTCCGGAAGGAAACGGATGCCGCCTTGCTGCTCTTCGCAATAGTCATGGATCGATCCTCATTCCGGTTTACTGCTTTGGCTGGCTCATGCGGCGGCCGATATCGGTCTTGCCGACCGCCAGTTGCAGAATGCCGATGGCCCCCAGCATGACAAAGATCAGTGTTGTTGAATAGGCGATGGCGAGACCGTAATCATTGTTCTCGACACGCCCGATAATATAGCTGGTCGCCATGTCATATTCGGCGCTGACCAGAAAGATCACCGCCGAAATGGCAGTCATGGCGCGCACGAATGAATAGACCAGCGCTGCCAGAATGGCCGGACGCAGCAGTGGCAGGATCACCCGCCGGAAGGTCTGCGCACTGTTCGCGCCCAGCGTCAGCGAGCTTTCATCAAGGCTTTTGTCCAACTGGCTCATCGAGGCAATGCCGGCGCGCACGCCCACCGGCATGTTGCGGAAGATAAAGCTGACGATCAGAATGATCCCGGTGCCGGTCAGTTCAATCGGCGGCACATTGAAGGCCAGGATGTAGCTAACCCCGATCACGGTGCCCGGAATGGCAAAACTCAGCATGGTGCCGAATTCAAAGGCATTCTTGCCAACGAAAGTCTGCCGCGTCAGCAGATAGGCCGTCAGCAGGCCGATGCCCGCTGTCAGCGGGGCCGCAAGCGCTGCGATCTGCACCGTTGTCCAGAAACTGTTCCAGGCAGAGCCGGTCCAGCGCACACCCTCGGCATCAAATCGCACCGAAAACGCGGTGATGTAATGTTTGAAGGTCAGCGCATTGTTGACGCCCCACAATTCGACAAACGAACCATAGATGATCATCACATAGACGACGATGGTGAACAGCGCCCACATGGCAGCCGAAATATAGACCGGGATCGCGAGCCCGTCCGGCATATGCGGATGAATCCCCGCATCGCCCTTGCCGGAAACGGTGGTGTAGGATTTCTTGCCAAGCCAGAAGCGCTGCGCATAAAACGCCGACAGGGTAAAGCCCAGCAGCACTATGGCAAGCACAGCAGCACGGCCCTGATCATATTGCGCGCCGACAATGGCGAAGAAAATCTCCGTCGAGAGCACATCGAAATTGCCCCCCAGCACCAGTGGATTGCCGAAATCCGCCATGCTTTCAATGAATCCGAGCAGAAACGCATTGGCCAGACCAGGGCGCATCAGTGGAAGCGAAACCGTTTTGAAAACCTGCCACTTGCTGGCGCGCAGGGTTTGCGCCGCTTCTTCCATTGACGGGCTGACCCCTTCAACCACGCCAATCAGAACCAGAAAGGCAATCGGCGTGAAGGCCAGAAGCTGCGCGATCAAGACCCCCGGCATGCCATAGATCCAGCGCGTCGGCTGAAATCCGAACAGATCGGAGATGAACACCGTCGCAGAGCCGGACAGGCCGAACAGAAGAATGAGGGCAAGCCCGATCACAAACGGCGGCGTGATGATCGGCAACACGGTCAGCGCTCGCAGCAAGCGCTTGTAGCGGAACCCGGAGCGCGTCACCACAAGGGCAAACACCAGTCCCAGAATGGTTGTCAGAAATCCGACAAGGACGGCCAGCAGCAGTGAATTCCACGCCGCGCCGCATTTCGCTCCCGAAAGACAGCCCAGCCCCCACAGCCGGTTGCTGAGAAATTTGGCAAAAAACACCGAGACGGAATAGCCGCCATCCTCGGTGATGAAAGCGGCAATCAGCATTCTGACAATCGGAAAGAACACGAACACACCCACCACCGCGATAACAAAACCGATGGAAGACACGACGAACACATCGCCATTGATGGCACCGCGCGCAGCGATGCCCTGGGTCAGCAGAAACAGGAAACAGGCCGACAGCAGCATGGCCCCGTAGCCCATGCCGAACTGGCGGTCATCCAGCGGGCCAAATGCCGCCTCCAGCCAGTCATAGGACCAGCCGCGCAGACCAATGCCGAAGCCCTGGGCGATCAGCCAGGCAAACCCCAGCGAACCGGCGAGAATAAGCAGCCTGGAATAATATGCGTGTGTTTTATCGAGCCGGATCGCGAACAGCGACAGGATCAGCGGTATCAGCAGTGGCGCCAGCCAGAGCTTTTCGCCCTGCGCGATCAGAAATATCCCTGGAGCATAGTCGCTGTCCCAGGGATATCCATCGAGCAGCCACTCAAATGTCCAGAAATCCTCGATCCCGTACCATGGCAGAATCAGAAAGCCGACCCACCCGACCACAATCCAGAAGATCAGAACCGGGAAGGTCTTTTTTTGCGGTGAAGACATATATCTGGCTTATTGCGGAAGCGTGGAAACCTCTTCATCCCATTTCTTTAGCAGCCGCTTGCGCTCGTCGCTGGAGCCATATTTGCCGAAATCATAATCAATCAGCTTGATGGAAGCCAGATCCGGCGCTTTGTCGGATGTCGGCGCCATTTTATTCGACGGCACCTGGAAGGCATTCACTTGAAGCGCCAGTGCCTGAGCTTCCTTCGACAATGCCCAGTCGTAGAATTTCTTGGCGCTTTCCATATTGCGGGCACCCTTGATGATCGACATCGAGCCAATTTCATAGCCAGTGCCCTCGCAGGGTGCGACAACCTTGATCGGGAAGCCGGCAACAGCCTGGGCCACAGCATCATGCATGAACACGATACCGATTGTGGATTCGCCACGCGCGGCAGCCTTGATCGGAGCCGATCCGGACTTGGTGTACTGGTTGATATTCTTGTGCAGGCCTTTCATGAATTCAAAACCTTCCTCTTCACCAAACAGCTGCACAATGGTGGCAAGCGTGGTGTAGGCGGTGCCGGAAGAATTCGGATTTGCCATCTGCACATGGCCCTTATATTCAGGCTTCAGCAGATCTTTCCAGCAGGCCGGAACAGGCAGGTTGTTCTTGGCCAGAAGTTCGGAATTATAGCCGTATCCCAGTGCACCTGAATAAATCCCGATGGTCTTGTCGCCGGCAGATTTAGCCTGAGAAATCGACCAGTCCTGCAGTTCTGCGCGCATCGGCGAAACATAGGGTTCCGTCAAGCCTTCTTCAGCGGCCTGAAGATGCGGATCACCAGTGCCACCCCACCAGATATCACCCTTTGGATTCGATGCTTCGGCCTTGATCTGGGCGAAGGTTTCACCGGAGCTCTTGCGTGTCATGTTGACTTCGATGCCACTGGCATCCTGAAAACCGTTTGCCATCAACTGGCACCAGTCTTCCTGCGCACTGCAGTAATAGGTCAGTTTTTCAGCTGCCACCGCAGGCCCCGCCATCAGGGCGGCAAACAGGCCTGCAGAAATCATCGTAAATGTGTTTTTCATAATGTCCTCCAAGAGATCTTTTCGTCTCACAGACAACCTAGGACAAGAAATTGTCTCGGACAATCAATTCTTTACGCGGCTAAGGAACAATTCCGCCTGAAGGTGCAGCAAACAGGCGGAACAACTGGAGTCATCACTGCCGGATAGCAGCAAAATTTAACTGGTTCCGGCCCTTCGGCCTTCTGTCAGCGCGGCGATTGTTCGGCCGTTTGCGTCAACTCTGCAAAATCCTCCGCCCTGAAATGGCAGAATGCGAAATCCGGGCCTGTACACCCCTTGCCGATGGCCAGGACTTCCAGTCCGGCGGCAAAAGCAGAGGTTGCGCCAGGCAAAGAATCTTCAAATGCGCAGGCCTGCCGGGGTGTCAGATCGAGCGCTTCAAGCGTTGCTGAAAATGGCAGAGGGTCGGGTTTCCCGCGTGGCAGTTCGGCAGCCGAGACAATGGTTTCAACCCGGCTGGCAATGCCAAGCATGTCTATCGCGCTTTCAATATGGCGGCGCGGCGAGGACGAACAGATCGCAATTCGAAGTCCGGCATCATGCAGGTTGCACAGCAGCTCAGATGCCCCCGGCACCGCTTCGCGCATCCCCGGCAGCAACCGGTCCGCCGCCGCTCCAATCTCGTTGCCGATGTCGCGACGCCTGTCCGGCGCCAGCGAGGGGCCAAAGAACTCATCGAGAAACCCGGCCAGCCCGCGCCCGACATAAGCATCAAGCAGCGCCCGCGAGGGCACATGCCCATGCTGGCCAAGAACTTCAATCTTCGCCGCCTCCCAGGCATGTTCGGAATGAACCAGCGTCCCGTCCAGATCAAAAATCGCGGCGCGAAATCGCGAAAAGTCGAGTCCCGGCCGGGTTTCGGTTTGCATCATGACTGCTGGAATATGGACAAAAATCAAAAACCGCTATTTGACCGGAAAGGCCGCATCGCTCATGGCAACCAGATCATCAAAGATCAGAGGCATGGACGTCACGACGCGGCCGCCACTGGCCAGCATGTCATCAGCGCTCTGCTGTTCCACACTGCCGCCGGCTTCGGCAATCAGCAATTGTCCAGCCAGACAATCCCAGGCATTCATATGCGGCTCGGCATATCCGATCAGCCGGCCGGCAGCCACGTAGGCAAGGCTCAGTCCGCCCGAGGCGTTGCGGAAGAACAGACCGCCCTTGTCCGTCAGTTTTGTAATGAAATTCACGATCATGGATGATTCGGTGCGGCCACTCATGCCGACAGCGAAATTGCCATCATGAAATCCCGCACTCTGTGCCACTTTCATCGCCCGATCATTGACGAATGATCCGGCCCCCTTGGCGCCCCAGAACAATTCCTTGTAGCAGGGTTCGTAGATGACCCCGATTATCGTTTCATCATCATGGACGCAGGCCAGAATCACACACCATGCCGGAATATTGTTGACGAAATTCGCAGTTCCGTCGATCGGGTCAATCACCCATGTGTAGCCGGACGTGCCGGTTACACTGGCATGTTCTTCGCCGACAATGCCATCATCGGGGAAATGCGTTTTCAATTGCGCACGCACGAAGGTTTCCACATCCTTGTCTGCATTCGACACCATGTCCTGCACACCTTTGCTCTCAATGACAAGCGCGCCGATATCCTGAAAAAAGCCGAGCGCCAGCTCCCCTGCCTGTGTTGCAATTGACTTGGCAATTTCAAGCCGGGAATCGATTTCGGTGGTCATGGCATGGTCCTTTAGGGGCAATGGAAGGCGCAAAACAGCGCACAAATGATCTGAGATGAACCGCTTTTAGGACACTGCGGGACATTGTTCCATTTGAAAATTGAGGGCAGGCATTCAAAACTTTCATCAACACTGTAAGCTGCAGCTATCATATGACGGCTGGGCGCGATCATTCGTCCATGATACGGCATCCCGCCAAACCGGTTGTCATTCCGGCGCATTCTTCAAAAAGGCCACCCTGCCCCGTGCGATACGCCATTTTCTATACACCGCCCGTTACCCATGCGATCACGCGCCTGGCTGCGGCATGGCTGGGGCGCGACGCCTTTGGCGGCGAACCGCAAAGCCGGCCTGTGATTTCCGCTTTTTCCGCAGCACGCCTGTCTGAATTGACCGAAGCTCCGCGCCGCTACGGGTTTCACGCAACGTTGAAAGCGCCATTCCATCTGGCAGCGGGCGTTGATGGCTCACGGCTGGTCAGCGCGCTGCAGAGTTTTGGCCGCGCCCGGCCGGCTTTTGCCATGCCTAAGTTGAAGGTCGGACGCCTGGGCCCGTTTTTCGCTCTGGTGCCGGCGGGCGATGCTGCAGCACTCAATCAGTTTGCCGCCGACATTGTTGAAGGGTTTGAGGCTTTTCGCGCGCCTCTGACTGCCGCCGATTATGCCAGACGCAAACCGGAGCAACTGAGCGCACTCCACCGCGCCTATCTTCAACAATGGGGCTACCCCTACGTGTTCGATGCATTCCAATTTCACATGACATTGACAGGGCCGGTGCCGGACGCGGACGCCGACAGAATGGAAGAAGCGCTGACAGCACTGTTCAAGCCATTGTTGAGCCCTCCACTGATCTGCGATCATCTGACGCTGTTTTGCGAGCGGCAGACAGGTGGTCCATTCATGGTACATACATCGATCCCTCTCAAATCATCTTTATCTGCAAAGGCCGCCACCTCGTGAGTTCTGAAACCGTTTTCCGCAATGCCAGTATTATTCTTGAACGTGAGATCATCCATGGGTCGATTCAAATCCGGGACGGATATATTTCGGATGTGGCCCCAGGACATTCGTCTATCGGCGAAGATCTTGACGAGGATTACCTGCTGCCCGGCCTTGTCGAACTGCACACCGATCATCTGGAAACCCATTACGCGCCCCGGCCGGGGATGCGCTGGGATGTGACGGCTGCAATCCAGTCCCATGACGCGCAGATTGCCGCGTCCGGCATTACCACGGTTTTTGATTGCCTACGCATGGGAACGCACGCTGCGGACAATCATGAAAGCGGCGAAATGCGCCAGCTTGCAAAGGTCCTGCAGCAGGCAGGGCGCGAAAACCGCCTGCGTGCCGAACATCTGCTGCATCTGCGCTGCGAAGTCTCAGCCGCAGATGTAGTCGAGCAGTTTGAACTGTTTGATGACGTCCCGGAAGTCCGCCTGGTCTCGCTGATGGATCATGCACCGGGACAAAGGCAGTTTCAGAACATGGATCAGTACATCCTATACTACAAGACCATGAAGGGCCTGTCCGATGCGGCATTCGACACATTGCTGAAGCAGCGCATTGCCGCCTCTGAGCGCTATTCGCAAAAGCATCGCAAACTGCTCTCCGACATCTGCAATGCGCGCAACATTCCGCTCGCCAGTCATGATGACGCCAATCTCGATCATGTCCGCGAATCACTCGCTTGTGGTGTGCGTCTAGCAGAATTTCCCACCAGTCTGGAAGCAGCGCGCGCCTCGCATCAAGCCGGGCTGAGCGTGCTGATGGGGGCACCGAACATTGTCCGCGGCAGTTCACATTCCGGCAATATTGCTGCCATCGATCTGGCGAAACTCGGCGTTCTGGATGTTCTGTCCTCCGACTATGTGCCGTTCAGCATCATCCATGCCCCGTTCATTCTGGCCGAGGGCGGGATCAATCTGCCCGACGCGATAGCCATGGTGACAGCAACGCCTGCCAGAGCGGTGGGTCTGGAGGATCGCGGGCGCATTGCGGCCGGCCTGCGTGCCGATCTGGTCCGCGTTCGCCAAAATGGCGGTGTGCCCGTCGTCCGCTCGGTCTGGCGGCAGGGCAACCGGGTCATCTGATGCAGCAGACCGCAACCGGCGTAATCTTTGTGCTGGTCGGACCCAGCGGCTCCGGCAAGGACACGGTGCTGAACTGGCTCCACACAAGGCTGGCCGGCCAAACCGACATCCTGTTCGTGCGCCGGATTGTGACGCGCATCTCTGATGCGGATCATGAAGATCACGAAACCATGAGCGAAGAAGCCTTCCACCAGGCCCGCGCCAGCGGCGCATTTGCGCTCCACTGGCGGGCACATGATCTGCACTATGCCATTCCCGTTTCGGTTATCAATCATCTCAATAAAGGCGGTCTTGCAATCGTCAATGGCTCGCGCCGCACTCTCAGCGAAATGGAAGCTGCGTTCAATCATCTGCAGATCATCCATCTCGACGTCGATCCGGCGGTTCTGGCAGAACGCCTTGCCCATCGCAGCCGCGACAGTGACACCAGCGTGACGGCCAGACTGGCGCAGGGCGCGCTGGAATTCAAAACCCGGACACCTGTCATTCATGTCAGCAATAATGGTCCGGTCGAGGCCGCAGGCCGGCATATTCTGGATCTCATCTGGGCGCATCGCCCTGGTAGACCGCCTGAGAATTAACCGTTGAGTTTGAACGGCAATAGTCTATCGGTACGTCGCAATCGGGTTGGGTGAAATTATATGCTTTCTTCGTTTGATACAGGCACTTTGCTGATCATGGCGCTGACGATGGCAGCTGCCGGCGGCGTGACCGGCATTCTGGCCGGGCTGTTCGGCATTGGCGGCGGTGCTGTTCTGGTGCCTATTCTGGTGGAATTCCTGAATTATCAGGGCGTTGCAATTACTGTTCAGGCCCATATTGCGGTCGGAACATCGCTGGCCATCATTATTCCAACGTCGATCCGCTCCTTCCGGGCCCATCAAAAGCGCGGCGCACCTGACGAAGAGCTGTTGCGCAACTGGCTGATTCTGACGCCGCTCGGGGTGGTGGTTGCGTCTTTCATCGTCGCTTTTGCCTCAGGGGAAGCGCTTAAAATCATCTTTGCCGTTGTGGCCATGCTGATCGCCTTCAAAATGCTGTTCAACCGGGCAAGCTGGAACCTGGGATCGGACCTGCCGGCCCAGCCCGTCAAAGGCGCAGTCGGATTCACCATCGGATTCATATCCACCTTCATGGGGATCGGCGGCGGCAATCTGAACAATGCCTTCATGACGTCTTACCAACGGCCCATCCATCAGGCGGTTGCCACGTCTGCCGGCCTGGGCGTGCTGATCGCGGTTCCCGGTACGTTGAGTTACATCGTCAATGGCTGGGGCAATCCGCTATTGCCGCCCTTTTCGCTGGGCTATGTCAATCTTCTGGCTTTCAGTCTGATCATGCCGATCAGCATGCTGATCGCCCCGCTCGGCGTCAAATTCGCCCACCGATTATCGAAACGCCAGATGGAAGTTGCCTTTGGCGTGTTTCTGATTGTGGTGTCAGTGCGATTTTTCGCTTCGGTGTTTTAGAAAGTTTCATCGTTTCATTGAATCATTGAATCATTGGAAGCGCCGTTCGTCCGCTGCTTCATGCTTTTGCGACGAGATTCGCCATCAGCCTGAACGCGCCCGGTGTCAGCTTTTCCATCTGATGATGCAGAATGAGCGACGTATGTGTGTGCCGGCCATAACCGAACCTTGCAGACAGCAGCGCCCCGCTATGCGGCTCTTCGCCCGGATCAGACATCGACAACAGCGCCTTGTAGTCACTGGCCCATGATTTGGCGAAATACAGCCCGCGTTCCTTGTGCCACCCGGCCCAGTCCGCAGCTTCGATACGGTTCGGCGTCGTCAGCAGCGTATGCTGCGGCAACAAATGCGTCACTTCGGCATTTTCGTCGGTGACACGCCAGCGTAAGGAAGGCTTGCCAATCTCCAGATGCAGCGGCGGCACCTTATCCGGGTCCCAGCTATCCCAGGGCCGGTGATAGAGGGTGACAAGATGCCCGCCCTGCTCGATCCAGGAATGCACCATCGCCATTGCGCTCCGCAGTGCCGGACGCGTGCGCATGGCAAAAATTCCGATCAGCAAGGTGTCAAACCGCTTCAACTCGGATTCGCTCAGTTGTTCATCCGTCAACTCGGTAACACTCAGGCCCATGGCACGGAGCCAGTGCGGTACACGGTCATTGCCGCCACCGACATAGGCAATCGCCGCTTCAGGCAAGTTTGCATCAACCAAACGCAATTGCAGACTGGCGGGAAATGTGCGGATTCGCGATGCGATATGCGGATAGGCAAAATGGCGCACACTCAGCGCTGATTGTCCGTCGAGTTGCAGCGGAATGTCGTAGAGACCAGGCTCCACATCGCGCGGCACTGTCAGCACGAGACCTGTCGCTGACGGTGCGGATTCCCAGTCGCCAGACTGATCAGGCAACACCAGATCAGGTTTTGCGGTTTTCGGATAAATATCGCCGACTGACAGGGCAAGCTGTCTTGCCGAAGCAGCCAGATTGATTACCGCGCAATCCGGAACCACCGTCGCGCTTCTGCCCGGCAGCACCAGAGGCGGAGTTTCAAAGCCGATGCTGGTCTGCGATGTGACGCCATAATAGGTAATGAGTAACCGCATCGCCGGCGCGCTGGCATGCAACGGAATGTAGCGTGAGGGATAGGGATCGGAAACCGGTGCCAGCGAGGAGACCGACAACATGTCATTTTCAACCCGCCAGCCCTCGGCCAGCACCGCTTCAGATTTCACCTCGACGTTCCGGTTGGCGCTGAGTTTGGTTTCCACACGCATGCGCACCGCTTCACCGGGGCGCAGAACATCCTTTTCCAGTCTGGGACGGAATTCGACTCCAGCGGCGAGGCGGATCACATGGGATAATTGTTCCTCTTTCAGCAACAGCCGGTGCAGCACCTCATCCTGGCAATCTTCCGGGCAGGATTGATAGGCGATGCGGATTGCTTTCAGCGCATCTGTGGCAGCCTTCAGAACCGCGCTGAAATGCGGAAAGCTGTCCAGTGCCGCCAGACAGGCTGCATGAGCCTGCTGCAACGCCTCTGAACCGGCACCTGCACCCGTCAAGTCCGCCAGCGCCAGCAGATCAGCCGGCATGCCAGCGCTCAGCGCGTCATCATTGCCGGTGACAAAACTGCGTGCCAGATGCAGCGGCCAGCTGTTGGCCGTGCCGTGTGGCACCCACCGGCCCATCCCCTGGGTGCGGTGAAACACCCGTGACTGCTGGCCGATCTGGGCCCAGCTCCAGCCGCTCACCGGATCGTCTCCATCGGCATTGATCGTCAAGGTAGCAGGCGGTGGCGGCAGATCATCATCATAGGCATCGCCTGCACCGGACCAGGCCGGCAAATAGAGTTTTTTGACCTGCCAGGGAGGCAGCGTCACATCTGGAAAATCCGGATCGGCAGCGGCTTCCATAACCTGATGCGCCATTTGTGTCATCGCCCGGTGATGGCCGTGCTGTCCGGGAATATCGAGGAATGTCGGGCACAGAATATCGGGGCGTTCGCTGCGGACAATGTCGACGAACCGTTTCAGCGTTCGATCAGCGCCCCATTTGGCCAGGGTTTCCGCGCCGCTTTTGGAAAACCCGAAATCGAAAATGCTGTCTTCCGGCGTTTCCGACAGCCAGTAAAGCCGCAGATTGAGCACTTCCGCGGCACGCTCCATTTCGGCACTGCGCAGCACACCCAGATCCCGGGTGGTCTCCGTGCCGATGTCATTCTGCCCGCCTTCCCCCCTGTTGGCGCAGGCATAGGACAGCGACATGCCGTCCCGATACGCCAGTGCCGCCAGCATGGCGGAGGTTTCGTCATCGGGATGCGCGCCGCTATTCATCAACGACACGACGCTTTTCAACGGCTGCAGGGCACGCCACAGGGCGAGGATGCGCGGTGCCTGCATCTGCTCATGAATGCGTTGGGCATCAGTCTTCGGCATCACACGGCTCCCGGATCAAACGCGCGCAACAATGCGCGGTGTAAAGGCATCATGGATGACGAGAGCGGCACCGCCAAGTGCCGCCGTCATACGCCCCGAAGCGCCGCGAAGCACGCGCGGCAAGGCGCGGCCTTCGCGCCTGGCAACCGAGGCATCGGGCAGGTCCAGCATGGCAATCAGATCATCCAGCAAGGCATCCGGCATCGCCCCGCCAAGGATCACCGCCTCCGGATCGAACAGATTTTCAACCATGCCGATGGCTTGCGACAGCGGTGCGGCGGCCTGCCTGATCCACGCCATCAGATGCGGATTGCGCTGCTGGTGCAGCCGGTTCAGATCATCCACATTTTCAACCGCGAGCCCTGCTGCGGCCAGATGATCGCGGACCGCAATCCGGCTGGCAAAGCTTTCCAGCTGGCCACTTCGTGTCCCCGACTGGACTGTAACATGGCCGATTTCCCCGGCATTGCCGTAAGCGCCGCGCATCACCTGGCCATCAGCCACGACGCCAAGGCCAAGACCGGCTCCGAAATAAATATAGCAATAGGATTTCAGATTCTGTGCGACCCCGCCAATGCGTTCCGCGACCGCCGCTGCAGTGGCATCATTTTCCACCACCACCTGAGTTCCCAGAGCCTGCTCGAACAAGCTCACCGGATCCACTCCGTCCCAGCCTTCCAGTTCTGACCTGACCGGATCGGAATCGCCAATCCGGCCGAACGGGCCGGGCATCACCACGCCCACGCCCAGAAGCGCAGAAGCGGTCAGGCCGATCTGCACTGTTGCCTGGTGCATCAGATCACTGGCATGGCCGGTTACGCTTGCCGGTGCGCTGCAGCTCAGGGCGACGCGCTGCGTAAACCGGGGCTCTCCGGCAAGATTGACCAGCGCCGCAAACATGGCGTCCGGCCTGACCTCGATCCCCAGCGCAAAGCCGCCCTCCTTGTTCAGCATATATTGCACCGCAGGCAGGCCCCGGCCCCTGGTCTGGCGGCCCGCCGTATTGAGAAAGGCCTCGTCTTCCAGTTCGGCAATAATATTGCTGATGGCCTGAGTCGACAATCCCGACTGCCGGGCAATTTCGGCACGGCCGACCGGTTGATGGCGGCGCACAAGACCAAGCACCACCTGGCGGTTATGCAGGCGGGTTCTTTCAGCGTTCGAGCCAATGATGGGTCTGCTGCGTTCCAGTCTCATACACCTCTATTAAGTCAATAAACTTGAATACTCAACTTACTTGACTTAATGGTGGTGAATGCGCGCCGGCTCGCCTCCGGATGAGCTGCGTGCCAGCAATTTGCGGCCTACAGGACCGCAGGGTGGATGGAAAAAACGGAGTGAATCAATGAGACAGTTTCGCAAATGGATCTTAGGAGCAGCAACCGCCGCGATGGCAGCTGGCGGCAGCGGTGCCGCGCAAGCGGTTGAAATCGAATACTGGCAGTATTTCTTTGAAGCACGCATCACGGCTATGGATACGTTGATCGCGAATTTCGAAAAGGCAAATCCTGACATCACCGTCAAGATGACGCATTTTCCCTATGCCGATTACCGCACCAAAGTCGCAGCGGCAATTCCGGCTGGCGAAGGCCCCGATGTCGTCCAGCTGTTCTACGGCTGGCTCAACGATTATGTCGAGGCGAATCTGATTCAGCCTCTGCCCGCCGACCAGTTTCCACCGGACCGGATTGAAGCTGAATTCTTCCCCATGGTGAAAGCCATGAGGAGCGGCGACAATTACATGGCGCTGCCGACGGCGGTTCGTTCGCTGGCCCTGTTCTACAACAAAAGACTGTTTGAAGAAGCCGGCATTGAAGGACCGCCTGCGACGCTGGATGAACTGGTTGAAACAGCGAAGAAACTCACCAAGCGCGATGGCGCCGGTAACCTGACAACGGTAGGCATTACCACCGGCATGACGGCGCAGGACCACCACTGGTTCCGCGAGGGTCTGATACGCCAGTTCGGTGGCGATCCCTACACGGACAATTACACCAAGGTGAATTACAACAATGAGGCCGGACTGGCGGCGCTTAAATTTTACACCGATCTGGAAGATGTCCACGGCGTCACCAAGGTCGGCTTCATGGATGAACCTCAGGCCGCCTTCAAAGCCGGCCGAGCCGGTATGCATATCGACGGATCATTCCGCATCGGAGCTCTCGACAAGGTCCGTGGCCTGAAATGGGGTGTCGCGGAACTGCCCGCTGCAGCCGATGGCACGAAATCCAATTATGCATCTTATTGGGTGAACGCCATCACCACCAAGGCCAAGGACGAAAAATACGAAGCGGCGGTTAAGTTCATGGCCTATATCACCTCTGATGAGGCCATGCAGATCTGGCTCGACACGGTCGGGGAACTGCCCGCCAAGCCTACTGCGGCACTGACCGAGGCCAATGCCGCCGATCCTGTGTTCGGGCCGTTCATTAAAGGCCTGGAATATGCCCACACCACGATCTTTGCCAATGAAAGCGGACAGCGTCAGATCATGGTCGATATGATCAGCCGTACGGATCTGCAAGACCAGTCGCTGGAAGACAGTCTGGCGGAAGCGGCCGCAGCCGAGCAGAAGCTGCTCGATGAATATTACAACTAGGGTCTGGACTTAATTAGGAGGTTGAATTGGTGAGTTTGATTTTGGTCAGAGTTAGGAGCAAAGGCGCAGGAAACCATCTGGTTTTCAAGCCTTTGCGACG
>CAXBCI010000006.1:0-138271 GCA_963974065.1 uncultured Hyphomicrobiales bacterium | reverse complement strand
CCCCTCGCTGATCAATTGGCACAGCGATGCCGCGAACCAATCCAACGCCGCTAAAACTATTCCGGCGAATGAATTCCTTGTTCTCGGGAATGTTTTCTATAGCCACCACGCTCTTACTCGACCAAGCCTGTCCGGGCAGACCCTCGCCTTTCGCAAAGAGTTGTCTTTCTGTGTCCTCAACAACTGGCTGAAACTTGTCATCGGAAATATACCATATGCCTGACGGTTGAAGCCGGCGATTGTCCGCGTCGCCGCGGATATGAAAAAGATGCGCCGCATCAAGACCAGCGACCTCACAGATCTTGCGCAAGCACAATCTGGTGAATTCTTCTAATGAAATATCCTCAATCAGACTGGTCGCAACCGCCAACAGAACCTCGGCCTCCTGGGCACGCGCTTGTTGTTCTTGTCGATAAGCCTCTTCGATGCGCAAGCTGCGGATAAAGGCATAAAAGATGTTGCGGTCAGATTGCCGCATTGGAAAAATTGACAGCTCAATGGGAAATTCAAGGTTTTCGCGATTAACTGCTGTAATCTTTATGCGCTGTTCGAGCACCGGGCCTATTCCGGTTTCATTATAATGAACGAGACCCTCCGAGTGTGCCTTTTTATGCTGCGGCGGGACGATCAATGTTGCCATTGATTGACCGATCGCTTCGTCACTCTTCCAGCCAAATAAATCTTCTGCAGCTTTGTTCCATGCGATGACATTACCGTCGTGATCCATTCCCACAACAGCGTCCAGTGCTCGATCAAACAGTGAGTTCAAATGATCCATTTATTTGCTCCGGCCCAGGCTACAGATGTTTGCGATGAAGTTCGGTCAGGCGCAAGTGGCTTTTGGCGCATGCTGGCACGAAAGCAGGATTCAACTCCCCCGTCCTCAGCTAATCGGTATAACAGGACGCAGAGATGGCACTTTCGAGAGGCAGACCTCGTCCATGATGAATTCCAGTTTCCAACACCTCATGCGGACAGGGAAAGGTTAGGCTCTGATCTCAATTAGGAGATTGAATTGGACATTACATTTGGCCCAGGCAATCACGCAGCGCACGGTTTTGAACGGGGTTTGACCACATGAAGTTCCAAAAATTGTTTTCTGATGACAACGGCGAAAGTCATTGGGACGATATCGATGTCACCCTGGCAGTGCGCAGTTTTGCGCCACCGGCGCGAGATATTGAAATTTCAGAGCCCGAAGCCGTGACACAGACCATGTTTCTAAGGCTGCGATCAGGATGGAATGAACCAATCCATCCAACCCCCGTTGCGCAGAAGCTGATTTGTCTTGCAGGCACTGTAAGAGTGACTGCCAGTGATGGTGAATTCCGCGATATTGGGCCTGGCGATGTTTGGCATATGGAAGACAAGCACGGGCATGGTCATCATACGATGGTAACAAGCAAAGAAGACTTTGAATCGATGATCATTCAATACGAATGACCCGTCCCTGAAACGCTGTTTCCGGACCGGCAGTTTTGTCCGCCGGATTCAACTCGTCAACGCACCCCACTTTGCAAACTTCCGGTCATGCTCACTGCGGGTGACATCGGTCCAGGCCATTGTGATGTCCCTCGAATCTTTCAATAATGCGGATGAATTACAGCCTGCTGAAATCACCCCAACTGTTTTTAATCGGACTTTAAGCCGTCTTCCTTCCGCGCGTGAAGAACAGCATCGCAAAGGCAATCACGACAATCGGGAACACGATCAGATTGATCGTACTCCAGCCAAAAGCGTTCAGTACGCCACCTGAGGACAGTGAGGCGGCTGCGACAAAGCCGAAGACGATAAAGTCATTGACGGCCTGAACACGGTTTTTTTCTTCCGGACGATAGGTGTCGGTGAGCATGGCGGTTGCGCCGATGAAACCGAAATTCCAGCCGATCCCCAACAACACCAGCGCGCCCCAGTAATGGGCTAATTCCAGCCCCGACAGAGCCAGCGTGGCACTGGAGGCGAGCAGCAGCAATCCGGTTGCGACAATGCGTTCCTTGCCGAAGCGCTGGATCAACGATCCGGTAAAGAAACTGGGACCAAACATCGCCAGAACATGCCACTGAATACCCAATACGGCATTTGCAGTGCCGTGACCGGACGACATCATCGCCAAAGGCGCAGCGGTCATGACAAAACTCATCAGCGCATAGGAACTGACCGCACACAGAACCGCGATGATAAACCGTTTCTGGCGCATGATGTCAGGAAGCGGACGGCCCCCTGTTGCAACCTGCTGTTTGACGATTGGTGGAAATCTCAGGAAACTCAACACCACCCAGGACAGCGCCGCCAGCACCGACAGCCCGACAAATGCTCCGGCAAACAGGGTCGGCGCCAGCAGATCTCTGGCCAGCGCAGCAGTCTGCGGGCCGATAATTCCGGCCAGTACGCCACCGGCCATAACCCATGAAATGGCCTTTGGACGAAAGCTCTCACTGGCGGTATCCGCTGCGGCAAAACGGTATTGTTGAACAAAGGCGCTGTTGGCCCCGGCAAACAGCACGCCAAGACAGAACAGCCAGAAAAAACTGAGAAAGATGCCATAGGCCGCCAACAGGCCGCCGCAAATTCCGATCAGTGACCCGGTCATCAAACCTCTGCGCCTGCCGAATCTTTTGGCCAGCACACCGGCTGGCAGCGTGGCAAGCGCCGTTCCGACAACGAAGGCAGTGACAGGCACGGTGGCCAGAGTCTTGTCCGTTCCCAGCAGGTAGAAACCGACGATTCCCCCCAGAGAAATTGCAATCGGCGCACCGGCACCGGCCAGGGCCTGCGCGGAAGCAAGAACCACCACATTGCGGCGCGCCAGCTTGTCATCTGCAACCGGTATTGCGGCGGCAGGCGGTAAAATGCTTTCAGTCATGAAACCTCGGGGCCGATCCGAATCGTCTTCCTCTTACGCCAGATTGAGGAGAGACGAAAGCTAATCCATTGAGCCCAGGGATGTCGAATCCCGCTGCAATTTGAGTTGGCTCATCATTGTGCATCAGAACGCTCGTTTCGAATTGTCATTATACACAGGCGTGAAGCCATGCCAGGCGGGAACACCACCGCCAAATATCAAAACCAGTCAGGAAAAATGATCGAATGAGGCCAGATCGACAGGCAGCGCCTGTCCCTGCTGATCAAGCACACGCACATGATCGCCCTTTGTCGCCTGTCCGATACAACTGACCGGGATACCGGCCTGCATCATAGCCGCTTCAAACTTGTCGCAGCTTTCCAGAGGGACAGTGCACAGAATTTCGTAGTCGTCACCTCCGGTAATCAGCCGGATTCGCAAATCATTTTCGCCAAGTTGCGGCTGTATCAGCGGATGGTGCGGAATATCATGCAGATTGATATCCAGCCCGATGGCGCTGGCACTGGCGAGCGTTGCGGCATCTCCCACCAACCCGTCAGAAATATCCATCGAGGCGGAGGCATAGCGCAGCAGAACCGATGCTGCCGCGACACGTGCAGGTGGCTCCAGATAGCACAGTTCAAGCTGGCTGCGCTGTGGCGGCGTCAGCTTTGCAAGTGTCTGCTGCTCGACAGCATCCAGTTCGCTGTCCGCCAACAGGCCGGCACGCCGTGCCCACAGGCCAAGCGTGCTGTCGCCTATCGTCCCGGTGACATAAAGCCGGTCTCCCGGCTTGGCCGTGGATCGCTTTACCATCTTTCCCGCTGGAACAAACCCGAAGGCGCAAATAGTGATGGATGCCACATTGTCGGTCATCACAGTATCACCGCCCATGATCTGCACGCCGAGCGTCTTCTGGTCCGCGGCCAGGGCATTGCTGAAATCTGTCATCCAGTCATCGGAACGCAGACGTGTTTCCGGCAGCGCCAGAGACAGGAAATAGCCTTTTGGATCGCAACCCTTCGCCACCAGATCGGAGACATTCACCCGCAGCGCCTTTCGGGCGATCGAGGCGGCGGGATCATCGGCAAAGAAATGAATACCAGACATGACGGTGTCAGTGGAAACCACCAGAGACTGGTCTGCGGGCACGTCGATCTGGGCCGCATCATCATGCAGTCCGAGCGCTGCCTCGTCGCCAGCAAGCGGAGCGAAAAAGCGTTGGATAAACCGGTCTTCGGCTTTTCCGGACGGGCTCATTTTTCGGCAAACTCGGAGGCCCTGATTTCCCGGGCAATATGATCGAGAACCCCATTTACCATTTTCGGCTCATCGTCGAGAAAATAGGCTTTGGTGACATCAACATATTCGCTGATGATGACTTTTGCCGGCACATCTTTTCGTCTCAGCAATTCAAAAGTGGCAGCGCGCAGAACCGCCCGCAACAGGCTGTCAATGCGTCTCAGCGGCCAATCGGGGGTCAAAGCCTTGTGGATGATCGGATCAAGCTGGAGCTGCTCCTTGACCACACCTGCAAGGATACCGCGGAAATAGGCAGTATCGGCTTCCAGATACTGTTCGCCGTCGATCTCCTTGCCAAGCCTTACATTTTCAAATTCAGAAACGACCTGCTGCAGGCCGGTGCCTCCAATATCCATCTGGTAGAGCGCCTGCACCGCGCCAAGACGGGCGGCGCCGCGCTTGTTGGCCGGGCGCGGTCCGGAAACTGTATTTTCTGGTTTGGACATCTCAGGCGAACCCGAAATGACTGCGCAAGCGGATCATGGCAATAGCAGCTTGGGCCGCACCGCCGCCCTTGTTCATGTCGCTGCGTTTGGCGCGAACCCAGGCCTGATCACTGTTTTCAACGGTCTGAATGCCATTGCCAAGGGCGAGCCCTTCGACAACCGCCAGATCCATCAGCGCACGGGCGGATTCGCCGGCGACAATATCGTAATGGGTGGTTTCGCCGCGAATGACGCAGCCCAGGGTGACAAAGCCGTCATATTGAATACCGCCATAATGTTCGCCTCCGATCAGCGCCATGGACAGCGCCGGCGGGATTTCCAGAACGCCGGGAACGGCAATGCGATCATAATCAATCCTGGCCGCCTCGATTGCAGCAATCGCCCCGGCCATCAGTTCGTCGGCAATATCTTCATAAAAGCGCGCTTCTATGATGAGAATTTTGGGGCTTTCGTCAGCCATAGAATTCAGTCCTATCGGGTTTCCAGCAGCCTTGCAGCATAGCGGGCCATGGTGTCGACTTCCAAATTTACGTCATCGCCCGTATCGCGCGTTCCCCATGTGGTAACGGACAGGCTGTGGGCGATCAGCAGCACGTCAAAATGGGCCTCAGACACGCGGTTGACGGTCAGTGAAGTGCCATCTAGCGCAACCGAGCCTTTCGGTGCAATGAATTTCGCAAGCGGCTCCGGCGCACGCAGCACGAATCTGGTTGCATCCCCCTCCCCGGTAATGGCTGTGATTTCGGCTTTTCCATCAATGTGTCCCGATACGATGTGCCCGCCCAGTTCATCACCGACCCTAAGGGCACGTTCCAGATTGATCCGGCTGCCGACGATCCAGCTTCCAGCCGTGGTGAGGCGAAGCGCTTCCTCCCAGGCTTCCACGGTGTAGCGCTCAGAGGCGGCATTGATTTCAGTCACTGTCAGACAGACGCCGCTATGAGCAATCGACGCACCGATCAAAAGGGTGCTGTAATCCAGATCGGCACTGATCTGGAAGCGACGCCCTTGCGGCAGCGTCTCAATCGCCGTGATCGTGCCGATATGGCTTACGATACCAGTGAACATGTTCAGCCCTTTCGCCAAAGCAGGGTCAGATGGTCTGCACCCAGTTGCCTGCTGTCTATCTCTTCAAACCGGTCGGAATCCAGAATCAAATCCAGTGGGGCCGCCACGCCGCCGCTGCCGATGAAACTATCACGGGACCGGATCAAATGGCACGCATCCACCAGTCCGGCCTTGAGAAAAGCGCGGGCAACCCGCGCCCCGCCTTCAATCATGACAGTCTGAATGCCCTGCTGCGCCAGAGCTTGCAGCACCTGCTCGCAGGATTGACCCTGGAAAATGCGCGTTTCGGCAATTGACTGATCCTGCAATATTCTGGCGGTTGCAGGCAGACGATTGCCGGAATCCAGCACGACGCGCACTGGCGAGCGGTCGGCAAGACCGGGCAAGCGGCAGGTCAGAGAGGGATTGTCGCTGATAATCGTGCCAACACCGACGAGGATGGCATCATTGGCTGCACGAAGGGTATGAACATAATTCCAGCTTTCCGGCCCGGTGATAGCAACCTGTCCGGTATCAGGCAACCCGATCATGCCATCTGACGAGACCGCCAGTTTCAACACCACATGGGGGCCCTGGCCCAGCCTTGCCGCAATGTGGCCGGCATGAAAGCGGCGCGCTTCGGGTTCCAGTACAGGGGTCACGACTGTCACACCGGCGGCGGTGAGCCGGGCAAATCCGGCACCCGCAACACGCGGATCGGGATCTGCCATGCAGGCCACGACCCGGGCAATTCCGCTGCTCAAAATGGCGTCCGTACACGGTGGCGTCATGCCATGATGACTGCACGGCTCCAGGGTTACGTAAAGCGTTGCTCCTGCTGCTTCTGCCCCGGCCTGCAACAAGGCCTGCGCCTCGGCATGAGGGCGGCCTCCGGGGCCAGTCACACCTCGACCGACCACGCGAAACGCATCGCCGGTTTTGCGCACCACGATAGCGGCAACGCAAGGGTTTGGACTGGTCAGGCCTTCATGCCGCCTGCCAAAGCGCAGTGCAGCGGCGGCAAAGCGCAGATCGAGACTGGAAACCGGGCTTGTCATGTTCGTCGATCACGCAGACAGGACGTGGTATCAGCTGTCTCTGTCATCATCTCCGCTGTCCTGGGCATCTTCCTCCATGTCACCCAGAAAACTGGAGAAGTCTTTTGCTTCACGGAAGTTTTGATAGACCGATGCAAAGCGCACATAGGCTACATCATCGAGATGCTTGAGCGCTTTCAAGACCATGGTGCCGATTTCATCGGCGTTGATTTCCGGCTCGCCGCGGCTTTCAAGACGCCGCACAATGCCCGACACCAGACGCTCGATGCGTTCCGGCTCGACATCGCGTTTGCGCGTTGCCACCTGAACTGATCGCACCAGCTTGTCACGGTCGAACGGTGCGCGCCGGCCGCTCTTTTTCAGCACAGTCAGTTCGCGCAGCTGAATGCGTTCAAATGTAGTGAAACGCCCGCCGCAATCGACACAGATGCGGCGCCGGCGGATCGTGGTATTGTCTTCGGTGGGCCTGGAATCCTTGACCTGTGTATTGTCAGCTCCGCAATAGGGACAACGCATGACTGGCTAACCCTGGTAAATCGGGAAGCGGTCTGTCAGCGCCAGAACCTTGGTCTTCACGCCGGCTTCGATGTCTGCATTGCCATCCTCGCCATTTGAGGCGATTCCATCCAGAACCTCGACAATCAGTTTTCCGACATCACGGAATTCGGCAACTCCGAAACCGCGGCTTGTGGCCGCTGCGGTGCCCAACCGGATGCCGGATGTAATGGTCGGCTTTTCAGGATCATTGGGGACACCATTCTTGTTGCAAGTAATGTTGGCCCGCTCCAGCGCCGCTTCCGCAACCTTGCCGGTAACATTTTTCGGCCGCAGATCAACAAGCATCAGATGATTGTCAGTTCCACCGGATACGATAGCCAGACCTTCTTCCGTCAGACTGGCTGCCAGGACTTTTGCGTTATCGGCCACGGCGCGGATGTAACTCTTGAAGTCATCGCTCAGAGCTTCACCGAAGGCCACCGCCTTACCGGCAATGACATGCATCAGCGGACCGCCCTGCAATCCGGGAAACACTGCAGAATTGATTTTTTTCGCGATGGCTTCGTCATTGGTCAGAACCAGACCGCCGCGCGGTCCGCGCAACGTCTTGTGCGTGGTTGAGGTGACGACATGGGCATGAGGAAACGGGCTTGGATGCAAGCCGCCCGCCACCAGCCCGGCAATGTGGGCCATATCGACCATCAGATAGGCACCGACCTCATCGGCAATTTCGCGAAATTCGGCGAAATCGATAATCCGCGAATAGGCCGATCCGCCGGCGATAATCATTTTTGGCTGATGCTGGAGGGTCAATTCGCGGATCTGGGCAAAATCCATCAAATGGCTGTCGGCCTCGACACCATATTGAACGGCATTGAACCATTTGCCGGACAAATTGGGCCGCGCACCATGAGTCAGATGCCCACCCGCATCCAGGCTCATGCCGAGAATCGTGTCGCCCGGCTGCAACAGCGCCAAAAAAGCCGCCTGATTGGCCTGGCTGCCGGAATTCGGCTGAACATTGGCGTATCCGCAACCGAAAAGTTGTTTAACCCGGTCTATGGCCAGAGTTTCCGCAATGTCGACAAACTCGCACCCGCCATAATAGCGTCGTCCGGGATAGCCTTCCGCATATTTGTTGGTAAGCACCGATCCCTGAGCTTCCAGAACTGCGCGGGAAACAATGTTTTCCGAAGCAATTAGTTCGATCTCATGCTGCTGCCGCCCCAGTTCGCGGGCGATAACATCGGCAATTGCCGGATCTGCCTGCGACAAATCTTTTGTAAAGAAACCGGAGAAAAGATCGGATTGTGCGGGATCTGAACTTACGGACATGGGCTTGACCTTTTTCATGGGTTGAGCGTGGCGTGGTTTGCGTCTGTGGGAACCAAACCGGTTTTCGGACGATTACCCTTTGGGATGCGGGCGCGGACATTGGTCCATTGCTGCTGGATTTCAGCCAGATAACACAAGCCAAACCACAGTCCAAGCAGGGATGACCGGACAGACAATTTATTATTTCGCAGTTTACCGCTATGACAACTCATTGTAACGCCCCTCCCTCACCATATTCACCGACACACGCAACGTTTACTGGAAAACATGAATGGAAAATCTCATAACCCTGTTTCAAGATCCGGCTGTCTGGATTGCGCTGATTACTCTGATCGTGATGGAGGTCGTTCTGGGGATAGACAATCTGCTGTTTATCTCAATTCTGACCAACAAGCTGCCCGAAGGCCAGCGCGACCGTGCAAGAAAACTTGGCATCGGCCTGGCTTTGATCCTGCGTCTGGTGCTGCTCAGCGCTGTCGCGTGGATCGTCAAGCTGACAACGCCGGTTTTTGAACTGTTCGATCAGGGCTTTTCCTGGAAAGACCTCATTCTGATTGCCGGTGGCCTGTTTCTGGTGTGGAAGGCGACCAAGGAAATTCACCATACTGTTGACCCGGAACCGACACCGGATATGTTCAATTCACGCACAGTCAGCATGACCTTCACTGCCGCAATCGGTCAGATATTAGTGTTGGATGTGGTGTTCTCAATCGACAGCATTATCACCGCAGTCGGCATGACACCGCATATTCCGGTGATGGTGATCGCCGTCGTCGTGGCCGTTCTGATGATGTTGCTTGCCGCCAATCCGCTGGCACGTTTCATCGCCGCCAACCCGACGATTGTCATGCTCGCCCTGGGCTTCCTGTTAATGATCGGCATGACACTTATTGCCGAAGGGTTTGGCGTCAAGGTGCCGAAAGGCTACGTCTATGCAGCGATGGCGTTCTCTGCCGGCATCGAGGGGCTGAATATGCTGTCGCGTCGCTCCAAACGCAGAAAACGCGAAGCCGGAATACAAAACCCATAGGGCTGACAACAATGCTGCTCCGATATTCGGAGCAGCATTCGGGCATCCCTATTCAGCCGTGACCTCAATTTCCAGCAGGTCGATCAGGGCACCCGGCGCTGTTGCGCCACCGGCGATGACCTGCATGATGGAAACCGGCGCGCCGGGTTTGGCAGTGGCTTTCAAAGTGCCACCTTCATCGAGCAGTTTTGCCACCACATTCCCGACCTCAGCGACAAAATCAGGATTGTTGAGGGCCCCCAGCAAAAATGGGAGCGCTCCGACCACTTCCTGTTTCAACTGCTCGGGTGCCTTGCCCTGCTGCTCTGCTGCCGCCGCCACCGCACGGTCCAGCAGCGAGTCGTCGTCAAACACGATTGAGGCCGCGTTGAAAGTCAGAAATGCCAGCACATTCTGCGCGGTTTCAGGATTTTCGAAAACACTTCGGGGAATGCCGCCGATTTCCAGATCGGCATCCAGCGTGCCGCCATCCTCAAGAGCGTTGCGGCTGATCAGCGACAGCACTTCCCTTGCTTCATTCCACAGAAGGGAAAGCGAATAGGATACATTGATTTGCTCATAGCCCATTCTTTCGAAAATCTGTCTGGCGTCTTCTTCCAGACCGGCGACTGCAATTTGAAGATTTTCAAGTGTTGAGGTGACTTTGGTCGGAATACGGTTGATGAAATCTGCCATTTCCAGACGGTTCACGTCCATTTTCAGACGGGTCCCGCCCACGACATTGATATCAACACCAAGGAATTCAATCAGACCCAGTGTCGGCAGGGTTGCGATGATTGCGCGAATATCGTTTTCTTCGTAAGCGCGTTCTGCATCCAGCAAAGCGTCAAAGGACGGGAAACCAACATCTTTGATCTGAAACACATCCGTGCGCACAACATCGCCAAACCGCTCAACATTCAAACCTTTCGCCGACAACTCGCCAAGTCCGCCGGACCATAAATCCGCGATGCGAAAACTTTCGAGTTCAGCGCTTATTTTGGTCTGATCCTCGGCTTCGATATCATCCAGTTTGATGCCGTTCATCTCGAACGCGCCGAGGCGAAACATGGAATAGAGCGAGGCGACCGCCCGCACTATGGTTTCATCTTCCGGTTCCGATCCCTCCTCCGATGCCTTCAGATACAACTCGTCTGCCAGCGCCAGTAATGGCTGACCTGACGGACGAATGCCGATATCAGTGTACGAGACTTCATCGAGTGTGACGGTCATATCTTCACGACCACGCAGTTTGCTGCCAAGTATAGCGAATCTGTCGAGCAACGGTTTGAACGGTGTGTTGCGCTGGCTCGCGGGTAGCTCAGGGTCAAACTGGCGCAGCAAGGTGCCAATATTATAGCCATCGCTTTCCAGCCGGGTGATGGTCAGATCAAATTGTTCCGCGTCTGTCTGGTCTGACTCCGGCCGTGCGGCGGTCCTGATGGTCACGCCGTCAACTGATACGCTGGAAAGATTACTGGCTTTCACCTCACCCACGACCATCGGTCCGTACTCGGAAATCAACAAAGTGTCCTCGTCCAATTGCTGTGCGCTTTGCGCCCCGGCAATGGCAAGTGACCCGAAATTCACATCAGCCAGGGCGGCAAAGATCGGATAATATTTCGATATCGGCTTTTTCGGGTCATTCACGATGTCAGGCTGTTTGGCCCACTCCGCGCCGCGCACCACCATGCCAATATAGCTGCCACGGGTTTCACCAGCGGGCAACTCGCCAGAGCCATCGTCAACGGAAAGCGAAAAACTGACTTCCTCCGCGACAATCAGTTCGGCAAGATAGCGGCTGCTGTTTTCGGTCAGGCCGGTGTAACGCAGCGTTGGGGCTTCGAAGGCGTAGCTGACACCAAGAGCGTCTTCACCGTCAGGCCCAGGAGACATCAATTCGGACGTAAAAACCGCCTTCAGGCCGCTCACCGATGTCACATCAGTGGCCTCGTCATAGCTCAGCCCCTGATAGGACAGCTCAAAAAACGAAAAAGCTTCTGACTCTGCCACCCAGCGATCAATGATGGCCGGTCCGTCGCTGGAGGCAAAAGCTGCCGGAGAAAACAGCAAAGGCATAATAACGGCAAGCCTTTGATATATATAGTGTATTTTGTGACTTACAGACATGGCAGCAGATCTCCGTATTAGTGCTCGGTCTTATCCTGTTCGCGCTCATCCTGTACGGCAGCATCGGGAGCTTTTGGAAGCAAACCAAGACGTGCGGCGCGTTCTTCCCACTGCTTGCGTGCCTGTGCCTGAAGGTCTTCTATAGTGTCTGCCTCGTCAACAATTTCAAGGCCCAACAAGGTTTCCACAACGTCTTCCAGCGTGACAATGCCGGCGGTGCCGCCAAATTCGTCGACCACAAGTGCTATATGGCGGTCATTCTCCAACAGCAGTTCGAACAATTCCCGCAGATGCATCGTCGCTGTGACATGGCTCAGATCCCGCCTCAGCTCGGAGACCGAGATGTCGTCCTTGTTCTGCACCGCCTTGATCAGAATATCGGTCTTGAGTACGAAACCGGTGACCTGGTCAACCGTCTCTTCATAAATCGGAATCCTTGAAAAGCGCATTGCCTCCAGATCGCCGAGCAAGGAGCCAATTGTTGTCGTCTGCGGCAGCGCATAGACAACGGTTCGCGGCGTCATGATGTCAGATACGGTCAATGCGTCAAACCGCAGAAGGTTCTGAACAATGCGTGTCTCGCTTGCATCGACAACCCCTTCGCGTGCGCCGACTGTCGCCAAAGCGGACAGTTCTTCACGGCTGATGACATGCCGCTTGTGCCCGCGCGCCAGAAATTTTGTCAGGATCTGCGACATTTTCACCAACGGCCACAAAGCCCAGATGAGCGGCGGCAATATTCGCGAGACGATTGGAATAAGGGCACTCCAATAGGTTGCTCCAAGCGTTTTGGGGATAATTTCAGACAGCACCAGAATCAGAAATGTCAGAACAGCCGAAAACACGCCTAACGAAGCATCGCCGAATACCACCGCAGCCTGAGCCCCGGCCCCTGCCGCGCCGACGGTATGGGCAATTGTATTCAACGTCAGAATGGCCGCCAGAGGACGGTCGATATCCTCTTTCAGCCGCGCAATCCGTGCTGCCAGAGCGGGCCGGGAATTTTCCAGCGCGGCCATATAGGATGGGGTAACACTGAGCAGAACAGCTTCCAGAATTGAACACAGAAAGGAAACGCCGATCGCCAGCGATACAAAGAAAACAAGAAGAATCATAAACAGGGTCCCTGCAGAGGCCGGCCCGCAACTTAAGTTGCGCAGTACTTATACCAGTGTGCAGGACCCGGCGCGGTGACGCAATCGCCTGCTTTAGCCTTTTTGGTCAAGACGCTCCAGAGCGCGTTGCAGTTTGCGCACTGCCAGGGTTTCCATATCTTTTCGCAAGGTTACGCGCGGCGCAATAATGCACACTTCGGTGCGCGTAATGGCGTCAATGGCACTTACCTTGACTTGCGCCCCTATGGGCACAAATTCAAAATAAACCTGACGCGATGGCTTCCCGTCCGACGCACTCGTCATATCGTGAACCCACTCCAACCGCTTCACCAATGAAAAACGAGTGGACCATCTGGATTCTCGCCAGCGCTATCATCGCGGAAATGCAAGCTGCCGTCTATCGTCCATGATATGTTCCATGCAACAGAGCGGCATAAAGGCACAAAGGGGTTCAAGCGCTTTGCACCAGTCAGGGTTACAGTAACGAAGGATGCAAAGCTCCGATGACGTTTGCATTTCGTCAGAGCGGATATTTTAACCGGTCGCTGACACTGCCGGTGGGCAATTCCGGAGCTGGAATTGCATCCACGAGCACAGCATCAAGTCTTGAGGGTACGGATACTCAGACTTTTGCTAAAGCCGGTACAGGATCTGGTCGGTCCAGAACCGTTCGAGCCGTTGCAGGGATCTGTTGAGATTCTCGAAATCTGCTATGGCCAGGCCACCGACCTTTTCGATCGAGCGCATGTGGCGCTTGTAGAGCCCGTCGACAACGGCAGCAATTTCCTTGCCCTTCTCGGTCAGCCGGACGCGGACCGACCTGCGGTCTGTGCGCGAACGCTGATGATGGACATAGCCCATATCGACCAGCTTCTTAAGATTATATGAGACATTTGAACCAAGGTAGTAACCGCGGCTGCGCAATTCACCTGCCGTCAGTTCCGCATCGCCAAGGTTGAACAGCAACAAGGCCTGAACCGCATTGATGTCGCCTTCGCCAGTGCGCTCAAATTCGTCTTTGACCACATCCAGCAAACGACGGTGCAGCCGCTCCACAAGCGTTACGGATTCCAGATATAGGGGGAGCCCGGCTTCTACTTCTTTGTCGCTTCCCGCATCAACCGGGGCTAGTTGTGTTGTTTGTTTCATCTTTTATCCAGCCAGTTTTTTCTTACAAATATGAAGGGAATATCCCTCGTTGATAAGTACAAACTAGGCATGGCGAGTCAAAAACCGCTTAAGTTTCAGGCTTAAGGAAACCTTACTCCCAAATGCTTGATTTGATGGTTTAGGATTTATGTATTGCGGATTCATTTTTCATTTATATTACTGAACCTTAACCAGATATTCTGAAAAATTGAATCATCCCGGGGAAAGCTGCTTTACCGCCCACACAAACCGGCGCTGCCTCTGGCGTTGAGATCGGTTTCAACGAAGCCGTGTGCGACGTATGAGCATGGTCAAAGTGACATAAATGATAATCATGATCAGGTGAAAAATCAGCGTCAGCGGCGAAATCCCGAAGGTGCCGGAAAAGAAAACCTGTGAGAAAAAGTCCGCGCCGACCGTTATCAGCCACACGACAATGCCCCATGGCATCTTGTTCCACAGCCCTACAGCAGCCGTGAAATTGAAAATTGTAAAGAAAATCAGCAGGACACGGCGCTGCATCGACAGCGCCAGAAAAGCGTCCTGCGGGTCGGACACCACGCCGAATATGACCATGGCGCGCATCAGGCCGGCCAGCAGCAGCAGCACGCCGAGAACACGCATGAAATTTTCCAGCGCTGCCACCAGATAACGCCGGGCGGAGAGATCGCCTTCGAGAATTTGTTCAAACATGAGTGCATCCTTGCCAGAAGCTGTGACCGCTGCCAAGTCGCTTATCAAGTGGAATTGGACATGCTATGGCGGTTTTGATTATTTTTTGGAGTTAGCCATGACAAATGACGAATTGCCACTCAGCCTGAGTGCTGCGGATGTGGCAGGTCCGATCCGGATGCGGCGCAACCGCCGGCATGACTGGTCACGCCGTCTGGTTCAGGAAAACAGGCTGTCGGTCAATGATCTGATCTGGCCGATCTTCGTCAGGGACGGCGACAATCAGAGCGATGCGATCGCATCAATGCCGGGTGTCTTTCGCTACAGTGTCGATCAGGCAGTGAAGCAGGTCCAGCGTGCCGCGCGTCTTGGCATACCGGCGGTCGCCCTGTTTCCCTATACCGATCCGGCTCTGCGCGATGAAACCGGCAGCGAAGCGCTGAACAGTGCCAATCTGATCTGCAAAGCCTGCCGGGCGGTCAAGGCTGTGGTTCAGGATGTCGGTATCATCACCGATGTGGCGCTCGATCCCTACACGTCGCACGGCCATGACGGCCTTCTGGTGGGAGATGAAATCGTCAATGACGCTTCGGTGGAGATGCTGGTCCGGCAGGCGCTGAATCAGGCTGCAGCCGGTGCCGATGTCATTGCACCCTCCGACATGATGGACGGTCGCGTCGGCGCGATCCGGCACGGGCTTGACCAGAATGGCTATCAGCATGTTCAGATTCTGGCCTATTCGGCCAAATATGCCTCGGCGTTTTACGGTCCGTTCCGCGATGCGGTTGGCAGTAGCGGCACTTTGAAAGGTGACAAGCGGACCTATCAGATGGACCCGGCCAACAGCGACGAGGCGTTGCGAGAGGCTGAACTCGATATTGCGGAAGGCGCTGACATGCTGATGGTCAAACCCGGCATGCCCTATCTCGACATTGCCCGCCGTCTGAAAGATACCTTCCAGATGCCAACCTATGCCTATCAGGTGTCCGGCGAGTTTGCGATGATTGAAGCTGCGGCTGCCAATGGCTGGATCGACCGCGAGAAAGCCATCATGGAAAGCCTGCTCGCCTTCAAACGCGCGGGTTGCGATGGGATTCTGACGTATTTCGCAGCGGAAGTTGCCGAACTGATCGGACAATAAATAGTTTTGGCTCTGCCGCAACGCTACCTATATCGGTGTCAGATACCAACACCCAAGGATAATCTGAATGTCAGTGCTGGAAGAAATGGATATCACGTCGCGGCGCGAGCTTTACGATGGAATCCTGTCGCGCCGTGTCTTTGCATTTGTGTTTGATTTCATCGCCATCTCGATCGTTTCGGTGGTCGCTGCCCTGGTTGTGTTTTTTCTCGGCATTTTCACCTTCGGGCTGGGATGGGCGTTGTATCTGATCTTCATGCCACTGGTCATCGCCGGATATCTGGCATTTACCCTTGGCGGGCCGGATGCGGCCACTCCAGGCATGAGAATCATGGGAATCCAGATGCGATTGCACGATGGCAGCCGAACCGGGCCATTTGGCGCAATGGTGCACGGTTTGTTGTTTTATCTGTCAGTTTCCTTCCTCACACCGTTTGTTCTGCTGGTCGGGCTGTTTACACAAAGGGGTCGACTGCTGCATGATCTGGTTCTGGGAACCTATATTGTCAGAAGCGACTATCTGTAACGCATCAACACTGAATTCCAACGTGGCATTCGAACCCATGACAGAACAGCCCTCTCATACCTCACAGTTCTATCTGACGGCACCGTCTCCCTGCCCCTATCTGAAGGGTCAGGAAGAACGCAAGGTGTTTACCCATCTCGGCGGCGAGCGGGCCTCGGAGCTGAATGATATTCTCACCCAGGGCGGATTCCGGCGCAGTCAGAACATTGCCTATCGCCCCGCCTGTGAGCGGTGTCGTGCCTGCATGTCGGTTCGAGTGGTGGTTTCGGAATTTGAAGCCAACAAATCAATGCAGCGCATCGTCCGGAAAAACCGCGATCTGATTGTGCAGGAACGTGCCGCCGAAGCCAGTTCGGATCAATATGATCTGTTCCGCACCTATCTGGAATCGCGCCATCCGGGCGGCGGCATGTCGGATATGAGTGTGCAGGATTACGCCTCGATGGTGGAAGAAAGCGATGTGGAAACCCGGGTCTTCGAGTTTCGCAAACGCGACGTCGATAGCGGCATTACCGGACGCAGCCAGCAGCCGCTTATTGCCGTCGCCCTGACCGACATTCTGGGTGATGGCCTGTCGATGGTCTACAGCTATTTCGACCCTGCAGAATCTGCCCGCAGCCTTGGCACCTATATGATTTTGGAGCATCTGGAACGGGCCAGACGTCTGGGCCTGCCCTATCTCTATCTGGGTTATCTGGTCGAAGGATCGCCGAAAATGGCCTACAAGGCCCGGTTTCAGCCGCAGGAGCGGCTTGGCGGCAAAGGCTGGGAGCGCCAGCAGATACGGGATTTTTTCTAGAGCACCTTTGAGACCGGCGTGCTATCCGCCAAACTTATTAGTCCGCGGAAAGCCCTGAGGTGCCATCCTGCCGGCCTGGGCACGTTCACCGACCCATTCCGCCAAATCGTCCAGGCTGCGATTGAACTGCCGCCCGGAACTGTCGGACCATGTCAGCCCGTCTTCTGCGGCGAACACTTTGATATCGGCGACCGTGCCATCCTTATAGCGTTGCAGGCGGACGCCTTTGCCGCGGCTCATCTCGGCAATCTGCTGCAGCGGGAAGATGAGCAGTTTGCGGTTTTCGCCGACAATCGCGATGCGGTCACCCATCGCTGGCGGGCACAGGACCATTTCGTGCGGTGCCGACATGTTCAGCACCTGCTTGCCTTTGCGGGTATTGGCCAGCAGATCATCTTCTGAGACAATAAATCCACGCCCTTCGGTACTGGCGACAAGACGTTTGCGGCCTGGCTGATGGGTAAAGATGGTCAGGATGTCCTGGTCTGATTCCATATCGACCATGATCCGGACCGGCTCGCCGTGACCGCGTCCGCCGGGCAGCTTGTCTGCGCTCAGCGTGTAGAATTTGCCGCCGCTGGAAGCGACCAGCAACTTGTCGGTGGTTTCGGCATGGAACATCAGTTTCAGAGCATCATCCTGCTTGAAAGTCAGGGTCTCGGCATCGGCGAGATGGCCCCTCAGAGCGCGCACCCAACCCTTTTGCGACAGCACAATCGTCACTGGTTCGCGCTCGATCATGGCTTGATGAATATCATCGAGATTGTGTTCAGGCGCGATTGCAAAGCTGGTCCGGCGCTTGCCAAGGGGGGTATCGGGTCCGAAGAACTTCTTCAGATCCCTGATCTGTTCGGTGATACGAGCCCATTGCAGATCTTCTGAAGCGACAAGTTTCGCCAGTTCGGCGCGTTCGGCGGTCAGATTTTCATGTTCCTGGCGCAGCTCCATCTCTTCCAGCTTGCGCAAGGACCGCAACCGCATATTCAAGATGGCCTCGGCCTGAATATCCGTCAGGGCAAAGGACTTCATCAGATCCGCCTTGGGATGGTCCTCTTCGCGGATGATGCGGATCACTTCATCCAGATTGAGAAATGCCACCAGATAGCCGACCAGAATCTCCAGCCGGTGATCGATCTTGCGCAGACGGAAATTGGCGCGCCGCACCAGCACCACCTTGCGATGATCCAGCCATTCGCGCAATACACCGCGCAGACTCAAGACTCTTGGTACCCGCCCATGAGACAGCACGTTCATGTTCAGTGAAATGCGATTTTCAAAATCGGTCAGCTTGAACAGCGATTCCATCATCAGTGCCGGGTCGACGGTGCGGCTTTTCGGCTCCAGAACAACGCGGATATCTTCAGCTGATTCATCGCGAATGTCAGCCAGCAGCGGCAACCGCTTGGCCTGAAGCAATTCGGCGATTTTCTCGATCAGTTTCGACTTTTGAACCTGATAGGGAATTTCGGTGACGACTACCACATAGGCGCCGCGCGACAATGTTTCAGCGTGCCAGCGCGCGCGCACGCGAAATCCGCCGCGCCCGGTTTCATAGGCGGTGCGGATCGAGGCTTCGTTCTCGACGATGACACCACCTGTCGGGAAATCGGGCCCTTTGACAAACTCGCACAGTTTTTCAATGCCGGCATTGGGGTATTTGACCAGATGCAATGAGGCATCGCACAATTCAACAATGTTGTGGGGCGGAATCGAGGTCGCCATGCCGACAGCAATGCCGGTCGAGCCATTGGCCAGCAGATTTGGAAAATTCGCCGGAAGAACAATCGGTTCCTGTTCCTCGCCATCATAGGTCTCGCGAAAATCAACTGCATCTTCATCGAGGCCTTCGAGCAGGCGATTGGCCACTTCGGTCATGCGCGCTTCGGTGTAGCGCATCGCGGCTGCATTATCGCCATCGACATTGCCGAAATTGCCCTGCCCGTCGACCAGCGGATAGCGCACCGCAAAATCCTGGGCCAGACGCACCAGTGCATCATAGACCGACTGGTCGCCATGCGGATGATATTTACCGATTACATCACCGACAACGCGAGCCGATTTCTTGAAAGAAGATTTCGGGTCCAGCTTCAACTGGCGCATGGCATACAGCAGGCGGCGATGCACCGGTTTCAGGCCATCACGCACATCCGGCAGTGCACGATGGGTAATTGTGGACAGCGCATAGGCAAGATAGCGCTCCTCCAATGCGGATCGCAGGTTGATGAGTTCTATCTCGCCTTCGGGAATCAGTTCTTGGCCCATGGAATAGAATTAGCCGGAACGCTGCGCTGCGGCAAGGATCAGACGCACAGCTTCTTCACGCGCTCCCGAGGCGCGCAGACCACGGGGCTGATAGACGTGGCGCTGCAGAAAGAAATGCGACAGGGCAAAGCCGTGCGACAGGGCTTCAGGCGTCCGGTCCGCACTCATCGCATGCTCCCTGGTCAAAAACGAAGGCAATGGCAATAGACGGTCCTTATAGGGTGCACCGGCATCAGATCCGACCGCTCTGCCCGACTTCGGCGACACATATGTGAGGCCGGCCTTTGCGCCGGTCTGGGCGCAGGCCTGAAGATCCAGGCCAAACCCAAGTGCTTCCAGCATCGCCAGTTCCAGACGGACCAGTAATTCAGCCAGCAAGGTTGGGGCCTCCAGATGTTCCAGGCAGACCTGAAACGCGGCAAACAATTGGGTGTTGGGCTCTCTTTCCGGCAGCAGGCGCAGCAATTCGATCTGCATTTGCAACGCACTGAGCGCCATCCGGTCCTGCAGGATGGCCGCAGCACGGGATTTGAGCGGTTCGATGGTCATAACGCCGAGATGTTCGTCGAGACGCGCCCGCCAGACCACCGTGACGTCATTTCCCGGTTGCAGCACCGGCTGCAGTCTCTTTGAACGGCCTCCGCGCACCAGCCCGAGATGGCGGCCGCGCAATTGCGTCATCAATTCCAGAATGACACTGGTTTCGCCGTGGCGCCGTGTGCCCAATATTGTGCCGCGGTCTGTCCATTCCATGCATCAAAGCCCTCAGGCTATTGAGTTACTGTGTGAAATCAATTCCCATTTCACGGTAACGTTCAGGATCATCGATCCAGTTTTCGCGCACTTTGACAAACAGGAAAAGATGGACTTTCTGGCCGTAAATTTCGGCCATCTCGCGCCGGGCATCACTGGAAATGCCGCGAATGGTCTGCCCTCCCTTGCCAATGACGATCTTTTTCTGGCTTGCGCGCTGCACGTATATCGTCTGCTCGACCCGGGCGCTGCCATCCCTCAATGTTTTCCAGTCCTCGGTTTCCACTGTAGAGGCATAAGGCAGTTCTTCATGGAGACGCAAAAACAGCTTCTCACGGGTGATTTCAGCAGCAAGCTGGCGCATCGGCAGATCCGATGCCTGATCCTCGGGGTAGAGCCATGGCCCGATCGGCATCTTTGCGCACAGATATTTCATCAGATCGGCGACACCATCGCCATTCAGCGCGGAGACCATAAAGGTCTCATCAAATTCGCAGATGGCATTGGCTTTTTCCGTCAGTTCCAGAAGCTCGTCCCTGGGCACCAGATCAATTTTGTTCAATACCAGCAATCGCGGCTGGCGAACTGTTTTCAGCCGTTCAAGGATTTCAACAACAGACTCGGTAATGCCGCGTTTGGCATCAACCAGCAGGCACACCACATCGGCATCCTGGGTGCCGCTCCAGGCGGTCTTGATCATGGCGCGGTCAAGCCTGCGCCTTGGATCGAAGATGCCCGGCGTGTCGACGAATATGATCTGGGTCTCGCCCTGCATGGCAATTCCCCGGATCAACGCCCGGGTGGTTTGCACCTTGTGGGTGACAATTGACACCTTGGCACCAACCATATGGTTCAATAGCGTCGATTTACCCGCATTTGTTGCCCCCAGAAGAGTGACAAATCCGCACCGGGTCTGAACATCACTCATCGCTGACCTCATCTTCTTCGGCCTTGATCACGCCTTCACGAAGCAGCAGGCGGTAAGCCGCTGCATGTTCGGCGGCGCGCTTGGATGCACCTGCTGCGAGCATCGGTTCACTGCCTTCCACAAATACGCTGACGAGAAATTCCGGGGCATGATCCGGCCCGCTGCGGCGGACAATCTGATAATCTGGAACCGCCTGTCCTTTGCCCTGCGCCCATTCCTGCAACTCGGTCTTGGAATCCCTTTGAGCCTCGTTGTAGCGCCGCATTTTCGGCTGCCAGTGGCGCTCGATAAATTTGCGCGCCGCTTTCACACCGCCATCCTGGTAGATCGCTGCAATCACGGCCTCGCAGACATCGCCCAAAATTGCCTTCTTGCGGCGCCCACCGGACCCGGCTTCGCCCAGCCCGAGATAGATCGCCGGACCCAGATTCAGCTCGCGGGCCACTTCCACACAGGTTTCATTGCGCACCAGAGCCGTCAGGCGGCGCGCAAGATCGCCTTCATTGGCATGGGGGAACTCGGCCATCAGCATATCGGTCACCATCAGCGCCAGCACCCGGTCGCCCTGAAACTCCAGCCGTTGATAGCTTTCGCTGGACTGCTTGTCGCCAATCACGCTGGAATGCGTCATGGCGCGTTTCAGCAGTTTCAAATCCTTGAAGTCGTGCCCCAGACGACCGGCGACTTCTTTTAGCCTTGCAGTATCCTTACTGGTCAGTCGTTCACTCAAAGCGTGTTCATCAACCGGTCGAAACGAACGTCATTGGGCCAGCGCCAGATGTGGCGCGCGCGCGCTGGCGGCTCAATGGAGAAGAATATAATCTGGGCCTTTCCGACAAACAGCTCCAACGGCACGGCGCCCAGACCAAAACGGCTGTCGCTGGAGCCATCACGATTGTCACCCATCATGAAATAATGCCCTTCGGGAACGGTGAAAACCGCCGTGTTTTCGCCGGCAGTACTGATCGGACTGTCGAGGGTATAATGCGTCACGCCATTGGGCAGCGTCTCCACATAGCGGCGCGATCTGAGCTTACTTCCATCCGGCCGCGTCATCGAAACATCATCGAGAAACTCTTTGGGAACGGCCTTATCATTGATGTAAAGCACTGCGTCTTTCATCTGAATTTTGTCGCCAGGCAAGCCGATTACGCGTTTGATATAGTCCTTGTCACCATCAGAAGGCACACGGAACACGGCAATATCGCCACGCTCCGGCTTGTCTTCCAGAATCCGCCCTTCGAAAAGATCAGGCGCAAACGGAATTGAATAATTGCTGTAGCCATAGGAGAATTTCGACACGAACACATAGTCGCCGATGAGCAGTGAGGGCATCATCGATCCGGACGGGATATTGAAAGGCTGAAACAGAAAGGTGCGAAAGATCACTGCAATCAGCAGCGCCTGAATGATCACCACGATCATTTCGCGGACACCGCCGTCTTTTTTATCCGCTTTGGAATGTGCCGTGCTCATGAAAACTCGCAATTCAGAGAAATTGACGGTCCATATTGCTGAAACGGATCACAGTCTGCAAACTGCCATTTGAACCAACAAGGACGCTTGTTGAGGCCGTATGTAACCCCTCACTTACGGTTTCGCAATGTGTAATGGGTTACAATTCAGATAGACCTGTTTATGGCGGTAATGATGACTATTGCCTGGGCAAGAGGATAATCATCGGTAATGGTGAGATCCAGCTGAGCAGTCATGCCGTCCGGAGTAATCTGTTGCAACCGGGCCAGCGCACCGCCGGTCAGAATCATCGTTGGTTTGCCGCTGGGCATGTTTGCAACGCCGAGGTCACGCCAGAATACACCTTTGCGAAATCCGGTGCCCAACGCCTTGGAACAGGCTTCTTTTGCCGCGAACCGTTTGGCATAGGAAGCGGCCCTTTGATGGCGCCGCTCGGATTTGGCAATTTCAATCGGCGTGAAAATCCGCTCGATAAAGCGGCGGTCAAATTTCTCCAGGGTTTTTTCGATGCGGCGGATGTCGCACAGATCATTGCCAAGGCCGATGATCACAGGACTGCCCTGTGCGACGCGGACTGGCGTGCCTGCTGCATCAGCCGCCGCATTTTGGCAATGGAGTGTTCCAGGCCGACAAACATCGCCTCGCCCATCAGAAAATGACCGATGTTGAGTTCGCGGATTCCCAGAATGGCAGCAACGGGCTGCACCGTATCATAGGTCAAGCCATGTCCGGCATGCACTTCCAGACCCTTTGCCACCCCGGCGTCAGTCATGGCCTGCAGGCGGGCGCGCTCGCGCTCGAAAGCATCCATATCGCCGCAAAGCCAAGCTTCACAATACGTCCCGGTATGCAGTTCAACCACCGGTGCGCCCAGCAGAACTGCCGCATCCAACTGGGTTTCATCAGCCTCGATGAACAGTGAGACGCGGATACCGGCGTCGCGCAACTGCCTGACCAGCGGCGCCAGCCGGTTATGAGATGAGGCGGCATCCAGACCGCCTTCGGTGGTCCGTTCTTCACGTTTTTCCGGGACAATGCAGGCAGCATGCGGCTTTTGCGCAAGTGCGATGTCGAGCATTTCTTCGGTGGCCGCCATTTCAAAATTCAACGGGATGGTCAGATCGCGCCGCAACCGGTCAATATCCTTGTCGCCTATGTGGCGGCGGTCTTCGCGCAGATGCGCCGTAATGCCGTCAGCACCAGCCTTTTCGGCCAGAAGCGCCGCCCGGACAGGATCGGGATGCGGGCCGCCACGGGCATTTCGCACTGTGGCAACATGGTCAATATTAATGCCCAGTCTCAACTCCGGCACATTGCCGGAATCGGGGCCAGCCTCATTGCTCGGAAGGTTTGCTTGGTTCGGCATGGCCCTCTCCTCGGTGCAGCATCTTGTCCAGAACGCGCTTTTCTGTCCGCCTTGCAATGGCAGCCAGTCTAGAACGTTGGTAGACAAAGACAAGCCGCCTGACGATGAAATAAGAGATGAAAGCCGCCGGAACGCCCAGCAATATGCCACCGATAGTCATCGGCTTCAGCAGCTCGATGAGGTTGCTGAAGGACACATGCAGCAGCCGGCCGGAAATCTGCCCCATGGTCAATGCGCCTTCATTGCCATGCAACACCAGATTGCCCAGTTTGTAGGTATAGAACCATATAAAGGGAAAGGTGAACGGGTTGCCGACCCAGGTTCCCAGCGCTGCTGCAACCAGATTGCCGCGCAGGAAATAGGCTAGAACGAAACTGATCGCGAAATGAAACCCGATAAAAGGCGTAAAGGATGCAAACACACCGGCGGCAAATCCAATCGCCACCACATGGGGCGATGCGGACAGGCGCAGCACACGTTTCGACACATATTGCAGTGACCGCCACCAGTTCCTGCGCGGCCAGAACGCCACCCTCAGCTTCTGCCAGAATTGTTCAGGTTTTTTGCGTCTGAAGAGCATGGGTTTAAAAAATCAACGCGCTGACATGGATCTGGTTTCAGGTAAGGATAGAAGGGCGACGAACAGGTTTGCAACTCTCTGAAGCCGGAATTTGCCAGCGGCCAAGCGACCACTCTCACCCGCAACAGGCAAAATGATGGCAGTTGAAATTTTCTTGTCCGAAGAAACGCCATTCTGCAGCGCAAAGCGATTGTCCACATCGTTCAGACCTTCAGCTTGTCGCATCAATTGTTTCCTTTCTGGCTTGCTCTTCACTGCCGGCTCGTCATTCACTGATGCGCTCGACAAGCGACACCATCCTGAGAGCACGCACTTCATGTATGATCCGCATCAGATGTTTCAAATCCCAAACTTCCAGATCGATGGCCATTTCGGTGAAATCGTCTGCCCGCTTGGTCATTTTGATATTGTCAATATTGCCGTCAGTCTCACCAATAATATTAGCAACCTTGGCCAGTGAGCCGGGCTCATTGATCATCGACACGAACAGGCTGGCCGGAAACCGTTCATTGCTGGCTGGATCCACATCCCATTGAACGTCGAGCCAGCGGTCGGGTTCCTCGTCAAATCGCATCAGGCTTTGTGAATGGATCGGATAGACCGTGATGCCTTCACCCGGCGTAATGATACCGACGATGCGGTCTCCCGGAACAGCCCCGCCGTCCGGAGCAAAATGGACGGAAAGATTGCCGGCCAGTTGACCGATGTTCAGCATATTGCGGTCGAGATGGCCGGGGTGCTCTCCGGTATCAAGGCCGTTGGGGAGACGGAAACGCATGGCGTGGTTGGTTTCCAGACTGAACCAGCCTTCACTTTCCGGCAAAGGCTTGATCATGGCGCGGTTCTTCTGAAATTCAGGAAAAATAGTTTTCATCACCGTATCAATGCCAAGGTCGCCCTCACCCAGGGCTTCCATCAAATCTTCCCGGCTGCCGCGTTTCAATGTGCCAACGGCTTTGTCGATCAGTTCCGCATCAAAACTGTGATCGACCGCGCGGAAGCCCCAGTCCAGCATCTGCCGACCGAGCGAGACGAACCGTTCACGCTCAATCGCGCGGTTGGCCCGGCGGATGGCAGACCGGGCGCGGCCGGTAACGGCGATCTTCTCCCAGGCAATGGGCGGCGTCTGGCCCGACGACGTCATAATTTCAACTTCATCACCATTCTTCAAAGTGCTGGCAAGTCCGATGATCCGGCCGTTGACCTTGCAGCCAACGCAAGTATTGCCCACATCGGTATGCACTGCATAGGCGAAATCAACCGGCGTCGCGCCGGTCGGCAGCGCAATCAAACGGCCTTTCGGGGTAAAGCAGAAGACCTGATCGTGAAACAACTCCAGTTTGGTGTTTTCCAGAAATTCTTCCGCGGTGCCCCCGGTCGAAAGCGATTCAATGGTGTGGCGCAGCCAGGAATAAGCGTTTGATTCAAAAGCGACTTCGCCTATGCGCTCTTTGGCGACCGGAGGGTCCTTATAGAGGCTGTGGGCGGCAATTCCGTATTCTGCAATCTGATGCATCTCTTCAGAGCGGATCTGCAATTCAACCCGTTCCCGGGCCGGTCCGACCACTGTGGTGTGAATGGAACGGTAATCATTCTGCTTCGGCACGGAGATATAATCCTTGAACCGGCCGGGAACCAGCGGCCAAGTGGTGTGGATGATACCCAGAACGGCATAACAACTCGGCTCGTCGGCGGTGATGATCCGAAAGCCCAGAATATCAGGCAATTGCTCGAAGCTGATCGATTTGCGCTCCATTTTCTTGAAAACGGAATAAGGCTTTTTATGGCGGCTGGTGACCCGGGCCCGGATGCCGGCCTTTTCCAGCCGCTGATGAAGTTCCTGCTCGATTTTCTCTTTGACGGTTTCGTTTTGCTCCAAAAGTTCCGTCAGCTTTGCACTAACGGCATTATGGGCCTCGGGATTGCTGTGGAAAAATGCCAGATCCTCCAGCTCCTCCCGCATATCCTGCATGCCCATCCGGCCTGCCAGCGGGGCATAAATATCCAGGGTTTCCTGACCGATCCGGACGCGTTTTTCCGGTGCCATATGGTCAAGCGTGCGCATATTATGCAGACGATCTGCCAGCTTCACCAACAGGACCCGAACGTCGTCAGAAATAGCCAATAGAAGTTTGCGCAGATTTTCCGCCTGCTTGGCTTTCTTGGAGACCTCCTGGCGGGAATCCAGATTAAGCTGCTTGATCTTGGTCAGGCCGTCGACGAGGCGGCCGATTTCTCCGCCGAACAGATCGTCTATTTCGTCGCGCGTCGCATCGGTGTCTTCGATCGTGTCGTGCAACAGGGCAACGGCAAGGGTCGCATCATCCATCTCAAGGTCTGTGAGAATGGCCGCAACTTCAAGAGGATGGGAAAAATAGGGATCGCCAGATGCACGTTTCTGTTTGCCGTGCTTCTGCATAGCGTAAATATACGCCTTGTTCAGCAAAACCTCATCGGCTGCCGGATTGTAACGCTGAACGCGTTCGAGCAGTTCAAACTGACGCATCATGGGCGTCCAAACACCTTTTCATTCCCACAATTGACGGCAAGTATTCCCTTGCCTTGTAACATTGTGCAATTGCGAAAAGGTTACAAGATAAAGCCGCCCCGGAGTTTGTTCCGGCGCGGCTGAATGTCTTTAAAACCGGACTGTTTAATCGTCTGAACGCTCCGGTGGAACCAGACCTTCCAGACCGGCCAGAAGATCATCTTCCGACATCTGGTCAAACGTCACTTCCGGCTGGTCACCGTTTGCGGGGGCGGGCACCGAGGCATGTTCCAGCAGCGGGACGGGAGCGGTTTCAGGCTCATCCACTTCAACATATTTCTGCAAAGAGTGGATCAGCTCTTCCTTCAGATCATCCGGTGAAATTGTCTCATCTGCAATTTCGCGAAGTGAAACGACGGGATTCTTGTCGTTGTCGCGATCAATGGTCAACTCCGAACCGGTGGAAATCATCCGGGCACGGTGAGCAGCCAGAAGCACGAGATTGAAACGGTTTTCGACCTTATCGACGCAATCCTCAACGGTTACGCGTGCCATGATATACTCCTTGTATGGGAATTAAAGGCCGATATACGCGCCCTGTATGGCAATTGCAAGGCGTGTTGATGCAGCGCAGGCGTTTCAGGATGTTTGCCTGAGCAATAAAGAATATAATGATGTCACCAAAACAGCGAAAATTTGGTTGATGCCTCCAGATTGCGCAACATCGATGCGAGGAAGCTGTGGAGACCGGTACCGACCGAAGTAAAAAAATCGAGTCTTGAAGCGGTACCGCCGACACGCTACCGATACCAACAAAGGGCCCCCTTTCCGGGTCCTTTATTTTGTGAGGAGGCGTCCTGCCAATCATGATTGCCGATCAGACAAGACTGACAGATCCTGAGCGTGACTGTCCGCGATGCCCGCGGCTGGTGGAATTTCGCGAGAAATGGCGCGCTGCTCATCCGCAGTGGCATAATGCGCCGGTCGCGACCTTCAGCGCACCCGAGCCGCGGCTGCTGATTCTCGGTCTGGCACCCGGCATCAGAGGCGCAAATGCCACCGGACGGCCCTTCACAGGCGATTATGCGGGTGATCTTCTATATGCGACTTTGCAAAAATTCGGGTTTGCCCGTGGGGATTACCAGGCGCGGGTCGATGACGGTCTGACACTGATCGATAGCGCAATCACAAATGCGGTGCGTTGCGTGCCGCCCGACAACAAGCCGGTGGGCGCAGAAATCAACGCCTGCAGGCCGTTCTTGCAGAACACGTTGCATGCCGATACATCGATTCAGATCGTGATGGCGCTTGGCCGCATTGCCCATGAGACTTTTTTGCGGATGCTCGGGCTTCGGCTGGCAGCCTACAAGTTCAGTCATGGTGCGATTCACAAATTGCCAGAGTGGCAGTCCCGATCATTCACGCTCGTCGACAGCTATCACTGCTCGCGCTACAACACCAATACACGGCGCCTGACACCAGAGATGTTTGAAGCTGTATTTAAGGATATTCGCGATCTTGTTGACAGAGGCAATGCAGCCTAAACGGCAACTGGCAATGGAAATCGACGAAAAACGCCGCGTTACCCGAAATTCTTCAGCAATCGGCTTTTTTCCCGGTTCCAGTCACGCTGTTTTTCGGTTTCGCGTTTGTCATGGCTTTTCTTGCCTTTTGCCAGGGCCAGTTCAACTTTCACCAGACCGCGCTCATTGAAATAGGTTTTCAGCGGCACGATGGTCATGCCCTCGCGCTGGATGGCGTTCAGCATGCGGTTGATTTCGCGCCGGCTCATTAGCAGCTTTCGCGGACGCCGCGGTTCATGATTGTTGCGGTTGCCTTCGGTGTATTCGGGAATATGGAAGTTGAACAGATACAGCTCATTGCCATCCGGCCCGGCATAGGATTCCTGAAGATTGGCGCGGCCATTGCGCAACGCTTTGACTTCTGTTCCCAGAAGCATGATGCCGGCTTCGACCACGTCACCGATAGCATAATCAAACCGCGCCCGGCGGTTGTCGGCAATAATATTGCGCTTTGGCTTTTCAGCCTGCTTGGCACTCACGGCAACAATCTCTCAGTCTTTGGGGCTACAGCAATCCGGCATGTTGCATTGCAGAGCGGATTTCAGCTCGAGTGTTCTCGGATGCGGGCACCATCGGCAAACGCAACTCCTCACCGCATATATCTAGGAGCGACAAAGCGTATTTGCTAGGCGCGGGATTGGGTTCGATAAACAGCGCCTTGTGCAGCGGGTATAATTTATCCTGAAGCTCCAGAGCACGGGCATAATCTCCTGCCAGACAGGCTTCCTGAAACTGCGCGCATAATGCGGGTGCGACATTTGAGGCCACTGAAATGCAGCCATGGCCGCCATGGGCCATGTAGCCGATTGCCGAGCCGTCTTCTCCCGACAATTGAAGGAATTTGTCCCCCATCGCAAGACGCTGATCGCTGACGCGGGTGACATTCGCGGTCGCATCCTTGACGCCTACGATATTGGCACATTCGTCGAACAGGCGCTTCATTGTTTCGACCGACATATCCACCACGCTGCGGGCCGGGATATTGTAGATGATGATCGGAATGTTGATCGCATCATTGACCGCCTTGAAGTGCTGGTAAAGCCCTTCCTGGCTTGGCTTGTTGTAATATGGTGTCACCACCAGAACCGCATCGGCACCGGCACTTTGCGCATGTTGGGCGAAATCGATGGCCTCAACAGTATTGTTGGAGCCTGCGCCGGCAATCACCGGAACGCGGCGGTCGGCCAAGGCCACAGTCTGAGTCACCACACGCTTGTGCTCGTCATGGCTGAGGGTCGGCGACTCTCCGGTTGTTCCCACCGGCACCAGACCATGTGTGCCCTGATCGATCTGCCAATTGATGAGGCGCTCCAGGCCCTTTTCATCCAGTGCTCCACCTGGCGAAAATGGAGTCACGAGCGCTGTCAATGAGCCTTTAAACATGATAATTTCCGTTGTTGGATGCGGCTCTGATGAAGAAACCGGCCTGTCATGGTCTGAAAGTGAACGGGACCATAGAGGGGCGATCCTGTTTCTTCAAGCGCTTAGGAACAGCGCAAACGTGCCAAAGACGCCACACCAGGGTGACTTTGTGTGGCAAATGACAGAAATTTACCCCAATTGTCTGGTTTCAAAGCCTCGGTTAACAATTTTCAGCTACAATCAGCCACACAGAATCTTTCGTTGAAAAGGGCTCTACCGCCAATGTCTCTCCGCACGGCTTCAGACCAATCGTTTCACTCTGCGTCGAAACGCTTCCCTTTGTATTCTTTGCAACTCGTTTTGCTGTTTCTGTTGTCCTTGGTCACAGTGCACAGCTCTGTATCCAACGCCGCGCCTCAGGCGGCCACTATTGCCAGCCTGATTGAAAGCTCCAAAATACCCTTGCCGAAGCCGCGACCGGCGGATGCACCCAAAACATTGTTGTCCTATCTTCCGGATATCGCATCCAGTTTGCCGAAAGTGACCGCCCGTAGCGGCAAGCTGAAAGATGCGCTTGAGGCCGTGGACAAGAACGACATTCTCGATGCTCTGGCCATTCGCGCAGGCATGAGCGACCCGGTGGACAAGGCTATCCTGACCTGGCGGCTGATACGATCCGGGGATCCCCTGATTCCGTACGACATGATTGTGGAATTCCAGACCCAGTACAGTGACTTTCCTTTGCAATCGACGATGACCAGACGGGCCGAAGAGGCTCTGGCGCGGCAGAAGCTGGGTAGCAATCTGGTTCTGTCTGTCTATGGAAATGTCAATCCGATTTCTATTCAGGGCATTATCCAGAAATCTGAATCCCTGATGGCAGCAAACCGTAACAGTGAAGCAGCCACTCTGGTGCGGGAGCTCTGGCGGACAAGCCGCCTGTCGTCGGCGTTTGAGAGTGAAATCAAGACAAAATTCAAGAGCCTGCTGCGTGAAAGCGACCATAAATGGCGCACCAACATGCTGCTCTACCGCGAGTTGACGTCCGAAGGCCTGCGGGTCGCCGGACTTGTCAGCAAGGATTATGTGACCCTGGCGAAAGCCCGCCAGGCGGTCATTCGTCGTACAAAAGCAGCGGAAAGCCTGAAACAGGTCCCTGCATATCTGCGCAATGATCCCGGTTATATTTTTGCCAAAGTCCAGTATCTGCGGCGAACCAACAACCCGCGGGATTCCGCCGCACTTCTGCAAACAGCGCCATCCGATCCGGAGTTGCTGGTCGATCCGGATGAATGGTGGGTCGAACGGCGGCTGGCCTCGCGGGAAATGATGCAGTTGGGCCGTTTCAAGCAGGCGTATGATATTGCTGCATCTCATCGTGGCGGTTCGCCTGCCACGGTGGCAGAAGCTCAGTTTCATGCCGGGTGGTATGCCTTGCGGTTTCTGAAAAATCCCAAACTCGCCAAACCGCATTTTGAAAATATTGCTAAAATTGCAACCAAACCGCGCAGCATCGCAAAAGCCTATTACTGGATGGGCCGTGCCGATGAGGCCATGGGTGACACAACGCAGGCCAGACAGAATTTCCAACGTGCAGCACGCTATCCCACAGTTTTCTATGGCCAGTTGGCCAATGAAAAGATTGGCAGCGCGACCCTGTCCCTGGCAGGTAATCCAAAAATCACCGAGGAAATCCGGCAACGCTATCAGTCCCGGATTCCGATTCAGGCGATCACCCGGCTGATGAATATCGGGCGGGAAGACCTGGCCGGCACCTTCGCGCGGTCTCTGGCGCAGACCCTGAGAGATCCGGCAGAGATCGTATTGCTGGCGCAATTTGCCGAGAAAACCAAGCAGCACCGGCTTGCCCTGCAGATTGGCCGCCTGGCTGAAGATGAAGGCCATGAACTACATCTGTTGTCGTTCCCGGTTGCGGCAATCCCGACGAAAACGCAGGTACCGCGCACGGTCGGCAAGGCGCTGGTGTATTCCATTGCTCGTCAGGAAAGCGGCTTTAACCCAACGGCTGTCAGCGGTGCGGGCGCGCGCGGATTGCTGCAACTCATGCCAGCAACTGCGAAAGAGGTCTCCCGCGGGCTGAAACTGCAATACTCCCAGGCACGTCTGACCAGCGATCCGGCTTATAACGCCACATTGGGTGCGGCATATCTGGAAAAACTGCTGGCCGAATATAATGGCTCTCTGATCATGACGTTTGCCGGCTACAATGCCGGCGGAACCCGCGTACGCAGATGGATGAAAGCCTATGGCGATCCGCGCAAAATGCAGGTTGACGATATTGTCGACTGGATAGAGACGATCCCGTTTACCGAAACACGAGCCTATGTGCAGAAAATCATGGAAAATACGCAGGTGTATCAAGCCAGATTGAACGAGGGCCGACTGAGCCTCGCCAAAGATCTGCGCCGAGGCGGATAATTGCATGATGGAGGACATACATGATGCTGGCGCAGGCGCGCAGGGAGACGCGCCTGCTGACGAAGGTGAGGCCCGGATCGACGAGACAGCCGTCAATTCTGCTATGCCCGCCACATCTGCATCTGCGTGGCGCGATGTTTTTCTCCACGCCCAGGACGGTATAGAACTTCATGTCAGAGTGTATGGCGAAAGCCATACAAAGATCCCGTTGGTGTGCCTGCCAGGTTTGACGCGGAACGCCAGAGACTTTCACGACATTGCAACTTTTCTAAGTACTGAGGCCAGTCCTGCCCGCAAGGTGATTTCAGTTGATTACCGGGGACGCGGCCAGTCGCAACCGGATCCTGACTGGCGCAATTACACAATCGAGCAGGAAGCCAATGATCTGCTCACAACTCTGGCACGTTTGAATATCGAACATGCCCATTTTATCGGAACATCGCGCGGTGGCCTGATTCTGTTTGCGCTGACGGCGATGCGACCCGGGATCATGAAGTCGGTGGTGCTGAATGATATCGGTCCGGTGGTGGAAGCCAGCGGTCTGGCGCGGATCAAGTCCTATTCAGATAATATGAAGCCGCAAGACACGATCGAGGAAGCTGCGGCCTATATGCAGACAGTGCACAACCAGCAATTTCCAGAGCTCGATGCTGATGGCTGGCTGAAGCTGACGCGGCAACTTTACGTGCAGGGAAAGAAGCGTGCGGAGCCGGATTATGACAAGCGTCTGTTGAAAAGTTTTGACTATCTGGATCTGAGCCTGCCATTGCCGACAGTCTGGCCGCAATTCAGCGCTCTGAAACATGTGCCAACTCTGGTGTTGCGTGGAGAGCGCTCGGATATTCTGACGCGGGAAACAGTCGATCAGATGAAAAAGGCCCACCCGGAGATGGTGGCAAAAACCATCAAGAACGAAGGGCACGCTCCGCTGTTATGGGACAGCAGCACCCAGAACGCAATTCTGCAGCATCTCAATCGCGCTGAACCGATGGCAAGCCAGGACTGATCCAGCCTTGGCTTACCCAGTATTGGCTTACCCAGTATTGGTCAACCAGTCCGGGTCATGCCGTTCAGATGTTTGTGAGCCGCTTCAGACCGTGCGCTTGGAAAATTCCGTGTCGCCGCCGGACGCCAGCACCTTGGCCTGCTCGATCCAGTCTTCCCGTTCAATACGGCCCGGAAATGACAGTTCCTTGCCGATCCACTCAGCCTGGGCCGGGGTCCAGTTGCCGACCTGGTCAAAGTGATAGATGCCGAACGCGTTGAGCTTTTTCTCGTTGGAAGGTCCAATCCCCTTGATGCGCTTCAGATCGTCCGCGGTTCCATCGCGCGGACCGTCCAGACGTTCCGGCTTGCCAGGATCAGTTGCAACCACCGGCTTGGCCGGTTTGACAGCGCTGGCCGCTGTTGGTGAGGCACTACCGGCCATCGCCTTGTCCGGCTCAACTTTCGTTGTTGCAGCGGTGGCAGCGGCTGGTTTTGCAGGTGTTGTCCGGCTCGGCGCGCTTGCAGCGGACCCGGAAGCGGTGTGAGCAGATGAGGTTGCTGAAGCGGTCGCCCCGCCCTGCTCTGCCTGTTTTTTAGACCACCACCAGCGGGCAATCAGCCAGCCAATGACAAAAAACAGAATATAGAGCAGTATCGCCGAAATGGAGAACATGGCTCCTATCCCTTCCTGTCAGTTGATTGTGGACGTGTGGTCCAACCAGCATAATATCCGATCGCTAAAAAAATCAGCGCCAGAATCCAGGTTCCAAAAGTAAATCCCATCGCAGCCTATATCCCCTCGTAACAGTGAAAGATCGCCGACAACACTGTATCAACACCAGAGGATTGAACATCGGACGCCATTCGTCAACTGCCACGTCTTCAGCACGGGCGATTTGCCGGGGCAGTTTCGGATGCAACAGGCCGGCAATCGCCTGCCAGAGTATCAAGTGTGGCGGTGGCCCATGGATATAAAGAACGGGTTGGCAAAGGGTGCATCATGGCTCTGCTGCTGCTTGCCATAGGCAAAGACTGATCCGTCAGCGCAGGTCGTCGAGCCACCGGCCGCGCGCAACACGGCATCGCCAGCCGCAGTATCCCACTCCATGGTGCGGCCAAAGCGCGGGTAGATATCGGCATCACCTTTTGCCAGAAGACAGAATTTGAGAGACGATCCGACCGAGACACAATCGCTGATGTGACGGGATTTCAGAAAGGCGTCGGTTTCCTCGGTGCGGTGTGAACGGCTGGCGACCGCCACTTCCGGTGTGGCTTTACCACTGACTTTCAAAGCCGTCTTGCGGCCAATATGCCCTTGAGCGACCTCTGCCTCGGTGGCCGTTGAGCCGAATCCGGAATAGATCGCGCCGCGCACAGGCGCATAGACCGTGCCGGCAACCGGTTGACCATCCTCGATGAGCGCGATGTTGACGGTAAAGTCCGAGCGCTGATTGATGAATTCGCGGGTGCCATCCAGCGGATCGACCAGGAAGAAGCGCTGACCGACAGCTGCCGGCTTGTGTCCGGCCGAAATTTCCTCTTCCGCAACAATCGGTATCTCGGGATAGGCCGCGCGCAAACCGGCGAGAATAACCTCTTCAGCGGCGTGGTCGGCGGCGGTGACCGGGGAATCATCCTGCTTGATCTGCGTCTCGCAGCCATTTTCGTAAAATGGCATGATCACCGCGCCGGCCTGCAGAGCCAGCTCTTCGAACAGGCTGATCATGGTTTGCAGCGCCGCATCGCTGAGTTTTTCCGGCTGCGCGGAGGTCATGCCATAATTCCTCTGGCGCGCAGCGCTTCTTCGAGAATGTCGAGCAGTTCGGCCGGTGTCCTGCCGGATGTCTCAAGATGAATATCCGGGTTCTGAGGCGCTTCATAAGGCGAATCGACGCCGGTAAAATTCTTGATTTCGCCGCGCAGCGCCTTGGCATACAGGCCTTTCGGATCGCGCCGGGCGCATTCCTCAAACGGCGTATCAACGAAAATCTCGATGAATTCGCCCTCTTCCAGCATGTCATGGACCAGTTGCCGTTCCGCTCTGAACGGCGATATGAACGACACCAGCGTGATCAGACCGGCATCGACCATCAGTCTGGACACCTCACCGACGCGGCGGATGTTTTCCACCCTGTCCTCTTCGGTAAAGCCAAGATCGCGGTTGAGCCCATGGCGCACATTGTCACCATCGAGAATGGTGCTGTGACGGCCTTCCGCCAGAAGTTTCTTCTCCAGCAGATTGGCAATTGTCGATTTGCCGGAGCCGGACAGGCCAGTGAACCACAGCACGGCGGCTTTCTGGCCCTTCTGCTCGCTCCTGGTCTTCTTGTCGACATCGATTGCCTGCCAGTGAACATTCGAGGCGCGGCGCAAGGCATGGACAATCATGCCGGCACCGACAGTGGCATTGGTCAGCCGGTCGATCAGCACAAAGGCGCCGGTGGCGCGGTTTTTGGCATAGGCATCAAATGCGATTGGCGACTGGCTGGAGAGATGGCAATAGCCGACTTCGTTGAGCTCCAGGCTTTTGGCTGCCTCATGGGCAAAGCTGTTGACATCGATGCGGTGACGCAAATCGTTGATTGAAACGGTGGAGCGGTCGGTTTCGGTGCGCAGAATGAACTGGCGGCCCGGCAACATGGCGTCTTCGGAAAACCAGACAATGTTCGCGGCAAACTGGTCGGCAACCTCGGGACGGTTGTCCGGGGCAACCAGCATGTTGCCGCGTGAGACCTCAATCTCGTCCTCCAGCACCAGCGTCACCGCCTGACCTTCTATGGCTTCATCCAGATCGCCATCCATGGTGACGATGCGTTTGACATTGCTGGGTTTTCCCGATTTGGCGACGACGACGGTGTCGCCGGGCTTCACCCTGCCTGCCGCAATAGTTCCGGCAAAGCCGCGGAAATTGAGGTCCGGCCGCACAACATATTGCACGGGAAAACGGAACGGGCCCTGAATGCGCTCGGCTTCAAATTCCACGGTTTCCAGATGCCCGAGCAGCGTCGGGCCATTATACCAGTCCATATTCGGCGATGGCGCAGTGACATTGTCGCCATAGCGCGCCGACAGCGGAATTGGCGTGATGCTGGCAAAGCCCATATCAGCCGACATGGCGCGGAAATCCGCGTCAACCTTGTCAAACACCGCGCGGTCGTAATTCACCAGATCGATCTTGTTGACCGCGACAATGACATGGCGGATGCCGAGCAGCGAGGCAATGAAGGTGTGGCGCCTTGTCTGGGTGAGAATGCCCTTGCGCGCATCGACCAGCACCACGGCAACATCCGCTGTGGACGCGCCGGTGGCCATGTTTCTGGTGTATTGCTCATGACCGGGGGTATCGGCGACGATGAATTTGCGTTGCGATGTGGAGAAAAAGCGATAGGCGACATCAATGGTGATGCCCTGCTCGCGCTCTGCTTCCAGACCATCGACCAGCAGCGCAAGATCGATATCATCCCCGACAGTGCCCCATTTGCGGCTTTCATTTTCCAGCGCGGCCAGCTGATCTTCGTAAATCAGCTTGGTATCATAAAGCAGCCGGCCGATCAGGGTGGACTTGCCATCATCAACCGAGCCGCAGGTGAGAAACCGCAGCAGGGTTTTCTGTTCCTGCTCGGCCAGAAACGATTTCAGAGCGACAGGCGTTGCCAGACTGTCCATCAGAAATACCCCTCGCGTTTCTTCTTCTCCATCGAGCCGGCTTCGTCGCGGTCAATCAACCGGCCCTGGCGCTCCGATGTGCGGGCAATCAGCATCTCGCCGACAATCGCTTCCAGCGTATCGGCATCGGATTCAATGGCACCGGTCAGCGGATAGCAGCCAAGGGTGCGGAAGCGCACCAGTTGATTGCGGGCGCTCTCGCCCGGCTTCAGCTGCATGCGCTCATCATCCTTCATGATCAACATGCCGTCGCGCTCGACCACCGGGCGTTCGCGGGCAAAGTACAGCGGCACAATGGGAATGTCCTCCAGCAGAATATATTGCCAGATGTCCAGCTCGGTCCAGTTTGAAATCGGAAACACGCGAATGGATTCACCCTTCGCCACTCGGGTGTTGAAAATCTTCCACATTTCCGGGCGCTGATTTTTCGGGTCCCAGCCATGCTGGGCGTCGCGGAACGAGAAAATGCGTTCCTTGGCGCGGCTTTTTTCCTCGTCGCGGCGCGCGCCGCCAAAGGCCGCATCAAAGCCGTATTTATCCAGCGCCTGGCGCAAGGCGGCGGTTTTCATGATGTGGGTGTGGGTGTTGGAGCCGTGATCGAACGGATTGATGCCCTGGTCGACGCCATCCTGATTGATATGCACCAGCAGATCAATGCCAAGGCGTTTCGCGGTTTCATCGCGAAATTCAATCATTTCCCGGAACTTCCATGTGGTGTCGACATGGAGAAACGGAAATGGCGGTTTGGCCGGATAAAATGCCTTCATCGCCAGATGCAGCAGAACGGAGGAATCCTTGCCGATGGAATACAGCATGACCGGGTTTTCAAACGAGGCGGCGACCTCACGAAAAATATGAATCGCTTCTGCTTCGAGGCGTTTGAGATGAGACAGTTTCTGGGACATTTAACCACGCTTTTTGAGATATGGCGCTGGGATAGCGAGTGTGGCACCGATTTGCCAGACATGGAATTCTATTGTGAAGTCATTTTAAGGAAATCGGCGCGCTTTCCGGGTGTCAGCAACCCCTCTATCGTCATCCCCGGACTTGTTCCGGAGATCCAGACACGGAAGCGCTCACGCGCGGCAGAACCTTCTCAATTCGGGCTGCTGGATCCTTTACATTACACGCAGATCGAAATCAACTCATCCAACGCACGCACCAGCCAGACAGCGATGAGTTGTTTTCGCCTCGGATTTGCGACAGAATACGTCATGTGAACAAACAATGGGTAAGGCAAGGAATTGTCCCGACAAAACTCTTTAACAGTGGATGATTCCAAACTCGAAAAAATCATCTCAACTCTGGAAACAAAACTTCGGAACCGGCCGAACGACGCGCGTCTTATCTTCAGGTTGCTGGCAATGCTGGATTGCCAATCGCCGCGGGTTACCGGGGACAGCCCCTATTCCCGGTGTCAGCGGGCGCTGAGTGCGCATTATCACGCAAACGAAGGATCTCTCAACGGTCTGACGTTAGACATTTTTCGTGACAATTATCGTAACTGGAAATTGATTCTCGATGAACACGAATTAAATAATGAAACTATTGTACCGCAGATTTGCGAAGGGAGTGAAATACAAATTAATGATACACCTGCATACTGTGGAAAATATAAGGATTTGTTCAACAAAACCGGCGTCGTTCCCGGCATATGTTTTAAATGTTTTAAGGTTATAATACTGCCTTCTGATTTATTTTCTCTTATACATATTTATTTCGTATTGAAAAATAGTTTTTTTGAAAGAAACAATTTCCGTAAATGCATGGTTGAACTTAGGGAAGAATTTAATTATCCTTATAAGGGATTTATTTACTGTCAATCCGAGGATGAGGCGCTATATTGCCTGCAAAAAATAAAAACTGAACTAAAGATTAACGGGCTATCTGACACCATTTGTGAAATAAGTCACGGCTGCTTGGAATACAGCTCAAAATATCCGGATTTTAGTTATTCTGCAGAAGGTACGCACCGTTCATTTGAACAGCCCCAATACTGGCAGGCAATTGAAACGGATTATCTAACTAAAAATACACCGCCCGGCCCGAGAATTCTCTATCACGGCAACAAGGAAATTACAGTTCGCGATATGATCTGTTTTGAGACCTGGATCAGATATGCAGAAACAATCGGGGATGAGTCTTACAAGCAGCTGGTTGGTAATAGACCAGTCCATCGAAATATGAAAATGTTTACCGCACTTGTGGCGAAACAGGCGGCACAGAGAAATGCCCAATTGGTAGAGCTTCGTGCAAGGCAATCTCAGCACGAGTAATCGGTATTCACGCCGGGCGTGCCTCCGGTGTCACAACACCCGCTTCACCCTTAAGTAACTCGCCTCCGGCTTACAGAGATACCCAGAACCCATGATCGCAGGGTTAACTGACTGAGGCGCGGATACCGCTGCGTGCGCAGAAAAGGCCCGGCGGAAACCGCCGGGGCCTTCAAGTGGCATGACTGACTGGTGTCAGCGCCCCCTCTATCGTCATCCCCGGACTCGTTCCACTACTGTCCGGTTAAGCTTTTTGAGGCTGCACTCAAGTAACTGAAACAACACGAAAAAACAGAAATTCTTAGCACTCTGGACTTGAGACTATTAAAATGAGTCATTTGAATCACTTAGCATCCTTAACCGGACAGTAGTGGACTCGTTCCGGGGATCCAGACACGGGAAACGCTCACGCGCTGCAGAACCTACGCAATTCGAATCGCTGGATCCTTGGGACAAGCCCAAGGATGACGGCATTGGGGGTTTGCGGGCATGGCGGGTGTTTCAATGCTTGCCCCAAACCTGTTGCTAGGGCGGCGTATCGACAAAGACACCTTCCTGCTGACCGCAACGCCCCTATCGTCATCCCCGGACCTGTTCCACTGCTGTCCGGTTTAACATGTGAAGAGTTCCAAGTTTAGTTGCCTTGTGTCTTTGGGTGGCGGATGTGGTAGTTGTTTCAATGCATTTATACCAAAGTCAGAAATCAGTGACCTACATGAGCCCAGTTTCTCATTCCGATTGATGTGATGAGTTCGGGGTGCTGAATGAGATTGTTCCATGCATCGCATGCAGCATCGACGATAGCGGTATAGTCTTTGAAGACGCAGTTTGAGAGCCAGTTTGCCCGAAGGTATTGCCAGATGTTTTCGACCGGGTTCAGCTCTGGCGACTTTGACGGCAGCAAGATGATGGTGATATTTTTGGGTATGTTGAGTTTGCCGGTCGTGTGCCAGCCTGCGCGATCCATCAGCACCACTGCCTGGGCCTTGCGGGCGACATATTTACTGATCTCATCGAGGTGCAATTGCATCGCTTCGGTGTTGGCGGAGGGTAGGACCAAAGCCACACCTGTTCCGCGCTTCGGACAAATGGCACCGAACAGGTAGGTGTTCTGGTAACGCTGGTCGGCGGGCAGGCGTGGTCGAGTGCCTTTCTTCGCCCAGATACGGACGCGTCCGTTCTTTTGTCCAATACGGGCTTCGTCCTGTGAGCGTCCGGGGAACCAGACCTCAATTGGCGTGCCATCCGGCAGGTCGGCTATGTGGGCTGCAAGCGTATTGGCAAAGTTTTTTTGAAAGCCTCAATCACCTGCGGATTTTGAGCAGGATGCAGCGGACGGCCCGAGATATGGGAAAAGCCGAGTTCAGCCAGATAATCGGAGACGACGCTCTGAGAGCACGTTACCCCAAACCGTTCGCTGATTATCCGAACCAGATCAATGCGCCGCCACCGCACAACACCATTTATCTCTCGGTCTGGTCCGGTTTCGACAATCTGCGCCAGTTCCAGCATTTGCTCATCGCTCAGCAAACGAGGGCGTCCGGCTCCTTCGCGATTGGTCAATCCATCCGGGCCATCTTCGTTGAAGCGATGCACCCAATCGCGCAGCGTTTGACGATCCATCCCGCCAATCCGCGCCGCATCTGTCCGGTTCATACCTTCGTAAACAGCGGCCAACGCTAGCAACCGGCGTATCTGACGGTTGTCACGACATCGACGCGCAAGCCGGCGCAGAACAGGAGCATCAAAATCACAGCGAAGTGGTATGGCGGTAGGCATGGCAAATCTCCTTTGCCATGATGAATCACAAAATCAGAGCCTTGGGAATCCCTCGTGAGTCAGAATTTGCTGATGTTGGTATAACGCAACCTGTCGGTTTACTTGCGTATGTTACAGTTGCCAGTTGGTAAACGTGTGGTAATCTGCATTTTTTAAATATGCTGTTGCTGTTCATATACCAACTGAAGAAACCATTATGAAGATCGCTATCTCCGGTGCCGCCAATACCGGTAAGACCACACTTGCAAAGGGATTGGCAAAGCAGACCGGACTGCCGCTGATAGAGGAAGGATTTGGTGAAATCCGGCGCGGGCCCAATCCGGACAAGTCGGGCGATTTCCTGGCCGGATGTTTCCAGAAAATTGATCGTGCGAAACGGCAATTGGAGGAAAAATATCAAAGCGGTTTCATTTCAGACCGCTGCACAATTGATCTTTTCAATTTCTGGTCGGCATTTCCGATACTCCAGTTACGCCCGGATGCGCTGGAATTCTACAAAAATTGTAAAAACCATGCAAAGACTTACGATTATGTCGTTTTTTTGCCATGGGGAAGTGTTGCCTACAGCGAAATTGAGAATGGCGAAACTTCATCGATCCGGCCCAAAATGAACCCTTGGGTGAATCTTGCGCGTCATTCCTCTACCGTTGGTCTTGCATATGCGTGGGTACCCGCTGAAAAGATCATCATGCTCCCCGCAGACATTCTCGATCAGGCAGAGCGGATAAGCTGGGTTGTGAAAACCATTTCTTCAAAAGGCTGAAGCCCTTCAGCAGATTGCCGGTTCAGCCCGGATCGGGATGATCAAGCGTTCCCGGCAGCCGGTCGGTCAGACCCAAATACCGCTCTGGGGTCCACGACACAGTGCCGGAGATGACGGGATTGGGGTTTGCGGGCTTGGCGGGTGTTTCCAAGGCCTGGCGTATCGGTGAATGCACACTTCCATATGACCGAGCCTCCTATCGTCATCCCCGGACTTGTCCCGGGGATCCAGGCACGGAAGCGCAAAAGCGCTGCAGAACCTTCGCAATTCAGGCCGCTGGATCCCTGGGACAAGCCCAAGGATGACGGCATTGGGGGTTGGCGGACTTGACGGGCTTACCGTGTATTCACCGCCTGAGATTCCCATGCAAAAGGCCCGGCGATTTATCGCCGGGCCTTCTTAAAGTCGTAAAACTGACTGGTGTCAGATCAGCCTAGAAGTTGCGCTGAATACGCAGTTTGGCTTCCCAGCTGTCGCTGTCTGACTCATCCAGACCAAGCATGTAATTATCTTCAACTTGCGTGTCGGTATACTGAGCGCCAACGCTGACGAGAAGATTTTCAACAACTTCATATTCCAGGGTTGCACTGACCGTCCAGAGCTCAGCCTGATCGTCGAAATCATGATAGGCACCGGTGATGCCCAGATTAAGATTACTGGAGAAATCCTGGCTCAAACCGGCCAGAACATACCAGCCAGTCATCGTGTCGGTGATCTTACCGGTGGTAAAATCAACAGCCGCTTCATAATAGTCGCTGCCGCCGATATAGTTCATGGCACCATCAGCATAGGCGCCGACAACCTTGACCTTGGTCATGGAGCCGACATTCAGCTCGACACCGGCCTGAACCGCCCAACCATAATCTTCGTCAACCATGCCGCCGGCGAAACGGCTGGCAGTAGAGATTGACGGTGACCCGACAGTAGTAATGAGACCCACTTTGGTGAATGGCGCTTTCGGTTTGTAAGATGTAATCGACCGGATCTGGTGCAGAGCACCGGAAATCTGTGCCGAACCCCAACCCTGTGAAATACGCAGGCTGGCAACAATCTCAGGAACTTCCATTCCGCCATAGATCGCATCCTGACCCATGTTCTGACCTGCGTGAATAGTGGCTCCGGTCGCATACACGCTGATAGGAAGAGTGTTGGATGGTGTGGTGACAAAGAAATTGTTACCTGAATCGAAGTAGTTGACGGGCAACAAGTGGCCATTATTAGTTGAAGTAGTAGCTTCCAAACCATTATACTGAGCGATCTTGGCGCGACGGTCACGACCATCTTCCAGGCCCAGGGTCATGGCCAGGCCGTTGCCGAATGGCATGATGAAGGTGAACTGGTTGAGGTCTTCATCACCATAAATCACGTCATCATAAAAGCCGTAACCACCACCGAAATCGTAACGGGATGTTTCACGACCAACCAGAATGTTTTCGCCAATTGCGATCCAGGCATCGCCAATAGCGACACTGCCTTCATTGGAACCGGAAATGGCGAACTGGCCAACCAGCATGCCGACTTCTGTCATCGAAGACGCGTTAACCACCAGCTCGAAGTTTGAGTTGAGGAAGCTGGCGTCGACGGTATCGTCGTCATTGGTATCGCGAATGCCGATTTCCGTGCGCACGCGGCCGGAGAATTTCAGGCAGGTTTCTGTGCCGGGAATGTAGTGGAAACCAGCGCCGAATGCATCACACACACGAACATAATCTACTGGTTCTACGACTGGCATGTCAGCGGCCTGAGCACCGGAAACGGCGATCAGAGCAGCGGCGGAGCCGAGCAAAAGGCTCTTTTTCATAATATGACCTCCAAAGTCATTTTCTATTTTCCGGGCCTGACTGCTGGTTCCTCGAACCGGGATCAAACCCCCCAATGTTGGGGCGATGTCTTCTGACGGATAGTCCCGCTGAATGAATCGCCCCGAACGCAAGAAGACCATTGCGGATCAAAAGGCTTTCATCAATGGAAAAAAGCGCTTTGATCCGCTTTCACCGCACCTTGCCCTGTCACTGTTGCATTCTGAACACAGGTTTGAGCGGTGATCTTAAGACTCTGTTGTGAAGTGTGGCGGAAATCCGGGCGATAACAGTGGGTGCGGCAGGGGTTGGTGTGCGGTGGTCAGATGCGAATCCGGGGCGGTTTCTGGGTGGGAGTGCATGCGATTTGCTGGTTTTGATGGTTCGTTTTCACTGTGGGCGTCACCGGGCTTGTTCGGGGAGACCGGAAATCGGGGATGGAAACGCGCCGCAAGACCATCGCGATTCGGGGCGCTGGATCCCCGGAACAAGTCCGGGGATGACGGTTTTGGGGGTTGGCGAGGACGGCATTGGGCGGCGGCGGTGATGGCATTGGAGGTTGGGGGTTGGGGGTTGGGGGTTGGGGGTTGGGGATCGGCGAGTAGCTATGTGCATGGTCCTTATGCGTGCACATGTACGCGCGTAAAATGGAGCGCGCATTGCAGATGCCGCCAAAACTATCGTTCGTCGTCGATAGCCTATCTATCGCCCCTGCCCCTGAAGTTTACCACTTTCACTCCCATCGTCATCCCCGGACTTGTTCCGGGGATCCAGAGGGCGGGGATGGGAACGCACTGCACGGCCATTGCGATTCTGGGCGCTGGATCCCCGGAACAAGTCCGGGGATGACGGCTTTGGGGGTTGGCGAGGACGTCATTGGGCGGCGTTGACGGCATTGGGCGGCGGGGATGACAGGATTGGTAGAGGTGGGAACGACGGCATTGGCCGGTGGCCAATTAAGGTGTGGCTTGGTGCCGGGCCCTCACGCGATTGACTATCGGTCCGAACAATGCCGGATTTTGCCGTGACTTTGCAGCAGTGGCGCAATATGAAGCGCAGCACAGGCGCGGTCCGCACACAGGAGCATTCATGAAAGTCACCATCATCGGCACAGGTTATGTGGGCCTGGTTTCCGGTATCTGTTTTTCGGAATTCGGGTTTCAGGTCACCTGCGTGGATCTGGACAGCAGCAAAATCGATGCGCTGAACGCTGGCATTCTGCCGATCTATGAGCCGGGACTTGACCGGTTGATGGAAGAAAACCGCGCGCGTCTGACATTTACCACAGATTTTGATGCAGCGGTTGCCGAGGCCGATGTGGTGTTCATTGCCGTGGGCACGCCGTCGCGGCGCGGCGATGGCGAGGCGGATCTGCAATATGTCCATACAGCGGCGCGGCAGATTGCGCGGGCGATGAAGCCGGATACGGTGATCGTGTTGAAATCCACGGTGGTCGTTGGCACCAATGCGGAAGTGCGGCGGATCATCGAAGCGGAACGGCCGGGCGTTGCCTTCTCGCTGGCGTCGAACCCGGAATTTCTGCGCGAAGGTTCTGCGATTGAGGATTTCATGCGGCCGGACCGGGTGGTGGTCGGGGTTACCGACGATCATGCCAGAGACATTTTGCAGCAGATATACCGCCCGCTCTATCTGCGCGACGCGCCGATTGTGGTGACGACACCTGAAAACGCGGAACTCATAAAATATGCCGGCAATGCGTTTCTGGCGATGAAAATCACCTTTATCAATGAAGTTGCGGATTTGTGCGAGCAGACCGGCGGCGATGTGCGGGAAGTCTCAAAGGCGATTGGTCTGGACAACCGCATCGGCGGCAAATTTCTTCATGCCGGGCCGGGATTTGGCGGCTCGTGCTTTCCCAAGGACACACGGGCCTTTGCCGCCACCGGCCGCAAATATGGCGCAGCGCAAAATCTGATCGAGACTGTTGTCAACGTCAACGAGAACCGCAAGCGCGCAATGGCCGGCAGAATTCTGGCGGAACTTGGCGACGACCCACGCGGCAAATCCGTTGGAATTCTGGGGCTGGCCTTCAAGCCCAACACCGATGATATGCGCGAAGCGCCAAGTCTGGCAGTGATTCCGCTGTTGGAAGCCGCCGGGGTTACGGTCAAGGCCCACGATCCGCAGGCCATGGAAGAAGCCAGACAATATCTGCCGAACACGACTTTGTGCGACAGTGCGGAACAGGCCATCAGCGATGTTGATGTTGTGGTCATTCTGACAGAGTGGAATGCCTATCGCGCGATGGACATGGCCACAGTCAAACGGCTGATGCGCGGCGATGTGGTGGTCGATCTGCGCAATATCTACCCTGCGGATGCTGCCGTGGAAGCCGGTCTGACCTATGTTTCCATTGGACGATCCCGGACAAGGTGATAAAACGCCCCGGATTTTTCCAAGTTCAGGCCCAGATAAAGTTCAGGCCCAGATAAAGATACAGATAGACCGGTGAGAGATATGAACCGCGCAGAAAAAAGACGGCAGGCAAGACAGACCCAGGCAAATCAGGCTCCCGCTGTGGCGATGCCGACCCGCAAGACCAAGCGCAAAGGCGTTTACCGAACCAAAGGCGATCCGCAGCAATTGATGGCGATGCTGGAGGCGGCGCACAAATTGTATACGGGCGGCCAGCCGGAGCAGGCGAAGCTGGCCTATCATGCCATTCTGCAGATCGACGGTTCCTTTCCCGATGCCAATAATTCCCTTGGCATCATAGACGTCGAAGCCGGCAATCATGGTCTGGCCGAACGCTGGTTTGAAAAAGCCATCAAGGCTGAACCGACCCGCCCGACTTTCCATAATAACCGTGGTCTGGCGCTGATGGAATTGCAACGCAATATGGAGGCGGTCGCCTGTTTCAAGGCGTCTCTGGACGCCGATCCGGGCTTTGTTCCGGCCCTGGTCAATCTGGGCAAAGGCTACAATGCGACCGGTCAGTACAGTGAAACCGTGCCGGTGCTGAAAAGGGCGGTCTCAATCACGCCCGACTTTCTGGACGCCTATGTGGAACTTGCCAGCGCCCATGGCGAATTGGGCCAATTGGATGAAGCCCTTGCAGCATTGGATGAGGCACGTAAGGTGCGGCCTACCAGCACGCGCTTACTGAACCAGAAGGCGGGTCTTCTGACAACATTCGGCAGGCTTGAGGAGGCCGAGGCGATCCACCGGGAAATTCTGAACCATGCGCCGGACAATATCAACTCTTACAATGCGATTGCCCGGACCAAGAAATTCGAAGCTTATGACGACGACATGAAGAACATGGAACGTCTCTACAAGACCATTCCAGACGTGGATTATGCAAAAGTTCTGCAGGGTGAACAGGAAAAAGACGGCCAGGAAGACCCGAAAATGAACCTTGCGATGGCCCTGGCGAAAGCCTTTGAGGCGATCAAAGAGTACGAGCAATCCTTCTTCTACTACAAGGAAGGCAACCGGCTGAAACGTAAAAAATATTTTTACAATCAGGCGGAAGATTTTCGCGAATTCGATATGCGCATGACATTGTTTACGCCGTCTCTGCTGTCACAGTTCAGAGGCGGCCATGCCGACAAGACACCGATTTTTATCGTTGGCATGCCACGCTCCGGCACCACATTGCTGGAACAGGTTTTCCATGCCCACCGCGATGTCTTCGGGGCGGGCGAGTTGGGCTTCATGACCCAGCTTGTGCGCGGTAAATTCAAGAATATGCAGACCTTTGAAGATAGATTGAAGGCGGGCAAGGTGACGCTTGAAACCTTCCGAGAAATCGGCGCCGCCTATATCGAAAAGATTCGCGAGATCAATTCAGACAGCCCCTATATCACCGACAAGATGCCGCATAATTTTCTCCAGGTCGGCTTCATCAAACTGGCCCTGCCCGAAGCGAAAGTGATTCACAGCTACCGCAATCCGATTGACAACGCCTTTGCCATTTTCAAGCAGATTTTCGGCAATGAGGGCCACCAATATGGTTATGATCTGGTGGAACTGGGCCAGTATCACAACAAATACCGTGAGCTGATGGCCCATTGGGATCGCATTTTCCCCGGCGAAATTCTGGAAAACCGCTATGAGGACATGGTCGCCAATCTGGAAAGCCAGACCCGGAAAGTGCTGGATTTCTGCGGGCTGGAGTGGGATCCGAACTGTCTCAATTTCCACGAGGCTGAGCGCGCCGTGCGCACCGCCAGTGTGACCCAGGTGCGCCAGCCGATCTACAAGGGCTCGGTGGAGAAATGGCGCAAATATGAAACGCAGCTGCAGCCACTGATCCGGGTGCTGGAAAAAGGCCTGCCGTTTTAAGGCGTTTCAGGCCGCTGCCAGCAGCGAGGCATTGCCGCCGGCTGCTGTCGTGTCAATACAGACATGGCGCTCCAGAACGCAGGGCGAAAAATCCTGATTGCTGATCAGCGGTAGAATCGCCCCTTCGCGGCGCGCCAATGCGATACGGATCTGCCGCAGCAGCGTGTCATCCGCCCAGGCGGCGACACCGTCAAAACCGGACAGTTTTGTCAGATCATCCGGGTTGAGCATACCGTCCAGTGTATCCGCCCCCCTCAGACCCGGCGCAATGACCATGCTGGCGCAGCCAAAACCTGCCGCCAGACGGGCCTGTTTCAACGCCGCCTCAGAAGTTGGCCCAAGGCAGAGGATGACACCGCGGGAAAAACTGCTGAGACGGTTGGATTCGCCGGTTGGTCCGGCCATGTCCGTGATCTCAAGCAGTTGCGGTTCATAGCGGATTGACTTGAGCGCCGATTGCACTTTGGCAAAATCCAGCGTCTCTGCCGGTTCTGCACTGCCCGCAACCACTGCCGGCTTTGATCTGGCAAAGCGCTGCAGATAATGCGGGCCGCCTGCCTTCGGGCCGGTTCCGGACAGTCCCTCGCCGCCGAAAGGCTGCGAGGCCACCACCGCGCCGATTTGATTGCGATTGATATAGATATTGCCGCATTTGATGCTGTCGACAATGGTCTGGACGCGATCATCAATGCGGGTGTGCAGCCCAAACGTCAGGCCGAACCCCTTGGCGTTGATGGCGGCGACGACAGCGGCAAGCTGATTGCCCTTGAACGTCGCGACATGCAGGACCGGGCCGAAAATTTCCTCGGCAATATCCTCCATTCCATCAACACGGATCAGCGCAGGCCCGACAAATGTGCCGGCCTGCGGCGCTTTGATCTGTTTCAGCAAGCGTCCGTCCTGCTCGGCCGCGCGGATATGGGCATCGATCTTGTCTCTGGCGTCGGCATCAATCACCGGACCGATATCGGTGGTGATATTGGCCGGATCGCCGACGACCAGCAAATTCATCGCGCCTTGCAACATTTTCAGCAGTTTGGGTGCAATATCTTCCTGCACATAAAGAACACGCAGGGCGGAGCAGCGCTGACCGGCACTCTGGAATGCGGAGGCCACAATGTCACGCACCGCCTGCTCGGGCAGTGCGGAACTGTCCACGATCATGGCGTTGATGCCGCCAGTTTCGGCAATCAGCGGCGTATCGGGGGCGGCATTTTCCGCCATCGCCAGGTTGATACGTTTGGCGGTCGGTGTGGAGCCGGTAAAGCAGACGCCATTGATGCGCGGATCGGACACCAGCGCCTGGCCGATGCTGGCGCCAGGCCCCGGCAGCAATTGCAGCGCATCTTCGGGAACGCCCGCCTTGTGCAGCAGGCTGACGGCGTGCGCTGCAATCAGCGGCGTTTGTTCTGCCGGTTTGGCAAGCACCGCATTGCCTGCAGCAAGCGCTGCCGCGATCTGACCGCTGAAGATCGCCAGCGGGAAATTCCACGGTGAAATGCAGACAAAAACGCCCCTGCCCTGCGGCGGACCTTCTGCCGCAAGACGTTCGGCCTCTGCCGCGTAATATCTCAGAAAATCCACCGCTTCGCGCAGTTCGGCAATGGCGTCGGCCGCGGTTTTGCCCGCCTCCCGACAGGCCAGGGCGAAAAACAACGCCGCGTCGGCTTCATAGAGATCAGCCGCAGTGCGCAGACATCCTGCCCGCTCGGTGGCAGATTTTGCTGACCAGCTGGTGGCACCGGCTAGGGCTGCCGTAATCGCGGCCTCCGCCTGATTGACTGTCGCCGGGATGACTGAGCCGATTTTCTGCTTCGGGTTTGCCGGATTATGCCTGGGCTCGGCCGGCATATCCGCTTTGTCACCGGAAGCGGCAACAATCGGCCCGGCTGTTTCGTCCGGCAAGGTGCGGCTCATGGCGTTGACGACAAAGGCCTGATCCCGCAGATCGGTGATATCCCATCCCCTGGCATTGCTGCGGGTTGCACCGAACAGAGCCTGCGGCGGTGTTATATTGGGGTTTTGGGCGTGGGGCAGATAGGAGGCCACAGCTTTGAACGGATCCATGACAATGGCTTCGACCGGCATCTGCTTGTCTACGATCTGATTGACAAAGGAGCTGTTGGCACCGTTTTCCAGCAGGCGGCGCACCAGATAGGCCAGCAGATCCTCGTGAGCCCCGACCGGGGCATAGATGCGCGAACGCGTATTGTGGCTGGCCATCACCGCATTGTGCAGAATCTCGCCCATGCCGTGCAGGCGCTGAAATTCAAACGCCGGGCTGCCTTCATCGGTGGCAACAGCGAGTACAGCTGCGATGGTCTGGGCATTATGGGTGGCAAATTGCGGATAAATCCGATCGGCATATCCGAGCAATTTGCGGGCGCAGGCGATGTAGCTGACATCGGTCGAGGGTTTGCGGGTGAAGACCGGAAAGCCATCCAGGCCGAACACCTGGGCGCGCTTGATCTCGGTATCCCAATAGGCGCCCTTCACCAGACGCACCATGATGCGGCGGTCCAGTTTCACCGCCAGAGCATGCAGCCAGTCGATGACAAAGGCCGCACGCGGTCCATAGGCCTGGACAACGACGCCAAATCCATCCCAGTCGGCCAGCGCCGGATTTGACAGAATGCCTTCAATCACATCAAGCGACAGATCCAGCCGGTCCTGCTCTTCGGCATCAATGTTGAAGCCCATATTGGCGGATTTGGCGAGGCTGGCCAGCGCCAGAGTGCGGTTCACCAGATCAGGAACGATGCGCGCTGCCTGGGGTGCCTCATAGCGTGGATGCAGCGCTGAAAGTTTCACCGAAATGCCCGGATTTTCGCGGATATCTTCGCTCTTGCAGCGTTTTGCAATGGCGCTGATGGCCTCCGAATAGGCCAGATGATAGCGCTTCGCGTCCGCCTCGGTGCGCGCCGCTTCGCCGAGCATGTCATAGGAATAGGTGTAGCCGCGTTCTTCCTGTTTTGCCGCCCGGTTCATCGCTTCGTCAATATTGCGGCCAAGGACGAATTGCTGGCCGAGTTCGCGCATCGCCTGCGCCACCGCTTTGCGGATGACCGGTTCGCCGACCCGTTTCACCAGCGCGTGCAACGTGCCTGCAATATTGCCATTCGGGCCATCGTCTTCGCGCAGCACCTTGCCGGTCAGCATCAGAGCCCAGGTCGAAGCGTTGACAAGTGACGAGTTGGAATGACCCAGATGCGCGCCCCAGTCCGAGGGGGAAATCTTGTCTTCGATCAGCGCGTCAATGGTATGGCTGTCCGGCACGCGCAGCAGCGCTTCTGCCAGGCACATCAGAGCGACGCCTTCCTTGGTCGACAGGCCATACTCGGCCAGAAACACTTCCATCAGGCCGGGATTCTTGGCCTTGCGAACTTCCTTCACCAGTTTTGATGCAGTCGCCTCGATCGACGAAGCCATCTGTGGGGTCTGCCCCGCCAGCTGTATCAAACGCTGCAATGCGCCAGCTTCATCAGGCAATACATTGTCGCGAATGGTTTCTCTCAAGCGGGAGAGATCTTCAATGCTGGCATCAGAAGGGCGCATCTATCGGTCCTATAATCCAAGGTCACATCCGGGTGTAGCGTGGCCGAGAAGGACACATGACCCGATCAGCTGTATATTATCCGCCGCCGGCTGTTTTGTTCTCCCTTTTTTGCGTGAACGGACCTATTATGTCCCGATAAATGACCATTACACAGGAAAACTTCCTTATGACCGACAGGACCCAAGGCGCGGATGATCTTGATGGTTTTGACGAAAAAATTCTCAGAGTCCTTGCGCAGAATGGCCGCATCACGGTGACCGATTTGGCCGAGACCATCGGCCTGTCAAAATCGCCCTGCCAGGTGCGGCTGAAACGGCTGGAATCGGAAGGCTATATTCTGGGCTACCGTGCGGTTCTGAATGCGAAGAAGCTTGGCCGCGCCCATATCGCTTTTGTGGAAGTGAAGTTGAAAGACACCCGAGAGTCTGCACTGAGAGCCTTCAATACAGCGGCGCAGTCAGTTGTGGAAATTGAAGAATGTCACATGATTGCAGGCAGTTTCGACTATCTGCTGAAAGTGCGCACCAGGCATATTTCCGATTACCGCCGGGTTCTGGGAGAAACCATTTCCGGCCTGCCGCATGTGGCCCATACCAGCACGCATGTGGCCATGGAATCTGTCAAGGATCGCGGTGCGTAGGCTGTTTAATGTATAATTGAATGAGCTAGCGGCCGAGCCTGATCGCGTCGAGTTCGGCCAATTCCGGATCAGTCAGAAAATTCACATCCAGGCCACGGGTCAGAAGGAAAATCCGGGCGGCTTCTTCCAGTTCCTCCATGGCGAAAACGCTGTCGCGAATGGACTGCGCTCCGACCACAGGGCCGTGGTTGCGGATGATGATGCCGGAATGTTTGGCCGCCAGCTTTTCGATGTCCGGTCCCAGCGACTTGTCTCCGGGGCGCTTGTAGGGCGCAGCTGCGACCGGGCCGACGCGCATATGCACATAAGGCGTCATCGCCGGCACCATGTTGGTTTCATCAATGTCTTTCAGACATGACAGGCAGACACAATAGGTCGAATGCAGATGGGTAATGGCTTTTGTGTCGGGCCGTCCGCGATACATGGCAAGATGGAGGAAATCCTCCTTGGTGGGTTTGTCACCCGACACATGGTTGCCGGCATCATCAAGTTTTGACAGGGTTTCAGCCTGGAGAAAGCCGAAGCTCGAATTGGTCGGTGTCATCAGGAAGCCACCGGCTTGCAGGCGGCATGACAGATTGCCGCTCGAGCCGGGTGTCAGGCCGCGCTCGAACATCGAGCGGGCAAGCAGCACCATTTCATCGCGCTGTGCGGATTCATTCATCGCTGCAACACTTCCAGTGCCTGCTCGAAGAAGCTTTCATTGCCGAAATTTCCTGATTTCAGCGCAAGCGCAATGTCGAACTCGCCGGTCCTGGCAAAGGTCCAGGGCACACCGGGCGCGATTTCTTTGCCAATCCGCAACTGATCAACGGCCAGCGCCTTTGTCACCGCACCGGAACTTTCGCCCCCGGCAACGACGAAGCGGCGATGACCGGTTTGCAAGGCGGTCTGGGCGAGTTCCGCAAGCGCATCTTCAACGACCTGCCCTGCCTTGTCCCGGCCCAGTTGTGACTGGGCCTGTTTGACCTCGTCCGGGTCAGCTGTGGCGTAGATCATTTTGGCACTGCCGGGCGGTTGCGAGCCGAGCCAGTGTTTTGCCTGCTGCAGAGCATTCCCGTCTTTCGCCAGGTCGAGAGGATTCAGTTGAAAGGCGGCATGGCTTTGCGCAAAACGGGCCACCTGTTTGCGGGTCATGGCCGAACAGCTTCCGCTGAGGATCAGCGGCGTATTCTCGATTGCCGCATGTTCAGTTGTTTCTCTCCGGCTGGCGGTAGCACCGGAAAGAGCGCGCACCAGCGGCAGGGCAATCGCACTGCCGCCGGTAACCAGCTTCAACGAGGCAACAGCAGCGCCCAGAACATTCAGATCATCATCATTGATGGCATCGAGAATAATGTGCTGACAGCCATCATCCTTGAGGTTCTGCAGCCGTTCCTGAACCGATTTGATGCCGCCGGTTATAACGCGCCGATTGACGAGGCCGACCGGTTTCGTCACCTGCGGTGCCAACAGCCTCAACAAGCTGGAATCAGTCATCGGTGTCAGCGGATGATTGCGCATCGGACTGTCACTCAACAATTCCTCGCCGACAAACATGTGGCCCTGAAACACCGTGCGTCCGTTTTCCGGAAAGGACGGGCAATATACGGTCTGGTCACAGTTCAGCTGTGCCATCATCGCCTCGGCCACCGGGCCGATATTGCCTGTCGGGGTGGAATCGAAGGTTGAACAGTATTTCCAGAAAAACGCGCCGGCGCCAATTGCCTGCAGCCAGTCGAGCGCTGCCAGGGCTTCGGCCACCGCCTGCTGTACCGGTTCAGTTCTGATTTTCAGGGCAACGACTTCGCAATCCGCATCCGATACTGGGTCGCCTTTGGGAACACCAATGCGCAAGGATACCGACAGGCCGGCGCGGGCCATCAGCGCAGCGAGATCGGTGGCACCGGTAAAATCATCTGCCACTGCGCCTAGCAGGACTGGTCTGTCATTCATAAAATTCCGCCTTTTGGAGCCACATGCAACGCAACAATGCTGTCATCCCCGGCCAAAACCGGCTGGTAGATTGAACGCACCATCGGATCATGCCCCGGTATGATGTGGCTGTCGCTTTCTGCAAGCTGCTTAAGTGTCTGAAATCCGGTCAACATATCCTCAACGTCTACAACAATCGGAAATGGTTTTCCAAGTCGGTAATTCTCATAATAATGGCTGGCATCTGAGGCAAGCACGACCCAGCCGCGCGCGGTTTTCACGCGCACACATTGCAAACCGCGGCTGTGTCCGCCGATGAGATGGGTTTCCACGCCCTCGGTGATGGTTTTATTTCCTGATGAAAAATGCACGCGCCCTGCATAAAGCGCCCTCACCATGTCGCAGATATGTTCGCCGGTGAACGGTGCGCGCAGATGATCGTGGCACATGCATGGCCCGGTTGCGTAACTCATTTCCAGGGCCTGAACATGAAGATCAGCATTTGGGAAGGCTTTCAAAGATCCGGCATGATCATAATGCAGATGCGTGAGGATGATCGTGTCAATCGCCTCGGGAGCAATCCCGAACTGGCGGAGCTTTTCAGCCGGATGGATTTGTATTTCTCGAGATCTGGCAATGCCTTCTTCGGTGTCATATCCGGTATCGACCAGAATCAGCCGCGACCCCTTGCCCGATTCCTGGCGCAACACCCAGATATAATAATCCATCGCATGGGGCAGATCATGATGCGGATCGGCAATAAAGGAATCGGCGCGGGTGCGGTTGCCGCGTTCTGCATATTTCAGCGCAAAAACCTCCCACTGATCACTCACTCTGGCCTCCTATAAATGGTTGAGATTATGGTGGGTGATGAGGTTGACCAGCATGGTCTTGGCAGTCTCGCGGTGCTCGCGATGCAGCTTGCGCGCCGCCTCCCAGTCGCCTGCCACCAGATAGTCAACCAGCCGCCGGTGATCTTCATTGGAGCGCACCGGCCTTGGCCGCAGGGTGAGTGTCGCCATGCGGGCGCGGTGGACCTGATCCCAGAAGGTGGCTACCATCCGTGACAGGCGCTGATTGCCTGCCAGCCGCACCAGATCCATATGAAAAGCCTCATCGGCTTCGGCCCAGGCCACCAGATCGTCGCTCTCCAGTGCGGTTTCCATGGCGCTGACATGGGACATCAGCAACTCGCGACCGGAGTCTGACAAGCCTGCACGCGCGAGCCGTTCAGCCGCATAAGGCTCCAGCTCGGTGAGAAGCTCATAAATATCCTGCATATCTTCAATGGATATCGGCAAAATGGTGATGCCGTGCCGTGGCCGGATACTCAAAAACCCTTCGCTTTCAAGCTGAAGTGTGGCCTCTCGCACCGGTGTCCGGCTCATCCCCAGCATGTCGGCCAATTCGGTTTCCAGATAGGAGGCGGACGGTTTCAGCGCATTTTCCATCAACAGACACTTCAATCTTTGATAGGCCTGCCGGGTTCGCGTGTCGGTTTTTCGTGCCGCCTTTGTCACTGACTGTCCCTCTTATCATCCAGCACCAATCTTACGCCCTCATCTGAAGACCGGTAAATCAGGTCCTGGATTGCCAGATTTCTCAAATAGTCCGAGGCCGAATTTTCAAGCGGCGCTCCACTGGAAAAATGATCCAGCACATGGCGCTGAAACAGATAGACACAATCACCGCCAAAAACCCGGTCATCAAAAGAATAGGCATGTTGCTGCCAGATGTCGCTGCCAAAATCGCGCACTTCAATGACCCCGTCCCCCGACAGTCGCAAGCTGGCGCTGGTGCCTTCGATCAGGAATTCGCCCATTGTCAGCCGCCTGTTTGTGGCAGCATGGTCAAGAGTGCGATTGCCGTCAAATATGATGCGCGCCCCGTCGGCCAACTGGAAAGTGAAGCTGCCGCTGTCTTCACCGGCAACAACCGGATTGCTGCGAAACAGGTCGGCACTGAGCGCTTCCGGTTCGCCGAACAGAAAGCGAAACACATCCACCCAGTGAATGCCGGTTTCGCGGATGAGAAATCGGCTCATATCCCTGAAATAGGGCTGCCGGTCGAGATAGGCGTCAGGGCCTGCTCCGTCGCCCGGCCGGAAGCAAAAACGGGCCTGAACGACACGCCCGAGCCGTCCTGCCTGCAGCAATTGACGGATTTCGCGATACCATGGCTGAAAACGGAAATTCTCATGAATAATCAGCTGCGTAGAGCTATCTCTTGCGGCGTCTGCCAGCGCCTGCGCCTGCAACAAATTATCGCAGAACGGCTTTTGACAGATCACAGTCGGGATGTGTCCGAGCACCGGCCTGATCAACTCCAGATGAGTAGAAGGCGGTGTGGCGACATCCAGTATATCGATAGCGCCAGCGCCAAGCATCTCTTCAACTGTGCCGAACACGTCCAGCTCAGGCGTGTCACGCCCGGCCTCGGCTCTGCGGTCCGGATTGGCCTCGGCCAGAGCCACCAGCGACGCGTTCTGAAGCCGTTGCCACGCATTCAAATGAAACTTTGCAAAGTAGCCATAGCCGACCATTCCCACACGAAGAGCAGGCTCTGCCATCAGTCAGGCAACCTTGTCGGCGTAGCTGTCAGACCCCGCGAGCCGCTCTATCGTGGCAATCACAGCATCCGTACAGTCCACAGTGGAAGATGTTCCGCCAAGATCACCTGTGAGATTGCGCTTTGCCACCACATTCTCGCCAACTGCAGCATCAATCAGACGGGCGGCCTGCGTCAGCGCCACATCATCATGTTCAACGGCGAGCCATTCCAGCATCATCGCAGCTGACAGAATCATCGCCAGTGGATTGGCAATGCCCTGGCCGGCGATATCAGGTGCGGTGCCGTGGCAAGGCTGAAACACGGCAGCGTCATCGCCAATATCCGCAGAAGGCGCAAGCCCCAGCGTGCCCATGAGGCCAGCCCCCAGATCAGACAGAATGTCGCCAAACATGTTTTCTGTCACCAGCACATCAAATTCCCAGGGTCTCTGTACCATCCACATGGCCATGGCATCGACATAGGCGGCATCGGCGTCGATATCGGGAAATGCCTTCGCGCGCTCCAGAAAGATTGTGCGGAAAAACCAGAAAGCGCGGAACACATTGGCTTTGTCGACGCAGGTGACGCGGCCCTTGCGTCCCAGTTTTTCTGCGCGCTGCGCTGCCAGACGAAAGGCGAAATCAAACAGTTTTTCGCTGATATTTCTGGTTATCCGCAAGGTTTCGGTCGCTTCACTGTCGCCGTGAATCTGCCCTTCATGCATATGGGCAAACAGGCCTTCCGTGGATTCCCGGATGAGGACGAAATCAATCTGTTCCGCACGCGGATCGGCCAGCGGTGTCGATTGGCCCGGATAGACCCGCACCGGCCGCACACCGGCATACAGGCCCAGTTCAAACCGCAAATCAATCTGTGGCGTGATCTCGGTGCCGTCCGGCTTGCGGATTGAGGGCAGACCCATTGCCGCCAGGAGCACCGCATCTGCGGCGCGGGCTGCATCAATCGAGGCTTTGGGAAGCGCATCGCCGGTTTGGCTGTAGTGAGTTGCACCCGCCGGAAGATGGGTGAACTCGAACGAAAAGCCGCCCAGCAGTCCGGCGGTGGTTTCCAGCAGCTTCAGGGTTGGAGCCATAATTTCCGGGCCGATGCCATCACCGTCGAAAACCGCAATTGTGTAAACTTTCGAATTCTGATCCATTTTTTCTCCCGATTCTGCGGTCCTAATCCCGCGCTTCCAGATGCCCGATTCATGCGGAAGCCCATGGCTGTTCTGCCTGCCATACAGGTTTCAATAAAAATCCGGGGTATTGACGCTGACGGAATTTAATGCATACATTAATTAATGCGGTCATGCAAGCCTTGCCAACCGCTTCAAGACGCAGAAGTAAAATCGTGTTACATCAATGCCAGAAGGGGAGCCTGGCTTAGTCATTGTGATAATGGACAGCGATTCTCGTTCTGTCGTATGACTGATTCAAAGACAGTGAACTTTCTGATCAACAGAGCCGCTGCCACCTGCATTGAATGTAATCGGGTGAAACTTTCTAGCAGAGCAACGAACAGTCTGGGAGGACTTCATGAACACGCTCACGACATGAGCCTAACCAACCATCTGTCATGTCGTTGACGCCTTAATAACCATCCGGACACACCGGAAGGTGCCGTCCAACAAGAAAATCGAATTGATACGGCAAGAAACAGTCTCAATTTCCGTGGGAGGAAACATGTCTAACGCTCTTAATCGCAGAAAATTTCTGCGCGGCTCAGCCATCGCTGGTGCCGCAGTTCTCGCAACTCCGGCAATCGCTCAGAATGCCACCACGACATTGAAGATGCAGGCTGCCTGGGGTGGCGGCATCTTCCTTGAAAACGCCCAATCCTATGTCGACCGGGTTCACGCCATGGCCGGCAATGCGCTGAAGATCGACCTTCTTTCCGTCGATTCCGTGGTCAAGACAAGCCAGATGCAGGACGCCGTCCACCGCGGCGTTCTCGACGCGGCGCACTACGTGCCGGCCTATTGGTACTCCAAATCCAAGACTGCCTCGCTTTTTGGCACAGGCCCCTGCTTCGGCTGGTCCAGCCAGGAAGTGCTGGGCTGGGTCTATTATGGCGGTGGACAGGAATTGTTTGACGAACTGATGGGCTCGCTCGACCTCAACATCGTCTCGTTCTTCAACTCGCCGATGCCGGCCCAGCCACTCGGCTGGTTCAAGGAAGAAATCAAGAGCGTCGCCCAGTTGAAGGGCCTGAAATACCGCACAGTCGGGCTGGCTGCCGACGTTCTTCTGGAAATGGGCATGTCCGTGGTCCAGCTTCCTGGCGGTGAAATCCAGCCGGCGATGAAATCCGGTCTGATTGATGCGGCGGAATTCAACAACCCTACCTCCGACCGTGATTTCGGCATGCAGGACGTGTCGAAATTCTACCACCTGGCCTCGTTCCACCAGAGCCAGGAATTCTTCGAAGTTACTTTCAACAAGAAGAAATATGAGGCATTGCCGGCCGAGCTTCAGGCCATCCTGAGATACGCTTCCGAGGCCGAAAACTCCAATTTCTATTGGAATAACACCAAGCGTTATGCTGACGATCTGAACACATTGCGCGACGAGCAGGGTGTCAATGTTTTCCGTACGCCGGATGACATAATGGCGGCTCAGCTTGATGCCTGGGATGTGGTCGTCGACAGGATATCGGGCGAAGATGCGTTTTTTGCGAAGGTGATCGACAGCCAGAAAGCCTACGCCAAGAACGTCATGGGCTATCTCAATCTGAACCAGCCCGACTATAAGCTGGCCTACAACCATTATTTCGGTTGATTCCGAATTGATCTGAAGTCATCGCCTGGCGGCCCGCGAAGGGCCGCCAGGCATGGTTCTGTCTTGCGGAGGCCGGCGCAATGGTCAAATACGTTCATGCAATTGAAGGCCTGAGCCTTTGGGTGGGTCGCGCCTTCGGCTGGTGCATCCTGCTGCTGACGCTGTCGATATCCTATGAGGTGTTTGTCCGTTATGTGCTGAACGCGCCGACGGTCTGGGCCTTCGATATGATGGTGCAGATGTATGGTGCCCTGTTCCTGATGTCCGGCGCCTATGCGCTGGCTCAGGACACTCATGTGCGCGCCGATGTGCTCTACCGGCTGTTCCCGGTGCGGGTTCAGGCAACGCTGGATTTTGTGCTGTATTTTCTCTTCTTCTTCCCCGGCATTCTTGCCTTGTTCTGGTATGGCTGGGAGATCGCGGCCGACAGCTGGCGATATAAGGAAGTCAGTTGGAACAGCCCGGCCCGCATTCAAATTTATTTTTTCAAGACATTGATTCCCGTTGCCGGCGGATTGTTGCTGCTGCAGGGCAGCGCCGAAGTCGTGCGTTGTATCCTGGCAATCAGATCCGGACGCTGGCTCGACAGGCTCGAAGACGTGCGCGAAACCGAGGACATGCTCATGCACATGTCCGAAATCAAACGTCCCTGATACGTCTGAACACCTAGGAAGCGCTGAATGTCAAATCCTGAAGTCGCACTGTTTATGCTGGGCCTGTTTATTGTCCTGGTGCTGTTGGGTTTTCCGATCGCTTTCACGCTTTTGGCCATGGGTGTGGGCTTTGGCTACTACGCCTATTACCAGGGCGGCGCGGAAACTTTCGCCGATATTTTCAACAACAATATTTTCTATCTGTTGAATCAGAACACCTATTCGGTGATGGAAAACCCGACACTGGTGGCCATCCCGTTGTTCCTGTTCATGGGATATGTCGTTGAACGGGCCAACATCATCGACAAGCTGTTCTTTTCGCTCTACATGGCAGCCCGCAATCTGCCCGGTTCACTGGCCGTTGCCGCGCTTTTGACCTGCGCGATCTTTTCAACCGCGTCGGGCATTGTCGGCGCCGTGGTCACCTTGATGGGCCTGTTGGCCTTTCCCGCCATGGCAAACGCCAACTACAACAAGAGCTTCGCATCGGGCGTGATATGCGCCGGCGGCACGTTGGGCATCCTGATCCCGCCGTCGATCATGCTGATCGTCTATGCTGCGATTGCCGATCTGTCACCGCTCAGACTCTATGCGGCGGCGGTGTTTCCCGGCCTGCTGCTCGCGGGACTTTACATCGTTTACGTGATCGCCCGCGTCTGGATTACGCCTTCGCTGGCGCCCAAACCGGATCTCAAGGATGTGCCGCCGCCGCGCGAGATCTATCTCGATCTGCTGGTTTCCTTTGTTCCGTTGACAGTTCTGATCGGGCTGGTGCTGGGCTCGATTCTCGGCGGGTTGGCGACGCCCGCAGAAGCCGCAGCGATGGGCGCTCTCGGTGGACTTGTTCTGGCTATGCTTTACCGGTCTCTGACCTGGCAAAAGCTCAAGGAAAGCGTGTTCCTGACGGCCAAGGCGACCGCCATGGTGTGCTGGTTATTTGTCGGCTCATGGACGTTTGCTTCGGTGTTTTCCTATCTGGGCGGCCATGATCTGATTTCCGATTGGGTTACCGGCATGGACCTCGCTCCCTGGCAGTTCCTGGTGCTGGCGCAAATTATCATCTTCCTTCTTGGATGGCCGCTGGAATGGTCGGAAATCCTGATCATCTTCGTGCCGATTTTCCTGCCGATGCTCGATACATTCGGCGTCAATCCGTATTTCTTCGCCATGCTTGTGGCGCTCAACCTGCAGACCTCATTCCTCACCCCGCCGATGGCGATGTCGGCCTATTATCTCAAGGGCGTGCTAAAAAATCAGATTGAGCTGATGGAAATATTCAAGGGCATCATGCCCTATCTCAGCATCGTCATCCTAACCATGGTATTGCTCTATCAGTTCAAGGGAATCGCTCTGTGGCTGCCTGACTATCTCTTCGGCGTCTACATCCCATGAAGCAGGATCCATCCCTGCTCAGCGCCGTTGAGGCCACCCGCCAGATCAGCGAAGGTCTTCTCAGTTCGGTCGATCTGGTCAAATCCTGCCTGGCCCGGATCGCTCAGACCGATCCCACAATACAGGCTTGGGCACATTTGGACCCGGACCAGGCGCTGAGCCAGGCCGCCGAGATGGACCGCATTCGCCGTGCCGGGCTAAGCCTTGGAGCGCTGCATGGCGTGCCGGTCGGACTCAAGGACATTATCGACACGAGCGACATGCCAACACGACTCGGCAGTCCGGCTTTCGAAGCTCGGCAGCCTGATAGGAATGCTGCGATCGTCGACCGGCTGCGCGACGCCGGAGCGGTCATCATGGGCAAGACGGTGACAACCGAATTCGCTTTCCTCAATCCGAGCCGCACCCGCAACCCGCATGATCCAACGCAAACCCCAGGCGGATCTTCCAGCGGTTCGGCGGCCGCTGTTGCCGCGCATCACGTGCCGCTCGCCATAGGCACCCAGACCAATGGCTCGGTCATCCGGCCAGCGTCGTTTTGCGGTGTCTACGGTTTCAAGCCAAGCCGAGGCATCATTTCCCGGCGCGGGCTGTTGCAGACTTCGGTCTCGCTTGATCAGGTCGGCGTCTTCGCCCGCGCACTGCCCGACGCTGCGCTCCTGGCCGATGCGCTGGCAGGCCATGATTCGATTGATCCGGCGAGCCTGCCCCGGCCACACCCGGCGATGACCAAGGGGATCGCAGAGGAGGTGCCGGTTGAGCCGGACCTGGCATTTTTCGAACTGCCGTTTCATGACCGGCTGACCAGCGACGGCCGCGAAGGACTGGATACAGTCATTGATGCACTTGGCGAACGGGTGCTAAGGCTCCGTCCCGCTGATGCGATGGCCGATCTGGTCGCCGTGCAGGCCACCATTCATGAATTTGAACTTTGCCTGCATTTGGCGGAAATTTTCGATGCGCATTGGGACCAGGTCAGCCCGTTGCTGCAAGGCGTTGTCGCGCGCGGCCGCAAGATCAGCCAGGACCAGTATCAGGACGCACTCTCGGTCAAAGCTTCAGCTGAAGTTTTTTTCGCCGACTTTTTCACCGAGTTCGACGCCATCATCGCGCCCAGCGCCACCGGCGAAGCGCCAGCGATTGACGATGGCACCGGAGATCCGATATTCTGCACGCTGTGGACGCTTGCAGGTCTGCCGTCGCTGAGCCTGCCGCTTCTTGTTGGCAAGAACCAAATGCCGATTGGCGTGCAACTGATCGGACCGGCCGAAAAAGACGATCGGCTGCTCAGAACCGCCAACTGGCTGCAAACCAAACTTGCGGCCGACGTCGCGTGATACCCAAGCTGGAGACAAGATCATGTCCTATACGGTCAAACTGATTGTCGGCTTTATCGGCACCGCTCTGCTGGTGACTTTTGTGGTGGGACTTTCCCATAGCATCTCGACCGGATTTGCAGGGTTCTGGGGCGGCTTTCCCTTCATGGTGATCACCATTACGGTCCTGTCATTGGCGATTTATGATTTCTGGGATGAATGCGTGCGCCGAAAAAGCAAATGAGCGCCAGACCCAAGCCGTGTTGCCAGATGGTTCTGCCCATTATCCGGAGTTCAATGCCCAAACCGAGGCGATGATCGATACCAAAAGTGTAAAACTGTTTCACCGGCTCGAAAGTGCGGAATGATCAACTTTCTCAGTATTCTTGAGCTGACGCTGCCGTTTTTTGCTGTGGTTGGGCTTGGCTATGGTGCTGCCCGCACCAAGGTGATTGATCCGAAAAGTGCAGGATCAATCAATGTGTTTGTGTTTTATTTCGCCATGCCCGCCCTCGTCATCGGCGCTTTGGCGCGCCAGGAAATCAGCGCCATTCTGGACTGGCGGTTTCTCGGAGCCTGGCTTGCCGGAACGCTGATATTATTTGCGCTCGGAATGCTGCTCTCCAGAGTGTTGTTCAAAGCCTCGCGCAAGGAAATGGCGCTGTTTGGCCAGGGCTCGGCCATTGCGAATATCGGCTTTCTGGCAATTCCCATTGTGGGAGCCACATTCGGCCCCGAAGGCGTTCGTCTTTCTGCCGCCGCATTGATTATCGATTTGATGATCATGATCCCTTTGTCGATCATGATCATTGAATCGGCAGGCGGCGGCACCCCCGCCGCCTCGGTCCGGCGCGCCCTGACCGGTGCCATCCGCAATCCGTTCTCGGTCGCTATTCTGGTCGGCGTTGCCTTGTCGGCCAGCGGCATCGGATTGCCGGGAGCGGCCGGTACTTTCAGTAATTTTCTGGGCGGCGCCGCTGCGCCGACCGCCCTGTTTGCGCTTGGCATGTCGCTGTCACAACGCAGCGTCGGTGAGGACCTGGCTTCTGTTGCCGTTCTCAGCGTGTTGAAATTGCTGGTCCATCCGGCGGTGGCTGGCGTGATGCTGTATCTGCTGGGTCTGCCGCCGGCGATTGTCATGATCGGAACGGTGATTGCCGCCATGCCGGTGGCGCAGAATGTCTATGTGTTGTCGGAGCATTATGGTGTCATGGTGCGGCGCAGTTCGGCCGCAATATTGCTGTCCACGATCGCGGCCGTTTTCACGATTACCGTGTTGCTCTTCCTGCTGGCCTGATTGTCCGGCAAAATACCTTATTCCGCCGCTTCCTGAACCACCGCTTCCACCCTGACTGCGCAGAATTTGAATTCCGGAATTTTGCCGACCGGATCCAGCTGCGGATTGGTCAAGGCATTTGCCGGTGCTTCGGCATAACAGAACGGAATAAACACCAGACCTTGCGGCAATTCCCAGTCTTCACGCAGTTTCAGACTGATGGTTCCTCTGCGTGTCGTCACACGCACCTCATCTCCCGGCGTCAGTTCCATACGGCGGATATCGCTGCCATTCATGCTGACAACAGCTTCAGGCTCGAGCGCGTCGAGAATTTTTGAACGGCGGGTCATCGAGCCGGTATGCCAGTGTTCCAGAAGCCGGCCTGTGGTCAGCACCATCGGATAGGTGTCGTCCGGCAATTCATCGGGCGGCACCAGATCAGCCGGCACAATGCGTCCCCTGCCGCTGGCTGTCGGAAAACTGTCAGCAAATACAATGTCCTGGCCATCTTCATCAGGCGCTTCACAAGGATAGGTCACACTGCCTTCCGTCTGCAGCCGATCCCAGGTGATGTTGTTCAGCGATGGCATGATCTGCGCCATTTCCGCAAACACGTCACTGACCGATTTGTAGGTCCAGCCGAGGCCCAGCGCATTTGCCAGATCGACGATGATTTTCCAGTCCTGCCGCGCCTGCCCCGGAGGTGTCACAGCCGGGCGGCCGATCTGAACCTGGCGGTTGGTGTTGGTAAAAGTGCCTTCCTTTTCAGCGTGAGCGCTGGCCGGTAAAATGACATCTGCAAACCAGGCGGTTTCAGTGAGGAAAATATCCTGCACAACCATATGTTCGAGCATCGCCAGGGCCGAGCGCGTATGATGCTGGTCGGGGTCGGACATGGCCGGATTTTCGCCCATCACATACATGCCCTTGATGCCGTCTGCGTGGATATCATTGACGATTTCCACCACGGTGAGGCCGCGTTCTGCGCTCAGCTCAGTGCCCCAGAACTGCTGCATCCGGGTTCTGGTTTCGTCATTTTCCACCGAAATATAGTCCGGGTAGAACATCGGAACGAGCCCGGCATCGGACGCACCCTGAACATTGTTCTGCCCGCGCAGCGGATGCAGACCGGTTCCGGGACGGCCGATCTGGCCGGTCAGCAGGGCCAGCGCGATCAGGCATCTGGCGTTGTCCGTGCCGTGGACATGCTGGGAAATTCCCATGCCCCAGAAAATGATCGAGCGCGGCGAGGTTGCATAGGCCCGCGCGGTTTCGCGGATATCTTCAGCGGGAATCCCGCAAATATCCTGCATGTTTTCAGGGCTGCAATCGCTGATACGGTCCCGCAATTCGTCGAACCCTTCGGTCATCGACTGGACATATTGCCGGTCGTACAGATCTTCCTCGATAATCACATGCAGCATTGCATTCAGCAGCGCCACATCGCGGCCCGGCTTGAAGGCAAGGTGCTTCCAGGCCAGACGGCTCATCTCGTTGCGGCGCGGATCCATGATGACAAGCTTCGCGCCGCGCTTTGCCGCTGCCTTGAAATAAGTGGCGGCAACCGGGTGATTGACCGTTGGCCGCGCCCCGATAATGATGATGCAATCCGCGTCATTGGCAGCGTTGAACGGTGCGGAGACAGCGCCCGAGCCGACCCCTTCCAACAGGGCCGCGACAGAGGAGGCGTGGCAAAGCCGTGTGCAATGGTCAACATTATTGGTGCCGAATCCGGCGCGGACCAGCTTTTGCACCAGATAGGCCTCTTCATTTGAGCCTTTCGCAGAGCCAAAGCCGCAAGTTGCGTCCGCGCCGTCGCGGTCGAGAATTTCGCGGAAACCACTGGCCGCCTTTTCAAGCGCCTCTTCCCAGCTTGCCGGGCGGAAATTGTCGCCGATCTGATCCGGTGCGATCTGCAAATCGACATGTTTGGGCGCATCATCGCGGCGGATCAAAGGTTGGGTCAAACGTCCGTCATGATGGATGTAATCATAGCCGAAGCGGCCCTTGACGCACAGGCGGCTTTCATTGGCCGGACCGTCGCGGCCGTCGACATGCAAAATGAAGTTGTCCTTGACGTGAACGTCGGTCTGGCAGCCGACACCGCAGAACGGACACAGGGTTGCGACGGTTGTATCGGCATATTCGGTGCGCACACCGTCTGAATTGACCAGGCTTTTCTCGATCAGCGCCCCGGTCGGGCAGATCTGAACGCACTCGCCGCAAGCGACACAGGTGCTGTCGCCCATGGGATCGTCGAAATCGAAAACGATCTGTGAGCCGTGACCACGATAAGCCATGCCGATCACGTCATTGCTCTGCACCTCCCGGCAGGCGCGAACACACAAATTGCAATTGATACATGCATCCAAATTGACATGGATAGCACTGTGGCTGATATCGCGCGGCACATCCTTCAGCTTCGGCATTCGTCCCGTTTCAGCGCCGACCATGTCGGTCCATTTCCAGAAGCTGGACTCCGGGTCGGGGTGGGCCTCGCGCGATGGCTGATCTGCGGCCAGCAGTTCAAACACCAGCTTGCGGGATTTTTGCGCCCGTGCGGTGGCTGTGTTGACAACCATGCCCTCCGCCGGAGCGCGCACGCAGGAGGCAGCCAATGTGCGTTCACCTTCGACCTCGACCATGCAGGCGCGGCAATTGCCGTCCGACCGGTAGCCTTTCTGCTCGCTGTAACACAGATGCGGAATGCTGGTTCCCAGGCGCTTGGCAACCTGCCAGATGCTCTCGCCTTCCAGCGCCGTGACCTTGCTGCCATCCAGCACAAAACTGACGGTTTTCACGTTTTTCATGGCGCCAGCACCTCCTGCGGAAAATGCTTCAACACCGATAAAAGCGGATTTGGTGCGGCCTGCCCCAGCCCGCAGATCGAGGCTTCCATCATCACCTCGGACAGATCCTGCAGCACCTCGGCATCCCAGTGGTCTTCCTGCATCAGCCTGACTGCCATGGTCGTGCCATTGCGGCAAGGTGTGCATTGGCCGCAGCTTTCATCTTCAAAAAACTTCATCAGATTGATCGCAACACCGCGCATATCAGTCTGGTCTGACAGAACCACAACTGCAGCGGACCCGATGAAGCAATCATGCTCCTGCAGCGTATCAAAATCCAGTGGAACATCGGCCAGCGAGGCGGGCAGTATACCGCCAGAGGCTCCGCCGGGCAGATAGGCTTTCAGTTGGTGGCCCTCCAGCATGCCGCCGCAATATTCATCAATCAGCTCTGTCAGGGCAATACCGGCCGGTGCCAGCTTGACGCCGGGCTGCCTGACATGGCCTGAGACGGAGAAGGAGCGCAATCCGGTTCTGCCATGGCGGCCATGAGAGGTGAACCAGTCAGCGCCCTTTTCAAAGATTTCCCGGATCCAGTAGACCGTCTCGACATTGTGAACCAGGGTCGGGCGGCCAAACACGCCATTTTGCGCCACATAGGGCGGGCGATGCCGGGGCAGACCCCGTTTGCCTTCAACGGATTCAATCAGCGCGGATTCCTCGCCGCAGATATAGGCGCCGGCACCACGGCGCACTTCCAATTGGCCGGGTCCGGTAATGCCTTCCTGTTGCAGCCGGTTCACCTCGGTCCGCAGCATGTCCACCAGAGCCGGATATTCATCGCGCATATAGATGTAACAGCGCTCGGCACCGACCGCTTCCATGGCCACCAGCGTGCCCTCCAGAAAGCGGTGCGGATCACGATCAAGATAGTATTTGTCCTTGAAGGTTCCCGGTTCGCCTTCATCGCCATTGATGCACATCAGCCGGGGTGCAGGTGCGGCACGGACAAAACCCCATTTCTTCGCGGCCGGAAATCCGGCCCCGCCGAGCCCGCGCAAGCCGGATTTTTCGATGACATCGGCAAGGTTTTCATATGAGACTTCGCCGCTTCGCATTGCCTGCAACAGGCGGTAGCCATTGTCTGCCTTATAGGCGTCGAAGGATTTGAACTCCGGCGCAGCCGCATGGGTCTCATTTACAGCCAGCATGGCGGCAACACTGTCCGGCGTTGCCTGCACTGCATGATTGTGTCCCACCTCAACCACTGGCGCGACATCGCAGCGGCCCATGCAGGGCGCTCGCAGCACCCGGACAGTGTTGCCGCCATCCTGGCCAAAGCGCTCAGAAAGATTCTCCAGCAGCTCCTCCGCGCCGAACAGGGCACAGGTCAGGCTATCGCAGACCCGCAACGTGACCTCGGGAAGCGGTGCCTCGTCATCCTCCAGAACGGTAAAATGGGCATAGAAGGTTGCGACTTCATAGATTTCCGCCATCGACAGGCGCATCCACTCGGCCAGACCCCGCAAATGCCGGGCGTGAAGACAGCCAAAGCTGTCCTGAATGGAATGGAGATATTCGATCAGCATGTCGCGCTGCGGTGCCTGCTGAAAAAGGCTTTTCACCTCTTCAAACGCCACCGGATCAAGCTGGCGGCCCTTATTGTAAATGTGGGCTTTGCGACGTCCCGATCCGGGATGAATGCGGTTTTCACCGGCGCTGCCAGTCGAATTTCCAATCAACGTAACCGTCATAACGCGATCCCAGGCTCCTTTGATGCTGCAAGGCTAACAGAGTTTTTCCGCGCCTCCATCGCTTGTCCGACAATCATAAGCGGAAAATGCGACGGATGAGATGGGCCAAAGCCAAAATCGCTTTAAGGCAGTTGGCCCCGAGATGGTTGCAACAATGTTCCTGTTTGAGCCAAAATTGCTCACGCCGTCAAGGCAGCTTCTATGTCCCCGGCAAATGTTCTATCCACTATTAAAATAGCGCAAGCGATTCCCTGATCCTCATGCAGCAAGCCCGCCATCTGCTCAAGACCGTATTCGGTCACGATACCTTCCGGCCCGGGCAGGAGGAGATTGTCGCGAGCGTGCTGGCCGGAGAAGATGTGCTGGCGATCATGCCCACAGGCGGCGGCAAGTCGCTGTGCTACCAGCTGCCGGCGCTGTGCACAGAGGGTGTGACGCTGGTTGTGTCTCCACTGGTGGCGCTGATGAATGACCAGGTTGCCCAGTTGCGGCAAAGCGGAGTGGAAGCGGGCGCGCTGACTTCCAATAATGATCCGGAGGAAAACGAACGCGTCTTCAGCGCCTTGAACAATGGCTCGCTGAAGCTGCTTTACATGGCGCCGGAGCGGATCGCTACCTCTCCCGGTCTGCTGAACCGGCTGAAGATCAATATGCTGGCCGTCGATGAGGCGCATTGCGTCAGTCAGTGGGGACATGATTTCCGGCCCGATTATCTGGAAATCGGCCGCTTGCGTGAAGCGCTGGGCGGTGTTCAGGTGGCAGCGTTCACTGCGACGGCCGATGAAGAAACCCGCAGTGAAATCATCTCCAAACTGTTTGCCGGCAAACCGAGACAGTTTCTGCGCGGATTTGACCGACCAAACCTGTTTCTGGCGTTTGAGCCGAAGAACACTCCGAAACGGCAGATCACCGAATTCGTCGCTGCCAGAGCGGAACAGTCCGGCATCATCTATTGCTCGTCGCGGCGCAAGACAGAAGATCTGGCCGAACATCTGCGCGGCAAAGGCGTCAATGCACTGGCCTATCATGCCGGTATGGACGCAGCGCAGCGGCACATCAATCAGGCGCGTTTTTCTCAGGAAGATGCCGTGGTGATGGCCGCAACCATTGCCTTTGGCATGGGGGTCGACAAGCCGGATGTCCGATTTGTGGTCCATGCGGACCTGCCCAAAACCATGGAAAGCTATTATCAGGAAATCGGCCGGGCCGGCCGCGATGGCCTGCCTGCCGATACGCTGTGCCTCTACGGGGTCGAGGACATCAAGCTGCGGCGGCGTCAGATCGACGAGGGTGAGGCACCGGAGATGCGCAAACGGGCCGATCACCAGCGCTTCAATGCCCTTCTCGCCCTTGCCGAAGCCGCACTGTGCCGCCGCCAGACCTTGTTGGGCTATTTTGATGAAATCGCCCTGCCCTGCGGTCATTGCGATCTTTGCAAAAATCCCAGGCAGTTGTTCGATGCCTCTGAGGCAGCGCAAAAGGCGCTGTCGGCGATGTTGCGCACTGGTCAGATTTACGGGCTGGAACATCTGGTCAGTCTGCTGGTCGGTGAAGAGACTGATCGCATTACTGAACAACGCCATAACATGCTGCCCACTTTCGGTGTCGGCACGGAGTTTGACAAGTCGCAATGGCGCAGCATCTTCCGTCAGCTCTATGCTGCCGGTTACGCCAATGTGACCATTGCGCAGGGCTCCTGGCAGGTCTGCGAAAAGGCCCGTCCCGTGCTGCGCGGCGAGACAAAGCTGGAACTTCGGTTTCCGGAAAAGCAGGCCGAACGCAAACGCAGCAGCGCAAGAACGGCCCCGATTGAATTGAGCGATGCCGGTGATCAGGAATTGCTGAAGGCGCTGAAAGTGTGCCGCACGGATTTCGCCAGAAGTCAGAATGTGCCAGCCTATGTTATTTTCCCCGACCGCACACTGATCGAAATGGCGCAATTGCGCCCTGCCACCATGGCCGGGCTGATGCAGATCAATGGTGTCGGAGCAAAGAAGCTGGAGCGCTACGGAGACGAGTTTCTGCGAGTTATTGCAAGTCATTAGCGCCACAGGCTGCGAGATCGATTCAAGCTGGAACGGGCGGTTCTTGTTACAATTTGTATTTTCCCATTTTAATCAAAGTGTTTTGGGGAAAGTCAGACGGACTGAGGACCCTTTTTCCAAGTCGTGTGCTCGCATTCACCGCCGGTCTCGTTCCAGCCTCACTGATAAGTGACTGGAGCGTGTGATGGATAATAGCTACATGATTGGGTAAGAAGAAAAGGAACCAACGAATGGTCTCGCGTAAAACATTTTTGCTTTCTTTTGTCCTGGGTTCGAGTCTGATGGGCTTTCTACCTCTGGCGGTTCAGTCTGCCCATGCCGAAATCAACGGAAAGCCGAAAGCGGTCGTCGAGCTGTTTACCAGTCAGGGCTGCTCATCCTGCCCGCCCGCCGACGAGGTTATTGCTGATCTGGTCGCTGAGGGCGAAGTTCTGGCGCTGACAATGCCGGTGGATTACTGGGATTACCTTGGCTGGCGCGATACGCTTGGCAAGCCGGAGCATTCCGAACGCCAGCGCGCTTATGCGGCAGGCCGAGGCGACCGCGATGTTTATACGCCGCAGGCGGTGATCAATGGACAGGTCCATGTGGTCGGCAGCCGCCGGGAAAGTATTGATGCCACGATTGCAGACTTGCAAAAAGCCAGTTCCGACCCGTCATCCACTCTGCCTCTGGAGGTCAAACTAACCAAGACAAAGGAAGCTTTGACGATCAGTGTCGACGGCACCGAAGAACTTGGCGATAACACCACAATCTGGCTGGTTTTCTACGATGATGTTCACACCGTTGATATTGAACGGGGCGAGAATCGCGGCCGGCAGGTCGAATATCATAATGTTGTCCGCGAAATGCGCCCGATCGGAATGTGGAAAGGCAAACGGACCGAGATGATTTTGCCGCTGAGTGAGCTTGCCAAAAGCGGCTATGACAATTGCGCCGTGCTGGTACAGTCGACCATTAACGGCAACCCCGGTCCCATCCTGGGGGCTGCAACGCTGACCGGCCTGTCAAGCTGATCCAATTTAATCCAACTCACCGGATTTCTTGTGTTTTGTCGCGCGTTTCACCATTTTGGTGAAGGCCCGGTTTTTAGTGTGGCGCTCTGACAGGCTTGCATTGTTGTAGCGCTCTTCTGCCGCAAGTTTCCGCCAGTTTTTCAGACGGGACAGCGGCAGAACCCCGTCTGCGATGGCGGCCTGAATTTGGCACCCCGGCTCGCCCTCATGGCTGCAATCGTTAAAACGGCAGCCTGCAGCCAGTTCGACAATGTCGGCAAAGACCTCTTCCAATCCATCGCTCACATCGGTCAGTTGCAGTTCCCGGATGCCCGGTGTGTCGATCAGCCAGCCGCCGCTTGGCAGCTGATGGAAGGTCCTGCCGGAGGTCGTGTGGCGGCCCTTGTCATCGCCCGACCTTATGTCGCCGATAGCCGCACGGTCAGTTCCAGACAGGGTATTGACCAGGGTTGATTTTCCAACACCGGACGAGCCGACCAGCGCCACCGTCTGGCCAGGGCCACACCATCTGGCAAGACCGGCAACGCTGCCGGGATCGCGTGCATCGACAATCTCGACCAGCAGATCATCAGCCAGGTTGGCCGCTGCAATCAGATACTGTTCCGGTTCAGAAGTCAGATCAGCCTTGGTTAGAATGATGACAGGCCGCACGTCTGCCTCCCGGGCGAGTGCCAGGTAGCGCTCAAGTCGTGCTGTGTTGAAGTCCTGATTACAGGATGTGACGATGAACAGTGTATCGATATTCGCCGCGATCAGTTGCAGCTTGCGCGCCTTTCCCGGTGCGCGACGCTGAAACAGGCTGCGGCGCTGCAACAAGCGCTTCGGTTTTTTTGTCTGCGCATCCAGAAGCAGCCAATCGCCCACGGTCGCCACGGTTTCTTCATCGTCAGTAATGGAGCTGAAGCGCTGAATATGTTCGTCAATCTGCGGGCCAACCACCCTGATGCCACTGCGATGGACTTCCACCACCCGAACGGGAATGGCATCCCTGTCGTGTGCCCACTGATCGTCAAAAAAACTGTTCCAGCCCCAGTTTTCGAGATCAGAGGCCGGAGATTTTATTGACATGAAGTCGACCCGTAACAGGGCACAGGGAAAGTGTTCTGACAAGGCTTGTCCTGGCGCTGCGGCCCTCTGGAACCGTCTACCAGCGGCGACAGGCCGGCGCTACATGTTCGGATAAACCGGGCCACCGCCACCCTCCGGCACTGTCCAGTTGATGTTCTGATTGGGATCCTTGATGTCGCAGGTCTTGCAGTGCACGCAATTCTGCGCGTTGATGACGAAGGTCGGCTCGCCGCCCTCTTCCACCCATTCATAAACACCTGCAGGACAGTATCTGGCAGAAGGGCCGGCAAAGACATCATGTTCGCTGGATTTCTGCAAAGCCGGATCGAGCACCTGCAGATGCACCGGCTGGTCTTCCTCGTGATTGGTATTGGACAGGAATACCGATGACAGACGGTCAAAGCTGAGAACCCCATCGGGTTTTGGATAGTCAATTTTGCTGTGCCGGGAAGCGGGCTCCAGCGTTGCGAAATCCGGCTTGCCGTGGCTGCGCGTGCCGAACAGGGAGAAGCCGAGCGTGTTGGTCCACATATCAAATCCGCCCAGCACGATGCCAAGCAGCGTGCCGAAACGCGACCACAGTGGTTTGACGTTGCGGACTTTCTTCAGGTCGTTGCCGATTTCGCTGGCGCGCCAGGCCGCCTCATAGCCGGACAGCTCGTCCTGAGCGCGGCCTTCGGAAATTGCAGCAAAGGCATGTTCCGCCGCCAGCTTGCCGGACAGAACCGCATTGTGCGAGCCCTTGATGCGGGCAACATTTACGAACCCGGCCGAGCAACCGATGAGGGCGCCGCCGGGGAAGCATAATTTCGGCACGCTCTGCCAGCCGCCCTCGGAAATGGCACGGGCACCATAGGACAGGCGCTTGCCGCCCGCAAATGTGGGGGCAATGGCCAGATGCGTCTTGAAACGCTGAAACTCTTCAAACGGCGACAGATACGGATTCTTGTAGTTGAGGTGGACGACAAAACCGACCGCCACCTGATTGTCTTCCAGATGGTAGAGAAAGGACCCGCCGCCGGTGCGGTTGTCGAGCGGCCAGCCAAAGCTGTGCTGGACCAGGCCCGGCTTGTGATTTTCAGGCTTCACTTCCCACAATTCTTTCAGGCCGATGCCGAATTTCTGCGGCTCCCTGCCTTCATCCAGTTTGAAATTTGCGATCAGCTGCTTTGCCAGCGAGCCACGCACTCCTTCTCCAATCAGGACATATTTGCCGAGCAGTTCCATGCCGCGTTCATGGGCGGGTTTCGGCGCGCCGTCTTTGCCGATGCCCATGTCCCCGGTAGCCACACCGCGCACGGCACCCTTCTCGTCATAAAGTATTTCCGAAGCCGCGAACCCGGGATAGATCTCGACGCCAAGCGCTTCGGCTTTTTCCGCCATCCAACGTGTCACATTGCCCAGCGAGGCGACAAAATTGCCATGATTATTCATCAGCGGCGGCATCAGGAAATTCGGCAGGCGGAGAGAGCCGGATGGGCCCAGATAGAGGAAGCGGTCTTCCGTCACCGCTGTCTTCAAAGGCGTGTCCTCATTGCGCCATTCCGGCAAAAGGGCATCCAGACCAATCGGGTCGACCACCGCACCAGACAGGATATGAGCGCCGACTTCTGCGCCCTTTTCCAGCACCACCACCGAAAAATCGTCCCGGCCGGCTTCTGCAGCCAGTTGCCGCAGCCGGATGGCAGCGGACAGACCGGCCGGCCCGGCACCGACAATCACCACGTCAAATTCCATGCTTTCGCGCGGCTCCGCCGCAGCCTGTGTGTCGTCAGTCATTCATGCCGCCTCTCAAATTGCCGGTTTTGAAGCAATTTTTGATCAGTGTCTGAACCAGAGCCTGACCTGCGCTGAGCCCAGAACCTGCCCTCTGGTTCACCGATAGTGCATCATCTAGCCAGAATATGGGTCAAATTCCAGCATCATCTGTTTCCAATCGCACGACATGTGGTTTGTATTGGTATATAGAATTGCGCAGACCTTTCTGATGATTGAATAGCGTTTTTGCACTTGTTTCATGGCATTTCATCCTTCCGATCATATTTCCCAGGATGACTGCCACGACAAGGTGACACATCATTCTACTTGTCAAAAGCCCTAATGGTTTGATCTGATGCAACAAATCCGTGCAGATGCGCCGACCGAACTCTGGAAACCGGCAGATGGAACAGACTGACTCTCTGAAAGATGTGCTGCAGTTTTATGCTGATGCAGGCGTCGATATTGCGCTCGACGAGACGCCGCATGATCGTCTGGCAGCTCCGCCACAGTTAAGCCGGACCGGTAGCAGCGTGGCAGACGCGCAACCTTCTGCAGTGCGGAGCACTGCTTCGGCACCCGCGCCGGGTTTCTCTGAAACCAAACCCCATGAGGTCAACGTCCAAGAGGCCAGAGACCGCGCAGCTTCGGCAAATTCGCTTGACGAGTTGATGGCATTGCTGGTGTCCTATGAGGGTTGCGGGCTGAAGCGGACGGCGACAAACACCGTGTTTGAAGACGGCAATAGAGAAGCAAAAATCATGCTGGTGGGTGAAGCGCCGGGACGCGATGAGGATCTGCAGGGAAAACCGTTTGTCGGCCGTTCCGGACAGTTTCTCGACCGGATGCTGAATGCCGCCGGTTTTGACCGCAGCAATGTTTACATCGGCAACATTGTGGCCTGGCGCCCACCGGGCAACCGCACACCAACGACCGCGGAAATGGAATTGTGCAAGCCTTTCATCACACGGCAGATTGAACTTAAAAAGCCGGAATTACTGGTCTTTCTGGGCGCTTCATCTGCCAAGAACATGCTGGAAAGCAGCGATGGGATACTAAAGTTGCGCGGCAAATGGCGCAGCTATTCCAGCGCTGAAATTCCTGTGCTGCCTATGCTTCATCCCGCCTATCTGCTGCGCCAACCTGCCCAGAAACGTCTGGCATGGCGCGACTGGCTCAGCCTCAGGAAAGCCGCCATCGACAAGGCCATCCTTTCGCCGGACGCTTAACAAAACAGGAAATCTGATGTCCCGTCTTGATCTGACCAAACAATTCGTTCCCCTGAAGATTGCCGTTTTGACCCTGTCAGACACACGCTCGCTGGAAGAGGACCGGTCGGGAGGCGTGCTGGTCGAACGGCTGCAAAAGGCTGGCCACAGTCTGGCTGGCAGAGCGCTTTGCACCGATGATATCGAACAGATCCGAGAGCAGGTCTCGCTATGGATTGCTGACAGGGAGGTGGACGTGGTGATTACCACCGGCGGCACCGGCTTTACCGGGCGTGATGTCACGCCGGAAGCTCTGTTACCGCTGTTTGAAAAACACATGGATGGGTTTTCACAGATTTTTCACCGCATCAGTTTTGAAAAAATCGGCACATCTACTATTCAGTCACGGGCGCTGGGGGGGGTTGCAAACAGCACCTATATTTTCGCCCTGCCCGGTTCTCCGGGGGCCTGCAAGGATGCCTGGGATGAAATTCTGGTTCATCAACTGGATTATCGGCACCAGCCCTGCAATTTTGTCGAAATCCTGCCGCGCCTTGGCGAACATTTGAAACGTGGAAAACTTCAAGGCAGCTGATTTACAAGACCTTTCCGCCTGTCAGTCCATAAATGCATTTTGTTCTTGTTTTGTTCTGTATATGCACTATTCTATTGGCATGGAGAACAAAACCCAAATCATCGGCTTTGACAGTCATCGCGTCGGCGTCCAGTTCGACCCGCGCAAAGGCCGCGGTGCGGTCAGCAATGCCAGCGGCCGGTATGAACCGGTCAAACGCGAGGCATTCGATGATGGCTGGGATGTTGAGAGTGGAGTTGGAACCTGGCCAGAAAAACTAAAGACCGAGGTTCAGGTCGAGCATCCAAAGCGGATTATCACACGCAATCAGTCGCCCGATATTTCATTCGACCGCTCAATCAATCCGTATCGTGGATGTGAGCATGGCTGTACATATTGTTTCGCGCGCCCCAGCCACGCCTATATGGGGCTGTCGCCGGGCCAGGATTTTGAGTCGCGCCTGTTTGCAAAGCCGGATGCGGCCGCTTTACTGGAAAAAGAACTGGCTGATGCCAGATATGTCCCGAAGGTCATTGCCATAGGCACTAATACCGATCCTTATCAGCCGGTGGAAAAGACCTGGCGCATCACCCGCTCGATTCTGGAAGTACTGGAGCGGACCAATCACCCGGTGGGCATTGTCACCAAATCAGCGATGATTCAGCGCGACATCGATATTCTGGCACGGATGGCGGAAAAAGGCCTGGTCAAGGTGGCGCTGTCGGTCACAACGCTGGACCCGAAACTGGCGCGCAGCATGGAGCCAAGGGCTGCCAGCCCGGCCAGGCGTCTGGAAACCCTGCAGGCACTGCATGATGCGGGCATTCCAACGGCGATGATGGTGGCGCCGATTATTCCAGCGCTGAATGACAGTGAGATTGAGCGCATTCTGGAGGCTGGCAAGGCTGTTGGTATCGATCAGGCCGGCTATGTCATGCTGCGCCTGCCTCTGGAGGTGCGCGATATTTTCCGGCAGTGGTTGCTGACACATTATCCGGATCGTTACCGGCATGTGATGTCGCTGGTGAAGTCGATGCGCGGCGGCAAGGATTACGATGCCACATGGGGCCGGCGGATGCGCGGCAGCGGCCCTTATGCCTGGATGATCGGCCGTCGCTTTGAAAAGGCTTGCGAGCGGCTGAAGATCGGCACAAAGCGCGTTGAATTGCGCACAGATCTGTTTACTGCTCCGGCGCAGCAGAACGATCAGATGTCGCTGTTCGATCTGGCGTGCTGAGACGACGTTCTGAATTTATTTCGTACAGTTGATCTTGCGGAGAACCGGATATGTCAGCACTGTTGCCGACATGTTGACGCAACTTTTCGATTCCCCATACCGCGCAGCGGCAGACCGCAAGAAGTCCTGCCTGCCGGATATGGCGGTGGAGGCCCTGGCCTGCGCGCGCCTGATGGCGTTGCAGCGCAACGGCCCGGCATCCGCTTTGCCACTGTTCCAGAAAATCTCGAAAAGTGATTTAAAATCAACCCGGCATCGGTTTGCCATAGCCGGTGTGGACGAAGCAGGACGCGGGCCTCTTGCCGGCCCGGTTGTGACTGCCGCCGTCATTCTCAATCCACACCAAATTCCCGTAGCTTTGAACGATTCCAAAAAACTGTCTGCGGGGCAGCGTGAAGGCCTGTTTGAGCAACTGATCGCCAATCACACTGTCGGAATTGCCTGGGCAACAGCGGATCGCATAGACCGGATGAATATTCGCGCTGCGACGCTGTGGGCGATGGCGCAGGCGATCGCCGCCCTACCGCAGCAGCCGGATGGTGTGCTGATCGACGGGCGCGACATACCTGCCGGCCTGCCCTGCCCCGGCGGCGCGGTGATCAAGGGCGACGGGCTGTCTCAATCCATTGCCGCCGCATCGATTATTGCCAAGGTGATACGCGACCGGATGATGCAGATTTGCGCCTGTGATGCCCCTGGATATGGTCTTGAGAGGCATATGGGCTACGGCACGGAGTTCCACCGGGCGGCTATCCTCAGCAAAGGCGGAACGCGGCACCACCGGCTCAGCTTCCGGCCTTTGCGGGATTTATGAATGACAGACATAAAAAAGGCCGGGGGAAACCCCGACCTTGCAATATGCCAACCGGCATATATCACGCATCGCGCCAAGCCTGTCAGTTGAGCTTGGAGGCCACATCCTTGATGCTTTTGCCAATAAGATCATCAGCCAGCTTGCCGCTGACCTTTTCTGCCATCATCATCTGAGCCGCCTGAATGGCGACGTCAACCGAACGCGAGCGGACATCCTGGATGGCCTGGGATTCGGCCTGGGCAATTTTCTCTTCGGCCTGCTTCTGCCGCCGCACCACATAGGCTTCCAGTTTTTTTCCAGCTTCAACCGCCATCGCCTTGGCTTCGCGTTGTGCCTGGCTGATTATATCTTCGGCCTCACGCTCCGCCTCACGCTGCTTGCGCTGATACTCAGCCAGCAAGGCCTGCGCTTCTTCGCGCAGACGACGGGCTTCTTCAAGCTCGGAGCGAATCTTGTTGCCGCGATTGTCCAGCCCTTCGGCCAGCTTGCCCGGCACTTTGAGGTAAACGATCAGCGCCAGAAACAGCACAAAGCCGACAAAGGCCCAGAATGTTGCGTCAAGCATTGTCTGCGCTCCTATGCTGTCTGTTCAGCCGCAGTAACGGCCTTTTTCAAAGCCGCTTTGGTTGGCTTTGTTCCGATGAGCGCATTGACCAGCTCTGAGGCTGTATCTGCAGCAATGGAGGAAACTTCAGCCATGGCCTGTTTTCGCGTATCAGCGATACTGGCTTCGGCTTCCGCCATTTTGACAGCGACATCGGCATCTACCTTGGCCTGCTCCGCATCGACTTCGGCCTGTGCCTTGTCGCGGGCGACATGAGCAATATCCTGCGCTTTCCTGCGCGCCTCGGCCAGAGCCTGTTCGTAAGAGGCAATCGCCTCTTCAGACTCATCCTTCAGCCTTTGCGCTTCATCAAGATCGCTCAGGATGCGATCACGGCGCACCTCCAGAATGTCACTCAGTCGCGGCAATGCAACTTTCGACATCAGCCAGTAAAGCACACCAAAAGTGATCGCCAGCCAGAGCAGCTGCGATGCAAAGGTTGATGGGTCAAAAGGGGGAAACGATCCTGCCGCTTCTGCACCATTTTCTGGTGTTGTGGCCACGGTCTTCTACTCCTAAAAAGCTCGAACGCGGCGGGCGAAGCCGCCGCATTGCATGTCTTGGCTTACGCGAAGAGCAGCAGCAGAGCGACCAACAGAGAGAAAATGCCAAGGGCTTCTGTCACCGCAAAACCGAAAATCAGACGGCCGAACTGACCATCGGCTGCCGATGGATTGCGAAGTGCGCCGGACAGATAATTACCAAAGATCTGACCAAGACCGATAGCCGCGCCGCCCATTCCCAGGCATGCGATGCCAGCGCCGATTGCTTGTGCTGCTGCAAGTTCCATTTTGATGCTCCTTAAGCTTCATAAAGTTAACCAGCGGTCATGTCTGACCACTGGAATTGGGTTGATATTCAGTGACCAGGATGAACCGCGTCGTTGAGGTACATGCATGTCAAAACAGTGAAAACATAGGCCTGGAGAAAGGCCACAAGAAATTCCAGACCAGTCAGCGCGACGGTCATGATCAGTGGCAGGATAGACCCGGCGATGCCGATCGCACCCAGAGCCGACATGCTGGTGACGAAACCGGCAAAGACTTTTACGGTAATATGCCCGGCCAGCATATTGGCAAACAGACGCACTGACAGGCTGATCGGACGCGAGAGGAAGGAGATGACCTCAATCGCAACAACCAGCGGCATCAGAATGACCGGGATTCCACTTGGTACGAACAGTTTCAGAAAGCCGAAGCCGTGACGCAGAAAGCCATAGATAACCACGGTCATTATCACCAGCATGGCCAAAGCAAAGGTCACGATGATGTGGCTGGTTACGGTAAAGAAATAAGGGAACATGCCAAACAGGTTGGCGAACAGGACAAAAACAAACAGGGAGAAGACCAGCGGGAAAAACCGCATGCCTTCAGATCCCGCCGAATCGCGCAGCGTCTTGGCAACGAATTCATAGGTCAGTTCCGTCATCGACTGCCAGCGGCCGGGCACCAGCGAACGGTTGCTCGAACCCATCAGCAGAAAGGCTGTTGCAGCGGCCACAGTGGCAATCATGAAGATTGCGGAATTCGTCAATGCGAATTCAATACCGCCCACTTCGCCCAAAGGCGCAAATGTCGAGATTCGAAACTGATCAATAGGATTGGTCGCCACAGATATCAGCCCTTACTTTTCTAATCCCAGGATCGCTCAATGTCTCTATTTCAAGCCATCACACGGTTTATCAAACGGCTTTTCCACCTTCCCGACCGAACGCAGAACGTTCAATACACCGGCAGCAAAACCGAGCAGCAAAAATATAATGAGACCGAAGGGAGAGCTATCCAGCCAGCCATCAATCACATATCCAAGCCCGGCTCCCACCAGAATACCAGATGCAAACTCCGCACCCAGCTTCAAGCCTTGCGCCAGTTCCCTGTTACCGGAACCGGAACGCTCGACTTTCTGGCTTGCTTTGCTGTCCTCACGATGAAGTCGCGATTTCAACTGATCCAACCGGGCATCGAGTTCAGCATTCTGACGCTCACCCGGCTCTTCAGGGTGATTTTGCGTGGTCATACTGTTCCCGCAGATTTTCTGCCAAATTCGAGCGCAACATAGTTGTGCCTCCATTCAGTGTCAAGCATTGGTGAAAGCGCCTTAAGTTATTGAAAAATATATTTTTTTACTTTTTTTTCGGAACAAATGCGACGAATAAGCTGCCTGGACGGGGACCCCGGTGCCCTAATCATACCGTTTTTTGGTCAATTTCGAGCACATTTTATGAATGCTGACTCATATGAACAGGTTGCGAAGCCACTCATATGAGAAGCGTTCCGACAAGCGGCACGCGCGCAAACCCGGTCATATGATTCTAAGTCCCGTTGTATAATCTAGCTCGCTTCAAGATACTCTTCCGCCGCCTGCAAATCCACTGAAACCAGCTGGGATACTCCGCGTTCCGCCATTGTCACCCCGAACAGCCGGTCCATGCGGGCCATGGTGATGGGATTGTGGGTGACGATGACGAATCGCGTGTCGGTCTGACGGTTCATTTCGTCGACCAGACTGCAGAATCGTTCCACATTGGCATCGTCCAGCGGAGCATCAACTTCGTCGAGCACGCAGATCGGCGCCGGATTGGTCAGAAACACGGCAAAGATCAGCGACATTGCTGTCAGCGCCTGTTCGCCGCCGGACAGCAGGGTCATGGTCTGCGGCTTCTTGCCTGGCGGTCTGGCGATAATTTCCAGACCGGCTTCCAGAGGATCATCGGATTCCGTCAGTTTCAACTCGGCCTGCCCGCCGCCGAACAAATGCGAAAACAGATGCTGGAAATGGCCGTTGACCACTTCAAACGCAGCCAGAAGGCGTTCCCGCCCTTCACGATTGAGGCTTTGAATGCCCAGCCTCAAACGGCGAATAGCCTCGATCAGATCGTCGCGTTCGGCGATCAGCCCTTCAAGCTGAGCGCTGACTTCGCCGGCTTCCTCCTCGGCGCGCAGATTGACGCCGCCAAGCCGTTCGCGCTCTGCCTTCAGACGGTCTAGCCGCTTGTCAATCGAATCAACATCAGGAAGTGGTGCCTCGGCGACGAGGCCGGTCTTTTCTTGCAATTGCGATGGCTTGCACTCAATCACATCATCGATCCGTGCCTCGATATCGGCGAGGCGCTGCTTTGCCGATTCCGTGCGCTCTTCGGCCCGCACCTGAGTTTCGCGCGCAGCGCTCAACGCTGCCAATGCCTCTTTGGCCAGCTGATCGGATTTGCGCAATTCACTGTCTGCGACAGCCCGCGCATCGGAGGTTCGTGCGCGCTCCGCTTCCGCTTTGGCAATCTGAGACAACAGGGATTGGCGACGATGCAGAAACGTGTCCGGCGCGTCGTCGAGAACGGCCTTTTCGCGCACGTGCTCATTGAGGCGGCTTTGCAGCCTGTCGATCTGCTGGCCTGCCTCCGCCAGGCGCCGCTGCCAGTTTGACCGTTCGTTGGCGATAGCCTGCAGGCGCTGGGCACGACGTGCCGCCTCACTTTCCTGTCCCTGAAGGGTCGCGCGCGCTTGTGCTGCAGCGCTGCGCGCTTCGGCAATCTGCACTCGCAGCGTTCCAGCCTGCTCGTCATGGCTGTTATCGGCCGGCAGCGCCTGCAATTGCGTGCTGGCCTCGTTTAACTGTGTCTGCGCTTCGACCAAAGTCGATTCCAGACGTTTCAGTGCCTCTTCCAGCGCAGCTTTGCGATTGGTGATGCGGCTGCGCTGCTGTTCTGCCTGGACCAGATCTTCCTGCGCCCGTGCCTGTGCCAGCCGCAGCTGTTTGAGTTTCTGGCGCAGGGCCTGATCTGTCTCTTCGGCGTGACGCAACGCCGTCACCACTTCCTGCCAATCCGTATTAAGAAGCTGCACGGCGCGTTCGGTCTCTTCAGCTGCCGATTCCAGTTCCGCCAGACGGTTCCTGTTTTCCAGCCGGAGCGCGGCTGCGCTGGGCGCTTCACTGGCCATGACAAAGCCATCCCAACGCCACAGATCGCCTTCCCGCGAGACCAGCCGTTGCCCCGGTTTCAATAATTTCTGCAGTTCCGCACCATCCGCCTTATCAACCAGACCGATCTGACTGAGACGGCGGGTCAACAGATCCGGACCTTTGATGTGCTGCAAAAGCGGGATTGAATTTTCCGGCAAAGCTGCATCCCCGGACACCGGGCCGGCGGGATCGAGCGCCCGCCAATGGGTTGGCGCATTGGCGTCCAGTGGCACATCAATATCGTCGCCAAGCGCGGCACCCAGCGCCGTTTCAAGGCCTGGGGCAACCGTCAGCGCATCCACCAAAGGTGGCCACATATCCGTCTCATCGACTTGCAAGATGCGGGCGAGCGTTTTGGCCTCGGTCTGCAGAGCGCGTAAATCCTGTTCCGCCTGACGCAATGGTTTGCGGGCGTCTGTATCCTGCTGGCGCAATGCGCGCAGAGCGGTTTCGGCCTGCTCAAGAGCTGCTTCCATATCAGCAACATCGCGCAGCCGGTCACTCACCGCAGATTGCAGGCCGCTCAGGACTGCGTCTGATCCCAACTGCAGTTCAATGGCTTCCAGTTCCCGCGCCACAGAGTTTTTTTGTGTCGTGTTTTGCGAAAGCGCGCGTTCCGCGCCGGCAATAATTCGCTGCAACTGAGTGCGTTCAGCGGCAGCGGCTGCCTGGATACGGTTGAGCTCGGCAAGTTCCTGCTCCAGCGCCTGCAAGGTCGTTTCGCGGGCCTGAAGGTCGGTTTTCAGAGCGGACACCTGATCCGACTGGTGATCACCGGCATCGTTCAGTTCGGCCTCTTCAACCGCCAGCTTGGCGAGATTGTCATCATTGTCTTTGGTGAGTTGCTGCTCGCGGTCCAGATCCTGCTGCAGCTGTTCGATCCGGCCTGCCAGTTCAGTTTGCCGGCTCTTCGCGCGTGCCTCATCGGCCTCCAGCGCATCGCGCGCAACGATCAGGGTCTGAAGCGCGGCTCCAGCGCGGGCCTCGGCATCAAGCAATTTCGGCATTTGTTCGCGCGACACCGCCTCATTGCGGGCGGTTTCGGCCTGAATTTTCGTCCGGGTCGCCATTTCAATAGTGACAGTCTTCAGAGCTTCGCCTGCCACTTCGACAGCATTGCGGGCCGCGGTCCATTGCAGATAGAGCAAGGTCGCCTCCGCCTTGCGAATTTCACCGGACAGGTTCTTGTAACGGCTGGCCTGCCGGGACTGGCGCTTCAGACCATCCAACTGAGCCTGAATCTGGGTCAGGACATCATCAAGGCGGTCGAGATTGGTTTCGGCAGCCCTGAGGCGCAATTCAGCTTCATGACGGCGCGAATACAGACCGGATATGCCGGCCGCCTCTTCCAGAATTGCGCGGCGCGATGTTGGCTTGGCGCTAATCAATTCGCCGATCTGGCCCTGACGCACCAAAGCGGGCGAACGCGACCCGGTCGAGGCATCTGCAAACAGCAATTGCACATCGCGTGCCCGCACATCGTTGCCATTGATCTTGTAAACCGATCCGGCCTCGCGCTCGATGCGGCGGGTGACCTCCAGCACATCGCTGTCGTTGAATGCGGCGGGCGCGGTGCGGTCCGCATTGTCGACGAATAAAGTAACTTCCGCAGTGTTGCGCGACGGGCGGTTCAGCGAACCGGAGAAAATCACGTCATCCATGCCGGATGCCCGCATATTCTTGTAGGAGCTTTCCCCCATGACCCAACGCAGCGCTTCCACCAGATTGGATTTGCCGCAGCCATTCGGCCCGACAATGCCGGTCTGGCCGTCCTTGATGTGAAATTCTATCGGGTCAACGAAAGATTTGAAGCCCAGAATTCTGAGCCTGGTAAACATCATCGGACGCACTCCGCGGCAGCAGAGGTTGCCTGGGATCGGATGGGCTGCAGTGCGGCCACATTGTCAGATGTGGCCCCCATGATTTTACGGTTCGCGGCATTTCGGCACGCGGAAGCCGGTCCCGCGCACCGCATTGGTGAGTGGCTGTCAAAGCATTGGCTGAATGACTGCGTCCACTTCCTCAATCGTCATAGATCCTATCTGACGGGTGCCGTTGAAAAAGAAGGTTGGTGTTGAGGCAACCTTGAATTCCTGATCCGCCCGTTTTCTGACCCAGTTTACTCCGTCAAGAAGCTCCTGATTAGTCAAGCAGTCCTTGAATGTCTCCTGTGTAAAACCAAGCTGAAACGCTATTTTCTGCAGTTCAGCCACAACATTCTCACTGGAAGCCCATTCACGCTGACGTTCGAAGAAGACTTCAACGGTGTCAAAAAACTTACCTTCAGGCGCACAACGGGCCAGCATTGCCACAGCCGTTGCCACCGGATCCAGCGGAAATTCGCGGAAGATGAAAAAGACCTGTCCGCTCTCGATATATTTTTCCTTGAACGGCGTATAAGTATTGTTGTGGAAATTGGCGCAGTGGCCGCAGGTCATGCTGGCATATTCCACCACCGTCACCGGTGCATTGGGGTCACCCAGCGCCATTTCACCCAGCGGCCCAGCCACTTTCAATTTCTCGACGTCAGCTTTGCCAGCCTGCGCCCAGACAGCGCCGCCAAGCAGCGGTGTAAGGCCGGCAGCGGCCACAAGCCCGGCACTGTTTTGAATCATGGTTCTGCGGGAAATCATTGACAGGTCTCCTCCTGTGGAAAATCGGCGATGCAGCTTGCCGGTTGAATAAGGTCTCGAGGGATATAGGGCAATACGAACACAAATAAAATTCGTTGCCGTAAATTCGAGGAGAAAGGTGTCATTTTTCTGTCAGAATGGCAGCACCGAGACGCTTTAGGGATAATTGCAGATCTGCCTCGGCGATATCGGCCAGGCGCGCTTCCAGTTTTTCTGCTTCCGCTTCCGTCAGAGGCCGGCTCTGCGCCCTGACCTGTGGCCGGGCAAGCGTGAACTGACCCTGGACGATGCGCACCCGGCCAATGGCCTGATAGCCCAGAAACTGATTGACCCGCTCCAGAATTTGCGGAATTTCATGCTGGAAATACAGTGCTTGGGACGGCAGAACCCGGACGGTCAAAACCGCCAGAGCAGCATCTGCGCCACGCTGGTCGTGACGTTTGGGCCAGTTCACGGATTCCGGGAAAGTCGAGGCTTCATAATCCGGGCCAACAATGTCGGGCCAAAAGGACAACAGGGAAGCGGAGCCGAAACCGCGTCTTGCACAGATCGGATCCAGCGTTGCACCGATCAAATCCGCGAGCGGGCGGACGCCCTTTCGCGGCTTTTTCCTTGAAGATTTTCCAGTGTCATTGACCATGAACACAGGATCAACGATATCTGCCGCAACTGCAACATTTTCGTCCGGAATTCGGCGTTGAAAGACAAAATTCTGTCCCCGTCAACTGCAAGCCTGCTGCTGAACTGGTATGACCGCCACGGCCGTGAGCTGCCATGGCGTGTGCGCCCACAGGACGGGCAGCAGATGGCCGCAGATCCTTACCGGGTCTGGCTCTCGGAAATCATGCTGCAGCAAACCACGGTGACGGCCGTCAGGCCATATTATGAGAAGTTTCTGGCCCAGTGGCCGTCAATCGCGCAACTGGCGGCAGCTGACGAGGAGGCGGTGATGGTCGCGTGGGCCGGGCTTGGCTACTATTCGCGCGCCCGAAACCTGCTTAAATGCGCCCGGCTGGTGGCGACACAGTTAAACGGTGAATTTCCCCGCACAGCCGCGCAATTGCAGACTCTGCCTGGAATCGGCCCCTATACTGCGGCCGCTGTCGCCGCTATTGCATTTCGCGATCCGGCTGCGGTGGTTGACGGCAATGTGGAACGCGTGGTGACGCGGTTGCTCGCCATCAGCACGCCTTTGCCGGCGGCAAAGCAAATGGTGCGCGACGCCCTGCTTCCAGTCATCCCGGTTGAGCGTCCCGGCGATCTGGCCCAGGCATTGATGGATCTGGGGGCCACATTATGCACGCCGAAAAGACCGGCCTGCAGCCTGTGCCCGCTGAATAACCAGTGTCAGGCCTTTGCCACCGGAACGCAGGAAGCCTTTCCGGTCAAACTTCCGAAGGCGCAGAAGCCGACGCGGTTCGGCGCTGCGTTTGTGCTGATTCGGCAGGATCAACAGATCTGGCTGCAAAAACGTGCTGACCGGGGCCTGCTTGCCGGTATGACAGAAGTGCCGACCAGCAACTGGACTTCGCGCCAGGACGGCGTTACCACAAGCGACGCTGCACCACTGGATGCGAATTGGCAAACCGCCGGCAAAGTGCGCCATACCTTCACCCATTTTCATCTGGAACTGACGGTCTATAAAGCGGAGTTTTCGATTGCCACTGCCGCTGCACACAGACCGAATTCGTTGCCGGAACATGGCTGGTGGCGCGATCTGGCATCGCTGCACGATGAAGCGCTTCCAAATCTGATGCGCAAGGTCATTGCACAGGGGCTGGCACCCTGTTGAAAAGCCGCTTGCAATAGTTGGTTTACGGCGTATTGATCGCTGGAACTTGTTATGCCGCCTGTGTTAAAGCGCCCTATGTTCAGACAGATCCTCCCCATATTCACCCTTATTCTCGGCAGTGCGTTTCTGATGGCCGCCGGAGGCATCAACGGATTGATTCTGCCGCTGCGCGGATCTGCCGAGGGTTTTTCAGCGTTTTCGCTTGGTATGCTGGGAACGGGCTGGGCGATCGGCTATGTTCTTGGATGTGTGTTTGTTCCGGGGGTGGTGACGCGGGTCGGACATGTGCGCTCGTTCAGCGTGATGGCCGGGGTCGCCGTTATTTCGGTGTTGTTGTCGCTGCTGATCATTCATCCAGCCGCCTGGATTCCATTGCGGGCGCTGGCCGGATTCAGCTTTGCCGGCGGCGCTATGATCGTGGAAAGCTGGATGAATGAACGCACTGATCCATCCTTCCGCGGCCGGGTTTTTGCAACTTACACAATGGTCAATCTGGCGGCGACGACGTTCGGCCAACTGCTGCTGATCAGCGGCGATTCCAGCGGCTATTTTTTCTTTGTCCTGGCCGCAGTGTTCTATGCCTGCTCACTGTTTCCGACAGCGCTCTCCACCTCGAGCGCACCGCAACCGCTGGTGCGGCCGAAGCTGGATATCAAGACCCTCTGGCTGAATTCGCCGATTGCCGTTGTCGCGGTGTTTCTGGTTGGTGTCTCCAACAGCTCATACGGCACGCTGGCAGCGGTTTACGGCCAACAGATCGGGCTCGACGTTGCCTCAATCGCGCTTCTTGTCAGCATCACGATTCTCACCGGTGCCGTGTTTCAGCTTCCCGTCGGCTGGCTGTCGGACCGCACCGACCGGCGTGCAGTCCTGATCGCACTGGCATCGATTGCCGGTATTGTGGATCTGTTTTTTCTGGTCTTTCAACCCCGCGACGTGACCACAGTTCTGGTTGCATCGGCCATCTTCGGGGCCATGGTATATGCCATGTATCCGGTAATTGTCGCCCATGCCAATGACCACGCTGACAAGAATTCTTTCCTCCGGATCAGTTCCGGCCTGTTGCTGGTTTTCGGTGCAGGCAGCATTCTCGGTCCGCTTCTGGGCGGTGGCATGATGGCGCTTTTCGGACCCGATGCGCTGTTCGGAACCACTTTGCTGGCCCATATCATTACAGTTGGATTTGCCGGGTGGCGGATGACCAAACGCGCACCGGTCGAGGATGACATGAAGGGGGACTTTGTGACCATCTCAACCGTGCGCATGAACACCCCGGAAACGGCCACGCTGGATCCCAGGACGGACGAGGAATAGAGCGGGTTTAATCTATAAACTGCTTTCGAAAACCGTACCGTCAGTTGCAAAATATTTTCCGGGCGTATGTCCGGTCGCCTTTTTGAACATGGCGACAAAGGCACTGGAACCCTCATAACCGAGCGCGTGGGCCACATCACCAACCCGAGTGCCGTTCGACAATTGAGATATTGCCTCCATGAGTCGCGCCTGGGACACCCATTTGCGCCATGTCAGGCCTGTCTCACGCTGAAAATGCCGTTCAAAACTGCGAACACTCAGACCGGCATTTGCGGCCAGCCCCGCCAGCTTCGGCGGTGCCGCCAGATTGGCGATCAGCTCCGCTGTGGCGGCGCGCAGCCTGGGACTTTCAGGTTCCGGCAAATGCAAAGGCATCACCGGGACGATTCTCAGCTCATCGACCATGATAGCCAGCAGATGCGGCGCACTGCCCTGCTCATCGTAAAGTCGCGGCAGGGTCAGGAACGATAACAGGCATTCGCGCATCAGTGAGGTCACGTGAATCACTGTCACATTGTCCGGCAAGCCTTTGAAAATATCAGGATCCAGATAGAGAAACCTGGCTTTGGCGTGGGTTACCGCCTTCACCGCATGCTCCGTGCCGGACGGCATCCAGACAGCCCGTTCCGGAGGCACGATCCAGGTCCCGGCCTCAGACACCACCTTCAGCGAGCCGGATGTCGCGTAAATAAGCTGTCCGCGCCAATGGCTGTGTGGCTCGTTCATAAAGCCTTTTTCCCATTCGCAGGCAAAGCCCATAGCGGCCCGTGCAACATCATGATCTGCGGGAAGATACATATCTGGGTGAAACATGCTGAACCTGGCGTGTATAAGATATATTTTGTCAAAATAGCGCTAACTTACCAAAACTGCAACGCGTTATAGGCTGTGCAACAAAGGACATGGGTTATGCGCCGCGACGAAGGTACTTCCCCAACCGGTCGGGCAGACAGGGCTGAGCCACCGGGCGCAGATAGCAGCATCCATCCCAGCTTTTCCGGCATGCGCAGCCCGTTTGTCCTGCTTGCGCTGATGTCTGCCGCCATGTGGCTGTCTTATTCAAGCTGGTGGGTTCTGATCAAGAATTTTGCGGTCGAGGATGTCGGTATGACCGGCCGCGAAATCGGCTTTCTGGAATCCATCCGCGAAATCCCCGGGTTTCTGGCGTTTCTTGCGATTTATGTGGTGCTCTATATCAGGGAGCAAACCTTTGCCGTCATCTCGCTGCTGCTGCTCGGCCTTGGCGTTGCTGCAACCGGGTATTTTCCAACTGTGCTCGGCATGTTCGTAACGACATTCGTGATGTCGGTCGGATTTCATTATTACGAAACCATGAATCAATCTCTGGCGCTGCAATGGCTGCCCAAAGAGCGCGCGCCACACCTGATGGGTCGCCTGGTCGCAATCGGCGCCGGAGCCCAACTGGCCGCCTATGCCATTATTCTGGCAAGCTGGAAGCTGTTCGATCTGTCCTTTCAGACAGCGTTTTTGATTGGTGGTGCCATCACGCTGGCCATCGCTGTGTTTGCCTGGCAGCAATTTCCGACCTTTCCGCAAAGGACAGTCCAGCAGAAGCAAATCGCGCTGCGCAAGCGCTACTGGCTGTTTTACGCGCTGACTTTCATGAGCGGTGCCAGACGCCAGATATTTACGGTTTTTGCCAGCTTTATGATGGTCGAGAAATTTGGCTATGATGTCCAGAGCATCGCCGGCCTGTTTTTGATCAATTGTCTGATAAATATGGCCTTTGCCGGACGCATCGGCAAACTCATCGGGATTATCGGCGAAAAGCGGGCCCTGACATTTGAATATATCGGGCTGATCGGTGTTTTTGTCACCTATGCCTACGTCACCTCTGCCAATCTGGCGGCCGCTTTATACGTGATTGATCATGCTTTTTTTGCCTTCGCCATCGCAATCAAGACCTATTTTCAAAAAATCGCTGATCCAGCTGAAATTGCGCCGTCCACCAGTATTTCCTTCACCATCAATCACATCGCTGCAGTGGGTATTCCGGCAGCTTTCGGCCTGCTCTGGCTGGTCTCGCCAAAGGCGGTTTTTCTCGCCGGGGCGGCGATGGCTGCAGTGTCACTGATCCTGTCCAGATTTGTGCCAGATGATCCGCAACAGGGCAACGAAACCATTTTTTCACCGAAAACAATAAAATTGGCTCCGGCCGAATAAAATGACTTTTGAACAAAAATAAATATTGATGAATTAAATAATTCCAAGTTTCTTCTGCAGACTTGAAGAAGATGTTGTGTACTGGAAAATGACCCGTTCATCCGGGTTTGCTGCCTTTTTTGCCGCATGGGCAGCCAGCGCTGCTTCATGAAAACCGGACAGAATGAGCTTCAGTTTTCCAGGATATGTGTTGATGTCACCGATGGCATAAATGCCGGGTTCAGAACTCTGAAAAGTCTCGGTGTCAACCGGGATCAGATTCTCATCCAGATTGAGGCCCCATTCGGCAACCGGGCCGAGTTTCATGGTCAGTCCGAAAAACGGCAGAAGCCTGGTGCATTTTATCTGGTCAGTGCCGTCTGCGGTTTTCACTTCAATCCGGTCAAGCTGACCATCTTGCCCGCTCAGGGCAGAAACCTGCCCGATCCGCAGATCCATGGCGCCAGCTTCCACCAGGGCGCGCATCTTGTTGACGCTGTCCAGTGAACCTCTGAAGGCGTCGCGGCGGTGGATCAAAGTCAGTCTGGCAGCAATCGGCTGCAGATTGAGGGTCCAGTCAAGCGCCGAATCGCCGCCGCCGACAATGACAATGTCGTGGCCGCGAAAATCATCCATGCGCCGGACCGAGTAAAACACCGACTGTTTTTCAAAGGCTTCGATGCCGGGAATCGGCGGTCTCTTGGGCTGAAACGAGCCACCTCCGGCTGCGATGAACACCATGGTGCAGAGAAACCGGGTTCCAACATCGGTTTCCACCAGAAAGCGGCCATCGTCCTGCCGCTCAACGCCGGCGACCATCTGGTTCAAATGGAACTGAGCCCCGAACGGCGCTATTTGTTCCATCAGGTTTTCAACCAGTTTCTGACCGCTGATTGTAGCGAATCCAGGAATATCGTAAATCGGCTTTTCCGGATATAATTCAGCGCATTGGCCGCCGACCTTGTCAAGAATGTCGATCACGTGACACTTCAAATCCCACAGGCCCAGCTCAAACACGGCAAACAGCCCTACCGGGCCGGCGCCAATGATCACCACATCCGTTTCCACCGGCCGTGTCATGACTGTAATCCTTGTTGCATCAGCATCGCATTCCGTCGCTTTTACGCAGCTTCGGCCTCCCGGGGAGACAGATCGCACTATGTCCGATCAGCCCTGCCGCTCCGGCACCTCAACTTTCAGGCCGTCAAGATCGGGTGACACACGGATCTGACAGGAAAGCCGGCTGGTGGGCCGCACATCGTAGGCAAAATCCAGCATGTCTTCTTCCATCGGTTCAGGCGCGCCAACCTTTTCCATCCACTCCTGCGCCACATAAACATGGCAGGTCGCACAGGCGCAGGCACCGCCGCATTCCGCTTCGATTCCCGGGACAGCATTCTTGATGGCCGTCTCCATAACCGTGGAGCCGTCCTCGCCGTCCACCTCGAATGTCTGATCGTCATGCGTAGTGTATGTGATTTTGGCCATATGGGTGGATTCTCATTTGCAGGAATTTGTCTGGTTTACAGGAGTGTGTCTGGTGCAGAGAGCGCATTGAAGAAGGTCGATGGGTTGTTGTTTAATGTCGTATCACCGCGCTTTCAAGGGACGAGCAGCATAATCCTGGCGGTGTGAGCGAATCGGCAGGAATCCGGGCGCGCGCAGAACAAATCGGGAATCCGGTTGGCTTTTGTTAACCATAATGCCAATTTCCCGAAGAAGCGCTTTGAGGCCAGATTGATGCGGCATTGAATCGAGCCAGAGTCAAAACACGCCGGAATCTGCCAATTGTCTGCAGTTTTATTTCAATTTGGCACAAATACACCATGCCCGGAATGAGTCTTGGCGTTAACAAAGGCTGCTAATTGCTTATTTTTTTTGTTGTCTTGCCATTCCAAACCGATACGATACTGCAGCGGCAAGAAGTTATGGATTCCTGGAAAAGCTCGATTGTTAAAATTTGAACGAATTTCAAGCGATCGTCCTGTTGCAACCCCGTAGCTCGGGGGAGCCTGCCGGAAAGCCGGGATTTAAACCCGCGCTGCCCTAAAGGCGACAAAGTAATAGGTATAAGGGTCTGCAGAGTGCGGTGTTGCTGACGGAATGCGCCCGACTTCCAAACAGGAAGTTCCGGTGAGTCAAGTCAGCTTATCTTTTTTTGCATTTCTTCCGCGGGGCAAGGGACTTTTGCCTGTCCGGGCGGCCTGGTGACATCGATTGTCGGGCTTTCATACGATAGGTTCCGAATTGCGAGGGGTTCCTGAATTCAGACATGTGCCAGTTGGACACATGTTTTTCGGAACCACTTCTTCGGAAAATCTGTCTGTTGGACAGAAGTCTGAAACTGCGCCGCTGGCGAGAATGTTATGAGTACGGATGCGAGGCAAGACGATGGCTAAGAATTCTCCGAAGTCAAAAGGATCAAATGATCCGGCTGTATCAGCGGTGGAAGAAGCTCTCAAGATTGATTTTGGGGCAGAGGACACCAAGAGCGATGGGCCATCCCGTCGCCGGCTTCGTCGATCGCGCCGGGATGAAGAGCCTTCAGGGCCGGAAACCGAGCGCACGAGATCCGGTCGCAATGCCGGCGCAGGTTCCAGAGCAGCAGATGCAGCGGCAAATGATGCCGCTCCGCGCCGGGAACGCTCCGCCTCGCGCGGACGCACGCAGCGTCCGGCCAATGATGACCGCCAGTCTGTTGGCAATATGCTGTACAGCATCAATCGCCGTCCTTCGCTGATGCCATTCTGGGGCGCCCTCGCCGCCTCGGCTCTCTGGCTGCTGTTCGGCGGCATTGTCGGCAATGCCGCATTTGGCGAAGATCTGGCAAACCTTAATGGTCTGGCAAGTCTCAGCCAGGCTCCGCATCTGTTTGCCTATTTCGTCAGTCTGATTCTGCCGGTGGTATTCTTCTGGGTGTTTGCGCTGATGATCTGGCGTTCTCAGGAAATGCGGATCGTTGCCAATGGCATGACCGAAGTTGCACTTCGGCTTTCGGAACCGGAAGATATTGCAAAAGATTCTGTCCTCAGTGTCGGTCAGGCCATTCGCCGCGAAGTCGCGGCCATGGGCGATGGCATCGAACGCGCCCTTGCACGGGCCAGTGAACTTGAAGTGATGGTTCACACCGAAGTCGCCGCACTGGAACGCGCCTATTCCACCAATGAAAGCCGGATTCGCTCCGTTGTCGACGAGTTGGTGTCTCAGAGAGAGGCTATTGTCCATAATTCAGAGCGCTTGCGCACAGCCATTGGCGGTGCCCGCGAAACCCTGTCTGAAGAACTTGCCAAAACCAGTGATGCAATCGCCGACCGGGTTTCAGAATCCGGCCAGCGTGTGATCGCGTCGCTGGGCCAGAAAGGCGAACAGATAACTCTTGCTCTGGGAACCGCCGGCGAAACCATGATTTCGACCCTGTCGACCCGGGGCCAGGAACTGGTGCAGAATCTGTCCAATACTGGACAGGAAGTGACCGCATCACTGCAGGAAACCGGCCTTCAGGTTTCCGATACCATATTGAAATCAAAAGACAATCTGACTGCGACTTTGATGGAACGCTCGCTGGAAGTCAGTGGCTCGCTTGATCTTGCTGTTGAAAATGTCGTGTTGCAGTTCTCCGATCAGGGCAACAAGATTGCCGAGCGTATCGATTCGACCGGCAAGACCGCCGGCGAGCAGATTTTTGCCCGTGGCACCCATCTTGCTGACCGTCTTGAAACCGCCACATCGCGCCTGTCCAAGGCAATTGACGGTCAGGGCGAGGAAGTGACCCAGCGCCTGACATCAACCAGTGATCGTCTTTCAGAACACCTCGATTCAAAAACCAATGAATTCAAGACCACGCTGGAACATGGCGCGCAGACCGTTCGTGATGCGCTGAATGTCAATGGCACGCAACTTGCCACCCAGATCGCGACTGTCGGAACAGAAGTCGCAAAAGCGATCTCGACACGTGGCAAGCATCTGATGAGCGAGGTCCTGAACCTCAATGATCAGATCAACATCACACTTAGTGACAGGGGCAAGGAACTCAGCGAAGCACTGGATGGTCGCCTGAAAGCGCTTGATACGACCATCAATGAAAACGGCTCTGCTCTGACGGCAGCGCTGGGCAACCGGTCGAGTGAAATCGAACAGCTGTTCAGCTCGCGGATCGCTGATCTGGACAATTCAATTTCCAAACACAGTGCCGCGATGCAGTCGACGATGGCTGACCATCTTGATAATTTCACAACGTCCGTCAGCGCGGCCACCGAGAAGGTGGGCGATACGCTTGCGGAACGCACCGGCGTGCTGGAAGATGTGCTGGCCGGCCGTCTCAATACATTTGAAGACAGCGTCGGAGTGCGTCTCGACAGTGCCGCCAATTCGATCGGCAGCAAGGCAGATGCCCTTGCCGAGACACTTGAGCAACGCGCCAGCATGGTCAGCGAAGCTCTGGACATGCGCACATCCGAAATGAACGAAGCGCTGATCGAACGCACGCGTGAAATCGCGCGCGCCTTCGGTGAAGGCCAGAATGAAATCACGGCGACACTTGAAGGACGCTTCCAGGAAGTCAACGAAGCACTTTCCAGCAAAACCCGCGAAATGTCGGAAGTCGTCTCCGAACGTATTGCCGAAATCAATATGGCATTGGGTACCAAAGTGTTCGAGGTTGCGGAAAATCTCGAAGAGCGTACCAGCGTGCTGCAGCAGTCGCTTTCTGCCAGCATGGAAGCCATCGGCACAGAATTGTATGAACAGGGCGAGAAAGCCAACTCCAACTTCTCGGTCAATGTTGAGCAGGCCAACAATTTGTTCCGCTCGACTATCGCCGATGCCAGCGAAAGCCTGCTGAGCAATCTGGAACGCGCATCAACCGGCATCGCCGGCCTCACCCAGGACCTCGATGAAAACCTCGTCAGCCGGGTCACGGTTGCGACCGATAAATTGTCCAGCTCGACACTGCAGTTGAATGAGACACTGGGAGCAAGAACAGCCGAGCTGACTGAAATTCTCGACAATAGCGGTGGCTCGCTTGTTTCTACCTTGCAGGAAAAGGCGTTGGATCTATCCACGCAACTGCGCTCCGCCGGCTCGACCATTATCGATACGTTCTCGCAACAGGGCGAGGATATTGCTGCGGCAATTGCCGCCTCCAGCGAAAATGCGCGCATTCGCCTGCTGGACAGCAATCAGGAATTGATCGCGAATATCGAAACTCAGAGCTCAAACGCTGTCGAACGTCTGACGGAAGGTGGAAAATCCATTCTGAGCCTGAGCGAACAGGCCGCAGAACGTCTTGCCAATGTAAACCACGACTTCCTGTCAACGATACAGACACTCAGTGATCGGGCCGTTGAACGGCTCAATGAAAGCAGCCTGTCTGCAGTCGAACAAAGTGAAATTGCCCGCGCCCGTATCGAAGAGGCCAATCAGGAACTGATCTCAGCGCTTGCCTCGCAGGGGGACAGCACCATTGTCCGGCTTGACGAGAGCGGCCGGGCAATCGCTCAACTGGCCGAAGAGGCTCGTTCGCGTCTGCTCGATAGCAATGATGATTTGATCGGCGCTCTGTCCTCGCACAGCAGCGAAGCAGTCGGACGGTTTGAAGAAAGCGGCCGCGCCATGGCGCAATTGGCTGAAGAGGCCCGTGCGCGGATGCTGGAAGGCAACGAACAGCTGGTCGGTGCCATGTCCTCGCAAAGCAGCGAAGCAATTGAACGGTTTGAAGAAAGCGGCCGCGCCATGTCGCAAATGGCTGAAGATGCCCGCTCGCGCATACTGGAAAGCAATGAACAGCTGGTCGGCACGATCTCCTCTCAGACCGATGAAGCCGTTGGACGGCTTGAAGAAACCACCCGCGCTGTCGCGCAAATGGCCGAAGAGTCACGCTCCCGGATGGTGGAAAGCAATGAGCTCCTGGTTGGTGCACTTGCCACACAAAGTGATGATGCAGTCGGAAAACTTGAAGAAACCGGACGCGCCATTTCGCAGCTTGCCGAGGAAGCCCGGACCCGGATGCTGGAGAGCAATGAAGAACTGGTTGCAACCCTTAAAACCCATGCTCACATGGCAACCGAACAATTCGATGAAGGCAATCGCACCATTGCTGAACGGCTTGATGAAACCAGCCGTGGCTTGCTGGATGCCTTTGAATCCCGTGGCCGAGAGATAGCCGAGATCATGACCGGCGCGACCTCTGATTTCATGTCGAAAATGACCGCCCAGTCGGATCAGGCGGCCTCCCTGCTCAGCGAAAGCAGCCATAATGTTCTGGCCGCTCTGGATACGCAAAGCAGCGAAGCGGTTGAACGTCTGCTGGCTGCCAGCCAGAACACTGTGGCAAATCTTGAGCAAAGCTCAATGGAAGCGGCAGAGCGGGTGTTCAACAACAGCGAGTCGATGGCCACTACTCTGACCGAGCGCAGCCGTGAAATCGCCGAGACAATTTCAGCGTCCTCCACTTCTCTGGTTGAACTGCTCGACAGCCGCAGCAGCGAAGCGATCAGTCTGCTGAGCAAGGCCAATGAAAGCCTGCGCGATGACGTGGAATCCATGGTGTCGCGCCTGGAGAACGCCAATTCCGGCCTGCAGCAGGTGCTGGCGTCAGCGCATGAACAACTGGGGTCGGTTGAAGATGGTCTGGGCGCGCGGGCGGAAGAGTTCCGCCAGACCCTGGCAAAAGCCCTGGAAGAAAGCCAGTCCTCAACAGAGGCGATCTCAAGCCAGGTTGGTGTTCTGCAGGATGTCTCGACAAACGTTCTTGGCAATATGGGCGGACTGGCCCAGAAGATCGAAATCCAGATCAAGTCGCTTGCTGAAGTGTCGGAACGCCTCGATAACAGTAACAACACGATCGAGGACACGTTCCAGTCGCGTTATGCGGTGCTGGAACAGGTTGCTCAGGGCATCATGCAAAAGTCGGATGATGTGGAAACCCGGATGCGTGCCTTCTCAAGTCTGATCGCTGAAACTCTGGCCGGTGCGGAAGACCGCGCCGAACAGATCGGCATCAATCTCAGCCGGAACGCTGAAAAAGCGACCCGCGGTGTGGTTGAACAACTGGCTGCAATGAGCAATGCGGCCGGTGCTGAGGGGGACAAAGCCTCTGAAGCTGTGCGCCATGCGCAGGCGGAACTGACCGAAGGCATCGCCAACGCAATTTCCGATGCGACCAGTCGTTTCAAGGACGCAACTGTCGAGATGCGGGCGACCGCTGAAGCGATGCAGGCGGAATTGAACGCAGTTCGCTCTGATCTGAAGAAAGCGACGATCGAACTGCCGGAAGAAACCCGCGAAAACATGGCAACCATGCGCCGTGTTGTCGCCGAGCAGATACAGGCGCTGTCTGATCTTTCAGAAATCGTCTCGCAGCACGCTCGTCCCAGCGCATCAGGAACGCCGGCTGCAATTGCAGGGGCGGTCAACCGCCCTGCTGCAGCAGACAAGCCCGCCGCCAAGACAGCTCCTGCCTCGCCGCAGGCTCCGGCAAAATCCGGAATGCAAAATGCCTTCAGTAGCAAGGAAGGCGACCGGAAAAACGCCGGTTGGGTGAGCAGTCTGCTGGAACGCGCCTCAAGTAATGATGAGCGTGACGTGGGCGAGCAGCTTGGCAAACGCGAAGAACGCCAGGAGCCGAAGGCTGAAAAGGTCACCCGGTCCGAGCCGGATATGGTTGAGTCGCTGAATTCGTTGTCTGCGGATATTGCCCGGGCCATCGATCATTCGACCTCTGTGGAATTGTGGGATCGTTACAACCGCGGTGAGCGCAATGTCTTCACCCGCCGCCTCTACACTATCCAGGGTCAGAAAACCTTCGATGAAATCCGCCGTAAATTTCAGAATGACGGTGAATTCCGCGCTGCGGTCAACCAATATATCGAAGATTTCGAGCGGCTTATGGGCGAAGTCACCGACAAGCACGGTGATGCGGAGCTGACTGAAAAATACCTCACTTCGGATACCGGCAAAGTTTACACGATGCTGGCCCATGCCAGTGGCAAACTGAGCTGACATTGCATTCTGTCAACTGACTATGAAAATGCCCGCTGAGCCATCAGCGGGCATTTTTCGTTCTGGAAGATGATTACGACCGGCCACTCAGCAACACAGAGCATTCGGCACGCTTACGGTTGGAGTTCGACCGTTTCCTTGCTGCTTATGCCGCTCAATGTCTTCGTGCCTGCCCTCAGACCTCAGACCCGCGAGACGCGGCCATAACCGATCAGTTGGAGGGTGCTGGTGTGCTTGAAGCGCTCGGCAGGCCTTCCATGGCCAGTTTTCGAGACGATGAACCCGGAACACTGCCCAGCGGCGCAATCAGTCGATAAAAGACCGGCGTCAGGAACAGTGTGAACACGGTGGCAAAGCCAAGCCCGCCAACCACAACCCAACCAACGGCAATGCGCGCTTCCGCACCGGCGCCGGAGGCAAAGACCAGCGGCAAGCCGCCAAAAACAGTCGATATCATGGTCATTATGACGGGCCTGAAACGCAACCGCACGGCGTCTCGAATGGCGCTGTCGACATCCTGGCCCCGTTCACGCAGTTGATTGGCAAATTCAACAATCAGAATACCATTCTTGGCCATGATGCCAATCAGCATCACAAGGCCGATCTGGCTGTAATAATTCAACGATCCGCCAGTCAGCGATATGGCAAGCACTGCGGCGGCCAGGCCGAAAGGCACGGTCAGCATGATGATGATGGCGCTGCCGAAACTTTCAAACTGCGCCGCGAGCACGAGAAAAACGATCAACAGCGCAATGCCAAACACAAGCAGGGTGCTGCTCTGGCTTTCATCAAGCGCGGCAGCTTCCGCAAGGAAAGTGACCCCCATGCCGGCAGGTAAAATATCGCGCGCAATGGCCTCGGCACGTTTGGCGGCCGCACTCAAATCCACACCGGTTGCGAGATTTGCCTGAATCGGGACTGCGCGCTGACCTTTCTCGCGCGAAAGAGTTGACGCTCCTGCCGTCTGGGTCAGTGTGACGGCAGTGGAAAGAGGCACATAATTGCCCGCAGCGGTTTGCACAAATATCCGCTCCAGATCGCTCGGATCATTGATCGGCGGTCCCGCTGGAACCATGCGGATATCATATTCCTCGCCCGATACAATGACGGTTGCCGCAGTGCTGCCCTCGCTCATGGCATTGATAATTGAGGTGATCGTCTTGACCGAGAGTCCCAATCTGGTTGCAAGTTCCCGGTCTATGGAGACAGAGACCAGCGGCTGACTGGTGTCATAGCCCAATTGAGGGTTCACGAATGTATCGGTTTCCTGTGCCATAGCGGCGACAAGCGCGTCGCCGGCCTGCACAATGGCATCGTAGTCCTTGCCGGTGACAGCGAACTGCAATCCGCGGCCGGCGCCCCGTATTCCCAGACTGTTGGGTGCCCGGATGGCCAGCGTCAGTCCGGTAATCCGCCGCAGTTTCTGATTCACTTCCTGGGCAATTTCCTGCTGGCTGCGCGTGCGTTGATCCCAATTCTGCAGCCTGACAATGACGAATGCAGATGATGATGATCCGCGCCCGATCAGCGACAGCACCGCAGCGATTTCACCACTTTCAAGATAGGGCTGAAGCACGGCCTCGACCTGGCGGACCTGATTGTTGGTGAAGCTCAAACTGGCCCCGGAGGGCGCCCGCGAGGAGATCAGAAAGAAGCCCCGGTCTTCACGCGGTGTCAGTTCCGAAGGCAGCGAAAAGAAACTGCTTGCGGCAAAGATGGCGAAAGCGGTCGCGATACCAATAACGATAATCGGGATTCGCAAGGAAAAGTCCACGATGGAACCGTAGGTCCGCGCAAAGACACTTTCGCGCTTCACCGCCTCACTGCCTTTGCGACCGCCCGGGTCGAGGATTGCAGCCATGGCCGGTACCAGAGTCAGCGCAACAATTGAAGACAGCGTCACACAAAAAGCCAGCACGAAGCCAAATTCGGCAAAGATGCCGCCTGCCTGCCCCGGCAGGAAAGAAATGGGGATGAAAACAGCGGCGAGCGTTGCGGTGGTGGATATGACGGCAAAAAACACTTCGTTGGTGCCCGCAGCTGCGGCCGCGCGCGGTCCCAGGCCGGACTGGCGCTTGCGCACGATATTTTCCATCACCACAATGGCATCATCGACAACCATACCAGTGGCCAGAACCAGAGCCAAAAGCGATATCGTGTTAATGGAAAAACCGGCGAGCCAGATCGCCGCCAGTGTCCCGGTCAAAGCCACAGGAATGGCGATTGCCGGTATCAGGGTCGCGCTGGCTGAGCGCAGAAAAACAAAAATCACACCAATGACAATGATCACAGCCATGCCAATGGAGAAGACCACTTCCTTGATCGATTGTTCGATGAAGGTACCGTCGTCGGAATTGATGATCAGTCTGATGCCGTCCGGCAGTTCGGATTGCAATTCGGCAACGGCTGTGCGCACTTGTTTTGAGATGGCAAGGGTGTTGCCGACTGATTGGCGGATAATGTTCAGGCCAACAGAACTTTGGCCGTTCACACGCGTCAAGGTGGTGCGTTCGCTTGCTGTCAGCTGGACAAAGGCGACATCCCCGACGCGGGTCGTGCCGTTGATCAGTATATTGCTGATCGCAGATGCATTAATCAGGGGATCTGAGCTGCGCATCACCACGGATTGGGACTCAGAATCAATGGCACCCAATGGGTCAGTTGAGCGCAGCGTCGACAGCGCGCCTTCCAGATCATTCAGCGTCAAGCCCCGACCGGTCAGGGAAACCATATTGACAAGGACCTGGAATTCATTGACCTGATCGCCAACAACCTCGACCTCGGAAATACCTTCGATTGTGGACACACGATCTGAAATGGGGCCTTCAGCCAGGTCAGTCAGCACATCCATACTGGTGCCCCCCAACAAGGCAAGGCGCATCACCGGATCGGCATCAGAATCATTTTTGGTGACAACCGGATCATCGATATTGTCGGGCAATTGCCGCACCGTGCGAGCGACGATTTCCCGCGCTTCATTGGCTACATCGCTGATTTCCGCTGTATCGGAAAATTCCAGATTTATGCGGCTCCGGCCGTAGCTGGATGTTGATGAAATGCTTTGCAGACCCTCCAGTGCCGAGAGGGCGCTTTCAAGCGGTGTCGTGATTTCAGTATCAACTGTTTCCGGTGCCGCCCCCTCGTATGTGGTGCGAATCGACAAGACAGGCTGGTCGACATTCGGCAGTTCACGCACGTCAACCGCAAAAAAGGCCGCAAGTCCTGCAACCGCAATCAGAAGATTGATGACGAGGGCGAGAATTGGCCGGGAAATGAACAGTTCCGCAAATCCGGTTCTCGATTTTGGTTGGGCGATGTCACTCATGACCCGGTTTCCACCGGCCGACGACGGCGCTCACCTTGCGCTGGTCGCTGGCCTGTCCCGCTGCCGTCTCCTTCAGCAGATCTCTGATTGATCTGATCGAGTGTGACGATTTGCGAGCCTTCGCGCAATTTCTGAACACCTTCAGTAACGATCTGCTCGCCATCCTGCAAAGCCGCATCGAGCCAAACCGTGTCGTCCTGCCGTGAACGCACAATGACCGGCACTTGTCGCACCTTGCCATCTGTGGACACCCAGACCGACGCGCCGTCGCGGCTCCAGGTCAGCGCCGACACCGGGATGCTCGGCAAGGGCTCATTGGTATTGGTGACAAGGACATTGACGATGGCACCCGGCTGGAGTGCGCCTGCGACGTTGGCGAAGCGGGCCTTTACCCCGATCAACCGGGTTTGCGGATCAATTTCGTTGTCATAGGCGGTGATTTCGCCCTCCAGAACAGCACCGGGCCGCGAGGGCGAGGTCACACGTACCGGGTAGCCGGGCCTCAGCAGATCACCGGCACGATCCGGCAGGGAAAATTCGACCACCAAATTATCGGTATTGGTGAGTGTCACGATCTGTGTACCGGTGTTCAAATAAGCGCCAAGCTGAATATCGGTCAGGCCGGGCGTGCCGGCGATGGGCGCAACTATACTGCGTTGAGCCAGCTCATACTCGGCTTTGTCCAGAGTCGCCTGGGCAATCTCGACGGCAACTTGTGCGTCAGCAAGCGATGTGTTGGTCAGTGTGCCGCTGGTTGCCAGTTTCTGATAGCGCACCAGGGTTTCCTGGGATTGCTGCAGTTGAATTCCGGCTGTTCTGACAGCGATTTTTTCGATTTCATCGTTCAAAGACACCAGCAGCGCACCGGCTTCCACCTTGATATTCGGCGTCATGGCAACTGCTGTTACGCGCCCGCTGGCTTCACTGAGAACCCTGACGCGCGCATCGGCCTGAACAGTGCCAAGGGCACTGAACAGATCGGTGAATGGCTCAACCTTGACAGACGCCAATGTGACAACTGCTGCCTGGTTGGCGCCTCTGCCGCCGCCCCCGCCTCGTCCAGCTTCGCCGCCCCCTCCCCGTGGCTGATCTGCAGCCTCAGGTGTTGGCGAGCCGCTGCCATCATAAACAAAAGTCCAGAAATAGGTGCCGCCAACCAGAACAGCCGCGACAAGAAGAGAGACGAAATGCTTCATATAACCTTACCGCGAAACAATAAAAACAGACTATTATCCGCCGTTTTCTGACGATCATCAAGATGATAGTGTGGCGCACCACTTGCAGGACCAGTTACTCCTGTTGACGCGAGATTTGACATCATCGGAATTTCTCCAGAGTCGCTTCAACACAGATTTCAGGGCAAATCATGTGGGGCATTGCATTCTCTTTTCTCTGACCATGCGTTTCAAACCAGCCGCGCGATGCATCGAATGCCGCGCCGATTTATAAACAATGACAAGCCCCGAAAAGGGGCCGGACCATTAATTGAAATCACCTTCAAGCGGATCCGTCTCACCATTTGCATCACAGGGCTGGCTCATTTGCCTTGTGCAGACAAACCTGCCTACAAGAGTTGGCTGCAACATAGTAAAAGACACAACAGAAAGCCGACATGCTGTCTGTGTCATTCTCTCAACAAAACAGTAATTCAGATAACGGGACATGGTGTGACGAAACCAATATTAACATTCTAACAATGGCTGCGAAAAAACAAGGCTTTTTGCTTCATCCCCTGTTACATTCCTGTAATCTGCTGGAAGACAGATTGCGCAACCGGCTGGCACCCTTTGGCATTCAACCGCGACAGGCCCGGATTCTTGCGGCTCTCGATCGAATGGGGCCCGTCTCACAGGTTGAACTGGCGCGCGAATTTCACATTTCACCGGCCAGCATGAGCACTATGAGTTCACGCCTGATCGCGGCGGAGCTGATCTCCCGACGGCCAAACCAGCATACCGCGCGAAGCAATGTTCTGACCCTGACAGACAAGGGCCGCGAAATGCTGCTTGCCATCCACGAAGCCTGGCACGATATGGATCGGATTATTGAAGATTCGTTAGGTGTTGAAAAAGCGCGGATGCTGGCTGAGGCGGCGCGCGAATTGCGAAATGCATTGGGTGGTCATCCACCGGGAGCGCGTTGCCAAGGCGACGCTGGTGCTGAAGACGTCAATTCAGATTGAGACGCATTGGGTCCATTGCCAGACCTGCTACGTGCGCAGCAATGTCCAGCGCACAATTTCCACGATCACCTGATCCATGGCGAGATCGAGGGCAAAGACCGCATCTTCCAGACCATCAGATGCCGCCACGACGCTGGAATTGAACTCCCTTGTACCCACGACGCGGCCTGTCCGGTCATTGACGATCTTGATCGAAATGTCGACTTTTGCAGCTTGCTGGATCGCATGAAATTCGAAAGCCCGCAGATTGGATAATATCTGATAGTCGATGACGAGACCGTCACCAGGCTTGCCGACAGCCCTTGCCCGGCCGGTTGCTTCAAAGGATTCCAGAATTTTCGCCTGCAGCAGTTTTGGCAGATTATCCGCCCATTGCGCCTGCGGATAATAATTCAACTCTGATGCGGTGGGGCGCACGACAATTCCACTACCAGCCAGCGCCTGCAGGGCGCTGGGCTCGACAATCAGCAACTGACCGGCTCTTCCGCTGACTTTTGAAATCGCGGTCGGGGCGGTCAGATCAAATGTGCGCGAAGGCGGCGGTGTCAGAAGAATGCAACCGGACAGACCCAGAGTCAGAACAGCTAACGCAAGTATGTTGGCCCGGCCCCTGTGAACAGGCCTTATACCCCCAAACGGGAGACTTGCATTATTGCGTTTTCTGCCAAAGGCCAATTCCAACTCACCATCCCTGCACGATTTTCATGAAAACATTGCTTTGCTTGTGTACAGAGATTCGGCAGAAATCAAGCGGGCACACGCATTTCAACCGCAAGTGTTGCAAGAATCACCCGCTCGTCAAGCTGCGTCAGCGCCGTGGCCTGCCATTGTACTCCGGAACACCGCCGCTGCCTGAGATGAATTGCCGCGGATTGTTTTCCAATTGCTGCAAGACACGGTCAAATCGGTTCACGGCACGCCTGCCATCGGCAATGAGGCCATCAAGATTGCGAAGACCGGCACCGGAAAACCGCGACACACCATTTGATATTTCGCCGATCCGCACTTCAAATGTCGCTGCGGCGCTGCGGAAACTGAGCAGCGTCTTTTGTGCTTCTGCCATCAGGCTTGCGGTCCCGTCGGAGCTCAACACGCCGTCCAACCCGTCAAACAGGCCATCAATCCGGGTAGCTGCGGACTGAAGCGTCTCTGTGAGTGACGCGGCATTCGCGGTAATCTGACTGATGCGATCGCCCTCACCTTCCAGGCGCGTGGCCAGATTGCGGAAGCTCTCGCTGCCCTGTTCGGCATTTTCAATAATGCCGGCGATCTCGCCGCTTTTTGCCGCCAGACTGTCCACAAAGGTTCGCACGCTCGCAAAAATCCCGGTCAAATCCTCAGGCGGAATGGCTGACACGATATTGTCGATCTGCAGCAGAGTGGTATTCAGAGAAGATCCAAACGTATTGAACGACACCATTGTGCGTTTGGCTTCTGCGACCAGTTCTTCCAACGTTCCGGCAGTGTCGTCGAGATTTGCCGTAAATCTCTCAATGTTGGAAACTGACCGGCTGATCTGTTGTGGATCAATCGAATCGACCAGCGATTCGGCCTTTATTGTCAGACTGTCGAAGCGCGTCGCCAGAGAGCCTATTTTCTCGGCTGCGTCGGATGTCGTTGCCAGGAACCGGTCGATTCCCGGCGCATTATCAGCCAGAGCCTCTGAAAATGTGGCTGCATTCTGAATGGTTTTCTCGACATCGCCGCTGCCCGATTTAACCAGATCATCAACACGGCGCACCATCTGATCCACCCTGGTCATCGTGTCCCGCGCCGATTGCAGCAGATCATCCATAGAGGACCCATCGGCCTGCAATCGCGGAATGTTTTCCTGCGTCAGTACATTTGGCTGATCTTTCGAGCCGGCGCGAAGATCGACATAGGATGCACCGGTCAATCCGGTTGTTCCCAGCGTGATTCTGGTATCCGATTTGAGCGGCGTTTTTTCGGATATGTCCGCATCCACCAGCACAGCTTCGGGATCGTCCGGATCAAGCTCCAATTTGCGTACGGTTCCAACACGGATGCCATTGAAATTCACCGGACTGCCGGGAACAAGGCCGGACACCGGGCCGGGAAATGAAATCTGTACGGATTTCGCCTCGCCAGCCTGATCCAGCCTGCCAACCCAGTAGATCATGAACACCGCAATGCCGATGACCAGCAGCGTAAACAGTCCGATCAGCCCGTAATTGGCCTTTGTTTCCATTGTCTAAAGCCTGTTTTCATGGCGCTGCGTTGATTGCAGGCGCAAAGTCATTTCTATTTCGTCGGTCCGGTGCGGTTTGCCAGAAGCCCGACGCGAATTGCGATTACGCTTCCACTGGCAACATTCCGTCTTCTGTGAGCGCATCATTCAACCTGCGGGCGCGTTTCCCGCGGAAGTAATCCTGCACCCACGGATCGTCAAATGCCAGCATATCCGGCAAGCCGCCTTCAACCATCACCTTTTTATTGCCAATTACGGCAATTCTGTCACAGGCGGCATACAGACTGTCCAGATCATGGGTCACCATAAAGGCACTCAATGCCAAGGTCGTGCAGAGTTTCTTCAACAGATCGTCAAATTCGGCCGCACTGATCGGATCAAGACCGGAGGTCGGCTCATCAAGAAACACAATATCCGGGTCCAGTGCCAGCGCTCTGGCCAGGCTCGCCCGCTTGATCATGCCACCAGACAGCTCGGATGGATATTTTTCCGCGGCATCCGGCCGCAAGCCAACCATCTCAATCTTGATACGCGCCAGTTCGTCCATCAGATCTTCCGGCAGGTCCAGATGCTCACGCATCGGCAATTGCACATTCTGCTTGACGGTCAACGCTGAGAACAGCGCGCCATTTTGAAACAGCACGCCCCAGCGGCGATCAACGGCTTCGCGCACTCCGCGATCCGAAGAATCATAGTTCAGCCCGTAAACTTCCACTGTCCCGGCCCTGCGCGGCAGCAAGCCGACAATCGACCGCAACAAAACTGATTTGCCGGTGCCGGAAGCTCCGACGACGCCCAGCACCTCCCCGGCTTTCAGATCGATATCCAGATTTTCGAGGACAAGCGTGTCGCCAAAGCCGACAGTGATGCCGCGCGCCCGCAGAATGACTTCGCCACGCTTGATAGCCGGAAAGGTAATGATTGGTTTTGCCATGCTCGCAGTCAGACGGGTTGGGGTTGCTTGTAAACCTTATGCTGGATTGGAGTTTCGATTGCAATGCGAGCTATTTTGCGGCGCGAGAGGCGATTTAACGGGGCGTTTTGTTGCAATATCCCGGTAGTTACATCGCTGTAGCTTCGTCTGAAACGGCCACCGCCTAATGGGGCAAGACCGATCCTTGACGCGGTGCTGGTTTCAAGCCCTGAGGTGCTGGTCCGGTCATGCATCGCAGCATGAAACGCTTTAATAGCCGATTGCAGCAAAGAACATGGCGAAGATACCATCCATGACAATGACCGTGAAAATTGATTTGACAACTGATGCGGTAGTGCGTCGGCCGAGGGATTCTGCGCTGCCTTTCACTGCAAACCCTTCAGAACACGCTATGACCGCAATCACCAGCGCCATGAACGGTGCCTTTATGAAACCGACCAGCAGTGTGGAGAGCCAGACAGCTTCGCGCAGCCTTGTAATGAACTCTGACGGTGGAATATCGGCATAAATCCACGCAACCAAGCCACCGCCAAAAATGGCGAATACATTGCTGAGAACCGTCAGCAATGGCACAGCGATAACCAGGGCCAGAACCCGGGGCAGAACCAGCACATCGGTCGCCGACAGACCGATTACGTGAAGGGCATCTATCTCCTCACGCATTTTCATTGAGCCAATTTCGGCGGTAAAGGCACTTCCCGAACGGCCTGCGACCATGATCGCTGTCAAGAGAACGCCGAGTTCCCGCAGCACCAGAATGCCGACCAGATCCACGGTGAACACTTCGGCTCCGAAGTAGCGCAACTGATAGGCGGATTGCTGGGCGATAATGGCACCGATGACGAAAGACATCAGCGCAATAATCGGCACAGCGCGCAATCCGGTGTGATCGAGATGATGGACAATGGAGATTGTCCGCAGGCGCGATGGCGACAGCAATACTGTAAACACACCAAACATGACGCGGCCCAGCATATTCGTCTTCACCGCCAGATCGGTCCCGATGCTGGCCACAGTTCGGCCGAGCAGGTTCAAGGGTTGCCAACGCGACGAAGGGGCGGGTTCCGCGTCAATTGCAGTTGCGCTTTCCAGCACCTCATCCAGCAGAATTTCCCGGTCGGGGGTCATACCTTCAAATGACATGTCACCATTGCGCTCAGTCAGCCGCTTGCGCAACCGCATCAGCAACCACGCCCCTGACGTATCCATCTTTTCGATGGCAGCGATGTCCGCAATCAGCGCTTTCACGCCGGTGTCATTGATACGTGCCTCAACATCACCCAGCAAACCGGATAGAAGTGTGGCGTTTTCCAGCGTCCAATTGCCGGCTGCGGACAGGCGGAGCCCCTCGGGCCCGTCCTGCAGATTAATCAGTTCCGACCCGGTTATAGCGTCCACATCTTTTCCATTGTAAAGTGTTGAGTTCTGCACAGACTATCGGAGTTCCAGCGCAGTTGGAATGCTGAAAGCCGGACTGTGACTTCTTTACGCGTATTGCGCCGTTGACCCCGGATATGCACATCACCAACCTGGCACAACCGCATAGATTGTTTCATTCATCCTGCTGCCGCAGAAACCGGCATCCAACCGGAATGCCTGACCGTCACCTGGCGCAACACATTTTTCTTGCAAGTGCCTAATATTTGGTGTGCCCTTTCTGGACCGGAAACGGGTCCTCATTCTACAAAGGTGGCTTATGCAGTTGAAACGTCCATATCTCTTGTTTTTGGGCGATGTGCCCGATGCATTGGCGGCAAAAACCGCTATTGGTATTGTCGACTGGCGCAAAGACTGGTGTGTGGGACAAATGCGCCTGCCGGGATGCAAGGCCGATACCGGCCTGCCGGATATGGATTTGCAGCAGGCGACGCAGGCAGGTGCCCAAACGTTTGTGATCGGGGTTGTGAATGCTGGCGGCGTGCTTCCCGACCACTGGCTCGACAGTGTTGTTGCCGCGCTTGACGCGGGTATGGATGTGGCCAGCGGGCTGCATCTGCGGCTTGAGGATATTCCGGAAATTGCAGACGCTGCACAACGCAATGGCCGGGCGTTGCACAATGTGCGCCAATCCAACCAGAAATTCACAACCGGTCAGGGTACAAAACGCCAAGGCATGCGGCTGCTGACCGTGGGAACGGACTGTTCGGTCGGCAAGAAATATGCCGCTCTGGCGCTGGAACAGGGCATGCGCGATGCTGGCCTTGATGCGCATTTCCGGGCGACCGGTCAGACCGGCGTGTTTATTTCCGGTCGTGGCGTTTCGATTGATGCCGTGGTTGCAGATTTCATATCGGGTGCAGCGGAATGGATATCGCCGGATTCCGATGCCGATATGTGGCAGGTCGTTGAGGGCCAGGGTTCATTGTTCCATCCCTCTTTTGCCGGTGTCTCGCTTGGACTGCTGCATGGCTCACAACCGGATGCCTTCGTTGTCTGCCATGAAACGACCCGAACCCATATGCGCAATGTCAAGCAGCCGCTTCCCAGCATTCAAGACGTGATTGATCTGACAATCACATGCGGTAAGCTTACCAATCCCGGCATCCGCTGTGTCGGCATTGCGGTCAACACCCACGCACTCGATGAGGCGACTGCAGCCAGCACCATTGATGAAATTGCGCAGGCCCATGGTTTGCCGGCGGTCGATCCGATCCGGAACGGCGTGGTTGCCATCGTGACCCGTCTTAAGCAGGAGTTTGATCTATGACGCGCCTTGTCGAAATTGCTGCGGATGTGTTTCCTCTGGTGAAGGCCTTCACGATTTCCCGCGGTTCGCGTTCAGAAGCGCATGTGTTGACCGTTACGATCAAGCAGGATGGCTGCTGCGGGCGGGGCGAATGCGTCCCCTATGCGAGATACGGCGAAAGCATGGAAAGCGTGAGCGCACAAATTCGCTCCATCTTTTCAGACATTGCCGCAGGTCTGGATACAGACGGTTTGCAGAGCGCCCTTCCCGCCGGTGCTGCCCGTAACGCTGTGGATTGTGCATTGTGGGATCTGAGGGCCAAACAGGAAGGCGTCAGTGTTGCTCATTTGTGGAACATTTCGCCTTTGCATGGCATTGAGACAGCTTACACGCTCAGCCTCGACACGGCTGAACGGATGGGCCAGGCGGCGCAGGCCGCAAGCGGACATCCAATTCTGAAAATCAAGCTTGGCGGACCTGGAGACGCCGGTCGCATACGCGCTGTGCATTCCGCAGCGCCCAATTGCAGGATCATTGTCGATGCCAATGAAGCCTGGACAACGGAAACTCTGGTCGAAAACATGCTGGTCTGTGCCGATGTCGGCGTGTCACTGATCGAGCAACCCTTGCCGGCAGGCCAGGATGAGGCCCTGGCACATGTCCCTCACCCTGTTCCGGTATGCGCTGATGAAAGTGCTCATACCAGTGAGAGCGTGGCGGAGTTGAAAGCGCGCTATGATTTCATCAATGTGAAACTCGACAAGACCGGTGGACTGACCGAAGCGATGAAGCTTGTCGAACGCTCGAAGTCAGAAGGTTTTGGAGTGATGATGGGGTGTATGGTCGGTTCTTCTCTGGCCATGGCTCCGGCTATTCTTCCCGCGCAGCTTGCGACCTTTGTCGATCTCGATGCGCCCCTGTTGCTGGCACGGGACCGCCCGCACGCGCTGCACTATGCCAACAGCGTCATTGCGCCACCACACCCCAACTTATGGGGTTAAAGTGTTTCATGATTACATTGAACCATGAAACGCCCTAAACACCTAGCTCAGCGCGTCTGCTCAAGCTGCGCATCAAAGCCCATAACACCAGTCCCAACGCACCGAAAAGTGCCATGAAGCTGAAACCGCCAACGCCGTAGCGCACAAAAATCTGGCCGGATATTGCTGTCACGAACGCCATCAGAATTCCCGAGATAAAAAAGTAAGTGGCTTGTGCCCGCCCGGTCTGCGCATCCGGTACCGCTCTGGAAATGGTGTGCATGACACCCAGATGGGCGGCACCGAATGTTGCGCCGTGTAAAATCTGCAGGACAAAGTAACCTGCAAACGACCAGTGAACCGGGAACAGAACCCAGCGCAGCACCACCGCCACAGACCCTGCAGCGAGCAAACCGGATGGGCCAAAACGCCGCAGCACCGGTTTGGAAACAGCGAACAGAATCACTTCAGCCACAACACCGACGGCCCACAAAACGCCGATCTCAAGCCCTGAAAACCCTGACTGCTGCCAATACAGACTGCCAAAACCGTAAATCATGGCGTGACTGGCCTGGGATAGCGCGCCAATAGCAAGTGACAGCAATAAGATGGGATGTCGGAACGCATATGCGGACAGGCCCGGATTCGCGCCGGTGGATACCGCTGGGGCATCAGAGCCAGTTGCCTCGGCAGCAATCTTGCTGGCTGGCAGCAACAAACTGGACACAACGACACACCCATAAGCAACGAACAGGACGGGCAGAACGACAGATCCCGACAAGGCGCTGACCAGCGCGCCTGCAACAATGTTGGCTGCTATGAATGCGACAGATCCCCAGAGCCGCACCTGCCCGTAATCCATGCCGAATTTACGTACTCCCGACAGGGCAATTGCGTCCCCCAGCGGTATCAGCGCATCCCAGAAAACAGCGACAAATACGACAACAGCCAGAATCTGCCAGAAGCCACTTGCCAGGAACAGAAGCCCCAGCAGGACAAATGCCGCCGTCGCATAGCGCACAGTGATTGCTCTGCGGTCTTCGGCCCGGTCGCCCATGGTAACCATGAAAGGCGTAATCAGGGCCCGCACTGCCATGGGCACCGCCAGAACAATGCCGATCTGAGTGGGTGTCAGGGCGCGTGTTTCCAGCCACAACGGGAAGAAAGGCAGATAAATACCCACAACCGAAAACACAGCGACATAAAACAGCGCGACGCGTGGCGCAAAGGAAGTCGGTCCGGTGAGGCGAGCGATCACGTTGATTTATCCAGGTGCGGGAGCGCTTCGGAAAAGCTGAAAACCGGCATCTTCTTGTTAAGAAACACGATGTAGTCTGAAAGCGAATCGAGAGTTGTCCACCAATTGGACTTTACCAGAAAACCTCAATGACACCACACTGAGAGCATTATGGCGCAACACAAAAATACGCCCGCAGAGCCCACCGAAATCATGGCTTTGGAAGAATATGACGCCATTGAATCGGCCGTTATGGAAACCGCAAGAGGCCGATGGTTTCTGACAGAGTTTGCGCAACGCCACCGTGTTGCCGATACCGAAACGCTGCTGAATGCCATCGCAAAGCTTGACAACAGCATAGGCGAGAATTCTGCTCGGGCGGTTTCGGCATCGCCTGCTGCTTCGGCCTTGCACGACGGCATTCAGGACAGTGACGGCAAGGCGGTGGTCCAAAAAATTCGCATGGCCGTATCGGAATTATCTGCGGCGCTTCAACTCACCCGGCAGGAAATCGACGAACTGGCCGCAAACGAAATCGCTGACGGCGGATTTGAGTCGGGGATGACGAACCTGGATGAGATTTCCAGTCAGACCGAGCAGGCGACTTCGGACATCCTCGTCGCGGCTGAAGCCATACAGGCATCCGCGTCGTCGCTTCGGGAACGGGGCGTTGATGCGGATATCTGTGAGGCGCTGGATCAGCACGCTATTGACATATACGCCGCCTGCACAATTCAGGATGTGACCGCACAGAGAATGGCCAAGCTGATCTCACTGGTGAGTTTTATGGAGGACGAAGTTCATTCCATCCTCAATCTCCGGGAGCCCGGCGAGACTGCAGCGGCCCTTGGATCATCGCCGGCGCCCGACGCCGGTGAGAGCATTGGCGCAGAGGCAGACACACGTCCTTCTGACGTGTTTGAAGATGCAGCAACTGCGCCAGCAAGCAACGATTCTGAAACTGCCGTCGATGCTGGCCAAGGCGACCAGGAGTGTCATGACGACGATGACACCGGCACCAGCCACCCCACCGAAACAGACGACCCGTTTGCCGGTCAGGACGCATTTGAGTCCACAGCTGAAATTCTGAAATGGGCAAACAAGTCCTGAACGATCTGGCTGATTGATCCAATTAGAGCCTGCAGTTTCATGATCAATTCAGAACGTTCACATTTCCAGTGACCGCCAGGAAACCTTTTCCACATAAATATTCATCCGGAAATCTAAAAACCCCGCAACCGCCGCCACCGTTAACCATTGGCGGCATGGATGTTGTTAACTTTTGCGATGATAAAACTAAAGAGTGCGATCATATCATGCGCACGTAATAGTTGCTAAGCGCCCTCAAAGAACAGCAGTTCGTATTTGTGGGCCAGAAGTACGACCGTTGAGAGATTAGCATTGTTAAATCCCGCCCCGATTCCTGACTGTGAAGCCGAGCGCATCGCCACTCTGCAACGCTACGCTATTCTCGACACGGAGAAGGAAAGCGTATTTGACAGAATAACGAGCTTTGCCGCCCGGCAATTCAACGCTCCCATTGCCCTGGTCTCGCTGATCGATAGCGACCGGCAATGGTTCAAAGCAAGCTCCGGCCTGGCCATGAACGAAATGCCCCGTGACCTTGCGTTCTGCGGCTATACGATATTGGGCGACGACGTCCTTTGCATAGCCGATGCCACCAAAGATGCGCGCGTGCGGGACAACCCGCTGGTCACCGGAGACATGAACATCAAATTCTACTGTGGCGCGCCTCTCATCGCCAACAATGGCCACAGATTGGGATCTCTGTGCGTGATTGATACCGAACCAAGATTGGATTTTTCCGAAGACGAGCAGCAGCAACTTGCGGAGCTTGCCGCAATTATCGTTGACCAGATGGAAATGCGCATTGCCACCGGCAATGTATTGCAGGAAATTGAACACCGGCAGGAAGTTCAGCACAGGGCCGCAGCGACTGACCGCCAGATGCGGGCGCTGGTCGACAACGTTCCGGTCGGGATCGCCCTGATTGACCGGAACGGGCGCTACCTTGCCACCAGCAACAGCTGGCGGACCTTCATTTCGTCCCTGGACAAATCGCTTTGCCATGACAGCATTCTCGAGTTGAAATCCAGCCGTCCGGACTGGTGTCAGGCTTTCCAGGCCGCGCTTGACGGGAACATCACGCGCAACCCTGACGATGAGATACAACTCTCCAATGGAGACATGGAATATGTGCGCTGGGAAGCACGTCCCTGGGCATTGGACAATGGTGAAGTCGAGGGCGTCATCGTGTCAGCAGTGCGGATCACCCGACAGGTTGAAACCCGCAAGGATCTGGAGCGCCAGACAGAGTTGTTGAACGCAGTTCTGGAGAACGTGAAAGACGGGATTGTGGCCTGCGATGCCGACGGTAATTACACGCTCTTCAACCAGTCCAGCCGCGTTATGCTTGGCGTCGACTGTTTGTCGCGGCCTCTTGCAGAGTATAGCGAGTTTTATGCTCTCTTTGAGGCGGATGGAACCACTCCGCTGCCAAATGGCGGCGGCCCGCTCTCCTATGCAGTGACCGGCAATGCTGTCGTCGACCAGGAACTGATCATCGCCCCCAAGGGCCAGCCAAAACGCCACATCATTGCGCAGGCAGCACCATTATTCAGCACTGATAGTTCATTGATGGGAGCCGTGACATCGATGGCTGACGTGACCGCCGCCAGACTTGCTGAGCAAAAGCTCAAGGCCAGCGAGGCCCATGCGAATTATGTCGCCTTCCACGATACATTGACCGGCCTGCCAAACCGCGCCCATTTCCGCCGCATGATCGAAGACAAGCGGTCCGCTCTGACACACCGGAAAACCGCTGCTTTCTTTTTGGACCTCAATCAGTTCAAGGCCGTAAACGATCTGTCAGGCCACGAAATTGGTGACACTCTGCTGAAACGAACCGCCCATATCCTGCAGCAGATTGCCGGCAAGGATGCTTTCGTCAGCCGCTTGGGCGGGGACGAATTCATTATATTCAAACCCGTCAAATGCAGTGATGAAGCGTTGCAGATGGCTCACCGCATGGTCAATGAGATTGGCAAACCCATGGTGACCGGGGGCCACACTGTTATAGCTGGTGTTTCAGTGGGAATCGCAATGTATCCTGAGCATGGCGACACTCATGAAGAACTGATGCGGCGTGCTGATTTGGCAATGTACAAGTCAAAGGCGCTCGGCAATGACAAGCCGATCATCTTTGACCCTGTGTTTGAACTGGAAACAGTCAGGCAGTGCGCCCTGCAGAGCGAACTTGACCAAGCGATAAAAAACAAGGAACTGGAGGTTTACCTGCAGCCCATTGTTGACGGCCAGACCCAGGCTATTCTTGGCGCGGAGGCACTTGCCCGCTGGAACCATCCGGTTCGCGGTCAGATACCTCCCGAGGAATTCATTCCGGTTGCGGAGGAATCCGGCTTTATCATTGAATTGGGCGACTGGGTGATGCGAACGGCCATGGCGGCCATGATCCCCTGGCCCGATCTGTTTTTGTCGGTCAATCTGTCACCGGTGCAATTCAAGGATGCACTGCTCGTGAGCCGCGTGTTGAGTATTCTGGAAGACACGGGCTTTGATCCGGCGCGGCTTGAACTGGAAGTGACCGAAGGGCTGCTGATTTACGACACCATCGTTGCGCGGCGTACGATTGAAACCTTTAAATCGATGGGTATCCGAATTGCTCTGGATGACTTTGGCACCGGTTATTCGAGCCTGAGTTATATTCAGAGTTTCCCGTTCGACAAGGTCAAGATTGACCGATCATTTGTGTCAGATATCGACAAAAATCCACAATCTGCCGCTGTCGTGCAATGTGTCGTAAACCTTGCCACATCCCTTGGAATGGTGGTTACAGCAGAGGGTATCGAGACCGAAAACCACGAAATGCTTCTGAAATTCATTGGTTGCAATTCGCTGCAGGGCTTCAAATACGGGCGACCCATGCCTGCCGCAGAATTTGACCTGTCGCTCGTCGGGCCTCAACAAATGCTGGCGTGACGACCGGCCTCAACAGTGCGGCCGGTCGAGGTGGACGCAAACCATTCCGACTGTGGCGATTTGTCACTCATGATGATCAGAAAGGGCCATCTTAACGTTTACAGTACTATTTTCGGTTGAGGCGTTCAATTTTGTGCGGGATTTGGCTGTAGGCAGGGTGTGCAACAGCCGTCGGACACAGCGGCGAACCGCCAGAAATGACTGCCACGAAAGAGCTAGTAAATGACCGCTGCACCAATACCCGCCAATGAAACAGAGCGCATGGCCACGCTGCACATGTTCGCCATTCTCGATACAGAGAAGGATAGCGGGTTTGATATCATAACGGATTTCGTGGCTCAGCGGTTTGATGTGCCTATAGCGCTGATATCACTGGTGGATACGGAGCGGCAATGGTTCAAATCGTCATGTGGGCTGGAAGCTTCGGAAACGCAGCGCGATCTGGCGTTTTGTGGCTATACGATCCTGAGTGATGACGTGCTTTACATCCCTGATGCGACCAAGGACGAACGAGTTCGCGATAACGCCCTTGTAACGGGCGACATGAATATCAGGTTCTATTGTGGCGCGCCACTGATCGCACAAAATGGCCATCGTTTGGGGTCGCTGTGTCTCATCGATACCAAACCGAGACATAATTTCTCCGCAGACAATCAGCAGCAACTTGCGGATCTTGCTGCTTTGGTGGTTGCCCAGATGGAAAAGCGCATTGCCATCGGCGATGCTTTGGCTGAAGCAAAACTACAACAAAAGGCGGCTGCGAGCGAACGCCAGATCAGAGCGCTGATCGAACATGTCCCTGCTGGCGTGGCTTTGATTGCCCGCGAGGGACATTACCTCGTGCGCAACAGCAGCTGGCGGGAAATCCTGTCCTCCCTTGATCCGAATTTGAACCACGAAAGTGTCATGGCTCTGAAGTCGAGCTATCCCGTCTGGTTCAAGGCCTTCGAAACCGCTCTGACAGGGGTAACCACGATCAACGCCGAGGACCCCGTGCAATTTTGCGATGGCAAACTCGCATATCTGCGTTGGGAAGTGCATCCCTGGGCTGCGGACGATGGCGAGATTGAAGGCGTCGTAATTTCAGCGGCACGGGTCACATCACAGGTGGAAGCGCGCAAACAGGCGGAGCGCCAGACAGAGTTGTTGAATGCTGTCCTTGAAAACGTGAAAGAAGGAATTGTCGCCTGTGATGCAACCGGACAACTCACGCTTTTCAATCGCTCGACCCGTGTGATGCACGGCATCGAGTGTGTGCCGCTCCCTCCTGAAGAATGTACTGAATTCTATAATCTGTATGAAGGCGATGGCAAGACGCCGCTGCAATTGGACCGCGTCCCGCTTTTCGCGGCTTTGAAGGGCGCGAACGTGGTTGACCGAGAAATGATAATCGCGCCGAAAAATCTGCCTAAGCGTCATATTGTTGCACAAGCCGCACCGCTTTTCGGATCTGATGGTGCGTTGTTGGGAGCCGTGGCCTCGATGGCTGATATGACATCAGCGCGGCTTGCAGAACAACAGTTGAAGGCCAGCGAAGCCCATGCAAATTATGTCGCCTATCATGATTCGCTGACAGGATTACCCAATCGAGCTCATTTGCGACATATGCTGCAAGACGAGACAGCTGATCTGAAAGACCAAACGACAGCAGCTTTCTTTCTCGACCTGAACCACTTCAAAGATGTGAATGACCGGTTAGGCCACAAGATCGGTGATGACCTGCTCAAGCGGACAGCTCATATTCTGCAACAAATCACCGGGGAAGACGCTTTCGTCGGGCGTCTTGGCGGCGACGAATTTATCATCTTCAAACCGGTCGAGGATATCGATGAAGCGCTGAAGCTGGGTCACCGGATTACACTGGAAATCGAAGCGCCGATGGCCATTGGCGGGCATTCTGTTGTTGTCGGTGCTTCCGTCGGGTTGGCGCTCTATCCCCAGCATGGTGACAATTACGAAGAACTGATGCGGCGGGCAGACCTTGCCATGTACAAAGCAAAAGCATCCGGTGACAACAAGCCGGTTGTCTTTGATCCGGTTTTTGAGCTTGAATCCGTGACCCGGCGTGCCATGGAGCTTGAACTCGGTCAAGCGATCAGGAACGGCGAGTTGGAAGTTCATTATCAACCGATCATGGACGGACAATCCCGACAGATTCTCGGCGTCGAAGCGCTGGTACGCTGGATTCATCCGGAACGAGGTCAGATCTCCCCTGTCGAATTTATCCCTATCGCCGAAGCATCCGGATGCATCGCCGAACTGGGAGACTGGGTTTTAAGAACTGCCCTCACTGCAATGAAGCGCTGGCCTGATCTGTTCCTTTCAGTCAATATTTCGCCCGTGCAGTTCAAGGATGTACGGCTGGTCGAACGGGTATTCGATGCCATCAAAGAGAGCGGTTTTGACCCGACACGGCTGGAACTGCAAATTACCGAGGGCTTGCTTATGCCTGATACCGGAATTGTTCAACGAGCCATTGAGGAATTCAAGACCAAAGGTATAAGAGTCACTCTGGACGACTTCGGATCAGGCTTTTCCGGGCTCGGTTACATTCAAAATTTCCCGTTTGACAAGATCAAGATTGACGGGTCGTTTATTGCCGACATCGACAAAAACCCGCAAACTGCCGCCGTCGTGCAATGTGTCGTAAATCTGGCGACCGCTCTGGGTAAAAATATTACCGCAGAAGGCATTGAGACCGACGAACATGAGAAACTTTTGAGATCTTTCGGCTGTCAGACGCTCCAGGGATTCAAATACGGGCGGCCAATGTCGGCCGCTGAATTCGACGCTTTCGTCTGTGAACCCAAGAGACGTCTGGCCTGACCGTCAAACAGTCTGGTGAAATTCAAAGGGCACGGCGTCGAGCGCCCGGAGCAAAACCGTGCGATCTATGTTGCCACCTGAGATGGTTGCAACAATGGTTCTTCCTGAAAGGGAACCGATCCGCTCTTCCAGTTTTCCACTGAGGATGGCAGCAAGCGCGACAACTCCGCCGGGTTCCGCGAGAACGCGGTGGTGGTCAAAACAATAGCGGACCGCCTGCAGTGCCTCTTCATCGCTGACAGAGAGCCCACCGGTCAGGCGCTGGCTGTTAATTTCAAATCCGATTGCGCCGGGAGCCGGCGTCAGGATGGCGTCACAGAGCGAGCCCGTAGTGGCGTCATTTGCAACAATCCGGCCCGCGTCAAGCGAGCGCCGGTAATCATCAAATCCGTCTGGTTCGACCGAGAAAATCTGCATATCCGGAAAGCTGGTCTTGCAAGCCAGCGCCAGACCGGCCGTAAAGCCTCCGCCTCCTGTGCAGGCCAGCAGCACATCCGGTTCTTCATTCCGCGCTTGAAGCTCAGCCGCAATCTCCAGTCCAGCCGTGCCCTGACCGGCTATGACATCAGCATTGTCAAAGGGGTGAATGAAAACAGCGCCGGTTTTTTCGACAAGCTGTCGGGTAATTGTCTCCCGGTCGTCGCTGCCACGGTCGTAGAATATGACTTTGGCACCACTGGCCCTCGTTCGCGCAATTTTCACCTCTGGTGCGTCAGACGGCATGATGATGATGGCCTGGAAACCAAGCAGGCGGGCCGCCTCGGCAATCCCCTGTGCATGATTGCCGGACGAAATTGCCAAAACACCTTTGGGCTTATCAGCTTCAGGGATCCGGGAGAGCGCATTATACGCGCCGCGAAATTTGAAGGACCCGGTGCGTTGCAGGTTTTCCGCCTTCAGATATATCTGTGCGCCGAAATGCTCTGAGAGCACCGGCGAGGGCAATAGCGGTGTGCGGATGGCAACGTCTTGAAGTCGTTCCGCAGCGGACAGGATATCGTCAAATTCCGGTATGATCATAGCTCTGTTCTGATTAGCAAAACAGGGTCTGTCAAGACGGTCCGGCAAGCTTTGGTCTGCGGCCCATGCTGCCTTCATTCGGGATGCGAGCCGGTTTTCGCTTTGTCCCTGTAGCACGGCGTCTTATGCTGGCGCTGAAACATCATCAGGAGAACACTTCATGGAACTTGGTCTTTCGGGCAAAACCGCAATTATCTGTGCCTCAAGCAAGGGGCTCGGCAAGGGCTGCGCCATGGCGCTGGCTGAAGCCGGCTGCACTATCACGATCAATGGGCGGACCGAAGATACCCTGCAGGCAACTGCTGAGGAAATCCGTAAGGCAACCAGCGTCAAGGTTACGGCTGTTGCCGCCGATGTCTCCACCGCCGAAGGCCAGCGAGCGCTTTTGCGTGCCTGCCCTCAGCCCGATATTCTGATCAACAATAATGGCGGTCCTCCCCGGAAGGATTACACTTTGATTGACCGGGACGCGATGATTGAAGGTGTGATTCAGAACATGATCACACCGATTGAACTAATCAAGGCTGTGACACCGTCCATGAAAGAGAAGAATTTCGGACGCGTCGTCAATATCACGTCACTCTCGGTCCTCAGTCCGATTGAGGGGCTTGACCTGTCCTCCGGTGCCCGTGCCGGCCTGACATCCTTCCTGGCAGGCGTGACGCGCCAATTGGCCCCCTATGGCATCACCATCAACAATATTCTGCCCGGCAAGATGGACACTGACCGTTTGCGCGGCGGATTGCGTGCGGCGGCCAAAAACGCCGACATCACGGAAGATGAAGCTGCCGGCCTGCAACAGGCGGAAATTCCTGTGCGGCGGTTCGGCCATCCGGAAGAATTCGGCAATGCCTGTGCGTTCCTGTGTTCAAAACACGCCGGTTACATCACCGGCCAGAACCTGTTGATGGATGGCGGCCTGTTCGCCTCGGCTTTTTAGGCTGGATCATCGAACGCTGCGACAAACTCTCAGGCCGGCGTCATTCTGATTGCTGACGGACATTGAAGAATGCGGCCTGAGACACTTTGGACCAGGGCCCGAGCCGTTCAATAGCACTATTCATCGACGCATAGATCCGTGCGGACAGATCATCCTTGGTTTCAAATTCTGCCATGACCTGTTTTGTTGCAACTCTGGCTGCCTCCAGGATGGGTTCAGGATAGGGCCGGACATTGACCTGAAACTCGTCTACCAACTGCTTCAGAGCCGAGGCGTTCTGCCATTCTGCCTCTGCCAGCGCATATGCATTTTCCGCCCGGCAGGCATTTTCGACAATCGCCTGCAGATCACTGTCCAGCGCATCCCATGCGGATTGGGAAATCAAGGCTTCGCCGGTGCCGTTCGGCTCGTGGAATCCGGGCCAGTAATAATGTTTCACAGCGCGGTGAAAGCCCATTGCCATATCGGAAAACGGCCCGAGAAACTCGGTGGCGTCGATCACGCCGGACTGCAGCGCGGGCAGAATTTCGCCTGGCGCAATGGTAACAGGGCTGGCACCCATCCGTTCCAGAACCTGGCCACCGAGCCCTGGCATGCGGATTTTCAGCCCTTTGAAATCCTCCACCGTATTGACCGGGCGGCGATACCAGCCACCCATCTGAAAGCCGGTATTGCCGGCCATCAGGGGCTTCAGTCCGAAGGGGGCATATAATTCATCCCACAGCGCCTGACCGCCGCCATGTTCAATCCAGGAAATATGCTCCATCGGGGCAAGTCCGAAGGGAACGGCCGTAAAAAACGGCGCTGCCGCAACCCTGCCCTGCCAGAACAAAGATGCGGTATGGGCGATCTCGGCAACGCCGTTTGAAACAGCATCAAACACTTCCAGCGCAGGCACCAGTTCGCTGGCGGCAAACAGCCGCAAAGTCAGCCGTCCGTCAGACATGGCGCCAATGCGGTCGGCCAGACGGCGCGCCGTCACGCCGGGACCCGGCAGGTTTTTCGGCCACGAGGTTACGAAGCGCCACTCGACATGGCCGGAGGCGATGGCCGGCGCTGACAAGGCAGCGGCTGAAACGGCACCCGCAGTGGAAGCCGCCACGAATTGCCGGCGTGATATGCTTTTGTGGTTATCCATAACGATTCCTCCAGCGATCAGCTGTTCCAGGTTGCGTAAAAATGATGGACCGGTCCCGGTCCCTGCCCGATGCTCAGATCATCAGCATGAGCGATGGCCTGAGTTAGGTAATGCTTTGCAGTTTCGATCGACGTTTTGATGCTGTTGCCCCTGGCAAGCCCGGCTGCGATGGCAGACGACAGCGTGCATCCGGTGCCATGCGTGTTGCGTGTCGGAATTCTGGGGGCAGAAAACCATCTCTCATCATCTGAACCCAGATACAGATCATCTGCGGTAGGTTCATCAAAATGCCCGCCTTTCAGCAGCACCGCTCTGGCTCCGAGGGCCAGCAGGCGTTTGGCCTGATGTTCCATCTCGCTGCGGCTGACAGCCACATCCGCGCCCAGCAAAACGGCAGCTTCATGCAGATTCGGGGTGATGATATCCGCCACAGGAAGCAGATCGCGTTTCAGACTTTCAACGGCATTTTTAGAGAGCAGCAAATGTCCCGAGGTGGTGACCATCACCGGATCCAGAACAATTTTCTGAGCGCCATGACGAGCCAGTCCTGCGGCTACAGTTTGGATAATGGGCGCTTGTGACAACATGCCGATCTTTGTCGCTGCAACATTGAGATCGGAATAAACCGACTCCATCTGGGCGGCGACAAACGCCTCTGGAACGTCATGGATGGCCGCCACACCCATAGTGTTTTGCGCGGTCAGTGCCGTCAGAACACTGGCACCATAGACCCCGAGGGCGGAAAACGTTTTCAAATCCGCCTGAATGCCCGCTCCGCCCCCGGAATCCGAACCGGCAATGGTGACTGCAATCGGTGTGTTTATAGTGCTCATCAGGAGCGTGCCTGCTGAATGGTATCACGAAAGGCCGCGGCAGCGCCCCGCACGTCATCTTCCATGAACAGCGCGGAAATCAGCGCCACACCATCGGCTCCGGCTTTCACCAACTCGAATGCGCCATTGCGATCGATTCCGGCAATCGCACCAACCGGGACAGGCTTTGTCATAGTGGTTCGGCACAAGGCAGCCAGTTCGACCCATCCGTTGATGCCGATACTCGTTGGATTATCCTTGGACCGGGTCTCAAATACGCCGCCAATGCAGACATAGTTCAAACCCTGGCTGGGAAGCTGCATTGCCTGCGGCCTGGTTTTCACCGACAGGCCGATCATGGCATCAGGCCCCATGAGCCTGCGCGCCTCGGCCACCGGCATATCCTCCTGGCCGAGATGAACCCCGTCCGCCGCGATTGCCAGGGCCACATCCACCCTGTCATTGATCAGGAACGGCACCCGGCCGGCAATGGCGGATTTAATGGCTTTTGCATGAGACAGCATGTCCCGCGTAGACCCAAGTTTATCTCGCAGTTGCAGCAGGGTGCAGCCCCCGGCAATCGCAGCATCAGCCAGAGTGTCCAGATCGCGCCCCAGGCTGCGCTGCGGGTCGAGAATGCCGTAAAGTGTCAGATCAACCGGCCTCATGACAGATGTCCGAATTTTTCAATATCCGCAGGCGTAAGCCGGTACAGCCGGTCCAGAAAGGCCGGGACAAAGCTGCCCGGACCCTGAGCTTCAGCAGCGGCCAGTTGCCCGGCAATTGCATAGCTGGCAAGAGCCGCCACAACCGCCGTATAAGGCTCTTCACCGATCGCCAGAAAAGCCGCTATCACCGCACCCAGCGCACAGCCGGACCCGGTCGTCTTCGCCATCAAAGGATCACCATTGTGTAAGGTGACCACCCGATTGCGAAAGCGGATTGTGTCGGTCACTCCGGTTTGCGCCACAATGGTGTCGTTCTCGTCGGCATTCAGTCCCGAGACTTCCTCTGCATTGCCGCGCATGGCCGTCGGCCCCAACATTAACAAGGTATCTGCCAGCGCCTTGCGAGAGCCTGATCGATGGGCAAATACAGGGTCAAGAACAAACGGACGGCCAAGACCATGCGCTGTTTCGGCGGCGATGCGCGCCGCCTTGCTGCGCTCTTCATCCAAGGTGCCGAGATTGATCAAAATGGCATCAGCCGTGCTGACAAAACCACCGGTCTCCTGCGGAGCAATGGTCATGGATGGTTCGGCGCCCAGTGCCAGCAACACGTTGGCGGTCAACGTCTGGGCCACGGAATTGGTGATGCAATGAACACGCGGCTGCCTGCTGCGCACCCTGTCCAGCAGGGTTGCAGCCTCAATTTTCAACCAATCAGGAGATAAGCTTTTGTCGAGCAAACCTCATTCCCTCCGCCAGCATGATCTGGATCAGGTTGTCAGGGTTGGTCTCATGCCTCTCAGCCAATCGCCAGCGTGGCAGTTGGCACCCCTATGAGTGAAAATTCGTTTACCATATTTCTGCAATTAAGCAATGCACAGCTTCAGCTGAAGCTGTGCAAACCGTTTGACCTGACAATCAGGCCGAAGCATGGCAGGGTCCAGACCGGAGTGGATCCGGTCCCGGATAATCCCATCATGCGACTTTCTGCAAGGCCTCCCAGACACGCGAGGGCGTCACCGGCATATCAATATGGGTCAGTCCCGCTCCGTGGCTGAGCGCATCAACGACTGCGTTCATGACAGCTGGACAGGAGCCGATTGAGCCGGCTTCCCCTGCTCCCTTGATGCCAAGCGCGTTGGTTTTGGAAGGGACATTCCGAGTCTGGAAGTTGAAGTTCATAACGTCATCAGCGCGCGGCATGCAATAATCCAGAAAACTCGCTGACAGAAGCTGGCCATCCTTGTCGTACACAGTGTGTTCAAGCAGGGCCTGCCCGATTCCCTGAACCACGCCGCCGTGGACCTGACCTGCCAGCAACATTGGGTTTACGGTCACGCCGAAATCATCGACAATCGTATAATTAAACAGTGTCGTCACTCCGGTCTGCGGATCAATTTCCAATTCCACCGCGTGCGTGCCATTGGGATAGGTCGCCTCGTTCTGCTTGAATTCTTCCAGAGCGAAAAGCTGCTCTCCACTTTTCTCACTGCTTTTCCGGGCGATTTCTGCAAGGCTGATCTGCCGGTCCGTGCCGACCACTCTGACAACACCCTCGCTCAGTTCCAGATCGCGAGGTGCCGCTTCCAACTCGTCAGAGGCTTTTTCCTTGATCTTTTCGGCAAGAGACTTTGCCGCCCATTCCACCGATACTGCCCCCAGCGGGATCGACCGGGAGCCACCAGTACCATCGCCCTTGCGGACCCGGTCGGTATCTCCCTGGACCACATTGATCCGGTCGTAATCCAGACCGAGATGCCCGGCGATAAATTGCGCATAAGCCGTCTGATGGCCCTGCCCGTTTGACTGGGTGCCGATCAGCAAAGTGACGCTGCCATCATCGTTCAATTCAATGCGAGCCTCTTCCGACCCGGCGAAGGCACAGGCTTCCACATAAGTGGCAAATCCAAACCCGCGATATTTGCCGTTGGCCGCACTCAGCGCGCGGCGCGCCTCAAAGCCGGCGATATCGGCATTGTCCAGGGCTGTTTGCATCTGACCGGCAAAATCGCCGGTATCATACATCCGGCCACCCGGAGTGTGATACGGCATCTGCTCCGGCCGGACAAAATTGCGCCGCCGGATTTCTGCCGGATCAAGCCCGGCAACCCGCGCGGCTTCATTCACCAGACGTTCAATATGATAGGCTGCTTCCGGCCTGCCCGCCCCCCGATAGGCGTCCACAGGAACCGTGTTTGTGTAAACGCATCTCACTGTGTAATCCATCACCGGAATATCATAGCAACCCGTCGCCATGGTAAGTCCAAGATATGGAATGAACGGTGCATATTGCGACAGATAGGCCCCCATATTTGCTGTCAGATCGACGCGCATGGCAAGAAACCGCCCGTCGGCATCCATTGCCAGTTCGGCGGTCAGAACATTGTCCCGGCCATGGGCATCCTGAATAAAATGCTCTGAGCGATCACATACCCACTTGACGGGTGCGGCCAGCACTTCACTGGCTTTTATGACCAGCGGATATTCCTGATAAACAAAGGCCTTGGGGCCAAATCCCCCGCCCACATCCGGAGTAATGACCCGCATGCGGGCCGGATCTATCTTGAGAATATCTTCGCAAATAATATCGCGCATGCCGTGGCCACCCTGGGTGCCCAGAGTTACCGTGAAGCGGCCGCTGCCGGTATCATATTCAGACAGGCAGGCGCGCGTCTCTATATAGTTGCAGACAAGGCGGTTGTTTATGATATCCAGCCTGGCGATTTTATCGGCGGCCGCAAAGGCGGATCCGGTTTTTTCCGTGTCGCCGCGATGGTAGATATTGGCCATATTGGATCCAAGTTCCGGCCAGACCAGCGCTGCGTCCTCATCAAGAGCAGCAGCGGTGTCCACAATCACATCCAGCGGATCGTAATCAATATCCAGTAATTCGGCTGCAGCCTGGGCTTGGTCGAGTGTTTCGGCAACGATGAAAGCAACCGCGTCTCCGACATGCCGGACAATCTGTTTCGCCAGAACCGCATGCTCGGTCGCTATGGGCATTGTACCATCCGGCTGGCGTCTCAGCTCTTTACACGGCAAGGATCCGAGATCCTCAACATCAGCAGCAGTCCAGACCAGCTTAACACCCTGGCACCCTCTTGCCTGCTCCTTGCCGGCAATGCTAATCCTTGCATGTGCCATGGCAGACCTGACAATGTAGCCATACAGGCATCCTTGCGGTGTGAAATCACTCGTATAGGCGCCTTTCCCCTGAATGAGGGCATCATCTTCCTTGCGGCGCACGGCCGCACCGGTGCCGAATTTCACTGGTGCCAACTGATTCATATCTGATTCCGTCTCATGTCTGGTGGGGCGGTCAGGCCGCTTGTGTTGGTGTAGCCTTTGAGTTCAGACCCTAGGCACTTCATGCAGTCCTGTCTATTCTGACTTTACCTCCACTAGGGAATGATCTGAGATGCCCAACAGCCCGCGAATGGCCGCCAGATTGTCGGGAAAAGTAAAACAGTGGGGGCAGCCTTTCGGCAATTGGTGGTTGTCGAAACCCGGCAATGTAAGGGGCGCGATCTGGATTTTGCTGGCCGCGCTGTTTTTCTCAATCGGCGTCGTCTTCATCAAAGATCTGGGGCAACGTATTCATATTACCCAGATTCTTTTTGTTCGCCAAATGGTGATGTTGCTTACGGTCATGCCGATCCTTATCAGCGGATTTCCATTGATTTTGAAAACCAACCACTTTCACATTCACATGGCCCGGGTGTTTCTGGCGCTGATTGCCATGCTGACCGGATTTTCGGCGGTCATTCACATTCCCCTGGCGCAAGCAACGGCCATCAGCTTTGCCAAAACGTTCTTTGTCACGCTGTTTGCCATTTGGATATTGAAAGAAAAAGTCGGTGTGCGCCGATGGTCGGCAGCTCTGGTCGGCTTTGTCGGAATTTTGATCATGATCCGCCCGGATTCTGACGGCCTCAATGGCTGGGCCATGGCCGCAGTCGTCGGGGCAGCCGCCGCGGGTATGGTGATGATCATTCTGCGCTATCTGTCACGTTTTGAACGACCCATTACGATTCTGTCCTACCAGGCCATATTTATCGGAATTCTGGTGCTGCCGCCGGCACTGTATTACTGGAAAACACCAACCGCAGAGGAATGGGTGATGCTGCTGCTGGTTGGGCTGACATCCCTGCTGGGCCAATGGTTCAACATTCGGGCGTTCCGCGTGGGAGAAGCGACAGCAATTGCTTCGCTGGATTATACAAGGCTGCTATATGCAACGCTGTTCGGTGCCATGTTTTTCAGTGAATGGCCCACGACCGAGACATTTATCGGGGCCGGCATCATCATCGCTGCTTCACTGTATACCGTTCTGCGCGAAGCGCAGCTTGGCAAAAAACTTGCCCGCTCCGCAGAAGGCCGCGGTTATAATAATTAGAGTATGTTTTGGGATCGTCAGGCGCACAACGCGCTATTGCAGATACGCGGTTTCCTGGGTTCTCAACTCGCCAATGGTGGCGAGCAACACATAGGCAGCATAGAAACGTTCATAATTGGCAATGGCCAGATCAATTTCCGCGCTGACCACGCGGTCACGGGCATCGAGCAGATCGGGCACATCCCTGGCACCGGCGTCAAATTCCCTGCGAATGCCGAACTCCGCTTCCAGTGCCGCTTTCCTGCGCGTTTGCAGAGATTGCAGGCGCTCTTTTGCGGTCAGATAATCACCCCATGCCATATCAGCCGCAAACTGAACGCCAATCGCCGCATCCTGCGCTTCAAAGGCCCGTTGCCGACTGAGCGCCTTGCTCTTGCGAATGCCCGCATAGGTCTGGGGGGCAAACAACGGAACTGAAACCGATACGCCAATGTAGCCGGTCTCTTCCAGATCCGTGCCATTGAACTGATCATGTTCCCAATCATAACTGGCGACAAGGTCGATGCTGGGCAAAGCCTCACCGAACTTTGCCTTTGCAGCCAGACGGGCTGCATCGGAGCGGGCCTGTGCGATCTTGACTTTCGGGTTCTTGCGCGCGGCACGTTCCCGCACTTCCGCCGCTGACGCCGGCATCAGATGACCAACAGGTTCAGGAGACATCAGCGATGCTGCCCGGCTGCCGGTCAGCCGCTCATATGACAGTTCGCTGTTACGCAGCTGACCTTGAGCGCGGCGGCTTTCCGCTCGTGATGATTCCAGTTGCATCCGCGCCAACGCAATGTCCGTGCGCGTGGCTTCGCCAAGCCGGAAGCGTACCTCCTGGCTGTTTCGAATGGCCTGCAGATTCTGCAGGTTCTGTTGTCGCAGAGCCATGATCTGACGATCACGAATGACACTGAGATAGGCATCAACAGCCTCCAGAGAAATCTCCTGTTCCTTGTCAACGCGTTCCAGCGTGACCGCTTTCGCCTCAAACTTTGCCGATTTCAGGCCATGGACATATTGTCCGCCACGAAACACCGGAAGCGTCGCGGAAAGTCCGTAGGAATAGGAATTTGCCGAGCGATCGGTACTGGGGCCGCCGCCACGTGTGCGGGAATTGCTGCTGCCATATGAAAATTTGGCTGCAAGAGAGGGAAGAAATGCAGCTCTGGCTTCATCAACCGCCGCTGCTGCACCATCTTCCCGTGCGCCAAATGCATCTATCTGCGCGCTGTTATCCAATGCCTGCGACATAATGCCACTGATCTCATCTGCCTGTACTGGCCGCATCAATGAGACAACACAGACGAGTGAAAGCCCGCACATCAATAATTGTTGGTGCGAACACCAATATCCGGCGCGTGAAGGGGCTGACATAAATACCTGACGGTGAGCGCTTTAATCCTGCCGCATCATCGTGTTTCATGCTTAATTTTCGCTTAACTTTCTGAAAAGGCGATCTCCAGCGAGCGATAGACCGGACGCAGGAAATAGCGCAGCATTGTCCGTTTTTCGGTCTGAATCCGGGCCTGTAGTTCCATACCTGGACGCAGCAGCGATAAATCTGCTGTTCGTGTGCCTTCAACACTCTGCAAATCGACATCCACCTGGTAGTAAACATTGCCGTCATCATCTGAAGCGGTGGTCGGTGAAATTTTTGAAACAACGCCCTGAACTTCACCAAAAGTGTCCGGATCAAAAGCAGTCAGGGTGACCAGAGCCCGGTCATGCAGGGACACCGACGCGACATCTTTCGGTTTCAGCCGGACTGTTGCATAAAGCAGGCTGTTTTGCGGGACAATCTCTCCGATCTGCTCACCAGCCCGCACGACTTCTCCCGCAGCCTTCGGCAACAGGTTCTGGATCCAGCCGTCAAACGGTGCCCGAATTGCGAGCCGGTCGAATCTGTCGCGTTGTTGTCTGGATTGTTCCAGCAGGTCTTCCAGCTCCGCTGCCACTGTGCTGAGTTCAGCAGACCATTTGGCCTTGTTTTCCGTCTCAAGCTGTTCGGCAGTCACTTGCGCTTCCTGCAGGGCCTTGCCGGACATATCAATCTGGCCAAGGGCGCGGGCAATCTGGCCTTCGGTTTTTGCCAGTTCAGCCTCAGCTTCAAGCAGTGACCGACGCGTGCCATAGCCTTCTGCTGCAAGGTTCCGCCTCATTTCAACAAGGGCCGCATTATTCAGATTCTCTTTTTCCAGACTGTTCATCTGGTTTTCGGCAGACGTCAGTTCCGCTTTACGCTGTGCCATTTGTGCGGCAAGAACTTCCTCGTTTTTTCGCACCGCCCGGCGTTCCTGGAAAAACGACAGTTCCTGGCGTATGAGCAAGCTCGGATCAGCATCGGGAAACACCGGTTCGGAGCCGTTTATCAATCCCTCAAGGCGCGTGATTGTCAGTTCGGCATTCGAAATGCGAACATCAAGCTGGCCCTGTTGACGTTCGTTCTGAAATTCCCGCAATTGAATAATTATCTCACCCTTCCTGACCTTACTGCCGGGGCTGACAAATATGCTGTCCACGACGCCGCCCTCTTCATGCTGAATTGCAGATGGAGGTTGGGTTGAAGTGATCTGACCGCTGGTGACAGCGACCTCATTAATTGGCGCGACGGCCGAGAGCAAAATAAGGCTGAGCACAAACAGCGACAGAGCTACGGCGAAACTGCGAAACAGACCGTTCCAGCGTTCGCCCTCGATCTCCAGCGGTGAGGTGAGCCGCTTGGGGTCGGCAGCCCAGTTGTTTCCCTTGTCAGGCATCGCGGAATCCTAATGAATGTTGGTTGGTGGGCGACTGCGTCATGCGACCACTTTCAGGACATCTTCCGGGGGGCCATCGGCCACCACTGCGCCCTTGTGCAGATGGATTAAACGGTCGCAGGCTCGCATCAGTCCCGGCCGGCTGGAGATCAGGATGACTGTTGCCTTGCCTCGCAGACGGTTCAGATGGCGGATCAGGTATGCATCCCCATCGAAATCGAGATAGGCACCCGGATCATCAAGCACATAAAGACAACTGCGCTTCAGATAAGCCCGCGCCATGCAAAGTTCCATGCGCAAGCCATCGCTGAGATAGGCACCGCCATCGCGGATAATTGTATCCAGTCCTCTGGGAAATTCAGGGCCTTCAATATCAATTCCGGCATCCAGGAGTGCCGTGGTCAGCCGACCATCATCCGCTTCAGGCATTGCCAGCGTCAGATTTTGCCGCAGAGAGCCATAAAACAATTGGGGAGTCTGGGGAACGTAGCCCATTCCGGTCCGTATTTCTCCGACATCCAGTTGCCGCAGATTAAGACCATCCAGCAAGATCACTCCCGCTTGAGGCTGATAAAAGCCAGCCAGCAGTTTTGACAATGTGGTTTTGCCGGCTCCGGTGCTCCCGGAAATGCAGACAAGCTCACCCGGTCCAATTTCCAGAGTAAGATTTCTGATGGCCGGTTCAGCTGCACCTGGGTAGCGAAAACTCACCCCCTGAAAGGAGAGCCCGCCTGTCAGAGGCGCATGCAGACGATTGCGGACCGCAACCTTGCGTTCCACCGGCAGGCGCATCAGCGCATTGATCTGATGGACGGTTTCACGAAATTGCGACATTCTGTTCAAGGAGAGAAAAATGGTCTGAATTGGAGATAAAATACGCCAGACAACCATCATAATGGCAATCAACGCGCCGATGGATAACTCTCCGGCGATAACCTGAAGCGCACCCAGACCCAGAGTCGCAACACCGGCAATAGAGACCAGGCCCTGGGACAGGGTTTGCATGGTGCCGTCGAAAAACCGCGCCTTAAATCTTAAAATCGTATCGTCACTGACGAAACCGGTGAAGCGGTTATGCCAAAGCGTTTCCGCTTGAAGTTGTCTGATCGCCGAAATCTTTTCCAGTGTTTCATCGATGAAACTGCTCGAGCGGGCGCTGGCGCGACCGCCCTCTGCCACATTATTGCGGGTTTTGGGGACAGAGAAGACCGCGATACAAATAAAGATCACGGTCAGCGCCAGCGGAACGTAACCGAGCGCGCCACCGATCCAGAAAACCAGTGCCAGAAAAATCACCATGAATGGCAAATCAAGAACCGCTGAGACGATATGTCCGGTAAAAAAGGACCTGATGGTTTCAAACTGCCGGAAACGGGTCAGCTGAGCCGATACGCTGGAATTTTCCAGCATTGGAACTGGTAGCCCCAAAATCTGCTTGAGGGCATGATTGCTCAAAATATTGTGGAACCGTGCTCCGACATAAGCAATCAGATTGGCGCGCCTATGCCGTAGGAACATTTCAAAGCTGATCGTCAAAACGATAATCGCCAGAAAAGAGAACAGTGTTTCGGTCGCCTTGGCACCGACGACCCTGTCATAGACCGACATCACATAAATCGGCGTGGCCAGCGACAGAATATTGGCGAACAAGGTCAGAATGAACACACCGAGGATCGGTTTCAGAAATTGGTACATTGCCCGGCGGAACCAATTTTCCTGACGCCCGGGTGGGGACACATTGGTGCGGGCCGGCTCAACAAAACAAACTTCAATAGGTGCCTTTTTCGCTTGGATGATGTGCGGTTCAGGCCGCTCTCCGTCCAACACTTCAAGGAGGCTTGCATCGATGAAGCGCAGCAGAACGAATGGCAAATCGTCGATGACTGCAATGCATGGCAGTGCATTGGGATCCAGATTGTGGAGTGAAATCCGGTGCAGCGCCGTTTCAAAATCCAGGCGAGACAACACGGCCCGCATTTCATCGAGATCCGCTATTTCCAGCAGGTGAGGACTGGCCTCGATGATTCTGCGCTCTGTACCAGGCCAATTTCTGGCGTCCAGAAGCTTTCTCAGACAGCCCTCCCAACGATGCTCCTTTGGTGTAAACAGATTGGCGTTCGGATGGCTGTGTGCTGCAAATTCGTTGCCAAGTGCCGCCAGATTTTCGTGTACCGGATTTTTGCCACTGCTGGCATTGCCATTTTTACCGTCGGACAAATGCGAGACGGGTTTCGTATTCATGCCACCGACCCCATTCGCTTTGCAGTTGGAGTGGCCGGCGCAGTTTGACCTGCAATCAGCTGACCGTCCTGAATCTTGAAATGGATGTCCACGAGCCGCAGATAGGACGGACGATTTGTCGCCAGCACAACAGTCATGCTGCCCATAAGTTGTTTCAGGCCTGACAGCACGTCACGATCCGCTTCATTGTCCAGAAACACCTGAGGCTCATCCAGAACAAGCAGACCAGGCCGCTGCGCCAAAGCGCGCGCCAGAATGAGTCGTTGCATGAAACCGCTGGCCAGAGCCATTGCGGCCGTGTTGCCGACAGGCGTGTCGAACCCAAGTGGCAAGGCATCAATCGACGCCCGTATTCCCAGAAGATCGACCGCCCAACAGACATCCTCGATTGATGCTCCTTCGCCGAACAGGGTAAGATTGTCGAGGATCGTTCCGTTGAACAGTCCCTGCCCTGTACTTGCAAAAGCTATGCGGTGTGCATGGTGGCCGCCTTCACCCATTGGACTGCCATTGATAAGCACTGTGCCGGATTTTGCCCGTACATCTCCGCTGAGAACACGCATGAACGTAGATTTTCCCTCGCCGTCAGGACCTTCAATCCCCATGAAACAGCCGGGTTGCAGTGCAAAATTGATGTTTTCAATCAGCACACGGCCGCCGCGTTCCACCACCAGCTCACGGACTTCCAATCGCAGTGGCTCGGAAAGTTCACGCATGTCCGATGCCGGATCTGGCACAGGCAAATCGGCAGAAACAGTACCTGAGAAAAGCTCCTTGATATCCTGCAAGGCGATAGCGGTTCTCTGCAGTTCGTTCCAGATGCCCGCCACACGGACGACCGGTTGAATGGTGCGCCCCGCAAGCATGGTACAAGCAGCAAGCGTGCCGACCGAAAGGTCGCTAGTGGCCGCCAGCCAACCTCCCGTCGTAACCATTGAAATTATCGTGACATTGCCAAACAATCCCATCAGAGTCTGACTGTGCGCAGCGACCTCGACTGACCGGAAATCGGTTGTGCTGCCGATACGTTGCAAACGTTCAAACCGTCGCAACATCTGTGATTCCATCGCGGCACCCTTGATGGTGTTGATGCCGCCAAGCACTTCAGCAATAAAATCGTAAATCTTGGTGTCCTGAAGTTTGCGCTCTTCCAGAACCTGGCGGAAGCGAGCGGATAGAAGCACAATAACAACAGAAAAAATGCCTATGACCACAATTGGCACCAGCGCCAGCCAGCCGCCGATCAGTGCCAACACAGTGATGAACAGAGCAACATAGGGCAAGTCAATTATCGCAAGTCTGGACTGGCTGCCCATGAAGTCGGCGTAGCGCGTAACGGCCTTCAACCGCTCCGCCTGACGGACAGGCGGTACAGAAGTCAGAGACGAATAATCTGCGGTCAGAATCCTGTTCAGCGCCTGAAGTGTTGTCCGCAATTCAAATTTCGCAGCCGACCACCCCAGCATATAGGCCCGGCAAACCCGCAATCCCGCTTCGATGACAGCAAAACCGATCAGCAACAGAACAAGCAGCAAAAGGGATTCGTATGATGCGTTCGGGATAATACGATCATAAACAATCAAAATTGATAATGGCAGCATCATGCCGAGGATATTGATCACAGTCGAAATCAGAGCCACTGCGGGGCTGACGCGAAGATACCGTCCTGCGGCGAGCCCGAATTTATCAATCCGCGCCGACCACAAGACGGAAGATGACCCCGGATTAGTCTCTGACCTCGCCATACCTGCTGCTTTACTCAATACAAATGCGCCACAGTTTTCAGCGGGAGCGCCGTTTCATGACACGCCAATTCTGCGCATTTTAACCTTAAGGAAGCGTGAAACTATCGCAATTTGTGAAAAGGTTTTGGTTACCAAGTTGGCAGAATTCTCCCGTAAATCCGCGCCTGCGTTGGATTCTAACGTGCCCATTAACACGCCATTATGGGTCAACGCTCTCTAAGCTAAAGACAAACCGCACTTCTGTTGCGGCACTCGGAGCAAAGCATGAGCAAATTAGATTCCAAATCGTCGAAACCGCTGTCCCCTGCCAAGGAAGGCGCAGCAGCATCCAGCGGCCAGGGAACTAACCGTCTGAGCGATGATGCACATGACTTCATTTTGAAAGACAGCCCGGTTGATTTCGGAAATGAGAATGTGGGCAACGGTCACGAAGCATTTCTGCCCGACAGCCTATCGGATTCGACGACGATTTTCACGCCTGTCGCCTTTGACGATCAGGCGCTGGCTGCATTACCCGATCAGGAAGACGGCTCCACTTCCGCTGATGCAACCAATCAGAACACCGTGTCCTTTGCACCGGAAAGCATAGTCAGGAACGGAATTGCATCCGATGAGGCAGCAGTTTTTCCTGGCACAGGTATCAACCCTGCTGCTCCAGACGCAGACTTTTCAGCAAATCCTCTGGAACCGCAATCGTTCAACCTGGCCGCTTCATCGGCATCGGCTGGCAGCAGTTCAGTCGCCAGCCCGGTTAGCGATGACGCTCCCAACAGGGCACCGGTCGAGTTGGACCTGTTTGCAACCAGCACGGCGGAAGATACGTCGAGGCTGATTACACAGGACATGCTGCTTGCGAATTTCAAGGATGCAGACGGAGATGCGCTGACCGCCGGAACCCTCTCGGTCAGCGGCGGCACAGTTGTCGACAATCTGGACGGAACATGGACTTTTACGCCGGACGCCGATTTCAACGGGCTAATTGATCTGACCTTTCTTGTCAGTGACGGTGAGACCTCCATCCCCGGCAGCGGAATTATCAACGTTACGCCGGTCAATGATGCTCCTGTGGCCGGTGATGTGGATCTGGGCGCAACCCAGGAAGACAACTCGTTCACGATTACCGAAGCTGATCTTCTGGCAAACGCATCTGACATTGATGGCGACTCACTCAGTGTCACATCGGTATCTGTAGCGGCCGACTACGGTTTGCTCATCGATAATCTCGATGGCACCTGGACGTTTACGCCGGTAGCTGATCTCAACGCTGACGATGTGCCATTTGCGTTTACCGTCTCCGATGGCACCACAACCGACGATGCAACGGCCATTCTGGATATCACAGCGGTCAATGACGGTCCCGTGGCCGGTGATGTCGATCTCGGTGCAACACGGGAAGACATCAGCTTTGTCATCACCGAAGCTGACCTTCTGGCAAATGCGACCGATATCGATGGCGACTCACTCAGTGTCACATCGGTATCTGTAGCGGCCGACTACGGCACACTCACCGATAATCTCGACGGTACTTGGACCTTTGCGCCGGTGGTCGATCTCAACGCCAATGATGTGCCATTTGCCTTTACCATTTCCGATGGCACGACAACCGATAACGCCACAGCCATTCTGGATATCACGGCGGTCAATGACGGTCCTGTGGCCGGTGATGTCGATCTCGAGGCAACACTGGAAGACATCAGCTTTGTCATTACCGAAGCTAATCTTCTGGCAAACGCCTCTGACATTGATGGCGACTCACTCAGTGTCACATCGGTATCTGTGTCGGCCGACTACGGTACCCTGACCGATAATCTGGACGGCACCTGGACCTTTGCGCCAGTGGCCGATCTCAACGCTGACGATGTGCCATTTGCGTTTACCGTCTCCGATGGCACCACAACTGATGATGCAACGGCCATTCTGGACATCACAGCGGTCAATGACGGACCTGTGGCCGGTGATGTCGATCTCGGCGCAACACTGGAAGATACCAGCTTTGTCATTACGGAAGCTGACCTCTTGGCCAGTTCTTCTGATATTGATGGCGATACGCTGTCAGTGACATCCGTCACTGTCTCATCCGATTACGGTGCGCTGATCGATAATCTCGATGGCACCTGGACCTTTTCTCCAGTTGCCGATCTCAATGCCGATGATGTGCCATTTGCATTTACCGTCTCCGATGGCACCACAACGGATGACGCAACGGCCATACTGGATATCACTGCAGTCAATGATGGCCCTGTGGCCGGCGACGTCGATCTCGGTGCAACACTGGAAGACATCAGCTTTATCATTACCCAAGCTGATCTTCTGGCAAACGCATCTGACATTGATGGCGACTCACTCAGTGTCACATCGGTATCTGTAGCGGCCGACTACGGTTTGCTCATCGATAATCTCGATGGCACCTGGACGTTTACGCCGGTAGCTGATCTCAACGCTGACGATGTGCCATTTGCGTTTACCGTCTCCGATGGCACCACAACCGACGATGCAACGGCCATACTGGATATCACAGCGGTCAATGACGGACCTGTGGCTGGCGATGCCGATCTCGGTGCAACACGGGAAGACATCAGCTTTATCATTACCCAAGCTGATCTTCTGGCAAATGCGACCGATATCGATGGCGATACTCTGTCGGTAACATCCGTCACGGTCTCATCCGATTTCGGTGCGCTGATCGACAATCTCGATGGCACCTGGACCTTTACTCCAGTGGCCAATCTCAATGCCGATGATGTGCCATTTGCCTTTACCGTCTCAGATGGCACCACAACTGATGATGCAACAGCCATTCTGGATATCACAGCAGTCAATGATGGTCCTGTCGCTGGTGATGTCGATCTGGGTGCCACTCAGGAAGATACGTCCTTCACGATCACCGAAGCTGATCTGCTGGCCAGCTCTACGGACGTTGACGGCGACACTCTGTCCGTGACATCCGTCACTGTCTCAGCTGACTATGGCACCCTCACTGACAATCTCGATGGCACCTGGACCTTTGCGCCAGTCGCCGATCTCAACGCCAATGATGTGCCGTTTGCATTTACTGTGTCAGATGGCACAACAACCGATAACGCCACGGCGGTGTTGGATATCACGGCGGTCAATGATGGCCCTGTCGCCGGTGATGTCGATCTGGGCGCTACCCAGGAAGATACGTCCTTCACGATCACCGAAGCTGACCTGCTCGCCAGTTCTTCTGACATCGATGGCGACACGCTCAGCGTCACATCGGTATCCGTCTCCGCTGACTACGGTACCCTCACCGATAATCTCAATGGAACCTGGACGTTTGCGCCAGTCGCCGATCTCAATGCGAATGATGTGCCGTTTGCCTTTACCGTGTCTGATGGCACCACAACTGATGATGCAACAGCCATTCTGGATATCACAGCGGTCAATGACGGACCTGTCGCTGGCGATGTCGTTCTGGGTGCAACACTGGAAGATCATTCCTTTACCATCACACAAGCCTATCTGCTT